>WXFH01000010.1 GCA_009881125.1 Acidaminobacter sp. | reverse complement strand
CATCCGAGGGATTGTAGCTATAATGAGGGTGCAAGTAGAAGCGCATGCGCGCCCTGCTTTTTTCTGTCCTGCGGACAGAAAAATCCACCAGGCCGGAAGGCCTGGTGGGGGTCACTCACGAAGGATGCCGCGCAGCAGCATCCGAGGGATTGTAGCTATAATGAGGGTGCAAGTAGAAGCGCATGCGCGCCCTGCTTTTTTCTGTCCTGCGGACAGAAAAATCCACCAGGCCGGAAGGCCTGGTGGGGGTCACTCACGAAGGATGTAGTGGAGCTCTGATCTGCAATTTGAGGGATAAAGAAGAGATGAATTTTTTAGAGACTGAGAGTTAAATAGTATTGTGGAGCGGAACGAAATCCGAGGGATTGTAGCTATAATGAGGGTGTGGGCAGAAACGAACTTCTTTAAAATGTACCTGGTACGCAGAACGAAATTGAAGAAGTTGTTTTTGATGAAATTGAATGATTGCAAGCTTTTCAAAATTGTTTAACGTTATCGTTCCGAGAATCGTGCCAGGTACGGAACTCGGTCCTGGATAAACAAATCCTGTGTGACCGACACATCTTCTTCTGCTGCTGCTTTACCAAATGGCAGCATGTCAAGTTTAGCAAGCGCGAACCCAATCAGTCCGATCCCCGCTGCGACTAAGCAAACAGAGAGAAGCGCACGGAGGCGGTTCTTTTTTTTGAATGCCTGTGCTTTAACTGCCATTCTTGGGGTTTCTCCGCGATTTAGCTTTCTAGCCATAAGAGTTCCTTTGTTTCCGGCTTGTAGAGCCTCTGATGAGGTTTCATAATGCGCATCGCTCCATTTCATAGGTTGAGACTAGTGAAGGCGGTAATTGAAACCGCTGGTTTGAAGTCCATGACGTCATTACGAACGTCTCTTTACGATGTTCTTAACGACAGTTGTTTCCGGTTCAAGCACCTGTACCTTTTCGACTTCCTTTTTCTTCTTTTTCTGTTTGTTTGGATTCTTATCACCCATGAGATCACCCCTTTATTAAATGTAAAATATAAGCATTGTTAGATATAAATGGAACACTTAAAGATAACAAAAGCCACTTTGTGTAAAGTGGCTTGATATGACTATCCATATAATACAGCACGCGCCTCTTGTGAATGCCGTTATGTTAACTATAGCTTATAAATTACCTGGTGTCAACTTTTATTACAGTTATTAACATTTTACACTGCGCTTATATGTGATAAGCCGATGGTCTTTTGCCCTTCCCCAGCTCTATTGCCTTTACAAATGTAAAAAATAGTCTCATTTGGTAAAGTGAAATTATTTTCATATTTATCAAAATAGTTATTAAAATTCGAAATATTCTTACGTTGAAAGCCTCCGCCCTCATGTGATATTTTATAATAACTAAAACCAAGAGAAAGCGGAGGCTGATCGAAAGTGTTGCAAAACAATCAGGGCTATGTTCTGGACCGACCGGAAGTCAAGAAACTCGAAAGATACAGATGGGTAGTGTGGACCATCTTGGCGCTCACGTATATTTTCGTTACCTTTCACAGAATGGCAACGGGCGTTGTCAAGGCCGAGCTGCAGGAGACCTTTGGAATTGGTGCCGCTCAGTTCGCGACTATCGGATCAATGTATTTTTATGCTTACTTCATCATGCAGATCCCATCTGGCATTTTGGCAGACAAGATTGGCCCGCGAAAGACGGCGATGTGGTTTTCGATTCTGGCCGCAGTTGGATCGGTGATTTTCGGGTTGGCGCCAACCTTGGAAATGGCGTACCTCGGAAGATTTATCGTGGGAATTGGCGTCTCCGTCATATTCATTTGTCTCATTAAAATCCAGTCCCGCTGGTTCTATTCCAGGAACTTTGCGCTGATGATCGGTTTCGTTGGACTGGCTGCCAACACAGGCGCCCTCATGGCTCAAACGCCGCTGGTATACGCGACCGGGGTATTGGGATGGCGTACGACCTTCGTCGCACTTGGGATTATGATGCTGTTTTTCGCCGGTCTGACTAAAGCCTTCGTCAAGGATGACCCGACTGAGATGGGGCTGCCGGGGATGGATGAGCTTGAAGGAAGACCATCAGCAAAGTCTGATGTCAAAGTGCTGCCAGCATTGAAGTCTGTTTTGTCCAATCCGAGAACCTGGACGGTCTCGATCGTTAACATAGGTATGTACGTAGGCTACATTGTACTCCTGGGGCAGTTTGGCGTGCCATACCTCATGGAATCCTACGGGCTGGAGCGGGTTCAGGCTGCGAATATGATCATTGCCGCGGTCGCGGGGTCTGCAGTGGGCGCCATGGTTATTGGGTACGTCTCCGACCGAATCAAGAGAAGAAAGCCGGTGCTGGTCGTGCTGAGCGTTGTTTCGCTGATTGGATGGCTGTTGTTTGTTTACGTTGGAATCCCTGTGGCAATCCTGCCTGTGTTCTTGTTCCTGCACGGCTTTGCGATCACCAACTTCACCATGACGTGGACCATTGCCAACGAAGTCAACGACAGGCGGCTGTCAGGCATTGCGACAGGTGTAGTGAACTGCATTGGCTTTGCAGGGGCGGCCATTGTTCCGGTATTTATGGGTAGAATTCTCGACACCTACAGCGCGACGCCGCAGGTTGGCTATGACAAAGCGTTCTTGATTCTGATTGTAGTGGTTACGATTAGTGTGCTGGCGTCCTTTTTTGCCACAGAGACAAACGCGGAGAATGTGTTTGAGGCGGCTGTGAAATAGGAAATAAGAACGCTATGTTGTACGTTTCATTTTTAGGTAATGAGTACCTGCTGGAGCTTTAAAAAGGATAAACTGAGATAATGTATTCATAGGAATGCCCACAGTCTGTGTCTTGACTGTGGGCATATTATTTTGAAGCATTCCGGTGTGTAAAACTGTTCTTTACCGCAAGTTAGAAAGGTATGATAAAATAATATTTAAAGTCAGAGTTCGGAGCGACGTCCCACGCAAGCTGAAGCGCGGACGCTCGTGAGAAGCTGCTGGTCGTCAATCCCAAGCTGGAGTGGTAAAAATGAACATTGGAATTTTTACAGATTGTTATTATCCGCAGATCAACGGTGTCGTCACCTCGGTCATGACCCTTCGTGAAGAACTCATTCGGCGGGGGCATAATGTGACCATTGTCACCGTGCAGGTGCCGGGCTATAAGAAATCAAGCGATGGTGTCATAAGAATCAAAGCGATCCCCAAGTTCAAGCTGATGGATTTCAGAATGGCGTTGCCGCTGTTCTACCAGGATTACCAGTGCATCAGGGATCTGCAGCTGGACGTGATCCACACCCATACGGAGTTTACCATTGGTCTCTTTGGGCAGTTCGTGGCCAGTCGCCTGAAGATTCCTATGCTGCACACCTACCATACCATGTATGAAGACTATACCAACTATATTCTGCGGATCAAGCGCGGACGCGGGCTGGTCAAGCGATTTATGCGCCACTCAAGCAAACGGTATGTCAGGCGCTATGACGCGGTCGTCGTGCCGTCCCTTAAAACTGAAAAAGCGCTGCGGAGCTACGGGATTAAGAATAGTATTCATATACTCCCAACGGGGATTGACCTGGCAAAATTTCCGAGCTACGAGAAGGTTGATCCACATCTGGCGGCGCTGCGTCAAAGACTGGGGCTTGCGGATTCGACCAAGGTCGTTCTGTCACTTGGGCGCGTTTCTGAGGAAAAGAGCGTGGATGTAATTATTGCTCAAATGGAGGCGCTGTCCGCACGGACTGGAGACGTCAGGCTGCTGGTCGTGGGAGACGGTCCTTATATGGCGCCGCTGCAGCGTTTGGCGCGGGATAAGGGGCTGGAGCGCCACGTGCAGTTTGTCGGTCGCGTGCCGTGGGAAGAGGTGCCTTACTACTACAGCCTTGCCGATGTTTTCGTAAGCGCCTCCAAAACCGAAACCCAAGGGTTGACTATCCTGGAGGCTATGGCTTGTCAGGTGCCGGTAGTCGTCTATGAGGATGACAATGTGGCCGATTTGATCAGAGATGGCGTGTCGGGCAGGCTTTTCAAGACCTCTGAAGAGCTGACAAAGTGTCTTGAAAGCGTTCTGTTGGATCCGGAATACGCGGAGTCGCTTGCGGTCAGAGGCCGCCAGGTTGCAGCCTCGCTATCCACGGAGAAATTCGGCGAGATGGCGGAAAAGCTGTACTTGGGTTTGCTGGAGAAAACTATTGAAATTGAAGGTGACACTGATAGTTCTGCTGTATTTCCTTAAATAGAAGGTTTTATTCTGGAAGACATCAGATGACCAGCCCGAGGATTAAATCTGAGGCATGGCAAAAGATTATGAGTTGGAAGTTGATATGACCATCGGCAGAATGTTTTTACAGCTTTTCACAGTGCTGTAAGACTTATATGCCGATGGTCATTTTTCATCCCAAAATTCTATACCTTACACTCTGAAATTAATAATTAATTTCGCAAGCTCTGGCACCAAATCAAATCCTGTCCGCGTCACCAAGTTCATTTCTGTCCGCGTCACCAATGTCCTTCTTCCAATAAAAAAACAGCCCGCTGTCAAGTTCCATGACAGCGGGCTGTTAACATTTTCCATCTAAATCCATCCATTTCCGCCTAAAGCGGGCAGTCCTTATTCAAAGCCTCATGTGTATAAGTCAGCTTGCCAGACGCAAACTCCCCTACGGTTTGGCCGTGACCGATCAATTTATACTTATAAATCATCAGACCGTCCAGGCCTACCGGGCCTCTGGCGTGAATTTTGCTGGTGCTGATGCCCACCTCGGCGCCGAAGCCGTAGCGGAATCCATCGCTGAAGCGGGTGGAGCAGTTCCAGAACACATTCGCGGAATCGACCAGCGTCATGAAGGTCTTGGCCGCAGCCTCATCCTCAGTGAGAATGGCGTCGGTGTGGCCGGAGCCATAGGTGTTGATGTGCTCAATGGCGTCTTCGAGGCTGGACACGACTTTGATGGAGAGCTTATAGTCCACATACTCCGTCCGCCAGTCCTTTTCAGTGGCTTCGCCAACAGAAATGATCTTTCGGGTCTGATCACAGCCGACCAGTGCCACGTTCTTGGCTTCCATAGCCGCCTGAATCTCAGGCAGCAGACGCGCCGCCACACTTTCATGGACGAGCAAGGTCTCCATGGTGTTGCAGGCCGCAACATACTGGGTCTTCGCGTCGACGAGGATTGGGAGCATTTTTGCCTCGTCTGCATCCGAGTGAAGGTAGATGTGGCAGACACCATCGGCATGGCCAAGCACCGGGATGCTGGAGTTGTCCATGATGTACTTGACGAAGTCGTTGGAGCCGCGCGGGATCAGCAGATCAATGTCGTCGCTGAGCTTCAGCATCTCGCTCACGTCCGCGCGGGTCTCGATGAGCTGGATCCAGCCCTCCGGCAAGCCGGCTTCCACGCTGGCCTCGGAGATGATCTGCGCCAGGATCCGGTTGGTGTTGGCCGCTTCGGAGCCGCCCTTCAGGAGCACGGCGTTGCCGCTCTTGAGGCAGAGGCTGGAAATCTGAACCAGGGCATCCGGCCGGGACTCGAAAATGACGCCAATGACGCCAATTGGGCAGCTGATCCGGTAAAGGTCGAGGCCATTGTCCAGCTGCGTGGCGAGTTTGGTCTGGCCGACGGGCTCAGGAAGCTTCATCAGGCTGCGGATGCCTTCGGTGACTTCCGCCAGCTTCTCATCCTCAAAGCGCAGGCGCTTCAGCAGCGGGGTGTCCGGGCTTTCCGCCGCGACGCGGGCGCAGTCCTCGCGGTTCGCCGCAATGATTTCGGTCTTTCTGGCCTCGAGTTTAATCGCAATGGCCTCCAGAGCGTTGTTCTTGGTCTCGCCGTCCAGGGCCGCCAGGCGGATCGACGCCTTTTTCGACGCGTGGGCACGTTCTTGTATACTCATGGGATTCACCTCATTTAGTAGGGTTGTTGGTTAAATATTATATCACAACTGGGGTGAGGGGGGAATGGGGTGACCATCGGCAAACTTTTTTGGTTTAAAATGGCTAAAAACGGGTTGCCGATGGTCACGGTACTTACAACATCTGTCCAATTTTCGTCAAAATTGGTTAAAATATTAACAAAAACACCAAATCGATCAGGTATTGATTTTTAAAATACAAACATAGTTATTTAAAGCATTTCGAGAATGAAGAGATGCTTTTGAGATGAATTATATGCTTGAAATAAGCAAATTATTAAATAAAAAAGACAAAAAAGAAGTCTTTGTTGTTAAAATAATAACAAAATAGTATACTGTATACCAGATAGTGTTTCACACCAATATTGACGCCACAACCGACTTAAGGAGGTCATTATGATAATTCAAGTCTGCATAGGAAGCGCCTGTCACCTGAAAGGCTCCTACAAAGTGATCCAGACCCTGAAGGGACTAATTGAGGCGGAGGGGCTGGAGGATCAGGTCATCCTCAAATCGTCCTTTTGCCTTGGCGCCTGCTCCGGCGCGGTTTCGATTCAGGTCGACGAAAATCCTGTGGAACCGCTGCATCCTGAAGAGGTGATTCGCTTTTTCGAAAACCGTGTCAAAGGGGTGACTCAGCGTGAAATTCATAGAGTTTGATCATCATAAGTGCGACGAATGCTACAAATGCCTGCGCGTCTGTCCCACCAAGGCCATCAAGTTCACCGACCACAGCCGCGACATCATCAACAGCCTCTGCATCAAGTGCGGGCTGTGTCAGGCCAGCTGTCCCCAAAGCGCGTTGACCATCCAAAATGACCGGCACAAGATCAAGAAGCAAATCCATCTTGGTCGAAAAATTGCCGTCTCCCTTGCGCCATCCTTTGCTGCGGCCTTTGAGGATCAGGATCCCAAGAGGATCATCACCGCGCTCAGGACTCTGGGTGTGACTTGGGTGGAGGAGACGGGTGTCGCTGCGGAACTGGTCTCCAGAAATTATGAAGCCATGCTGGAAACCATGGGGTCGGAGAATGTCCTGACCACCTGTTGTCCGTCCGCGAACTACCTGGTCCAGCAATATTATCCCGAACTTCTGGACGCCATGCTGCCGGTGGTTTCGCCCATGATTGCCCATGGGAAAATGCTGAAAGAAAAGTTTGGTCCGGACTGCTACACCGTGTTTATTGGACCGTGCCTGGCCAAAAAAGCGGAAGCAGAGGAAATGCCCTACATAGATGCGGTGCTGACTTTCAACGAACTGGCAGAGTGGCTGGCAGACGAGGGGATCTCTTACAGACAGCTGCCGCCGGGAGTCTTTGATGAAAAGGCCACCATTCGAGGCATGGCCTATCCCATGGGCGGGAGCCTCTTTAAGAACGACCGCCAGACGCCTATTCACAGCGGGTACAGAATGATCCGCGCGGACGGCATTGACCGCTGCAAAGATCTGCTGGAAACCCTTAAAATAGGCGGCATCAAAAATTACTGCATAGAAATGAATATCTGCAGCGGCAGCTGCATCAACGGTCCGGATATGCCCCACGACGGGCTGAAGTTCTTCCAGCGCAAAGACCGGATGCTGGATTACCTGAAAGCCCATGCGGACCATCGGGAGCTGGATCAGCTGCTTTGCGAAAGCTCCGCAGATTTATCCTTCAAGCATGACTTTGAAGCCCATGTGGTGCAGCTGAAAAAGCCTTCCAAGGAAGAAGTGAATGAGATCCTCCGCAAAATTGACAAATTCAGCGAGAAGGATCATCTCAACTGCGGTGCCTGTGGCTATGAAACCTGTGTCAGCAAGGCCATAGCCGTTTACAATGAGATGTCAAAGCCTCAGATGTGCCTGCCTTACTTGCGCTCAAAGGCTGAAAGTCTCAGCATGGCGTTGTTTGAGAACACGCCCAATCTGGTGTGCGTTCTGGATCACCAGCTGAACATTTTGGAGTACAATCCTACCTTTGCCAAGACCTTCGATATGGAAAAGCATTCCCTTAAGGAGGTGCCGGTGGTGGCGTTCCTGGATGGCGCGTTTTTCAGCGAGTGCGTCAGGACGGAGAAGAGCATTTTTGGGCAGAGGGAACATCTTGAGACCATCGGCAAAGTATTGTACTGCAATGCTATTTATACGGAGCGGTTTATCCTGGGGATCATGACGGACATGACCGCCTTCGAGAAGAGCCGCCAGGAGCTGGCTGCTGTGAAGGAGAAGACGCTGGTGGCCTGCCAGGAGGTCATCAACAAGCAGATGCGCGTGGCCCAGGAGATTGCCAGCCTGCTGGGGGAGACGACCGCGGAGACGAAGGTCAATCTCAACCGGCTGAAGGAGATCGTGATGATGGATGAGGGCTATTGAGATGGGGAAAACGGAAACCTACATAGACGTGGCCATTCACGCGCTGAACAAGAAGGGCGAGGAGCTCTGCGGCGATCAGGCGGACCTCTTCAAGTCCGAAGACGAAGTCTTCTTTGTGATGGCCGATGGTCTCGGAAGCGGCGTCAAAGCCAACATCCTGGCGACGCTGACGGTCAAAATCGCCATGACCATGCTGCGGCACGGGGAGTCTCTGGAGGAGACCATTGACACCATCATGCAGACTCTGCCAGTGTGCAGCGTCAGAAAGGTGGCGTACTCGACTTTTTGCATGGTTCACCTGAAAAACGACGGCCGCTGCCGGCTCATTGAGTACCACAATCCGCCGGTGTTCTTCTGCAGTAATGGGCGGATCACCCCGTATATCAGCACCTATGAGACTTACGGTGACAAGGAGGTCCGGATCTCGGAGCTTGAGCTGGGAATTGGGGATTATTTGACTATTGTCAGCGATGGAGCGGTCCACGCGGGCGTGGGGACCATGCTCAACCACGGGTGGGAGTGGCCGCACATTGCGGCGTTCCTGAACCGCCAGCAGCCCAAATCCGCGGAGCTGATCTCGAAAACCTTGATTGAGACCTGCAACAACTTATACGGCGGCCTGCCCGGGGATGATACCAGCGTGGCTACCCTCATGCTGGTGGAGCCCAAGGTCACTCGGTTGTTTTCTGGGCCGCCGGTGCAAAGAGAGCAGGATCATGAGGTGGCGGCGCGCTTTGTTCAGGGGTCGGTAAAGCGGGTGGTCTGCGGCGGGACGGCGGCCAATTTGATGGCCCGGGAGCTGAACCGCGAGCTGCGGTGCGAGATGGATTATTATGAGCCGTCCATTCCGCCGATCGCCCACATCAAAGGCATTGATCTGGTGACGGAGGGCGTCCTGACGCTGAAGCGGGTGTCAGAAAGGCTGGAGGACTACGCCGCCGGGCAGATTATATCCTTTGGGAAGCCGGACGCGGCTACGCTGCTTCTGAACCTGCTGATCAATGACAGTACGCATATTGAGTTTTGGATTGGGAAGGCCATTAATCCCGCCCACCAGAATCCGGATTTTCCATTTGAGCTGAGCATCAAGCAGAATATTTTGGACAGGATCATTGCGACCCTTAGGAAGATAGGGAAGATTGTGATGATTCAGTATGTGTGAGGATTTTAGAGATTGGTTGGGGTGTGGTTGAAGAGTGGTTGGAGTGTGGTTGGAGAGTGCTGGAAGAGTGAATGAAAGATTTGTAAAGATGGATTTTTAAAAATGAATACGTAAAGATTGTTTGGAAGTGGTTTGGAAAATGTTTGAAAATGAGGTGGTCGTTGTGAGAACCTTTGAGAATCAAGTGCAGCTCGTCAAATATGAAGTTTTGAAAGAGGTCGCCAGGCTGACCTTTCAGGATCAGCTGGAGGCACTTTATGTGCGGATCCCTAATGTTGTGAATCCGGGGCCGGAACCCAGATTCAGGTGCTGTATCCATCATGAGCGGGCTGTGACCAAGGAGCGGATCAAAATGGCCATGGGTGGCACGCCGGCGATCCCGGGGGTTGTCGAAGTCCTGGATGCGGCCTGCGATCAGTGTCCTGTCAGCCGCTACAAGGTGACAGAATCCTGCCGGGGCTGTCTTGCCCACCGCTGCCAGGCGGCCTGTCCGGTTGGCGCGATTCAGGTGCTCCAAGGCAAGGCGATGATCGATGAAAGCAAGTGCGTGGAATGCGGGCGCTGCCAGTCGGCGTGCCCCTACAACGCCATTGTAGACACTCTGCGCCCCTGTATGAAGGCTTGCCCGGTGGAGGCGCTTTCCATCAATGCTCAGAAAAAAGCGGTGATCGATTATAAGAAATGCATCCAGTGCGGGGCTTGCGTGTATAACTGTCCCTTTGGAGCAATTCAGGACAAATCTGAAATTGTGCCCATTATTCGAAAGCTGATGGCCGCTCGGCAGCCCGGCGCGCCGCAGGTTTATGCGGTCATTGCCCCGGCGTTCGCGTCCCAGTTTAACTATGCGAATCTTGGGCAGATCATCACCGGCATTAAGCGTCTGGGATTCAGAGATGTGGTAGAGGCAGCCCTGGGCGCGGATCTGGTGGCGGTGCATGAGGCTGGGGAGCTCCTTAGTCATTTGGAGCACCACCGGTATATGACGAGTTCTTGCTGCCCGGCTTTTGTGGACTTTATTCACAAGAAGCATCCTCAGGTTCTTGAAAATGTCTCTGGGACCGTGTCCCCCATGATTGCGGCGTCGAAGCTCATCAAAGCGGTGGATCCGGCTGCAGTGACGGTGTTCATAGGCCCGTGTATTGCCAAGAAGGCAGAAAAGGCGCTGCCAGAGCTCGCAGGGATCACGGATTATGTGATGACCTTTGAGGAATTGATTTCATTACTGGATGCCCGGGAGATCCGCCTTGAAGAGCTTCCGGAGTCGCCGATGAACAACGCTTCCTACTACGGGCGGATCTTTGCCGGTGCAGGGGGCCTGTCCAAGGCGGTGGTGGCCACGGCGCTGAAATTGACACCTGCTTCAGACGTGAAAGTCGTTGCTGTCGCCGGCGATGGCATCAAGGCCTGCGACAAGCTCTTGAAGCTGGCAAAGGCCAATCGTCTGGAAGGCAACTTCATTGAAGGGATGGCCTGTGAGGGCGGGTGCATCAAGGGTCCTGTGGCGCTGCATCATGGCGCGAAAGATTTGAAGGCGCTGGAGGCATACGCGAAGCTGGCGCTCGAAGAGGATGCCATTGCTGCTACGAGGATTTTTGACGATGTGGAGATTGCTTTGGGGCGGAAGTTGGAAAAGCGTGTGGGATAAGGATAGTGGAAAGAGGGCTGCCGATAGTCGTTTAAATGACCATCGGCAGCGTTTTTTGTTGTGTTCTTTTGGAACGAAGGATATGGAAGTGGGTGGTATCCCCACTGAGAATGGATATCGCAAGCTCTGGCACTGAAATGAACTTGGTGTCAGGCACTCAGTTGAACTTGGTGTCAGGCACTCAGTTGAACTTGGTGTCAGGCACTCAGTTGAACTTGGTGTCAGGCACTCAAGTGAACTTGGTGTCAGACACTCAAGTGAACTCGGTGTCAGACACTCAATTGAACTCGGTGTCAGACACCATACTTAAATTACATAGGTTGACGAGTGAAGAATCTCGTGCTACAATAATATCGAAATACGATAACGAAAAACGAAATTGAAAAGCGAAATCACCTAATACCACAATCAAAGCGAGGTCCCTATGAGCGGATACGTCAATAAAAGACTGTTTCAAGGCTTTATCCTCCTCCATATCCTGCACCACGCCAGCGAAACGCCGGTGTTCGGGAGCTGGCTCATTGAAGAGCTTTCGGAGCATGGGTACAAGCTCAGCCCTGGAACGCTCTATCCCATCCTGCACCATTTGGAAGAAGAGCAGCTTCTGGAGCACTATGAGGAAAACGTCAATGGAAAGATCAGAAAATACTATGTCACCACGGAACAAGGTCTGTCGGAACTTAACGAAGCGAAGCGCTACCTCACCGAGCTGACTAAAGAGATTGGCATCCTGGAGGTCTAACATGTTTGAAATTCGAAATTTAAAATATCAAGAAGTCCTCGAGATCCCAGAACTCAGCATCAAGCCGGGCGTGACGGTCATAGCAGGGGCCAGCGGCAGCGGAAAGACCACGCTACTCCGGCTCCTCAATAAATCCATTTCACCTACAGAGGGGAGCATCACTTACAACGGTACGGAGCTGAAGGAGATCCCGTCAGTGAAACTAAGACGTGAGGTCCTTCTACTCTCTCAGCAGCCTGCGATCTTTAATGGCGACCTCAGACACAACCTGGAGATTGGCTTCAAATTTCAGAATAAAGCGCTGCCGTCAGAGAAAGCAATGCTGGAAATGCTGCAGCAGGTCCATTTGAATAAAACGCTGGAGACTGAGGTGCGACTTTTGTCGGGTGGGGAGAAGCAGCGGCTAGTCATCGCCAGAGTATTTTTACTAGCGCCGGCGGTCTTCCTGCTGGACGAGCCATCCTCGGCGCTGGACGACGTCACGGAGGAATCCGTCATCAGGCTGGTGGTGGAAAAGGCGCGCCGGGACGGGCAGTCCATCATCATGGTGACCCATTCCAAGGCGGTGGCGGCGCAGTTCGCAGACGAGATCATTGAACTTGAGGACGGAAAAATAAAAGACAGGGGGGCGAGGTCATGAGCGGTGTCATGGAGCTTTCCATTTGGCAGGTAGCACTGTCCTATGTTTTCGTTCTGGTAGTGCTGGGCATCCTCATCAAACGGGGGATCCGCAGGGAGCGAGAGCTGCTGCTGGCGTCCCTCAGGATGACGGTGCAGCTGATCCTGACGGGCTACGCGCTCACTTTCATCTTTGGAACGCCCAGCCCATGGCTCACGCTGCTGATCATCAGCTTCATGGTGGCCTACGCGATCCGGACAGTGTTTCAGAAGTTCAAGGGTCGCCTGTCAACCTCTTTGAAAAAGACCGTTGCAGGCGCCATGGCGGCTGGGACTTTTTCTTGTATTTTCTACTTTATACTGGTCGTGATCCAAATTGATCCCTGGTATCAGCCCCAGTACTTCATCCCCCTTGCGGGCATGATGATTGGGAATTCCATGACGGGCATCTCCCTGGGGGTAAAATCCCTGCTGGATGGCATGACGACCCAGCGCCAGCTTGTGGAGGAAGCGCTAAACCTGGGGGCGACCCCAAAGATGGCCACCCACGACATCATTAACTCCACCTTTGACGCGGCGATCATGCCGACCATCAATGCCATGCTGGGCATGGGCGTCATCTCCCTGCCGGGCATGATGACGGGCCAGATCTTGTCCGGGACAGCGCCCACCACGGCGGTCATGTACCAGATCGCCATCATGCTGGGCATCCTGGGGGCGGTGTCGCTGACGGTCATTCTCCTGCTGCAGTTTGGCTACAAGAGCTTCTTCAACGATCAGGATCAGCTGGTGTGATAAAGACAAAAGCTTCTGCCGATGGTCACGAATCTCCCAAGCAAAGGGGTATCCTAAACCGATGTGCTGCCACCAGAAAACCTTATAACTAAGGAGGCATTATGAACAACCATAAATGGAACAGCTTTCTCAAAGACGTCTTTGTATGTTCACTCGGCGCCTATGGCGGCCCGGAGGCCCATATAGGCGTATTTATAGATCAATTGGTCACCAAAAAGAAGCACTTGACCGAGGAAGAGCTGATCGAGCTCGTCGCGCTGTGCAGCATCCTGCCTGGCCCGACCAGCACTCAGACCATAGTTGCTGTTGGCCACAAAGTGGGCGGTCCAATGCTGGGCTTCCTGACCATGCTGGTCTGGTCACTTCCGGTACTAACGCTGATGACAATTCTGTCATTTTTGTATCAATTCCTCGACTTGCTTAATATTTCGACTGACAGCCTTAGGTATATTGGCCCGCTGGCGGTGGGCTTTATCGTTGTCGCCGCGTTCAAGATAGGCAGGAAGGTCGTGACCAATCGTCTGACGGCCATTCTGATGATTTTTGGCGCTGTGACGACCTACTTCATCAGATCTCCCTGGATTTTCCCGATGGTCCTATTAATCGGCGGCGCCATCAGCGTGCTGGCGTCAGGTGAAAGAAACGTATGGAACCACGTGAAGCTGAGCCCGCCATGGCGCTATTTGGCGGCATTCGCAGGGATCGCTCTCGGAAGTGTCATTTTGACCCTGACTTGGGACAATATCTTGGTGCACCTCTTTGAAAGCTTCTATAGATATGGCTACCTGGTTTTCGGCGGCGGACAGGTCGTCGTGCCGGTGATGTACAGTGAAATGGTGGACATCCGCCAATATATGAACAACCAGGAATTCCTGACGGGTTACGGTCTCGTGCAGGGCCTCCCGGGCCCAATGTTCAGCTTCAGCGCCTATGTGGGCGGCATGGCTGCCAGAAACTACGGGACGTTTACTCAGGTGATGGCGGCTGTGTTGAGCGGCATCGGCATTTTCCTTCCGGGCCTGCTGCTAATCTACTTCGTTTATCCCGTCTGGGAGCGCCTAAGGCAGATCCGGGGCATCAAGATTGCCCTGAAGGGGATCAATGCCATCGCGGGCGGCATGATTGCCGTGGCCGCGGTGATTGTCATGCAGAAGAGCGGTTTTCAGCTAGACAACTTGCTGGTGTCGGCGGTCACGATTGTCCTTTTACTGACGAAGAAAGTTCCTGCGCCAATCATAGTGCTGCTGGCACTGGTGGCGGGGTTTGTGAGGTGAAGGTAAAAAAAGGTAGGAAGCCGGTGCCGGACACCGCCTTCCTCCAGTCGAAGCTTGGAAGCCGGTTTCCCAGGAACCGTCTTCCAAGAAGGAAACACCCCCTGAACCAACAGGCCGGCGGCCTGTTGGTTCAGGGGGTGTTTTTCCTTGTAAGCGTATCCCAACTGAGAATGATTTTCGCAAGCTCTGGCACCGGATTTATTTTCGTCCGCGTCACCAAGTCCAACTCTGTCCGCGTCACCAAGTTGAAAGTTGTCCGCGTCACCAACTCCAACTTTGTCCGCGTCACCAACCTCACAACACCTCATGCCGGAAATCCTTTCAATATTCTTTAGCCTTTTTATAGACACCTGTCTGATATTAATACTATAGGGAGGCGATTTAATGTTTAAACGGAACGTTGGCACTCAAATTGAGAAACTTTTAGGCCTGGAACGCAAACTTGTAGGCGTGAAATTTATATTCGACAAGCGTGACTTTGAGGAAGAGTCTGCACCAAGAGTAAAGTACAAAATGTCCTATTGCAGTATGGTCAGAATGGCTTCTGAAGGAAAGAGCTTCAAGGCTGATCTGGACAATTTTCTGTGTGTGGGCTCGGCCAAAGCACTGGGACTCGTCAAACCTGATGCCCGGGCCATCTCCGGAAGAATTTATTATAGCTTCGGGATTTATGACAGCCTGGGGACGGCAAGAAATGTTCAGAAAGACGTTACATTTCTCGATCATGAGGCAACAGCGGTGGTAGTCAAGCCGCTGGAGGCTTTTGAGAACCGTCCGGACGTGGTATTGATGCTGGTCAATCCTTATCAGGCCATGCGCGTGACACAGAGCTACGTGTACTACAGGGGAACACCAAAGAATATCAAAATTGCTGCCAACTCCGGGATCTGTTCAGAATGCACCGCGACGCCCTATGACACCAATGACATGAATGTGTCCCTCCTTTGTTCCAACACCAGGTATGCAGCCAAATGGCACGACTATGAAATGGGCATTGGCCTGCCGTATGGAATGCTGAGCATGATCCATGATGGTCTGGTGAAGACCGTTAATCCATGCGAACCCAACGAAAGAAAAGAGGCCATTCTGGAACGCCTCGGAGATGACGAAGTCGCTGGGAAGATCATGATCAACAGCACTTACTTTAAAACCTCAGGTAATGACCTGTAGGGCAACAATACAGAAAAGTTAAAATAGTTTGATTTATTAGACGATTTGAAGTCGGCACTAAGATACAGTGATTTTGTGAAAAGAAAGACATATCGCTTCTTTGATTCAAGTTTAGGGCTTTGGATCAAGGATGGTAAGCGGGAGGCAGAGATGAAAATTAACCTGACCATTAATCATGAAAATAGAGAAGTTGAGGTCGAACCCCTCGAGAGACTGATAGACATGCTGCGCAACCGTCTTGGATTGACCAGCGTCAAGGAAGGCTGCGGCGAAGGCGAGTGCGGCGCGTGCACTATTATTGTGGATCAGAGGGCGGTAACGTCATGCACCATGCTGGCAGTGCAGGTCAACGGGTGTGAGGTGCTGACGACGGAAGGGCTCCAGCAGGGTGGTGAACTGGACAGACTTCAGGAGGCGTTTATAAACAATGGCGCCATCCAGTGCGGCTATTGCACGCCGGGTATGCTGATGTCGGTCAAGGCGCTGCTGCTTCAACGGCCGGATCCATCCAAGGAAGAGGTCATAAAAGCGATAGAAGGCAATCTCTGCCGGTGCACGGGGTATCATCCCATCATCAAAGCGGTGGAATCTCTGAAGGAGGAAGCGGTTCATGGCCAATAAAATCATACAGCCGGATAATATGGCAGCTTTACTTGAATCCCTTCAGGGGACCGGCAAAAAAATCATGGTCGCCGGCGGAACCGACGTCATGATCCGCATGAGAGCCAATCCGCCGGAAGAGGCATTGATTATTGATCTGTCCCATATGGAAGCGCTGAAAAGCTGTGACATTAACGAAGAAGGGCTCCGAATAGGCGCAATGTGCACCATGACAGAGCTCTGGGAATCACCGCTGGTACAACATGCTGCGAAAGTTCTATCCTGCGCGGCGTCCCAAGTGGGGTCCACTCAGATTCGGAATCGGGCGACCATCGGCGGAAACGTGGCTAACGCAGCCCAGTGCGCGGATACCATTCCGGCGCTGATCGCCCTGGATGCCAGTGTCGAGCTGATGAAAGCAAACGGGGCGACGAGAAGGATGAAAGTCGAGGCGTTTGTGACGGGGATTGGAAGAACCCTGATCGACGAAACCGAAGTGGTGACGGCATTTCTCATACCTGCCTGGAACTTAGGCAAGGCAGGCGGCTACTGTAAGATTGGCTCGCGGGCGTCTGTGACCATAGCTAAAGTCAATTGCGCCGGGATTTTCAGCTTCAGCGGCGGCGTCATCAGAGAGGCCAGAGTGGCATTCGGATCACTTGGGCAGAGAGGCTTCCATTCAAGCCTGGTCTCTGAGGGACTAACCGGCATGACGCTGGATGCACTAAAGACAGAGGCATTTATTGAACTATTCGTCCAGCAGGTTGAACAGGCAATTCCGGGAAGAGCCTCACTGGCTTACAAGCGTTCGGCAGTGAAGGCGGTCGCGGTGTCTATAGTGGAACAGGCTATTTCAGAGTATCGAGGGTGATGGGATGGAAACAATAAAATATAATGTTGTCGGCCAGTCCGTCCTTCGGCTGGATGGTCTTGAAAAAGTTACCGGAACAATCAAGTATACAGGTGATTACACAGCAGCAGGCATGCTGTACGCCCGGCTGGTCACCTCAGATCAGGCAAGCGCGAAAATTTTGAGCATAGATTCAGCAGAAGCCCTTAAAGTGCCCGGCGTCGTAAAAATCTATACAGCCGCTGATGTGCCGAAAGTCCTCTATAGCGCACACAATTGGCTAATGGACATGAGCGACCTGGAGGACGAACCGCTGCTGACCATGGATCCCAAACATGACGGCGACCGGGTAGCCATAGTTGTGGCTGAGACTGACGAAGCAGCGATCACTGCAGCCCGCCGCATTCGGATTGACTATGAGCCGCGGCCAGCGGTGATCGACATAGAATCCGCGCTGGATGAAAGCACACCTGGTATTCACAGCTATGGCAATGTGCCTTTTGATACCGTTAAGGAGTTCGGAAGCTTTGATCAGGTCTTTTCAAAAGCGCCGCACATAATAGAAGACACAGTGACCACACCTGCCCAGCACCACGCAGCTATAGAATGCCACGTTTGTCTGGCTTCTATGGAGGATGGGGTCCTGACCCTTAAAACACCTTGTCAAATCACATTTCAAGTCCAAATGATGCTGTCGAGAATCACAGGGCTTCCAATGACCCAGGTCAGAATTATCAAAACGGCCACAGGCGGTTCCTTTGGCGGCAAAAGTCAACCGGTTCTCGAACCGCTGTGCGGCTATCTGGCCTATGATCTTAAGAAGTCGGTGCTCATGACCATGGACAGAGCTCAGAGCATAGTTTCCAGCAGAAGGCGCAACTCTGTCAGAGGCCGGATCCGGCTTGCTGTCAGTGAAGAGGGTAAAATCCTGGGCCGGGACCTGGATGTCGTGACGGATACAGGAGCCTATTTCAGCAATGGGGCCGCGGTTTCCATGGCCATGCTCAAAAAATCCGTCAGGCTCTACAAAATGGAAAGCCAGCGGTACCGAGCCAGAGCGGTCATCACAAATACGCCGGTAGGCGGCGCGGCCAGAGGTTACGGCTCGCCTCAGATTCATGCGCTCACGGAAATCAACATTGAGAACGCTGCCAGAGTACTTAAACTCGATCCCCTTGATTTTCGACTGGCCAACATTGTCAGCGGCAGCGACGCGGACCCCATGGGTGGTCCCGCCCTCGGGAACGTCCAGATTGAAGCCTGCCTGAGGCAGGGCGCTGCGCGCTTTGGCTGGAAAGAAAAATATTTTAAGGCTCCGGGCAGCGGCCGCTACAGAACAGGCGTCGGTATGGCGGCTATTGTTCATGGCAACGGCTATTTTGGCGGATTTCCTGAATTCACCGCCATTCAGCTGACCCTAATGCCGGATGGGACCATCCTGGTCAATTCTGCCCTTCATGACCTTGGGTGCGGCACACTGACTGTGGCGTCCCAGATCATTTCAGAAGCTCTGGGTGTAGTGCTTGAAAAAGTCAAAGTGCTTGAGGCGGATACCCTAAGGTCGCCCTATGATCCGGCCGGCACTCAGGCCTGCCGCGTGACCTTTGTCTGCGGTGAAGCCGCGAGGCAAGGTGCCGAGCAGCTGAAAGAAAAAATTCTCAAGCGTGCTTCTGAGCTTTTGGATTTGCCGATGGTCACATTACAGCTCAAAGACAGCATCATCACGGATCTTTCCGGCTTACCCCTTATGGATCTTCCGACATTGGCTTCGAAATGTCATCGAAGCTTTGGAGAAACCCTTTGTGTCAGCTTTGACTATCAGGCCAGTGCTAACCCTGGCTCCTATGGGGCGAACTTTGTTGAAGTGGAGGTGGATACCTGGACGGGCTTTGTACAGGTGAAGCAAATCGTTGCAGCCCATGACATTGGAAAAGCCATCAATCCGGAATTCGTCAGAGGACAGATCTACGGCGGAATCCAGATGAACCTGGGCTACGCGCTCTGCGAAGAAATTGTTCTGAACGAAGATGGCAGCGTGAAGAACAAAAGCTTTTCCAAGTATCACGTCATCAATGCGCCTTCAATGCCGCCCGTGGAGGTCATCCTCATAGAGGCGGGAGAACCGGGAGGACCCTATGGGGCGAAGAGTATTGGAGAATCCTCTTCCGTGGCCACGGCACCTGCGGTCATCAACGCCATCAATCACGCCCTCGGGACTCGGCTGTCAGTTTTACCGGCAACGCCGGAGCGCATTATTGAAGCGCTCAGTGATTACTAAGACACATGCTGCAGAAATAAGAAACCTTGAAAAATCATACGGAAATGGAGCGTGAACCAATGAACTAAAGAAGCGAACGATGATATAATTCAAGAACAGCAGTTTCATTCGGCCTTATTGTTTAACCGTGCATCATGCGTTTGTCACACCACGATAGTTTCGAAAAATACACATTGGAGTCATAGCATTCAGATCGTGAGGGAGGTAATTCTGTGAGCAATAAGCAAGAGTCGAAAGGGAATAAAAAGTTTAACCAGGGAACGAAGCTGGAAAAAAACGCCATCCGCTGGGAAGTTTTCGCGCCGGCCTATTTGGTCATTGGCAGTGCTGCTGTCATAGGCATCGTCAACAAAGAACTTTTAACAACGAGTGTCATGAACTTTTTCTTCTGGTCTCTGCGCAATTTCGGTTGGCTGTTCCAGTGGACCATTATGGCCGCGTTTGTCTTTACCGTGATTATGATGTTTTCCAAGTATGGCAACATTCGTCTGGGTGGGAGAAACGCCAAGCCTAAATTCAGCTTTGGTACCTGGTTCGCCATGACCCTGACAGGCGGGGTAGCCACCGGCATTGTCACGTGGGGTGTCAATGAGCCCTTGATCTATTACGGAAACGTCTGGGGCGAGCTGAATACACTGGGGATTGAGCCTAATACCACTCAAGCGGCTGTCTTTGCCATGGCGCGTTCCTTCTATAACTGGACTTTTGTCCCTTACGCGATCTATGCCTTCTGCGGACTCTTAGTCGCTTACATTTACTTTAATAAGCGGGAGCGTCTGGCTGTCACGTCCACCTTGAAGCCGCTTTTTGGAGAGAAGGTCACTAAAGGTTTATTTGCCGGCATCGTGGATATGCTCGCTATGCTGGGTCTTGCCATCGGCATAACTACAGGCATTACCATGTGTATTACCTTAGTCATGTCGGGCTTAAAAGGTGCCTACGGTATTGAATCCAGCGTTCCGCTGTTTGCAGGGATTGGTATTTTCATCATCTGTATGTTCACGTTTTCATCTTATGTGGGCCTTGAAAAAGGTCTTGCAAGACTTGGCAAAATGAACGCATGGTTCTATTATTTCCTTTTGGCACTTCTGTTCGTCACGGGTCCAACGGTCTACATTCTTAGAATTGGCACAGCAGGTGTTGCGGAATGGCTTCAGAATTTCTTCCGCTGGGGACTTGATCCTATCGACATAGGCGGTGAAGCGCTGACCATGTATTGGACGCTTTTCGACTGGGCATTCTGGGTTGGCTTCGCGCCTGTTACCGGCATCTTCCTGGCTATGATTTCCTATGGACGTACTATTCGTGAATACATGATCGTGAACTGGATTCTTCCATCAATATTTGGTATTGTCTGGTTCTCCGTCTGGGGCGGCAGCGCTATTCATATGCAAACCACTGGTGTTGTGGATCTCATCAACGTCATCAATGAAGGCGGCGCGGTCGCGGCCCTTTGGGCATTCCTCGACAACCTGCCGTTTGGCCTGGGCAGAATTATTATTCCATTTAACATAGTCGTCATTTTGGTTTCCTTTATTACTGCGGCGGATGCGACTTTGACCAATATTGGTTCAATGTGTATGAAGGACGTTCCTATCGGCACCGAACCACCTGCGATGGTCAAAGTGGTTTGGGGTGTAGCCCTTGGCGCTGTCGCCATTGTTATGGCAGCCTTCGGCGGCGGGGTTCAAGGCGTCGACGGTGTCAAGGCATTGGCGGCCGCGAGTGGATTTGTCGTGTTGTTCATTTTCGCCATTCAGTTGGTGTCGTTCTTTAAGTGCTGGTTCATGGACAGGATCATTGAAGAACCTGATGACGAGCCCTCGGGTGAAATCATGAAGTCTGAAACACTGGTACCGGTGGCGGAGGAATAGCCTTTTATGACTTCGAGAAACGGGCTGATCCCTTCGGGATGAAGCCCGTTTCTAAATGACTATTTATCTGAGTGATGCAAATTCTGCCAGATCAATAAAGAAGCGCAGGAAATGGAGGAAGACAAAAATGAAAATGATTTTGGACGGCCGCAATCTCACTCTGGAAGAGGCTTACAGGATTTCAACCGGCAGCGTTCAGCTTGAGATTGCCAGCGAAACTATTGAACAGCTGCAGAAGACCAGAGATCTGGTCTACCGGCTGGCAGACAGTGATGTGCCAATTTATGGGTTCACCGTGGGTGTAGGCTGGAACAAAGATAAGCATGTCTTCGGGAGTTTTTTTGAGCAATATAATAGGAATCTGATTTATGCCCATTGCTGTTCGATTGGACCAGCACTTTCAGAAGAGAAGGTCAGAGCGGTACTCCTGGCGCGTCTGAATACGCTATTAAGCGCCAGAACCGGCATTCAACTCGAAATTGTTGAAATGTACAAGGAATTTCTGAACCGCGGCATCCATCCGGTCATTCCTGCCAGAGGCAGTGTTGGTGAAGGCGATATTGTCAATCTGTCACATGTTGGGCTGGCAATGATTGGTGAAGGGGATGTGTTCTACAAGGGCAGCCGTGTGGCAGCTATGGAAGCACTTGAAGCTGAGGGGTTGAAGCCTATAGTTCTCGGACCTAAGGACGGACTCTCTATTGTCTCTTCCAACGCCCTCGCAGCGGGAACCGGTGCCTTGGTATTTGAGAAGGCCAAACGCCTTACAGAAGTGGCCAATGCCGTCTATGCGCTTTCCGTGGAAGGGCTGGATGGGAATATCACGCCGCTCAGACCTGAACCGAACGCAGCCAGAAGAATGAAATCTCAGATCCTATGTGCTGAGAGCATGCGAAAACTTCTGGATGGCAGTTATCTCGAGAAGAAGGGCATCACCAAAACGCTGCAGGATCCGCTGGGTTTCCGCTGTGCCTCAGCAATCAACGGAACGGTTCTGGATGCACTTGACTATATTCGGGAATTATTGACCATCCAGCTCAATGCTACAGATGATAATCCTTGTATTATTCTTGAAAATGAAGAAATTATCTCTTGCTGCAACTTTGAAATCACGAATTGGGTGCTTGGTTTTGAAATGCTGGGGCAGGCAGTGGCGCATCTGGCCAGAAGTGCTTGTCACAGAACGATTAAACTGTCCACACCGCAGTTCACAAACTTGTCCAGATTTTTAAGTCCGCGTGAAGGCGAAGTCCAGGCGTATCAGACGATTCAAAAGCCGTTTACCTCTTTGGACGGTGAGATCCGCCATCTGATGAATCCGGCTAATACAGACTACTTCTCTGTTGCTGGAGACATTGAAGACCATGCGACCAATGCGCCTTATGTCATCGAAAAGACAGAGAAAATTATTGACAACGCCTTTTATATTTTAGGGATCGAGGCAATGCACGCAGCACAGGCTGTCGATCTGAGAGCGGGCATTGAGATGGGCAAGGGTTCAAAATTGATTTACAATGCGATTCGTGATAAAGTACCATTTTTGTCAATGGATAGGCCGCTGACACCGGATATTCAGGCAGCTTATGAAGTTCTAAAGAGTGATGAGCTTCTTGATGGACTCAGGGCAATTGCAGGAGAACTGTAAGCTGTAAACTTTTGATTCAAAATAAGAAAGGACGACCTAAGTGTTCGAGCTCCTCGAACCACTAAGGTCGTCCTTTTTTTGCCTGCTTTAATTGAAGTGACTGCATTCTCCGCAAATGCTGTGAATATCCTGAAGCACCTTCTTTTCGTAAGTGAAACTATCATTGTCAGTAAAGTAGCGAATGGCGGCTTTGCAGTAACTATTGTCATTAAAATTGAGGTAATTGCTTAAAATCTTAGTGGGCTTGTTGTGTCGCGCCAGGCTGCAGAGCTCGGCTTTTACCCGCAGCATTAAGCCGGTTTCATAAACCCGACCTAACAGCGTTGCTTGCTCGTCAGCTTTCTTCAAATACTCCAGGCAGCGCTTATAATTGCCTTCCCGATAGCTGATCAGCGCCCAATAAGCATAAGCGGGGACTTGTCCCCATTTGAAATCCAGGTGATCGTAGAAATCAACAGCTCTGCTGAGATTTTCTGCGGCCTCGTCCATTCTGTCGGCATCATATAAGGCAATGCCTTTGCCGCATAAGATGAGCGGCAAATGGCTGATAAAACCTTGGTCGACACAAATTTTATCAGCCTTGAGATACCAGTTTAATGCGCCGTCGGTATCATTTTGCAGTCGTCTGCTCTCACCAAGATAATAATACGACGCGACGAGATTCAACGCGTAGGGCTCTCTATATTCAGATCTGCTGAAAATTTCAGCAGCGCTCATCAGGAGTTCCTCGCCGTGCTTGAACCGGTTCATCAGCAGCATGAGATAGCCTTTCAGGCGGATGAGTACGCCGAGCTCGCCTTTATCGGCATGATTCCTGAAAATTTGAAAGGCTTGATTGACATAGATCTCCATCATCTGAATCCGGCGTTGATTGATGCAATGAAAAATTAATTGAAGGTAACCTTTGTACACAAAATCCATCAAGTTCAGTTTTTGAGCAAGGCTAATCATGGTCTGGGTCAGTGAATAGCCTAGATCGACATCTCCTTTAATCAGGTGGTAACGACTGATCATGTTGAGATACTCTATCTGGATCAGGCCCTGAGTTTCTGCCTCTGGTACAATTTTCATCAGTGTATCTATTCTCTCAATTTCCCGCTCAATAAAGGACGTGTTATAGTCCTGCCGACTGTGCATTCTGAGGATTGCCTGGTCTCGAATCCGAGGGAAGAGTTCGTGACTGAGCTCAAGATAGTCGAATAGATTCAGGATTCTGTACTGGAGTTGGGAACGTTTGTCTCCACTCTTTTCAAAATGATAGATTAGTTTTGGGTAAATAAGACGGTCTGATGGTTTTCCGGTAAGCTGATCGCGGAAATACTCCCCGATACGCTTATGAAGAAGTCTTCGCTTGGTAGCGCTTTGACCTTCATAGATAAAGTCCTTCAATTTCTGATGGGAAAAGGAGTACTGGAGTTCATTGGTATCAAGGGGTACTTCTCGGATCATATCGCTCTGTATAAGTTCTTCAGCAATGTCCAGCAGGACTAGATCGTCCTTGCCGGTAAGGGCGGATATGTCTTCCCATGAGATCATTTCGGGAAATATGGAGAGCAGTTCTGCTAATTTTCTGGCATCCTCACTTAAACGGTTGAAACGCGAACTAAAGATATGGCGAATTTTCTGAGGAAGCTCTTTGAAAGATTTGTGTCCTTGCAGGCACTTAAGTATTTCGGTCAAGTAAAGCGCGTTACCCTCTGATTCGGAATAAATTATGGTTTGAGTTTGAGGATCAAGAGGCATACCCTCTAGATAGGCTGAAATAAACTGATCTGTTTCATCTTTTGAAAAGCGTTGAAGCTCAATATGATCGAAGTTCTTCAGACGTCTTAGATTGGAAGCTGTATACCAGGCAACATCAGTGCTGGATGATCGTATGGTGGTGATAAACATCAGATCTCTTCCGGTGCCGGACTCTGAAGCCAGACGTCCTAGAATATCAAGGCTCCATTCGTCCAGCCACTGGATATCTTCAAGACAGATTAGAACTTGACCATGCTCTCGAATTTGTGTAATGAGTTCCACGAGGCCTCTCAGAATCGCAGAAAAATAAAGGGGGTCCTGTCTGTCAATCTGAGCAGATGAGGTACTGTTGTCAGGCTGCATAAAAGGCGGGAAGGCTTTTGATAAAATGTCCATGTAGACGCCATCAGGTTTAAGGTCGTTTTGCTCAAGCAAGTCGCCCAATCTCATCACCAGGGGATGCCAAGCACTTAGCCGATGGTTTTCATCACCTTCATGACAAGTGGTTTCAATAACTCGGCAGCCTAATCCCTCTGATAATTCGGAGAATTTTCTCAACAATGTTGTTTTGCCGACACCGGCTTCACCGGAGATTAGCACAAGACCGGATTGCTGCTGGTCCGCGACATTTTGGCGGAACTGATTCAGTCTTTCCATTTCGTCTCCTCGTCCAATAAAGTGAACGGGAGACGGAAGGTTGTTCTTATTTGGGGTTCTTCGCTTACCCAAGACACTTTTAAAGAGCTGAACGGTTTCAGGTTCAGGTTGTAACGAAAGTTCAGCATCCAAAACTTTTTCGAGTTGATTATAGAGTTCAATACTGCGGCTGATTTGATTCGCTTTCTCATAATGCAGCATCAGAGCCCTTACGGAGGCTTCGTCATAAGGGTCGAGTCGGATCAGGCGCTTATAAAGGAATTCCGGATCTCCTCCGGTTTTCAGTACTTCAACAAGCTTTGCCTTAATCTCGCTGACTGTCTGTTCACGAAATGCGTCTCGGGTAAAAGAAATCCATTCATCAAAGGCCGGGATATCTTTAACGACAAAATCCTGAAGAAATTCTTGATCGTTTTCGACAGCTGTCATCAGATCGGATTCGAACTGGATCTGTTCTGAAAGTGTTATCATACGCTGTCCCAGATTTTCAAAAACTTGAAAGCCAAAAGCCTGACGTATGGAATAAAGGGCGTTTCTCAGGTTTTTTCTGGCGTTTTCTTCAGGCTCATCCGGCCAGAATACGGCCATGAGCCTGAAGCGGTCTGCGGTCTTGTGATAGACTGCATAATAAAAAACTGCTTCTGCCTTTTGATACTTAAATGAAATTGTTTTGTCGTTCAAAGTGACGCTGGGAATCCCGAGGAAATTGACTTTGACCTTCATGGACTTGTCTCCTTAAATGTGGCTGAAGCCTTGAAAAATTGGGGATATAGTCTCTCTTATACTATACCATATGGTGGGTGGGAGGACTAGAAACATGAGTGTGAAGGCGGGTTTGGAAATGAAAATTTAAGTCGGTATGGGATGGAAGGAAGCCGGTGTCAGACACCACCTTCCTCCAATTGAAGCTTGGTTGCCGGTTTCCCAGGAACCGTCTTCCAAAAGGAAACACCCCCATAACCAA
>WXFH01000009.1 GCA_009881125.1 Acidaminobacter sp. | reverse complement strand
GACCCCGCTTGAATACAGGCAATATCTATCAAACATTGCAGCATAAAAAATACCGCCAACCATAAAAGGGTTAGCGGCATCAAATGCTTTTGTTTTTTGTACTGTCTACTTGACGGGGGGCACTTCAGAGGTCTTCTGAGTTTCTCCCTGCAAGTGAACGACGCTCAATCATGAGCGTCCGACAGCCAGGAGACGAACCCAGAAATTTTTGCCGATGGTCATTTTCATCAAGGCGGAAAATGGTGTCTGATACCTTTTTCCACCTACATTCTGAAACTGGGTGTCTGACACCCAGTTTCACAAATTAAAACCCAAGGTCAACCAGCTCTGATCCATCCAGGTTCATCATGCGGTACTGCCCTATGTTATTATCAAAAAAGATAATTTTGTCCCCCAGGAAATGAACCCACACAAAATTGCCCGGACCAATCAGGACCTCTTTGCCGGTGCCATCCAGGCGCGTCCGGATCAGGCCCTCCTCTTCCATGCCATTGAAATAATAAAGCCAATCCTCGTAAACCCCGGCAATCGTGGCCAACGCCTGGTTGTCAAGGAGTGTGTCTTCACTTCCGTCCGTCTTCATCTTGCGAAGCTGGTATTCAAAAGTGTTTGGATCCTCAAGGCTGAAGTAAATCCAGTCGCCTTCAACTGCCATAGTGAGAAATCTGGTGTCTGACAATTTGGTTCTGCCGGAACCATCCGACTTCACTTTATAGATCCCTTCCTTGATGAAGAAATCCTCACCCGTCAACGAGTAATAAAGCCAGTCACCTGACAAGTTTAACCCCCTGGCGGCGTCTTCACTCAGCAGGGTCAAGTCTGTGCCGTCGATTTTTACCTTGTAAAGACGATTCTGGTCAGAAGCATTTATGAAATACATCCACTCATCCCGCACAATCAGCTCCGAGCAGGAGGCGTCGAGGATGAGGCCGTAGCCGGTGCCGTCCGTTTTAACCCTGGCCAGACTGTTATAAAAACCGCCGTCTATGAAATACAGCCAGTCCCCTACCAGATTGAGACGCATTGCTGCCTTTTCGATCACACTCTCTTGGTCGCCGCCATCCAGTTTCATCTTCTTGACTGGACCTGTAAAAGTGTCTGTATTGTAGTAAACCCAGTCACCCTGGACCACGAATTTCGACTCGCCGTTCAAATTCGCGTTGACGGTTCCCAGGCCTCGAACGATTCCCGCGCCCTCAAGTTGTGGATCCGGCAGCACCAGTTCGACGCTGTAAGCCTTTTCCAGACCTGTCCCGTCGAGTTTGACGCGATACGGCCTTCCGCCCTCACTCCGGCCCATGAAATAAATCCAGTCCCCGGCAATTTGGATCCCGGTGCCGCCGGATTCAGTCAGCTGCTTAGGGGCGCTGCCATCCAGCCCGCTGCTGATGATCAGCCCCTGATCTGCAGTCTGGTAATAAAGCGTCCCCTCGTGAATATTGATATAGGACACCCCAACGTCAGTCAGCGCCGTCTTTTCCGAGCCGTCCGGCTTAATCCTGTACAGCAGATCACTGCCGCTCTCCGCGGTATAGTACACCCAGCCATCCTGGATTATAGCGTTGCTGCCAACGGGTTCAACCAATAGTAGATCCTCGCTGCCATCCGTACGGACTTTGCGGAGCTGATTCTTCGACTCGCCGGTTGCCGGGTCAGTCGAGACGCTTATGTAATAGAGCCATTGATCCTCAAAAGTCTGTTTGTAAGTCGCGAGGTCATTCAGTTTTTTTAGCGCGCTGCCATCCGTCTTCATTCTGTAGAGGGTGCTGCCGTCTGCTTTATTGGAAAAGTAAATAGCGTCGCCTGCAACAAGGGTGTTAGCAAAAATGTCAATGCTGGCTGTCCCGATCTGCTGCTTCTCAGTACCGTCCGGTTTCATCCTATAGAGGTAACCGTCGAAATTCTCTTGCATTTGGGCGTAGTAAAGCCAACCATCGGCAAAACTCAGTCCCATGACGGACGACTCGTTCATGGTCGTCTTCTCAGAGCCGTCTGGCTTCATTTTGGTAAGCGTATAATCCTTCATTGTATCCGAATAAAAAATCCAGCCCTCCGCCTCGACGTACATAGCGCTGTTATTGTAATTGCCATTGGTGTTGCCCAGAACAACTTCGGTTGTTTCAGTCGATTTGGAACAGGCTGAAAGCGCAAAAACAAAAAACACAAAAAAAGTAATTATGCCGATGGTCCTCTTCATCCCACACATCACCCTTCTCACAACCAGAGGTAACTTGTCAATGTGACAATACTAATTCCAATATCTTTATACCCAGAAGTTGGCAAAGGTTGACATAATGTGTAAACAGGAGATGCGGGAGGAAGCATCAGACTATAGATGAAGGAATTTTTTTTCATTCTTTTGCTTCAATATTGTTTAAATAACCGCGCACACCCGTGACTTCAGTCGTGGGTGGTTCAATAAACAACCCTAAAAGTCATAAACACCACCAAGTCAGTTTCTCGAAATTCATAATTATTAGCTTCTGCCTCTTCCTTAAAAAATTTCAAGTGCCCGGCTCTCCAATAGGCGAGAGAACCATCACCCTCTCCTTCAACGCTTGCATCCTCTTCCGTAATCTCATTAAAAGGGACCACTTTTACATTTGTCACTTCAATAATACAGGCTGCTGTCCCGTCGTAATAGGTAACTATGTTCAAATCTTTTTCTTTAGGCAGAGGCTCGTTGTCCAGCTCATAGGATTTCTTCAAGCTTGCGGTAGCTCTTTTGATGCCACGTATAGTTAGATCAGCAAGTTCATTGGCGTCGGACTCATTGTTGCAGAAATGCCATGCTTCATAAGTCTTATTTGATGCCTTGAACGACTCACCACAGTTCTTTATGTATTCAGCCCACATAGTTTCAACCGTCATTAACATTCCCCTCCAAATTTCGAAACAAGTGATTTATCTTACTCGATTTTCCCGTCAACACGCCTAATAAACTGTGAGGGCAACCCATGACTTGAAAACATAAGCGGTGAAAGCGAATACGCGTAGCTTCCTGCATTGCTTACAGCGATCAGATCCCCAATCTCAGCCGCTTTCACTTCAACATTTTCTCCCAGGACATCCAGAGCGGTACAAAGGTTTCCAACTATAGTGACAAACTCCCTCGTAGACGCATTATTCAACACCTCAAAGGAAAACGCGTGATTGGAGGTATAGAGCGGTTCTTGACCCGGAAGATCCGCGCCACCGGCGTTCTTCTGCAGGAGATTCGCAAGCGCCGGCCGCAGAAAGCCATTCATGCCATGCTGCACAATCAGATACTTCTTCCCTTTGGAGTGCTTGATATCCACAATTCTGGTGTAAAACGTTCCTGCATTGCAGGTCACGAAGCGGCCGGTCTCGATATACAGTCTGGCGCCCAGCGTGTTTTGATTTTCAAGGATCATGCCGTCCAGCATGTTAGATAACCTCACGAGATCTACAGGTGCATCCAAACTCGCATCATAGACCGCCCCAATCCCACTCCCGAAATTTATATATTCCACAGAAGTATTGGGCAGCTTGCTGATCCTCTTTGCAATATCAAAGCATTTCAGATAATAGCGTCCAAGTTTTTCAAAATTCAACACCTGCGATTTAATATGGATATGAATCCCCGAAACCCTAACGCTGGTGCACGCCCCCAGCATGAGTTCCAGCGCCTCGACCTGCTCAATATCAATCCCAAATTTGCTCGGCACCCCTGAATCGCTGTCCATTGAAAAGTCCGGATTTATACGAATCCCAATTTTTATCACTTGCTGCCTTCGCTTAGCTTCCTCTTGAACTACCCATGACTGAAGTCACGGGATTCTTGGGTCCTCACATCCAGTGATGCGAAATATACCAAGCTATCCCCACAGTTCCTGCGGTTCATGTTACGTTAACTTGCAGTTCTTAATCCTTCTT
>WXFH01000008.1 GCA_009881125.1 Acidaminobacter sp. | reverse complement strand
ATAGAGAAAGGGCCACACCTGTTCCCATCTCGAACACAGAAGTTAAGCCTTTCATCGCTGATGGTACTTGGGGGGCAGCCCCCTGGGAGAGTAAGTCGTCGCCGGGTAAATAAAAACGGACATTTGCGTCAAGCAAGTGTCTTTTTTTATTGCATAAATGAAGGCGGGGTCAGGAAACTCGGTGTCAGACACCCAGTTTCCTAAAAAAGAAACTGGGTGTCTGACACCGAGTTTCCCTCCTTTCTTCTTCCTTTTCTATTGTAGATCACCGCATATAGTGATATGATAGACGAGTAGATACAATATATAGTGGGAGGGTTTGCTGTGACACATTCTCATGAGTTTGAAACCTCATTGGAAAACCTGTTCGAACATGGACTTTCTTTCGATAAATTTCTTCAAAGCGCAGACGCGGATCAGAGAAAAGCAATCCTTGATATACTGGAGAAGACAGATTTTACTTGGATTGAAACCCCTGAAATGCCAATGCGCGTTCTGTTTTTTGGCGAAATGTGGTGTCCGGATTGCGTCATTAATGCCGCTGCGCTTGCAGGCATCATGAAACAGGTAAAAATATTGGAAGTCAGGGTACAGCCCAGGGATGGCAATGAAGAAGTGATTATGGGCCTCGGTGATGGCACCAAGGCGAGAATTCCTACCATTGTGGCGCTGGATGACCAGGGAAAACCAATGGGGGTATTTGTGGAGAGGCCAAAAGTTATCCGGGATTTGGAGCAATGTGAGGATCAGCTTAAGCGCATTGTGATGATGAGGGACTATCGGGCAGGGGGCTATGTTTTGGATACGGCGAGAGAAATAATGGAGATGCTGCGCATCTGAAGATTGCGTTCCCCATCCTAGAGTGGTACAATATCTAGTGTCTTGAAACGAAAAAAACAAATAGATATACAATATATAGATGATATAATACCTGCAGCTCATAGGGAGGAACCAGACGTGACAAAAGTAATGAAGCGGAACAAAGCAGTGGTTGAGTTCAAACCGGAAAAGATCCAAAGGGCAATTGAGATGGCAATGAAGGAAACTGAACTCGGCATTGATTCTGTGTTGAGCCTGGACATTTCAAAACGCATTGAGGCGGTTGCAGCAGGGAGCGGCCTCCCTATGGAAGTAGAAGAGATACAGGATTTGGTTGAGACTTACTTAATGGACAGTCCTCGCAAGGACGTCGCCAAGCAGTATATCATTTACAGAAATGAGCAGAGCAAGACCAGAGAGATCCGCAAGACGGACAGCCGCTTGCTGACAGACGAATTCATCAGCCGCTACAAGCACCTTGACAGTCCTATGAATCAGCTGGGGAGTTTCGTTTACTACCGGACTTATTCCAGATGGCTGCCGGAGGAAAAGCGCCGGGAGTACTGGTGGGAGACAGTTCGACGTTCTGTTGAATACAACTGCAGCCTGGTTCCAACGACCCGGGCAGAAGCGGAAGAACTCTTTGACAACATCTTCTACCTGCGTCAGTTTTTGTCAGGCAGAACCTTTTGGGTTGGGAATACAAGCGTTGCCAAGAATTATCCTATGGCGAATTTCAACTGTTCCTTCCAGATTATCGACAGCTTTGAGGCTTTCAGGGATGTCTTCTACCTTCTCATGATCGGCTCCGGCGTAGGTGTTAGAATTCTAAAAGAGGACATTGCCCAGCTTCCAAAGGTCCGTACGGATTTTGAACTGATCCACAAAGACTATAGCGCGATCTCAATGTCAGAGCGCGAAGATTCCACCAGCCTTGAGTATTTCTATAACCACACAGCAAAGATAACAGTGGGTGACAGCAAGGAAGGCTGGGTTCAGTCGATCGACTATTTCTTCAAGATTTTATACAGCAATGAGTACCGCAACATTAAGACGGTCATCATCGACTATGATCATGTGCGGCCTAAAGGCGAGAAGCTCAAGAGTTTCGGCGGTACGGCAAGCGGCCATATCAGCCTGAAGAATATGTTCGAGAAGATCAACAAAGCCATCAAGAAGGCTGGACTTCGTGACGGGGCGCTGGACGAAAGAAAGCGCGTCAAGCTTAAGCCGCTGGATTGCCTGGATATTGCCAATATCATCGGCGAAAATGTCGTGGTAGGCGGTGTCAGAAGAACGGCAGAGATTCTGTTGATCGATCAGGACGACGAAGAATGTATCGATGCTAAATCCAACCTGTACAAGCAGATTGATGGGCAGTGGGTTGTGGATAAGGATATTATTCATCGGCAAATGAGCAACAACTCAATCTACTATACGAGAAAACCGAGCCGTGAGCGCCTCAGATGGCAGATCGACCGCATGCGCTATTCCGGAGAGCCGGGCTGGGTCAACGCAGAAGCGGGCGCCAAGCGCCGACCAAACTTCAACGGGGTCAACCCGTGCGGGGAAATACTTCTGGATAACAAGGGCCTCTGCAACCTCACGACGGTCAACGTGTTCGCCTTTGTGCGGCCTGACGGCACACTGGATTACAACGGCCTGTTCAAAGCACAGCGTTTGTCCGCGAAGGCAGGCTACAGGATGACATGTGTTGAACTCGAGATCCCTACCTGGGACGCGGTTCAGCAGAGAGACAAGCTCGTCGGCTGTTCACTCACCGGGTGGCAGGATATGGTCAACGCGACCCAGATGACGGTTGAGCAGCAGGCGGATCTCCTTCGCAAGCTCCGCTCGGTGGCAAAGAAGGAAGTTGAGGTTTACGCGGTCGAATTGGGTGGTCGTGTACCAATCCTCGTGACGACCATCAAGCCTGAAGGAACTTTGAGCCAGCTGCCTACAGTCTCCAGCGGCGTTCACTTCTCTCACTCGCCGTACTATATCCGCCGCGTTCGGATCAGTGCGGATGATCCATTAGTTAAAGTCTGCGAGGAGCTCAATTATCCGGTGTTCCCGGAGGTTGGCCAGGATATGGAGACGTGTTCGACGAAAGTCATCGAGTTCCCGGTCAAGGCGCCTATCGGCAAAACCAAGTATGAGGTTTCGGCTCTTGAGCAACTTGAGATCTATAAACTCTTTATGGAAAACTATGTCGACCACAACTGTTCCATCACGATTCACGTCCGCAACCATGAGTGGGAAGCGGTAGAGGAATGGGTCTGGAACAATTGGGACGACGTCATGGCGCTGTCGTTCCTGTCCCTGGAGGACAACTTCTACGAGCTGCTTCCTTATGAAGCGATCGAGGAAGATGAATTCGACCGCCGTGTACAAGCCATGCAGCCTTTCAGGCCATCGCTCATCGCCAAATATGAAAAGCAGGAAACTGTCTTTGATATTGGCACGGATGGCTGCGAGAGCGGCGCGTGTCCGGTTCGCTAACACCTCTCTTTTATATAAATCCTTTTCCCCTGGCAAGCGGTTGCCGGGGGATTTTTTTGGATTGGAAAGAAGACAGAGCGAAAGACGGGGTGGAAGACAGAGTGGAAGACAGCGCGAAAGAGGGGGGCAATAGTTCATAGGCTCAGACATCCTTTTCTGCTTGGCACCGTCTTCCGTGAAAGCACTTGTCACTTTCGCGCAAAAGTGGTTCACTTAAGGGAGAAAGACACCAACAAGGAGGCATTTCAAATGCAGACATCATTGATCACCACCCAAATTATGGTTCAAAAGGCGCTGGAGCTCGCGGGTATAGAGACTCTGCCCTGCGATTCGCAGATCATCACACCCGGTACGGATGTCCGCCGCGTACTGTTCGGCATAGATATGGAAACCCAGGAGCTGCTGCTGGCAAAGCATCTGGGCTTCGACTGCGTCGTAAGTCATCATCCCCATGCAGGCAGTGCCATGATTGAATTCGCAAAGGTCATGGAGATTCAGATTGATAAAATGGTCGGCTTTGGCGTGCCCATCAACCGGGCGCAAAAGGCTCTCAGGAAAAAGCAGCTCAGCGTGGATATTGGCATGCATGTCAGCAACTACGACCGCACTGCCAGTGCTGCGAAGCTCCTCAATCTCGCCTACTTCAATGTCCACATGCCTGCGGACCTGATTACTGAGAACGAAGTCCAGGCCTTGCTGGATCAGCGCTTCGGCGGCGAGCCCAAGGCTACTCTTGGGGATGTGATGGACTTTCTCAAAGGCATGGAGGCCTATGCCAATGCCCCTGCCGGCCCTGTGATCCGAGTAGGTTCCGAAAAGGATTATGCCGGAAAAATCGCTGTTTTGATGGCGGGCGGCACGAACGGCGGAGCGGAGGTTTACAAGGCCTACTTCGACGCCGGCGTGGGGACGATCATTGCCATGCACATGCCTGAGGACGTCAAAAAAGCGGTTGAGGAACAGGGCTACGGCAATGTGATAATCGCAGGGCACATGGCGTCGGACTCAATTGGACTTCGCAAGATTGCAGAGGCCTGGAGGGGTATGGGGCTGGAGGTTGTCACCATGGCTGGGATTCTGGCGGTTTGAAGCTCAGGGGACCATCGGCAGAGCGCTTATTAAGGCTTTTGCCGATGGCAGCGGGGCCTTACACATTTTCTTGTAAAAATTATGGAGACGACGGGCAGATTTTCATTTTTTCTTCACAATTATGGCGTAAAGTTAGGACATGGCTCAAATAACTAATATCAGCGAGCCCGATTTTGACAATTTGTAAGGGGGCGTTGGCATGGCTACGGACACCAAGAAAACGACAGGCCGGAAAAAGGCAGCTAGAATCCGACCCTGGATTCAAGGATTTTTCTTTATATTTGTTCTGATCACCAGTCTTAACCATCTGCTTGAAGAAAGCGGGCAGTCGATCCCCTTCTGGCCTCAGGCGTCGCTGCACGCGATTTGCCCGTTTGGCGGGGTTGTGTCGATCTATCAGTTTTTAACGGTGGGTACTTTCGTCCAGAAGATTCACGAGTCAGCCTTTGTGCTGATGGCAGCGGCGTTCGTACTGGCGGTTCTGGCCGGTCCGGTGTTCTGCGGCTGGATTTGTCCCCTCGGGACGTTTCAGGAGTGGATTTCAAAGCTTGGAAGAAAGCTGACCGGGAAACGTTTTGACACCTACATACCGAGTAAAGCGGATCGTGTCCTGCGATACTTCCGCTATGTGGTTCTGGCATGGGTGATCTATCAGACTGCGGTCACCGGAAAACTCATTTTTCAGGATGTGGATCCGTACTTCGCGCTCTTCAACCTTTGGTCGGAGGAGCTCGCGCCTGCGGCCCTCGTGGTTTTGGGGGCGACGGCGCTCCTGTCTCTGATTACGGAGCGGCCTTGGTGCAAGTATGCCTGCCCTTACGGGGCGGTACTTGGGCTGTCCAACAAGATTCGGATATTCAGGATTCGTCGGGCACCGTCCACCTGTATTGACTGCGGGGCGTGTGACAGGGCTTGCCCAATGGGGATCAAAGTGTCAGGACTGGAGGTCGTCAAAGATCATCAGTGTATTTCCTGCCTGGAGTGTACATCGGAATATCATTGTCCGGTGCCTGCGACGGTAGAGCTCAAGGTTATGGGTGGTGACGCGAAATGAAGATTAGAGCCTGGATGCTTGGCGTTGTCGCGGTGGGCATTATGTTTGGGGCGGTTTTGATCTCGGATGCCCTCGGATATTGGCAAACAGAAAGTACGAAAACGCCGGCTGTGATTTCAACCGGGGAATTTGCCGGCAAAGCGGATCCGGCAGATATCCGCGGGTCTTACAGTTTCGGGGATGTGGAAGCGGCGTTTGACATCAAGTCAGAGGTATTGGCAGAGGCTTTTGGCGTCGATCCGGCGGAAGCTGAGGGCTTCCAGCTGAAATCACTGGAAACCCTGTATGTGGCCCTCGCTGAGGCGGGAACTGAGGTGGGAACGGGTTCTGTTCGATATTTTGTCGCTTTATACACCGGACTGCCCTATGAACTCACCGAAGAAGTGTATCTCCCTCAGCCGGCAGTGGATCTTCTGATCGAGGAAGGAAAAGTTGCGGGAGAGGCAGCGGAGGCACTGAAAGAAATTGCTGTCGAGATCCCGGCGGTGGAAACATCCGTGGAGGCGCCGGGCGAGAGTACCGCTGAGAGCGCCCCGGCGGCTGCCGTGTCGACGGGAGAAGCCGAAGGCGGTGTTGTGGCTGAGGACCTGGTGATTAAGGGTAAAACGACCTTTAGAGAGGTTCTGGACGCCGGCGTCAGCGAGGCTGAGATCAGGAGTGCGATTGGAGCTGAAATGCCAAATCCTCTCACGGTCATCAAGACATTCTGTACAGAGCAGGGTCTCGACTTTGAAGCGGTCAAGACAGTGCTTCAAGCACTGGTGGATGCCGAGTGAGGGTTCGCCGCTTTTCAGCTGACAGGGCGGGGGATGTCCTCATAAATTAAAGTAAAGAAAAAAGGCGCGGCTGCAGGCTGTCCCAAAGCTGGACAACCTGCGTTCGCGCCTTTTCTTTATAAAACGAACGGTGCTGCTGCAAAACGAAATTTACTGGTTTTGCAACAGCACCTTTTATTTCAGCACTCACTTCATGAGTTCAAGAGGCTCACGGATATAGCGGCGCATGCCGTTCTTTTCCTGTGAAACTGCCAGCGCCTCCCGAATGGCCTCCGGACGGTCCTCGAAGCTGCCGCCATCCGGAAATTCAATGCCGTGGCTGAAGGGACAGGTCGACAGGCAGATGCCGCAGTCCGTCCCCAGGCTCCTCCAGCGCTCATAACAATTGTCGTGGTCGATCTTCCAGTAAGCTTGTCCTTCGTAAACTGCATTCTTCTCAAGGGGGATGGCTTTGCCCGGACAAGTCATCTGGCACTTTCCGCAAATTTCGCAGAATACCTCAAGGCCAAAGGCATCCGGTGCATCCGAGATGAGTTCGGCGTTCGTCGTGACAATGCCCAGTCTGACGCGTGGTCCGCTTTTTCGAGTCGTTAGAAGTCCCATGCGGCCTATTTCGCCCAGCCCAGCCTCCACAGCTACCAGCGGTGCGACCAGCAGATAGTTGCCGTCCATGTGGTTGCGCGATTCGTAACCGAGCTCTCTCAGCCAGTAAGAGAGGATCATGCCTGCAATTCCGGCTTTGAGATAGCCGGTGCTGGTTTCAATGACCTCTTCTAGCTGAGGGGACCGGTCGATCATGTCCTCGTTCATTTCAACAGTAAACGCTATGGCGTAAGTGTGGTCGAGAACGACCGCCTCGCCGTAGTGCTCTGTCTTTCGACCGCGGTGTGAATAGAGGTGTTCGTCTTTCAGACGCGTAATCCCGACGTCCTGAACGCCCAGATGCTTGGCCAGCGCCTTGATCTTTTTGGTCAGAAGTGCTGGATCGACCGGCAGTGGCGCTTCACGGCGCACGGCTTGTTCTGACAGGGGATTGACGTCGCCCAGAAATTTGAAAATCGCATCTGCCACAGGGCTCATCAGCGGATTCCAGGTCATAGTTCCCTCGGAACAAAGCTGCGGGAGGGACCGGATCCGCTGGTCCCGCTCGAGTTTTTCTGGATGTCTGAGATAATAGTCGTTAAAGACCTCGGAATTCTGTTCGTAGTTAAAGCGGGCAAAGGGGATATCGCGTTCATCAAAGCGTCTCATAGCTCTCCTCCATCATCTAACATTTTTATCATTATAACATTGGTGAAAGTTTGTTGGTAGAGACCGCAAATTTGGGTATAGACAGTGCATACTGATTTTTTACAATTATCTCAATATTAAAAAAATGAATAAATGAAAAAAAGGAATTCGAGAAGCAATGTAGAATGTAACACTTACGCACAAAATCCAACACATCAGAAAGCGGGGAGAATCACATGAAGAATTACAGTGTTGACAGAATTCGCAACGTTGCGTTGCTTGGCCACGGCGGCTGTGGCAAAACGACTTTGACGGAAGCGATTCTTTTTTCACTAGGCGTTACCAAACGCATGGGAAAAGTCACGGAAGGCAATACTGTTTCAGATTTTGACAAAGAAGAAATCTCTCGTCAGTTTTCAATTGGCACCAGCGTCATTCCTGTGGAATGGAATGAATCGAAGTATAACTTCCTGGATACACCGGGTTATTTTGATTTCGTCGGTGACCAGTTCAGTGCGCTGAGAGTTGCGGGCGGCGCGGTCATCGTCATGGATGCGGGCTCCGGCATTGAAGTCGGCACAGAAAAAGCCTGGACTTTTACCGAAAAGCGCAATATGCCAAAGATCATCTTCATCAATAAGATGGATAAAGAAAATATTGATTACGTCAAATTGATCCGGGATCTCAAGGATAAATTCGGAAAGAAAATCGCGCCGTTCTGTATTCCGCTGGGAGAAGACAATCAGTTTAAAGGCTTCGTCAATGTCGTCGATCTGATTGGCAGAGAATACACCGGCAAGGAATGTATTGACATTTCCGTACCCGCTGACATGGAGCCGCGCATCAAGCCGTTCCGCGACATGATCATTGAATCTGTCGCTGAAAGTGATGAAGAGCTCATGGAAAAATATTTCGGCGGTGACGAGTTCACTACGGAAGAGATTCACGCCGGCCTCAGAAAAGGCGTCATCAACAACGAAATCGTCCCGGTTCTGATTGGTTCTGCTGAAAACAGAATCGGTATTCATACATTGCTCAACATGATCTATGATTACCTTCCAACGCCAAAAGATCTGGATGGGGGCGTTACCGTAGGCGTCAATCCTTTGACCGGAGAAGAAGTCTCCCGTAAGGTGGATGATACTGAGCCGGTGTCGGCATTCGTCTTCAAAACCATTGTCGACCCGTTTGTGGGTAAGATTTCTCTATTCAAAGTCTATTCCGGCAAGCTCAAGCGCGACCTTGAACTCCTCAACGCCAACAAGGAAGAGACAGAGAAAATAGGTCCTGTCTTCCTGATGAGAGGCAAAAGCCAGCTGGAAGTCGATCACATCAATGCCGGTGATATTGGGGCAACCGCGAAGCTGACTTTGACGGAGTCCGGCGACACCCTTTGCGACAAGAATCAGCCTATCAAATATAGCGGCATCAATCTGCCTAAGCCATGTCTGTTTATGGCAGTAGAGCCGAAGGCCCAAGGCGACGAAGAGAAAATCAGCGCCTCACTGCAGCGCTTGTCTGAGGAGGATCCGTCCTTCCTCGTCAGCAGAAACAATGAGACGAAGCAGCTGCTGATTGGCGGCCAGGGCAACATGCAGCTTGGCATTATCGTCAACAAGCTCAAAAATACCTTTGGCGTTGACGTCAATATGGTCGACCAGAAGATTCCTTACAGAGAAACCATAAAGGGCAATGTCACCGTTCAAGGCCGACACAAGAAGCAAACGGGCGGCGCAGGTCAGTTTGGCGACGTCCACATCAAGTTTGAGCATTCCACAGAGCCTTTCATCTTTGAAGAGAAGATTTTCGGCGGATCAGTGCCAAGGAACTACGTACCGGCTGTTGAAAAGGGCCTCCGGGAGGCTATGGAAAAAGGCATCCTGGCTGGGTTCCCGGTTGTCAACATTAAAGCGACACTGGTTGACGGCTCCTACCATCCGGTGGACTCCAACGAGATGGCCTTCAAACTGGCGGCACACATCGCATTCAAGAAAGGCATGGAGATCGCTCAGCCAATTCTTCTTGAGCCTATCATGCGCATCACCATTTTTGTGCCGGATGAATACATGGGCGACATCATGGGTGACATGAACAAGCGCCGCGGACGCATTCTCGGCATGGAGCCGGACGAAATGGGCTACCAAAAGGTCTATGCGGAAGCGCCTGAGGCGGAAATGTTCAAGTACGCCACAGACCTCAGATCCATGACCCAGGCACGCGGCTACTTCAGCATGGAGTTCAACCGCTATGAGGAAGTGCCAATGCAGCTGGCCATCAAGATCGTCGAGGAATCCAAAGCCGAAAAGAATAATCACTAAGACGCAAACCACAAATCACAAAGACCGTCGACAAAAGTCAAAAGCGGGGTCCCTTAATCTGGATCCCGCTTTATTTTTCGACTGCAGACAGGTTATAATATAAGAGGCGGGTCTCAGTCAAGCCCGCCTTAGGAGGAACTTATGTCTAAAAATAAAACCATCCATGTCTGTCAAAATTGCGGCGCACAGTCTCCAAAGTGGGTCGGACGCTGCACGGAATGCGGTGCCTGGAACAGCTATGTCGAAGAGTACGTCCGCGCAGAGTCTCCCAAAACCACTGCCCAGGGACGCATCTCAGATTCCGCGAAACCTGTCAGGCTGATCGACGTGTCCGTGGATCGGGAAGACCGTTATACTACCGGCATCCTTGAACTGGACAACGTGCTGGGCGGCGGCGTCGTCCGGGGCTCCCTTGTCCTTGTGGGCGGCGATCCCGGCATTGGCAAGTCGACCATGCTGATTCAAATGGCAGACAAGATTGCTTTTACAAAGAAAAAGGTCCTCTACGTCTCCGGAGAAGAGAGCGTCAAGCAGACCAAACTCAGGGCAGACCGGACGGGCGTTGCTTCGGAATCCCTCTATATTATCTCTGAAAACGATCTTGAAGTCATTATGAACACCGTGGACGCCCTGAAGCCGGATGTGCTGATCGTGGACTCCATTCAGACCATGTTCCGTTCGGACATACAGTCGGCGCCCGGCAGCGTCTCCCAGGTCAGGGAGTGCACCGCGTCCCTGATGAAGACAGCGAAGCGCGAGGGGCTCTCCACCTTTATTGTGGGCCACGTCACCAAGTCCGGCGCCATTGCGGGGCCAAAGGTTCTGGAGCACATGGTGGACACGGTCCTCTACTTCGAGGGCGAGCGCTTCAATACTTACAGACTGCTGCGCTCCGTCAAGAACCGCTTTGGCTCGACGAACGAAATAGGCGTCTTCGAAATGACGAATCAGGGACTGATTGGCGTCTCCAATCCGTCAAAGCTGTTTATTTCGGAAAAACGGGATGAAGCCTCCGGCTCCGTGGTCGTTGGCACTATGGAAGGGACCCGGCCCATGCTTGTGGAAATCCAGGCCCTCGTCTGCCATTCCGGCTTCTCTGCGCCACGCAGAACGGCTATAGGCGTCGATTACAACAAGGTGATCATGCTGATCGCCGTACTCGAGAAAAAAATTGGCATGCAGCTCCAGGACCAGGACAGCTATATCAACGTGGTAGGCGGCATCCGCATAGACGAACCCGCCGCGGACCTGGGCATCATCATTGCGCTGGCGTCGAGCTTTAAGAATATAGTGATCAACCCGGAGATGATGTTTTTTGGCGAGGTTGGCCTCACCGGTGAGGTTCGCAATGTCGCCCATGTGCAAAGCAGGATTTCTGAGGGTCAGAAGCTCGGATTCAAGACCTTTGTCATTCCCGCCGGAAATCTCGATGGCCTTGAAAAACCGGCGCCGGGCGTTCAGATCGTGGGCGTCAGGACGGTTGAGGAAGCGCTGGACGCGACGCTGAGGTGATGGTTGGTCAACACTTCCAAAGGAAAAAAGAAGGTGCCGCAGCTGCCGGTCGGGGACGACCGGGGGCTGGGGCACCTTCTTTTGACGTTTCGTTTAATACAGGCTGTAAGGCCCGAGTGTCTTGATGCGGTTATATTCGTTGAGAAAAGCATCATAGAGGCTGATGTTCAAATGGTTGCAAAGCGCAGCCAGGTAGAAGAGGTGTGAGCCGATCTCCCGGTCAATTTTGTCGCGGCAGACTGGGCAAATTTCGCCGGAGAGCTCAGTGCCGGCATAATTCTTGATATCCAGATAATCGGCATCCTCAGGGAGATCTTGTTTCTCGGCGTGAAGCTTCAGACAGCCGCAGGATGTGATGGTTTTTACGGCAGCGCGGTTGATGCGCGCGTTTGACTCATCAAGCTTCGTGATGATGTCAAGCAAGCTGTTGTGACGGATCAGAACCTCCTGAACGGTATTCTGAAACTGATCATAAATAATGTCGCTCATGCGGATCACCTCAATATTCTGCACCTGTTGGTTTGTTTGATTCAATTCTAGCACAGGTCGCCGCCATAGTAAAACTAAAATGGCAAACAGATTCCCGGACCTTATGCTGCCGATGGTCACCTTTCCACACGCGCCGCCGCTGCAAAGGTGAGATTCTATGTAAATATTAAAATCCTGTAATTGACATTTGCTTTGTTGCTATGATAGAATATTAAATTCGATTGACCGCGACTCGTATTATGTTGTATAATAGCCTTAGGGTCACAGATCCGGGAGGTGGAAAAATGTTCAGAATTGGCGATAAGGTCGTTTATCCAATGCATGGCGCCGGCATTATTGAGGGCGTAGAGGAAAAAGAGATCTTGGGTGAAAAGCGAAAGTATTTTATACTGAGATTGCCGCTCAAAAACATGAAGGTCATGCTGCCGGTCGACAATGTCGAAACCATCGGCCTCCGGGAAATTATTCAGGATGACGCTATTGACGAGGTTTTCAGCGTTTTGAGAGAAGAGGGCGTTGAACTGCAGCAGAACTGGAACAGGCGCTACAGGAACAACATGGAGAAAGTGAAGTCCGGTGACATATTTGAAGTTGCCATGGTCGTCAGAGATCTGATTCACATGGAGCGTGAAAAGGGATTGTCCACCGGTGAAAGAAAGATGCTGAACAACACCAAACAGATACTTATCAGCGAAATTGTGCTGGTCATGGAGCAGGATGAAAAGGCTATCGAGAAAATGATAGAGACCTCGGTGCATTAATCACATAGAGCTGCTTAGGCGTCGCCATTTAGGGGGCGCTTTTCCACGTCTGAGATAATGTTTGGGACACACTTTAACTTGTCTTCTTATTTAGGCACAGCAAAGTTTGTTAAAATATGTTAAACTTTCGTTACAATCTGAAAAACAAATAGTGGGACTTAGAATGGATATGTTAGTATAAATAAAGTATATTCGTTTTTGTTCCATTATTATAAAAAATGCAGAGAGGAGGTTGGAAATGCTTAAGAAAATTATTCGCGCTGCCCTGACGCTGCTCGGCGTCTCCGGTGGCTACGCGCTAGGCGTATTAATGCTCAATTTTGAATGGCTGCGGACCGCTTTTAATTACAATCCGTCTGATATGGCATTTAAGGTCATATTTTCAACGGTTGTCGCACTTATAATCGGTTTTATCCTTTATATGCTATCGCCTTACCTGATCCGCAGATTTATGGGCGTTGCCAAGCACACAGAAAAAGAACTGGAAAAAATTCCGGCGAACCAGATGCTCTTTGGTTCGGTAGGACTCATTCTGGGACTCATGATCGCCTATCTGATCAACGGGGCAATCAACAATATTCCCATTCCTTTTGTAAGCGGGTTCTTGTCCATTTTGGCGTATATTTTCCTGGGATACCTGGGCGCCAGACTCGCGACAAAAAATATGGCGGATCTTTCGAGGCTGCCAGACATGTTTCGCCGCACCGGATCCAAGTCGTCCGGGTCTAAAGACCAAGGGGGGGCGAAGCCTAAAATACTGGACACCAGTGTCATAATTGACGGGCGAATCGCAGACATTTGCAAGACCGGGTTTGTCGAAGGCCCTATTATCATTCCGGAATTCGTTCTAGAGGAACTGCGCCACATTGCAGATTCATCGGACAGCCTGAAGCGAAACCGCGGCAGAAGAGGCCTGGATATTTTGAAGGTCATCCAAAAAGAAATCAATATCGAAGTCAAGATCGTCTCAACCAATTTTGAGGATGTCAGTGAAGTCGACATCAAGCTGCTCAAACTTGCCAAGCTGATCAACGGCTTTGTCGTTACAAATGACTATAATCTGAATAAGGTCGCTGAGCTGCAGGATGTTCGGGTTTTGAACATCAATGAGTTGGCGAACGCCATCAAACCAGTGGTTCTGCCGGGTGAGGAAATGGTCGTCCACGTCATCAAAGAGGGAAAGGAGTCCAATCAGGGCATCGCCTATCTCGACGACGGTACCATGATCGTTGTCGAAGGCGGAAAGCGCCACATCAATGAGACCCTCGAGGTACTTGTGACCAGCGTGCTGCAAACCGCGGCCGGTCGTATGATTTTTGTCAAGCCTCTCTAAGGGGTGAATGAAATGATAAGAGTGGATCAGAAAACAGCAGCAATAGTGGCGGCGGCCGGAATGGGTACTCGAATGGGCGCCGGGATCAGTAAGCAAAGGATGCGCCTCGGCGGGAAGACGATTCTTGCGCACGCAGTAGAGCGGCTGTGCGCCTCCGGCATGATCTCGGAGTGCGTTGTCGTCGTCCCGGCGGGAGAATTGGCGCTCTATGAAGACCTCGTCCGTCAGCTGTGCAATGAGGAAGACGTACCCATTCAATGCGTTGAAGGCGGAGAGAATCGAATGGCTTCGATTCGGAGGGGTCTTGAGAAACTCTCCGAAGAAGCGTCACTCGTTTTGATCCATGACGGTGCGCGGCCGTTTGTCAGTCTGGACACCATTCGCGACTGCGTCGATAAAGCGGCGCAAACCGGCGCGGCGGTGGCGGCAGTGGCGGCCAAGGACACCATCAAGGTCGCAGCGGCAGACGGCGTGGTAGAATCCACTCCGGACCGCAGCCGATTATTTCTCGTCCAGACGCCCCAGGTCTTCAGGCGGGATTGGCTGGAACAGGCGCATCGACTCGCGGAGGAAAACGGGTGGGACGCAACGGATGACAGTGCGCTGATCGAGCGTCTGGGGCATCGGGTATACCTTGTGAAAGGCAGTTATTTCAATCTGAAGATCACCACGCCGGAAGACATGGTCATGGCGGAAGCGATATTGGCGGCGATTGCCCCTGCCATCGGCAAAAGCACTTCAAAGGAGCAGGGGGGAACGGTTTGAAGATCAAAACAGGCATTGGTTACGACGTCCACCAGCTGGTACCGGGCAGGAAACTGATTCTGGGCGGCGTGGAAATTCCCCACGAAGTTGGTCTTCTCGGCCACTCGGATGCCGACGTGCTGACACACGCCATCATGGACGCGCTACTTGGCGCGGCGGGGCTGGGTGACATTGGCAGGCATTTCCCGGATACAGACCCAGCCTATCGCGGGATCTCAAGCCTTAAACTGCTTGAGCACGTCATGGTGCTGATTCGTGAGAAGGGATACACCGTGGGCAACGTCGACGCGGTTATTGCGGCGCAGCGGCCAAAACTGCTCCCGTTTATGGCGCAGATGAAGTCAGCGCTCGGGCCTATCCTTGGGCTGAAAGATGAGGATTTGAATCTCAAGGCGACTACAACGGAGAGGCTCGGCTTTGAAGGCCGGGAGGAAGGCATCTCGGTGACGGCAGTCTGTCTTTTGGAAAAATCGAGGGAAAGAGCCCTCTAAAATTTCCGTTGACAGCTTCAATTTTTCTATTATATAGTGTATGTCAGGAATATAATGATAAGGCGTTGAAGAGAACCAGTAAAAGTTTGCTATGCTGCACAGAGAGAGTCTGATTGGTGAAAAGACTCCGGCCGGCGCTTTGAACCTGTCTTGGAGCCATGCTCTTGAAAAGCACGCGGCCGGCGCGTTACAGCCGGGACAAGTGAACACGCCGGGGCCTGCGAGCCCGCAATGCCGGCTGTGTTAATTAGAGTGGTACCGCGGATTCCGCCTCTAGCTTAAGAGGCGGTTTTTTAATTTTTTGACAAAGATTCATAGGAGGCTCATCATGGCAAAGAAAGAAATGGAATTTGTAAAAGAAATTACGCGCATGGAGGACGACTTCGCTCAGTGGTATACAGATGTTATTCTGAAGACAGAACTGGTGGATTATTCTCCTGTCAAAGGATTTATGGTCATTCGCCCTTATGGCTACGAGATCTGGGAGAACATCCAGGCTTTCCTGGACAAGCGGTTTAAGGAAACCGGCCACAAGAATATGTATTTTCCGCTGCTGATCCCCGAGAGCCTCCTGAATCGTGAAAAAGAGCATGTCGAGGGCTTTGCGCCTGAGGTTGCCTGGGTGACCCACGGCGGCAAGGAAGAGCTCGCTGAGCGCCTTTGTGTGCGCCCGACCTCCGAGACCATTATCTGCTCTATGTACTCCAAGTGGCTTCAGTCTTACAGAGAACTGCCTTACCTCTACAACCAATGGTGCTCCGTTGTCCGCTGGGAAAAGTCGACGCGGCCGTTCCTGAGAACCTCAGAGTTCCTCTGGCAGGAAGGTCATACCCTTCATGAGACCTACGAAGAGGCACAGGACGAGACGATTCAAATGCTGAACATTTATCGCCAAATGGCGGAAGAGCTCCTCGCGATTCCAATGGTTTCAGGCCGAAAAAGCGAAAAGGAGAAATTTGCCGGCGCTTATGCCACTTATACCATTGAAGCATTGATGCATGATGGCAAAGCCCTTCAATCCGGAACCTCCCACAACCTGGGTCAGCACTTTACCAAGGCTTTTGAAATTCAGTACCTGGGAAGAGGCGGGGAGCTGGAGTTTCCGTTCCACACCTCCTGGGGCGTCTCAACGCGCCTGATCGGAGGCTTGATCATGGTTCACGGAGACAACCGCGGTCTGGTCATGCCGCCGCGCGTCGCGCCAACTCAAGTTGTGATCATTCCTATTGCCCAAAACAAGCCAGGCGTCCTCGACAAGGCCTATGAGCTCAAAGCGGCGCTGGTTGAGCGCGGCATTCGCGTTGAACTGAATGACGACACCAACTATACACCGGGCTGGAAGTTTAATGAATACGAAATGAAAGGCGTGCCTCTCCGTATTGAGATTGGTCCGAGAGACATCCAAAACAACCAGGCTATGGCAGCCAGACGCGACACCCTCGAAAAAGCGCCAATGTCTCTGGACGGTTTTGCTGACAACGTCGCCGGTATGCTGGACACCATCCATAATGCCATGTTTGAGAAAGCGAAAAAGCATCGCGACAGCATGACCTTTGTCGTAGATGACTATGAAGAATTCAAGAACCGCATGGCGACGACAGCCGGCTTCGCGAAGGGCATGTGGTGCGGTGAGCGTGAATGCGAGGACAAAATCAAGGCGGATACAGCGGCGACCATTCGCTGCATGCCGTTTGAACAGGAAGACCTCGGATCCGTCTGCCACTTCTGTGGTAAACCTGCTAAGCACATGGTCTACGTAGCAAAGGCGTATTAAGATGGACGGGGGCGCAAAAGGTCTCAGGGGTGGCCTGGAAACTCAAAACTACCGCCTTGTGACCCATCGCAGCTGTGAATTCTTTCCCTGTCATAAAGGTGTGCCTGAAGACACTTATAATTGTCTGTTTTGCTTCTGCCCGCTTTATCTTTTGAAGGATCAGTGCGGCGGCAATTTCAGATATCTCAAGAACGGCGTCAAGGATTGCACCAACTGTTCAGTCCCTCACGGTCCGGACAGCTATGACAGGATTATGGAAAAGATGGGCCTGGTCATGGAAGGCGCGAAAATGCTGCCGGAAGACCTCTAATTATGATATGATTAAGGAATCGAAATCAGATAAAATCAGGAGGGATGACCATGACGGTAAGAGTGCGCTTTGCGCCGAGTCCGACAGGCTATGTCCATATTGGCAGTCTTAGAACTGCGCTGTATAATTTTATGTTCGCAAAAAAGAGCGGCGGCAAATATATTCTCAGAATTGAGGATACCGACCAGACTCGCCTGGTTGAGGGCGCTGTCGAAGGGATGCTGACCGCTATGGACTGGGCTGGGCTTCATCATGATGAAGGCCCGTTCCTCGAGGCAGGCACAGTTGTGCAGAAGGGCGAATTCGGTCCGTACGTCCAGTCTGAGCGTCTCCACATCTACAGACAATATGCAGAGACGCTGCTCGAAACCGGCCATGCTTACCCTTGCTTCTGCAGCAAGGAGAGGCTGGATGACCTCAGAGAAACTCAAAAAATCGAGGGCAAGATCACGCGCTATGACGGCCTTTGCCGTTCCATTCCTTTAGAGGAAGCCCGCCGTAGAATTGAAAATGGCGAGTCGCACGTCATCCGCCTCAAGCTGCCGGCTGATCTTGATATCACCTTTGAAGACATTGTACGCGGCCGCGTGACCGTTAATACGAATGACATGGACGATCAAGTGCTTATGAAAGCAGATGGTTTTCCGACCTACCACATGGCCGTCGTCATTGATGATCACAATATGGGGATCACGCATATCATACGCGGTGAGGAATGGCTGCCGTCCACGCCTAAGCACATCTTCCTGTATGACGCATTCGGATGGAAAGCGCCGGAACACGTTCACCTTCCAAATATCCTCAATCCAGACAAGAAAAAACTGAGCAAACGCCAGGGAGACGTCGCCGTTGAGGACTTCCAGCGCAAGGGTTATCTCCCTGAAGCACTGGTCAACTACATCGCTCTCCTGGGCTGGAGTCCAGAGGGCAACGAAGAAAAGATGTCCATGGCTGAAATGGTCGAGAAGTTTTCTTTAGAGCGCGTGTCCAAATCCGGTGCTGTCTTTGATGTCCAAAAATTGAACTGGATGAATAGCCTTTATATTAAGGAAATGCCGCTGGAGACACTGGTAGATTACTGTATGCCATACTTTATAGAAAAGGGCTATATCGATCCGGGCTGTGAGCACGGTCGGGCTTTTGCGGCTGACATCGTACGCATTTCGAAGGATTCCATGAATTACCTGGCGCAGTGCACCGATCTGGTGCCGCTGTTCAAAGCTAAAACTGTCGAACCGGAAGACGAGGAAACACTTGAAATGCTGAAGCAGCCACATGTGGTGGAGATGCTGGGTGTCTTTAAAGGCCTGGTTGAAGCCGTTGATGCAGTGGATCCTGTGTTTGCCAAACAAGTGTTCAAGGATGTCCAGGCGGCGACCGGCATTAAAGGGAAGGCGCTCTTCATGCCAATCCGCGCCGCGATTTCCGGACAGCTTCATGGACCTGAAATGGTGGATCTGATGACGATCCTTGGGAAAAAACGCCTGATTTCAAGGATTGAAGACGCTATTGCAAGACTTTCGTAAAGGGGTGAAGATCAGATGAAGCTGTACAACAGCCTTACCCGAAAAAAGCAAGAGTTTGTCCCCATTGAAGAAGGCAAAATCCGCATGTATGTCTGCGGACCGACTGTCTATAACTTTTTTCATATTGGCAATGCGAGACCTTTCCTGATTTTCGATACGTTCAGACGCTATATGGAATACAGGGGCTATGAGGTCAATTATGTCCAGAACTTCACGGATGTCGATGACAAAATCATAAAACGTGCCCAGGAAGAGGGGCAGGACAGCCTTGAAATCAGCGAAAAATACATTGAAGAATACTTCAAGGACGCTGACGCTCTGGGCATTCGCAGGGCAACACATCATCCTAAGGTGACGGATACCATTCCGGACATAATCGCCTATGTCGAAAAGCTGATTGAAAAAGGCAACGCCTACGTTTCAGGCGGGGATGTGTACTATGACACGTCTACATTTGAGACATATGGCAAGCTTTCAGGACAGAGCCTTGACGATCTTGAGGCAGGTGCGCGGATTGAAGTCAATGAACAAAAAAAACATCCTTCCGACTTTGTTCTCTGGAAAGCTAAAAAGCCGGGTGAACCAAGTTGGCCAAGTCCGTGGGGCGAGGGCCGCCCGGGCTGGCACATTGAATGCTCTGTCATGAGTACGAAATTTTTAGGTGAAACCATTGATATTCACGCTGGCGGACAAGATCTGATTTTCCCTCATCATGAGAATGAGATCGCTCAAAGTGAAGCCTACTCAGATAAGCCTTTCGCGCATTACTGGATGCATAATGGCTATATCAATATCAATAATGAAAAAATGTCCAAGTCCAAAGGAAATTTCTTTACGGTTCGGGATATCCTCGCGCAATATGAAGCGGAAGTGCTGAGATTTTTCATCCTCTCGGCGCAGTACAGAAACCCTATCAATTTCAGCGAAGAGCTCATCATGCAGGCTTCCAACGCCCTTGAGCGCCTTTACAACGCCAAGGAGAATCTGCTTTATGCCATGGAAACCGGCGGGGAGGCACCGCTGACAGTCACGGAGATTGAAATCCTCTCTGGACTGAGACGCCACAAGGAACGCTTTATTGAGGCCATGGATGACGACCTCAATACCGCAGACGGCATTTCGGCGATCTTCGAACTCGTCCGAGATATCAATACCAACCTTCAGGATGCACCTACCCGTACTTTTGCTGAGAATGCCTATAAACTTCTGATGGAGCTCGCCGGCGTTCTGGGGATCCTGGGCAGAGAAAAGGGCGGCCTTGACGCACAGGTTGAGTCCATGATTGCCGAGCGCCAGGAAGCCAGAAGGAACAAGAATTTCGCCAGATCTGATGAGATCAGGGACGAACTTAAAGCTATGGGCATAGTGCTCGAGGATACGCCTCAGGGTGTAAAATGGTCAAAAGTCAAATGATGAGAAATAAAAGCGAGTCTGCCGGGAATCCCGCCCGGCAGACTGTCGAAAATCTGTGTGAAGTGGGAAACGGGGCAGAAGTAATGGAAACCATCGGCAGCATGAAACGGTTTTTGGGGTTGATGGGCATTACCGAAAAAGAGATTAGAGACCTGAAGATGGCCAATCCCCTGGTGCTTGCGTTTATAGGGGACGCGGTCTATGAACATTACGTCCGCATGGCCGTGATTCATAAAACCAGAGGCGGACTTCATCTGCTGCACCGTCAGTCTACGCGTTATGTGCGAGCAACGGCGCAGGCGTATGTTGTCAAGAATCTGGAGAACTTTTTGACGGAAGAGGAACGCGACATGATTCGAAAGGGGCGCAACCAGAAGGGCCACAGCGCGCCGAAAAATACTCAGACCTCAGATTACCGTCTGGCGACCGGCTTTGAAACGCTGATTGGCTATCTGAGCCTCAGAGAGGATTCAAAGCGGCTGGAAGAGGTCATTGCTAAAGCCATGGAAATCATCGACCAGTGCTCGGTCCAGCCTGCTAAGGTGACGCACGGTGCTGAAGCAGCTGATGAGGAGCGGCAGGCATGAAAAAAACTCTGACACGTTATGAAAAAGCGTTGATTCTACTTTTGGCGTTTTCACTGGCGCTGCTCGTCGTCAAGTCTGCTTTTTTTGATTCTGTTGATATGCAGGCGCCTGAGGTGGAAGCCTTTAGGCAGGAAACTGTAGACTCCCTCGAGGTGCCTCCGTTTAAAATTGTCAGAATGGTCAAGTTTGAGGAGATCGTTTCTGAAGGTCAGCCGGCGTACAAAGGAAAATTCAGGAAATATCTGTTCGGGGTTATGCCTTATGGCGACTATATCGCCATTAAAACCATCCAGACGGGAGGAAATCCATAATGCATGTTGAACTTTTGGCGCATACGCCGGAACCTGAAAGGGTTGTTGCGGCAGCGGCCAAACTGTGTTACTCGAGAACCGGCGCGTCTGATTTGGCGGATACCCTTGATCCGGAATCAATCTCGAAGTTTTTGACGATTCTTGGGGAACTCGGTCACGAATCCCCAATTGAACACATGTCCTTTACCTTTGCTGTTGAAGGCGTCAGCCGGGTGCTGACCCATCAGCTGGTAAGGCACAGGATCGCGTCTTACTCGCAGCAGTCCCAGCGCTACGTCCGGCTCGATCATTTTGAGTACATCACACCTCCGGAAATTGCCCGGGATGAAGCGGCCGCCATGTTGTTCCAGGCGTCCATGACAGCGGCTCAAAAGGCTTATGATGAGCTGGTGGAGATCTTGAAGCCCAAAATAGAGGCCAGGATGCTCGCTGAAGGGGTTTCTCCCAAGAAGGCGGCATTAAACGCTGAAAAAGCAGCCATTGAGGATGCGCGGTTCGTTTTTCCCAATGCCTGTGAGACAAAAATCGTCGTGACTATGAACGCGAGAAGTCTGATGAATTTCTTCAGGCATCGCTGCTGTGAGCGCGCTCAGTGGGAAATCAGGGCATTGGCGACAGAAATGCTCCGTCTGGTGAAACAAGTGGCGCCAAATGTCTTTGCGGGCGCCGGACCGGCTTGTGTCAGCGGGCCTTGTTCGGAGGGCGTCATGACCTGCGGGAAAATTGTGGAAATTCGCGAAAAATTTAAACATTTGTAAGTTGGAGGCGCTATGAGCGATATTATTGAGGGCCGCAATCCGGTCATAGAAGCATTAAAGGCAGGCAGAGAAATTGACAAGATTCTCGTCGCGGAAGGCGCGGCAGAAGGCTCTGTCAAAAAAATTCTCGCCATGGCGAGTGAAAAGAATATTGTTATTCAGAAAGTCGCGCGGGCCAAACTGGATCAGATCTCGACCTCGGACAGTCATCAGGGTGTGATCGCTTATGTCGCAGCCTATGATTATTCGGATCTTGAAACGGTCCTCGACCAGGTTGAAGCACGGGGTGAGAAGCCGTTTGTCATTTTGTGCGATGAGATTACAGACCCTCACAATCTCGGGTCCATTATTCGGACCGCGGACGCGGTAGGCGCTCATTGCGTTGTAATTCCAAAACGGCGCTCTGTTGGCTTGACGGCAGTCGTCGCCAAGACCAGCGCAGGGGCTCTTGAATATGTGCCGGTCTGCAGAGTGACGAATCTAAGCCAGAGCATTGAGATGCTTAAAAAGAGAGGGCTGTGGATCGCGGCTGCTGAAATGGAGGGCAATGTCGCCCATTTCGAGGCAGATCTGACAGGAAGCATCGCCCTTGTCATAGGCAGTGAAGGTCAGGGCATCAGCCGCCTGGTCAAGTCTCACTGCGATTTTCTCGTGCAAATTCCCATGAAGGGAAAAGTCTCTTCGCTGAATGCCTCTGTGGCAGCTTCCATTCTGATGTATGAAGTGTTCAGACAGCGCTATGGAAAACAAACCTAAGTCCCCAAAACAAAACAAAAGGCTGATAGGGAGACATAAATTCTTGATGCTGGATGGCTACAACGTCATTCACGCTATAGAACGCTACAAATCGCTGTCCAGGGAGTCCCTTGAATCTGCCCGTTACGCGCTTCTGGATGATCTTGTCGATTACCAGGCGTTCACTGGGGATGCGGTGGTGGTTGTCTTCGATGCGTACACCGCCAAGGGCAAAAAGATCAAGCGCGAGATGTTCAAAGGGGTAGTCGTGATCTATACTAAGGAGCATCAAACGGCAGACAGCTATATTGAATCGGAAGTGGAACGTTTAGTTCAAGATCCAAAGCATCTCGTTCGCGTAGTCACTTCGGACTGGGCGGAACAGCAGCTGGTCATGGGGAGCGGCGCGGTCAGAATGACGCCGCGCGAGTTCCGCTTTGAACTGGAACGGGTACGGCAGGCAATTCAGGAACGCCTGCCCAAGCAGGTTAAAACGGGGGATTCTATAGAGGCGCAGCTTTCCGGTGAAGCAAAAGCACTTTTGGATGCAATTCGAAAGGGCAATTCATCTTGACGTGGCAATTCCGAATCGGGTATAATAAAAAAGACGGCATATTGCAGGGGGCAAAGTTTATGGAGATCTATTCTCGGTTTGAAGAGGTGTCCGACCTGGACAGCTGCCATGAGGAAGATATAGTGGAGCTTGCCAGAAATGGTGACGCCAAAGCCCAGGAATATCTGATCAAGAAATACAAGAACTTTGTCCGTGCCAAAGCCCGAACCTATTTTTTGATAGGTGCGGATCGTGAAGACATTATCCAGGAAGGCATGATTGGACTGTTCAAAGCCACTCGTGACTACCGGCCGGGCAGGATGTCGTCCTTCCGTGCATTTGCCGAATTGTGCATTACAAGGCAGATCATCACTGCCATCAAAACTGCGACGAGGCAGAAGCACATACCTCTAAACAGTTACGTCTCACTGAATAAGCCCATCTATGACGAGGAATCGGAACGCACGCTGCTGGATGTTCTTTCCGGCAAAGTGATTTCCAATCCTGAAGAGCTCCTGATCTCCAGGGAGGAGTTTGACAGCATTGAGGCGAAAATTGGCGAAGTCCTCAGTGAGCTTGAATGGCAAGTCCTCATGTTTTATCTTCAAGGAAAATCCTATCAAGAAATTGCGGAAGACCTTGACAGACATGTCAAATCCATAGATAATGCTTTACAGAGAGTGAAACGCAAACTTGAAAAGTTTCTTCAGGAAGAAAAGAATTAGTACCAGTCTCTCCACACGATTTGTTGGTGATCTTTCGTGCCCATGTAGCTCAGGAGGTAGAGTGTCGCCTTGGTAAGGCGGAGGTCGGCGGTTCAAGTCCGCTCGTGGGCTCCACAATAGTTTAAGTCACCAATAGATCGCGTTGTTATTTAAAGTCATCTAAACTGTGAATGCATACAAAAAGGAGGAACTCCGTAAATGGGTAAGCAAAAGTTTCTTAGAAACAAGCCGCACGTCAACATCGGAACAATTGGTCACGTTGACCACGGTAAGACGACGCTGACTGCAGCAATCACAAAAGTTCTCTTTACAAAATATGGCCTTGGCGAAGAAGTCGCATTCGACAACATCGACAAAGCACCGGAAGAGAGAGAGCGCGGCATCACAATTTCAACTG
>WXFH01000007.1 GCA_009881125.1 Acidaminobacter sp. | reverse complement strand
CAAGCCAATTGTGCTCAAATTGCGGATACAAGAATAAAGACGTTAAGAATCTGGCTGTTAGAAATTGGATTTGTCCGGAATGTGGTGCAATCCATGACAGAGATCTTAACGCAAGCATAAATATTAAAAACGAAGCCCTAAGGTTTCTAACCGCTGGTGCGGCGGGGATAGCCTAATAAAAAACTGTTCGTTAGAACGGTGTTCTTAGGAATCCCGTGACTTGAGTCATGGGAGGTTCAAACCTGGCACGACTTGTGAAGATGAAGAAGTTGTTTTTGCCAAGATTAAGTAATTGCAGACTTTTCAAATTTATTTTACGTTAGCGTCCCGATTTTCGTTCCAGGTACGGGCATGCGGACATGAAAAAACCACCAGCAGATTTTTGCCGATGGTCTTAGTCAAGCACCACAAATAAAACATTTGTTCTAAATTTATCTTTACACAGAACATACGTTTGTGTATAATGAAGTCAAGAACCAGAACAAACGTTTGGAGGTGCCATACCCATGACAAAGTCCATGACCACAGCTATGAACACATCTACGACAGGAACTCCTTTTCAAAGAACTTACCTGTCACAGTCTGCAGCAAGGCCAACGCGGATCCATCCTGAGGTCAATGCACCTCAAAAACGTATCACTCGTAAAACTTCAAAAAAATCAATCCCAGCAGGGTTTTGGATGGCGCTTTTCTCATGGATCATTGCAATTTTCATCATGAGCGGCAGCCTTAATGAAACTTTTTCACTGGCAGAAGTCGAACCTCAGCAAATGGAAGTTCAGGTCGAAAAAGGGGACACCTTGTGGGGAATCGCACAAGAGATCAATACTACCGTTTTCAATCATGACTATGATGTCAGGCACCTGATTTATGCTATAGAAAAAGCCAATGGACTTGAGAATGCCATCATTCATCCAGGCCAGATCCTTGTGATTCCGCTTGATTTGGAATAGGATATTAAAAAAACAGCACAAGCGTGCTGTTTTTTTGTTTATGAAATAAATTTTATGTCTTGCTTCTCTTACTCATTAATTGAGTTGTCTTCAAGTTTTGCAGATTCAGGTTCTGATCCAACTTCGGATTTATTAATTGGCAGGGCTTCCGGTTCGCCCGGCAATGCTTTGTAATTGGAACGTATCCCTTTGTCAAACTCATCGAGGAGCTCATACTTATTGACAATTTCACGCTTTAGATTCTTTCTGTGGGCCGCGTAGAGCTGGGTCGTTGTCACGTTGTCGTGGTCAAGTAAGCTCTGTACGTCATAAATGGAAAAGCCGTACTCAATCAGGGAGGAAGCAGCTGTCGCGCGAAGTTTGTGAGGACTGTAGCCATCACTTCTGGACGTCCCGAGGGGGATAGAGGTGTATTTCTTCACCAGTTGACGTATGGCCTTGACGGTCATGCGTGTGCCCTGGAGCGATAAAAATAACGCGTCCTCATAGCCACTCTGTACCGGAATCAGGCTGCGCTCCAGCTCAAGGTACTCGTTCAGGACAGCCTCAATTGAACGGTTGATGGGCATATTGACTTCTTTGCCACGTTTTCTGTAAATTTTAAATTCACCGCGTCCAAAATGAAAGGAACTGAGATTGAGCTGCTCCAGTTCACTGAGGCGCAGTCCATAAGTTGTAAAGAGCATCAGAATTGCCTTATCACGGTGTTTGGTCTTTTGCCAGTATTGAAGTTCTTTTTCAGTCAGTCCTTTACCGGTTTCGACAGCGTCCAGCATGACTGCCACTTCATCAATTTCCAGTTTTTTGATGGCATCCGGCTGAGGCTTTGGCAGTTTGATTGGATTAAACCCATCCGTTATGTTGCGTTCAATCAGACCTTCACGGTAGAGATACTTGAAAAACACACTTAGGCTGGAGCGCTTTCTGCAAAGTGAACTATTATGATTCTCCATAAGATAATCATTATCTTTGCCTGAAACCACATATCTGGCACAATATTCGCCCATGTAATAATTAATATCCCGCGCGTGCAGCTTATCCAGCGTTTCGAGCTCAACCAACCGGGTTTCTTCAGCCTCCGTCAAACGGGTTTCTTGGACAAGATAGCGAAAGAAGAATTCCAGATCTCTGAGATATGCCACGCGCGTATTCAGCGACACTGCGTTCTTTAAGTAGGTAAAGAAGGGGCTGAGGTAATGGGGGAGTTTGCGTTCAATGGATTCACACAATTCAATGCGTTCATTTTCCTGAAGCACAATGTTGTCAGGCTTAGAGGATTTGTTGTGGATCTTGATAGGTTTACGACTCATAGGATTAGATGCACCTCCAGTGAACTATTGGGGTCAGACCTGCATGGACTAAATGACAAGTTACAAGTCCTTAAGTAATTCAAATCGAATTGAAGGGGTTTAAAGGCGGCTACTGCAGACCCGCATAACCCAACTGGAATATTAAAAACGGGGAGACCTTGGACTCACAAGGTTTGATGGATCCTAAGCCAATTATAGCTTTTATTTTAACCGCCGTCAACTATTCCCTAAATATACATTTAAAGAATAGTTGAATCGCAAGTATAAAGCCCGCTTTCGCGGGCTGATCTGTCTTATACTTTAAGATCTTGAGCTTGAAGCAAATCCGCTTCATGTGCTTTTAAAATTGGATCTATCTCGTTTTCTATAAATTCTACAACTTGCTGCGGTGCGCGTCCTACATAATTCTCCGGCTTTAAAATTGCCATTAAGTCATCCTGGTTCAATTTAAAATAATCATCCTTCAAAATCCGTTCAATTAAATCATTGCTTCGTCCATATAGTTTTACTTCTTTGCCGGCCTCCATTGAATGCACTCTAATGCGCTCATGCAGATCCTGACGGTCTCCACCGGCTTTGACAGCTTCCATGATGATGTTTTCTGTTGCCATAAATGGCAGTTCGGCTTCTACATGCCGGCGAATCATCTCCGGATACACCACCAGACCTGAAACGACATTTAAAGCGATATCCAGACATGCGTCAATTGCCAGGAATCCTTCTGGAATTGATACCCTTCTATTGGCAGAATCATCCAGTGTTCTTTCAAACCACTGAGTGCTTTGAGTCATGGCGCTGTTTTGTGCATTTGCCATAGCCAAACGGCTGAGTGATGCAATACGCTCAGAGCGCATTGGATTTCTCTTATATGCCATTGCGGAGGATCCAATCTGATGCTTTTCAAAGGGTTCTTCAACTTCTTTGAGATGCTGGAGCAAACGCAAATCATTGGTCATCTTATGCATGGATTGTCCTACTTGGGACAATGCGTTGAGCACTCTGGAATCAAGCTTTCTGGAATACGTCTGGCCACTGACTGGAATAGATGCCTCAAAACCGAATTTAGACACGACGAGATGATCCAGTGCTTTGACCTTCTCATGATCCCCGTCAAAAAGGCTTAAAAAACTGGCCTGAGTTCCCGTTGTCCCCTTCACGCCTCTCATTCTGAGCGTTTCAAGTGCAAAGGTGACTTCCTCATAATCCAAAAGCAAATCCTGCATCCATAGCGTCGCGCGCTTACCGACCGTAGTCAGCTGCGCAGGCTGAAAGTGTGTGAATCCAAGCGTTGGCATCTCTTTGTACTCAAGCGCGAAAACCTTCAGTGCAGCGAGCAAGCTGGCAAGTTTCTTTTGAACCAGCTCCAGGGCTTCCTTCATAACCAATATGTCTGTATTGTCTCCTACATAGGCGCTTGTAGCACCCAAGTGGATAATAGCTCTCGCCACCGGACAGGCATCACCATAAGTATGGACGTGCGCCATGACATCATGGCGAAGTTTTTTCTCATAGGCAGCCGCTAATTCAAAGTCTATATCCTCGACATGGGCTCTCAATGCCTCCAGTTGTTCGTCTGTAATGGCTAAACCAAGCTCTTGCTCTGACTCTGCCAGTGCGATCCACAGCTTTCTCCAAGTTGAAAATTTCTTCTGACTTGAAAATAACCGAGACATCTCCTTGCTGGCATAACGCGTTATCAATGGATTTTCATATACTTCACTCATCCAGGCACCTCTTTCAGCTCTATTTTGTCGAACATTTAATGTCATTTTGTTTAATAAGTTCGCATTTATTATACCGAACTTTTATCAAGTATTCAAGTGAAAAGAAGACATCCGCAAAGTGGAGGCGCTGTCGATCGATCTAAACAGCTGACGCCGCCTTCAACACTGTGACTGACTTCTCACCTTCTTCCCCGCCCATAGCGAAAAACCAAAAAATTAAAAAGCCCTGAATCTTTTCAGATTCAGGGCTGCCTTCACAAAATTATCTTACGACAACAATGTTCTCAGCTTGTGGGCCTTTTTGGCCTTGAGCGACATCAAACGTTACCGTTTGGCCTTCTTCAAGCGTTCTGAAACCTGTTGAGTTGATTTGTGAGTAGTGAGCGAAGATGTCCTTGCCGTCTTCTGCTGTGATGAAACCGAAACCTTTGTCTGCGTTAAACCATTTTACTGTACCATTCATAATGAGTACCTCCTAATTTTTTAGTCTTAAACCTTTGCAATGAATATAACTGAGACTTTTTAAAATCAGGGGGCCCACTGAATGGACACCAATTCTAAAAACACACGTTAAATCATTTGCTCTTAATTTAAGCAACACCTTATATTACCACTTTAAAACCGTTATGTCAAACTTTATTTACCAATTACACTGCTCTGATCTGCCTCAGTATCCTCAAATTGCAATATTTCTTCAGGAATGGCACTTCCAAATGCATTCGCTGCAAGCTTACCCAACAGCTTATAGCAGACTTCAGAAATGGCAGGATGATAGCTCTCGGGATGCTGGATCCGGCCTAAATCCTTAAGCAATTCAAAAGCCCCAAGTCCTGAAAGCGGTCTATTTCCCAAGCAGATAAAAGTTTCAAGCAAATGACTGCGAGCGTACTTATACCCTTTTCCAAGTTCAGATACCAATCTTAAAATATGTGCTCTCAATGCACGCTCGAACTCAATTTCGTCTTCTATTTCCTCAAGCAGCTTTCTGAACCACATAGCGCTCAGCTCAGGACTGTGTGCAGTCAGTTTTCTGCCGCACCGATCCATGGCCATATGAAGATAATTAAAGGTTTCTCGTCCGTCATTCGCTAATTCAGAAATCCTTGCTCTGGCCAGCAATAACTCCGGAACTAAATCTGAAGCGCCTCTTAAAAGCCGCTCCGCCTCCGCAGCGGCGACACGGCATGACTCCAAATCATCAGACATCAGCACAGCGCCAAGTGTCGCTTTACCTTTGACATAGTCTGACTCAGCCAGATCCCCGGCCATTGTAGTATAGAATCGAGCTGTCGACATTTCCTGGCGCTCCAGGAAAGCCTTGCTGACGGTACAGCACATCTCAGCTCTCAGGTCCCTGGATTCAATGAGCTTCAGGTAAACAGACCAGCTCTGCAAATCCTTAAACAATTTCTCTTTGGCAGCCGATAGTCGTTCTATCCAAATCATCCGCGTCAGCAGCATTGCCAGTATCTCCGCATTCCGTCCCTGACCATCCGAAGATCGAAGCAATGCAATGCCCCGGCTCAAATATCCCAGTGCCTTTTCAGTCTCCCCACAGGCTTCGCGATAAAGCGCCTGACCATAATAAGTACTTGCCATAGCCCAAGGATCTACGTCGCAGGCCTTAACCAAAACATGAAGCCCTTCAGCCATTTGCAGCTCGCTTAACTGCTCATATCTGTCTGCTTCTGTCATGAAGCGTTCAATTAAAGTTTCCACCTGCTCATGATCAGATTTATAAAGTGACCTGAAATCCTGCCCCAGTTCTCTTGTCAGGCGGATTTTAAATGTACTGGACCCCATGTTTTTATGTGTCAGGTATTGGTCCACGGATGATTCGCTCATATCTATCTTATTTGCGAAGGTTTTCAAATCTCCATAATCCCGCTGAATTTTTTCGCGGATCTGCAGCCCCGGAGATTTGATGACTAAATCATTTTTTCTGAGTTTCTGCATTTCAGCGTCACCCCACCCAACATTTTCAAAAAAACAGGAAATTGATGCGCTGCACCAATTTCCCACTTCAAATCAAACACCATCATTTTGGCTGTACTATCAGTCTGATTGCCGTTCGCTCTTCACCGTCTATCTCTATGTCCGTAAATGCCGGTACACAAACGAGATCAATCCCTGATGGAGATAAAAAGCCTCTTGCTATAGCTATTGCTTTCACAGATTGATTGATAGCGCCTGCTCCAATAGCTTGAATCTCAGCATGCCCATGCTCGCGAATAACGCCCGCGAGCGCGCCTGCAACAGCGTTGGGATTCGAATGTGATGATACTTTCAAGACCTCCATGGTTGCCCTCCTTACTGAATCGGATCCTCGTTCATTACTGGATCGCCCTTATTATTACTATGTTGCGATAATTGATGCTAAGAGGAAATGGATTTTGGCTGTACGATCAGCCGAATGGCCGTACGTTCTTCACCATCAATTTCTATGTCCGCGAATGCAGGGATAAAGACAATGTCCACGCCGCTAGGGGCTAAAAACCCTCTGGCTATGGCAATGGCCTTGACTGCCTGGTTAATGGCAGCTGCCCCGACTGCCTGCAATTCGACTGCGCCGTGCTCTCTGAATACACCTGCTAACGCACCGGCGACGGCATTGGGACTGGATTTGCCCGATACTTTGAGAACCTCCATAAATGTGCCTCCTTTGGTCACTAATGTTAATGCTCTGACCCAACTGAATTTTGTCTGCTTAAAATAGGAAGTGAATTGTGAATTAGAGGTGCCTTGAGATTAATTATACCCATTAATTTATTTTATGAACATAACATGGACAAATTAGGCAAAAAAAAACATAAAACCCAACCCGAAAGGGATGGATTTTATGTGATGTTCAAAGTCAACCTCAGGGCTGGATCTATTTTGCGTAGTCCACAGCTCTGGTTTCCCGAATAACGCTGACCTTGATCTGGCCAGGATAATCGAGTTCATTTTCAATGCGCTTGCGAAGATCTTTGGCTAGGAGGACAAGTTCGTCATCCGTGACGCGTTCTGGAAGAACCATAACGCGGATTTCACGTCCAGCCTGGATTGCAAACGACTTTTCGATGCCTTCATAGGAATTCGCGATGCCCTCAAGCGCTTCAAGGCGTTTGATATAGGTTTCGAGAGTCTCTCTTCTGGCACCTGGTCTTGCTGCGCTTATAGCATCTGCTGCCGTAACGAGTACTGCCTCAACCGTCTGAGGTTCATAGTCGCCGTGGTGGGTGCTCATAGCGTGAATGACTTCATTGGATTCACGGTACTTTTTGAGGAGATTCATACCAATCTCAATGTGTGTACCTTCCATTTCGTGGTCGATCGCTTTGCCAATGTCATGCAAAAGTCCTGCCCGCTTGGCTATCCTGACATCCGTTCCAAGCTCTGCCGCCATAATGCCGGCCAGATAGGAGACTTCAATGGAGTGACGCAGGACGTTTTGACCATAGCTGGTACGGTAACGGAGACGACCAAGAAGTTTGATTAACTCTGGATGGAGATTGTGTACACCGGCATCAAAACATGCATTCTCGCCGGCTTCTTTGATGGTCTGGTCAATTTCTTTGCGTGCTTTATCGACCATCTCTTCGATTCTCGCTGGATGGATTCTGCCATCAACGATCAGCTTTTCGAGCGCAACCCTTGCAATTTCTCTTCGAATAGGATCAAAAGATGAAAGAATGACTGCTTCCGGCGTGTCATCAATAATCAGATCGACACCGGTAAGGGTTTCGAGCGCGCGAATGTTTCGACCTTCACGGCCAATAATGCGGCCCTTCATTTCATCATTCGGCAAGGCCACGACCGAGACAGTGGATTCCGCCACATAGTCCGCAGCGCATTTCTGAATAGCGTAGGCAATAATCTCCTTGGCCTTCTTGCTGCCTTCCTCTTTGGCTTTTGATTCAATGTCCTTGATCATGACGACCGCGTCGTGCTTAACTTCCTTCTCAATGTCGCTGAGGAGGTGGTTTTTCGCCTCCTCTACGGTCAGGCCTGAAATTCTTTCGAGTTCCTGGACTTGAGACTCATAGAGTTTTTCGACTTCGGATTGCTTGACTTCTACGTCTTTGATTTTTCGATTCAGGGTTTCATCTTTTTTCTCGAGATTTTCGGACTTTTTGTCCAGCGTCTCTTCTTTCTGCAGAACGCGTTTTTCCATGCGCTGCAGTTCTGCACGCCGTTCTTTGGTCTCTTTTTCGAGCTCATTGCGCAATTGATGCACTTCTTCTTTCGCTTCGATCAGTTTTTCCTTTTTCAACCCTTCGGCGTTCTTTTCGGCTTCAAGGACAATTTCTTGTGCCTTGAATTCAGCAGAGCCAATCAGCTTCTCAGCAGTTCTCTTGCGAAGTGTGATGCCGACAATGATGCCGATGGGGATCATGGCGATAATGGCAATGATATAATAGATCTCTTTAATCGTGTTCACCTCCCTCTAAAACATTGTGAGACCAGCCGCGACATACGCACTGATCTCATACAATTGTATATCTTTTGAATTAGACTGTCAAGAAAGGGAAGCCGTCTAAAACGCTTGTATTTAGGGGATTCTAGGATATTAAACAGCCCTGCTTGTAAAAAACATCCAACACAGCAGGGCATTTAAACTTATTCAATTGTGCGGCTTCTCAAGATGAACAGAGGGTCCAGCCTCTCAAACGTGAAATTACTCGAGTTCTGACTCGACCTCTGACTCAGAAGCTTCAGGCATGTCCACCGTAGGAAGCTCTGCCATGAGGAAATGAGCCCTTACCTTTTGTTCAATTTCATCCATCAATGCAGGATTCTCTACAAACAATTTTTTAACATTTTCTCGACCTTGTCCCAGTCGCTCACCGTTATAACTGAACCAGGCGCCGGCTTTATTGACAATCCCGGCCGTGACCGCTACATCCAGTACACTTCCTTCTTTAGATATGCCTGTACCGTACATGATGTCAAACTCAGCCTGTTTGAACGGCGGTGCCACCTTATTTTTGACGACTTTGACCCGGGTTCTGTTGCCAACGACTTCATTGTCTTGCTTAATGGAGTCAATTCTTCTGACATCCAATCGCACTGAAGCATAAAACTTAAGTGCATTTCCCCCCGTCGTGGTCTCCGGGTTGCCGAACATGACTCCAATTTTCATTCGAAGCTGATTGATGAAGATGACACTGGTTTGAGATTTGCTGATGATCCCTGTCAGTTTTCTGAGGGCCTGAGACATCAGTCTGGCCTGGAGACCCATATGGCTGTCACCCATTTCTCCGCTGATCTCCGCTTTTGGCACGAGTGCGGCTACAGAGTCGACGACAATGACATCCACGGCACCGCTGCGAACCAGGGCGTCCACGATTTCAAGGGCCTGCTCGCCGGTATCTGGCTGAGACAAAATTAAGTTATCTGTGTCTACGCCTATATTCTTAGCGTATACCGGATCCAAAGCGTGCTCTGCGTCAATGAAGGCTGCAATCCCGCCGCGCTTTTGCGCTTCTGCCAAGACGTGAAGAGATACTGTGGTTTTACCTGAGGACTCAGGTCCATAGATCTCGATGATCCTGCCCTTCGGTATGCCGCCTATGCCAAGCGCGATATCAAGTTCCAGCGCGCCGGTGGGTATGCTTTCAATGTTGGTTCTTGCATTTTCATCACCCAAACGCATGATTGAGCCTTTTCCAAACTGCTTCTCTATCTGGCTCAAAACGTTATCAAGTGCTTTTAACCGCTCCTTGTTGTCGGGCATTGCCATAGGAAGTGCACCATCCTTTCAATAAGAACAAATGTTCTTATTTAATTATATCTCTTTTGAGGCTATTGTCAAGTCTGCTTTCAGCCATTGAATTGCTTCATAAAATGCCTTCATGGCAGATGCCTGCCTGACGCGCTCGCGGTTGCCGGTAAAGACCTGTTTGAAAGTCCTGTGTTCCCGGCTCAGTGAATTGTAAAGATCCATGTAAACCAGCCCGACAGGCTTCTTTTCAGTACCGCCGTCAGGCCCGGCAATGCCCGTCACCGAGATACAAAGCTCTGCGCCGCTGATCTTGGAGATGCCCTCTGACATTGCTCTGGCCGTCTCCTCCGAAACTGCGCCAAAAGTCTCAAGAGTCTCAGCCGGTACACCGAGTACGGATGCTTTTACAGCATTGTCATAAGCGACGACACTGACGCCAAAGACCTCTGAAACGCCGGAATGTGATACCAGCATATCCGCCATCATGCCTCCTGTACAAGATTCGGCCAGGGCAATTTTAAGTCCCTTGTCGCGGAGCAGTTCAAAGAGGACCTCAGAAAGCTCAGCGTCGCGTTCTGCGTAGATGTGATCTCCGATCCGGCTGCGGATTTCCTCAACCATCGGCTCAAGCAGCTTTTGATTCTCTGAATCGGAAGCTCCGGAGGCCGTCACGCGAAGAAGCACTTCTCCTGTCTTGGCATAAGTAGCCAGGGTTGGGTTGATCTGAGCAGCGAACAAATCAGAAAGCCGATCCTCCGTCGCAGACTCCCCCAGCCCGAAGATCTTGAAATACCGGCTGGTCAAAACCTGAGATACACGCTGGCGCAGCCAAGGGATCACCTGTTTTTCAAACATTGGGCGAAGCTCTCGCGGCGGACCAGGCAATAATATGGCTATTTTGCCGTCCTTCTCCAGTATGAATCCAGTAGCAGTTCCATTTTCATTCCAAAGAATTTCAGCGCCTTCCGGAACATAGCACTGTCTGAGGTTGTTTGGCGTCATTGGGCGGCCGAAGCCTCTGAAACGCGCTTCAATATCCTCGCGAATCTCTTCGGAAAAATAGAGTGGCACGCCAAACCACTTGGCGAAAATTTCTTTTGTCAGATCGTCCTCCGTTGGCCCAAGTCCACCCGTGGCAATGATCAGATCTGAGGTGTCATAGTAATAGCCAATCATATCCTCCAGTCTGACCGGGTTGTCACCGACGACCGCGTGATACAGAACGCCGACCCCAATCTCGTGGAGCTTCTGAGAGATGTAATAACTGTGTGTATTTAGCGTTGAGCCCACCAAAAGCTCTGTACCAACATTCAGAATCGTTGCTTTCATAGTGTTTCCCCCTAATTCAGGTGTCAACTGACGATCTTTCAAACGGATTTTTTAATGACCTGCATACTGCTGCGCTGTAAAACCTTATTTTAGAACGGCGCGGTTTTTATAAATATAATCGTACCCGGATATAACCGTCAGGATCGCTGCCAGGATCATCAGCAGATCGGCCACAGGCCAACCCATAGCTTCAAAAGGCCAGTTCCTGAAAAGCAGGAAAATAATGGCGAACATCTGAACATTGGTCTTCACTTTGCCCCACCAGCTGGCTGCAATAACAATTCCTTCACTTGCAGCAATCGCCCTGAAGATACTGACAATGAATTCCCTGGCAATAATGATCATGACAATCCACGAGGAAACTTCACCAAGTTCCACAAAGCACAGGAGTGCCGCGGTCACAAGGAGTTTATCCGCAAGCGGATCCATGAACTTGCCAAAATTTGTTATGAGATTGAGTTTGCGCGCGAGGTAACCATCGACAAAATCCGTCAGGGACGCAAATATAAAGATGCCCGCCGCAATCCAGCGGCCTCCTGGCAGATCGCCCAGCATAAAGAACATAAACACCGGAATCAGAATAATTCTGAGGATTGTCAATTGATTGGCTATATTCATCATAGAACAGCATCTCCAATCAAATCATATTCCATTGCGTCCACAATATGAACCTGAACGTAGATTCCCGGTTCCAGGCGCGCTTCAGATCCCGGCGCAGTGTTCACGTAGACGACGCCGTCAATTTCCGGCGCATCATACTGCGTTCGTCCCACGTAGACGTCCTCGCCTTCCACTTGCTCTTCAATCAGAACTTCCAAAGTCTGACCAACCTTGCCTGCCATCAGTTCTGCAGAAATTCCCATCTGAATTTCCATGATCCTGTCGCGTCGCTCCAGTTTCACCTCATCCTCAATTTGATCCGGGAGCAGCGCTGCCGCTGTGTCCTCCTCCTGAGAATATGGGAATACGCCCAGCTTATCAAAACGCGCCCATTTTACAAACTTAAGCAGAGATTCAAATTCCGCCTCGGTCTCACCAGGAAAGCCCACAATCATGGTCGTTCGAATTGAAATATCCGGGATTCTGGCCCTGAGCTTTTCGATCAGCGACCGTATCGCCTCACCTGAGGTTCTTCGGTTCATTCGCTTCAAAATAGTGTCGTCAATATGCTGAACTGGCATGTCAATATAGTGGGCGACCTTGTCACAGCTGGCAATCGCGTCGATCAGCTCGTCGTTTATAATGTCGGGGTAGCAATACTGGAGTCGGATCCAGTGAAGCCCCTCAATCTCATTCAGCGCCCGGAGCAAATCTGCAAGCCTGTATCTGAGATAACGGTCAATCCCATAACGGGTTATGTCCTGAGCAATGACAATCAGTTCTGTAACACCATCTGCCACCAAAGCGCGCGCTTCAGTCAAAATATCCTCAAACCCGCGGCTTCTGTAGCGCCCTCTAAGCTTGGGAATAATACAGTAGGTACACAGGTTGTCGCAGCCTTCCGCGATCTTCAAATAAGCCTGGTGTTTAGGCGTCAGTGTTATTCTTGGAAGGGTTTCAGAAAACTCTTTGTCAATGCTGGCCATTTCCACAACAGTACCCTGGGATTTCAGCACCCTGTCAATGACCGGAATCAGCGTATCAAAGCTCCCTGTTCCCACCAAAGCGTCAATTTCCGGAATTTCCAACCTCAGTTCTTCTGCATAGCGCTGAGCCAGGCACCCAGTCACCACCAGCATTTTGCAATTTCCTTTGACTTTGTACTGGGCCATTTCCAGGATGGTATCCACAGATTCCGCCTTGGCGCTTTCAATAAAACCACAGGTATTGACGACAATGACCTGCGCCTCGTCCGCATGTCCCGTCAGCAAATACCGCTGCTGATCCAATAGTCCAATCATAATTTCCGAATCCACCTGATTTTTTGCGCAACCAAGGGTTTCAACATAGACTCTATAATCCATGAGCGTCGTCTTGCTCCTTCCACAATATTCCATTTGTTATATTTTGTCAATTATTATTTCACAACTTTACGCAAACTTTCCTGGTTCACAAAAGTGACTGTGTCTTTTAATCAACCATCGGCAGTGCTTATGTTTAGCCGATGGTCACTCAACGGACACAGCCGCTTCAAGTGACTTGATGATTTAAACCTTCAGTTTAAACATTCAGGACTTATTTTGCCATTCTTCAAACTGCATGCGATCAATCAGCACCTCACGCGGCTTGCTTCCCATGCTCGGACCAACTATGCCCCGCTCTTCCATCTGGTCGACCAGTCTCGCAGCGCGGTTGTATCCCAGTCTGAATTTACGCTGCAGCATAGAAATCGAAGCCTGCTGGGTATCCACCACAAGACCAATGGCATCCATGAGATGCTCATCCGCTTCACCATAGCTATCTTCTGAGGTCTCCTGATCGAGAATTTCCGTCTGATACTCAACGTCATCCACCTGATTTTTGATGAATTCTACGATTTTCTCGACTTCCTCATCTGACACAAAAGCACCTTGGATCCGAACAGGCTTGTTGGCACCGACTGGATGAAACAGCATGTCGCCTCTGCCGAGCAGTTTTTCTGCGCCGGAGCCGTCCAAAATTGTCCTGGAGTCAACCTGCGAGGACACGGCAAATGCAATCCGAGACGGAATGTTGGCCTTGATCAGACCCGTTATGACGTCTACCGAAGGCCGCTGTGTAGCCACGATCAGGTGAATGCCCGCAGCCCGCGCCATCTGGGCCAGTCGGCAGATGGCGTCCTCAACCTGATTAGGTGCTGCCATCATGAGATCCGCGAGTTCGTCTATGATGACGACAATGTAAGGCATTGGTGCCATTTCAGGATTTTCCTTGGCCTTTTTCTGATAGGATTTGATTTCCTTAACACCGGTATCCGCGAATAGCCTGTAACGGTTGGTCATTTCCTGGACCGCCCAGTTCAGCGCTATGGAAGCTTTCTTCGGATCCGTGACCACCGGCAGGATCAAATGAGGTATGCCGTTGTAATGGCTGAGTTCCACGACTTTTGGGTCAATCATCAGAAGTTTGACTTCCTCCGGCGTCGAGTGATATAAAATTGACTGAATCATAGTATTGATGCAGACACTCTTGCCGGAGCCGGTCGCGCCAGCTACAAGAAGATGGGGCATTTTGGCCAGATCACCTATGACGACGCGCCCGGTAATATCTTTGCCAAGCCCAATAGAGAGCTTGGATTCTGCTTTCTTGTATTCCTGCGACTCCAGAACCTCGCGGAAGGAAACCATGGTGGTGTCCTTATTGGGAATCTCAATGCCTATTGCGCTTTTTCCCGGGATTGGGGCAATGATGCGCACCTGAGATGCCGCGAGGGCCAGGGCAATATCATCACTCAAAGCGTTGACTTTGCTGACCTTAACGCCGGGACTGAGCGACATTTCATACATGGTAATAGCCGGGCCTTTACTGACCTCTATAACCTTGGCCTCTACGCCAAAATTCATCAGTGTACTCTCAAGGCGCTTAGCATTTTCAATGATTTCACTTCTATTGCCTGCGACTTTGGCGGCTATAGGGGACAGCAGTGAAAGCGGCGGCATTTTGTATGGCTTGGCCGGTTTTACTGTCTTGACTCCGGCATCAGGGACACTCTGCCCTGCAGCGCTTGGGCGCGTTTCTGACGGATCAGTTCTGGCAGCAGATTTTTCGATTTTCGATTCCAAACTCTGTGGTGCCTTACCGGCTGATATGCCGTCGTGATCGCCGGATTCCTCCGGCAGTTCAGAATGGATGGTGAAGTCTGACCCGTGAAGGCCTTCCTGGAACTCTTCCATAGAATTCTGCTTATTGGCAGCTGCCAGCTCAGAAAGCGCGGCTTTAAGCTCAGTTGACAACTCTTTTTTGACTGGCTGCAGCGCGGAATCACTCTCAGGGTGACCGTCGTTAAATTTGATCTTTTCGACATCATCCAGCGCTTTGACCGGTGCATCCATTTCAAAATACAAATCCGAATCATACTTCTTGAAAGGTGTTTTCTTGTTGGTTAACTCGGATTCAAGGGAATTGTCGAGCATAGTATTAAATTTATCCGCCATGGGCTTCACCGCTTTAGCAGCTTGAACAGTCTGATCCGCTACGTTGCTGGTGATGGACACATTGAAAGCCAGTACGCCGCCCATAAGGGCGAAAAATACACCTATGACATAATAACCAAATTTTCCGATCATCAAAATAAACAATTCTGCCAGAAGCATGCCGACCGCACCGCCGCCGGTGCCTTCCAGCGCCGCACCGTAAGCAAGACCTATACCCTTCAAACTCATTAGGCTTACCTTGGCTTCCTCAGCAAACAGTTTGAGCAGGTCGTGGCTGCTGGCTGAAGCAAAGACGAGTATTGCCATAAAAAAGGCCACCAGCATCAGATACCAGCGCAGGCGCTGGCCTTCCAGACGCTTGCTGGTTGTGATCAGAACTGCAGCGAGCAGTACATAGGGAATGACGAATCCCGCAAAGCCAAAAAGCCCGAGCAGCAGTCCCTTGACCAGATCACCAATGACACCTATCTTATCCGTATGAAGTGACATGACGGCGATAATGGTCAGTGCGATCCAGAGCAGCCGCTCGAGTTCACGATGAATCATGGATTTTTCTTTTGAAACGGAAGCCTTAGCCTGTGCTTTGGTTTGTGTCTTTTTCTTTGCCGATTTTGTCTTTGAGGGTGTACGACCCATAGAACCACCTCACCTTCACCATTATAGCACATTTTTACAAAACCAAAGCGCAAAGCAGGCATCCGATCTGTCACATTTCACGGACAGACCGGATGCCCGTCTGTATTCTGGCAGTGTCTCTAAATCAATTGGACGCTCGTGGCTAAGTCGTACTACCGCTTAGTCGTTTGGCTGTTCAGGATCACGGCTCAGGCCAAATTCGGCATGCAGTGCATTGAGCGCTTTTCCGACTTCCTCAACGTGCACCAGGCACGCTATGGTCGTGTAGGAGTCAGACGTTTGAAGTATTTCGACGCCAGCTTTAGACAGCGACATGACAATACGGCGCATAACGCCGGGAATGCCATGAATTTTGTGACCAACCAGAGTCAGTTTCGCGCAGCCTTGTGCGAACTTGTGCTCCAGATTCAGACGCTCCAGAACCTCAAGAACAGCCGGCAGCTTAGCAGTTTGAATTGTAAATACTTTTCTGTCTTCAAAGAAGTTGATCATATCGATTGAGACCTTATTCTGCTCCAGGGACTCAAGGAAAATCTGATTTTCCGGACTGGTCAGGCTCATGTTGACCGTAACCTGAACGAGACCTGTTTTGGATGTAATTGCCGTAATTAGATCCCGGTCATCTTCTATGCCCAATTTGGCAATAACGGACTCCGGACCAATAACTGTTCCCGGCGCGTCGTTAAAGGTATTTCTGACAATGAGTGTCTTGCCTGCACGTTTGACAACATCAATCGCTTTGTGGTCGACCACTTTGGCGCCATCCAGCGCGAGCTGATAACATTCCTCATAGCTGATGGCATTGAGAACGCGCGCTTCACCCACAATGCGTGGATCCGCGGTCATGATGCCATCCACATCCGTGAAGATCTCAATACTATCAGCGTCCAGCGCGACGCCAACAATGGCAGCTGTGGTATCGCTTCCGCCGCGTCCGAGGGTTGTCAGCCATCCGGTTTCTGTAACACCCTGGAAGCCGGTGAGAACAATAATCTTACCATCCTCCAGAGGTCTAAGCATCTTTTCTTTTTCAACGCGAATCACACGGGCATCACCAAAATGGTCATCCGTGATTAATCCCGCCTGCTGGCCTGTCATGCAAATCGCTGAAGCACCAAATTTCTCAATAGTGTTCGCAATCAGGGAAGCAGAAATCATCTCGCCGCAAGTCATCAGAAAATCAAGATTTCGAGGGCGATAGTTTTCGTTTTGGGCTTTGAATAGAGAAATCAGGGTGTCCGTAGCGTAAGGATCTCCGGAACGACCCATTGCTGAAACAACTACCACAACATCGTGACCTTCTTCTTTGTGTCGGATCGCTGTTTTCGCGATGCGCTCGCGGGATTCCGGCGTGGTGACACTGGTGCCGCCATACTTTAATACTCTGATGCTCATAAGCTATCACTCACTTTACAGTTTAATATACCTTATGTTTAAGGTATTTTATTCCATATTTATATACTTTAGATCAAAACTCAAGCTGAGTTCTGTTTAATGCTTTCCGGTAGACCCAAATCCGCCCTGGCCTCGTTCTGTTTCAGAAAGCTCGGCGGTGTCATTGACTTCAACCACACGCAGCTGTTCACATCTGGCTAAGACCAGCTGGGCGATCCGCATGCTATTTTCCAGAGTGACGGTCTCCTGTCCAAGATTGATGACCGGAATGCAGAGTTCTCCCCTGTAGTCGCTGTCGATCGTACCGACACAGTTGACCAAAGTCAGCCCATAGCGGATTGAGAGTCCTGATCTTGGGCGAACCTGACCTTCATATCCTTCAGGGATTTCAAGATAAAGACCTGTACGCACAAGTGTCCGTTCAAAAGGTCTTAGTTCAAGAGGCGCTTCCAGCCAAGCCCTAAGATCCATTCCGGCTGAGCCTTTGGTCTCGTAGGCTGGCATAGGGTTATCAGAAATATTTCTAATTTTCAGCGTCATAACTTCACCCCTGGATTGTGTCTTTAAGAATCTGGTAAAGCCGTTTCTCTTCTTTGGCACTGGTTTTTCCAACTATTGAGAGTGCCATGTTCTCTTTGGACAGCAGATACTCTGCCATGGCATTGACTTCATCAAAATCAATGGAAAGGATGCCTTCCATGACATCCTCTACGGTACGAATATGCCCGGATAAGAGCTCAGATTTTCCAATCCAGTTCATGGTCTGTGTTGGACCTTCCATACCCAGAAGAAAATTACCTTTGAGCTGATTTTTGAATTTGAGGAATTCATTCTGATCGAGACCATGAGTCCTAAGCGCTTCAATCTCCTGGGCTATGAGCTCGACGACGCGTTCCACATTTTCAGGCAGCATAGAGGCGTATACGGTCATGATCCCCGTGTCATGGTAGAAGCTTGGATGTGAGTCAATGGAATAGGACAAGCCATAATCTTCTCTGATTTTTTGAAAGAGCCTGGAGCTCGAACTGCCGCCCAGTGCGTTGTTGAGCAGCATCAGTGTAAACAGCTGTGGTGTATCGTAGCCGACACCTTTGAAACCTAAAATGACGTGGGTTTGTTCAATGTCCTTCTTCGTTCGGATAGATCCGCTGTGAAAAGGTATAGGTTTTATCTTATCAACTTTGTGTGACTCAAAGACGTGTTGGCCAATGCCTTTATCAAGCAGCTCCAGTAGAGGTGCTTCGTCATAATGACCCGCAATGGAAATAACCAGATTTTCGGCGTTGTAATGGCGCATAAAGTAACTCAGCATGAGGTCCCTGTCAATGCCATTTATACTCTCGACGGATCCAAGTATAGGTCTGCCCAGGGCATGACCTTTGAACATAATTTCTGAAAGTCGATCGTAAATCAAATCTTCAGCTGAATCGTCGTAAAGATTGATCTCATCCAGAATGATCATGCGTTCCTTTTGCAGCTCAACATCATCAAAACTGGAATTCAGAAGCATATCACTGATGATATCTATGGCGACTGCTGCGTGCTCTCCCAGGACCTTGACATAAACACAGGTGCATTCCTTTGAGGTGAATGCATTGAGTTCTCCGCCCAGATCGTCTACCTCTGCTGCAATTTGTTTGGCACTCCGTTTAGAAGTCCCTTTGAAGAGCATGTGTTCTATGAAGTGTGAGATGCCGTTTTCATGGGCAGTTTCATAAAGCGAGCCCGCGCGGATCCAGAATCCAATGGACACGGATTGGACATATGGAATGGGTTCCATCATGACCCGGATTCCGTTCTTGAGTACGTGTTTTTTATGCATAGTTTCGGTTACCTCACGATCTAACGATCTAAATAAACAGGGGGAGCCTAAGCTCCCCCCTGTCGTCATCTGCAGCGTTATTACAGCATGACCTTTCTTGAAACGTTGACACGTCCCTTGGAATCGATTTCAATAACTTTTACGACGACTTCGTCGCCAACAGCAAATTTGTCTTCGATTTTTTCGAGGCGCTCCTTGGTCAACTGAGAAATATGGCACATGCCTTCTTTGCCTGGGAGGAGTTCGACGAAGGCGCCAAAGTTCATTATACGCGTAATCTTGCCGGTATAAACTTCACCGACTTCGATTTCCTTGACAATGTTCTGAATGTCCTTCATGGCTCTCTCGCCACTGATGCCATCCGGTGCTGTCACCAGGACACGGCCGTCATCTTCAATGTCGATTTTGACGCCATACTCCGAAGTGATCCTATTGATAACTTTTCCGCCTGGTCCAATGACTTCGCGGATCTTATCAGGATGGATGTTGATCATAAAGACGCGCGGTGCGTAAATGGACATGGTCGGACGCGGTTTATCCATAACTTTGGCCATTTCTTCGAGAATGAAGAGTCTGCCGCGGTTCGCTTGCGAGAGCGCGAGCTCAAAGACAGAGTCGTCAAGTCCCTTAAGTTTGATATCCATTTGAAGTGCAGTAATGCCATCCTTCGTGCCAGCGACTTTGAAGTCCATGTCGCCGAGTGCATCCTCAAGGCCCTGAATGTCACTGAGAATCGTGAACTGACCTTCTTCTGCAATCAAGCCCATTGCAATACCCGCAACGGAATCTTTGATTGGCACGCCAGCATCGAGAAGCGACAGCGTCGAACCGCAGATGCTCGCCTGAGAGGAGCTGCCATTGCAGGTCAGGACTTCAGAAACGAGACGAATGGCATACGGGAAATCATTCTCATCCGGAATGACCGGGAGGAGCGCGCGTTCACCAAGGGCGCCGTGGCCGATGGAGCGGCGGTTGGTTCTCATCATGCCTACTTCGCCGACTGAAAACGGCGGGAAGTTGTAGTGGTGCATGTAGCGTTTCGTGTCCTCAAGTCCGAGGCCGTCTATGCGCTGAGCTTCGCCAAGTGCGCCGAGTGTCGTGATGGTGAGCGCCTGAGTCAGGCCGCGCGTGAAGAGTCCTGAACCGTGGGTTCGCGGAAGGAGGCCGACCTCACACCAGATTGGTCTGATTTCGTCAGCTTTTCTGCCGTCAGGACGGATTTTTTCAATAGCGATCATCTTGCGGACGATTTCTTTCTCAACGGACTTGAAGAAATTATTCATGAAGCCAATTTGAGTAGGATAGGTCTCGTCAAATGCCTTGTGCATTTCATCCTTAATGCCTTCAATGGTCTCTGTACGCTCTGCTTTGTCTGCAATGCGCAGGGCAGTGTTAAGCTTGCTTCTGAGGAAGTTGTCCAGCTCAGTGACCATGGCGTCGTCTACAACAGGAATTTGAATCTCGAACTTAGGCTTTCCAATTTCAGCCTGGATGCCTTCAATAAAGGCGACAAGACGCTTTATTTCCGCGTGACCGAACAGGATCGCGCCCAGCAAGACTTCCTCTGAGAGGATGTCAGCGCCGGCTTCAACCATGGTGATGGCATCCTTTGTACCGGATACGACCAGGTGGAGCGAAGACTGCTCGCTTTGAGCCACATTAGGATTGATGATATACTGTCCGTCAACATAACCTACAATGACAGACCCCGTTGGGCCTTCAAAAGGAATATCAGAGACAGAGAGCGCGATAGAAGAGCCAATCATGGCAAGAACGTCAGGCGCATTGTCCTGGTCTACTGAGAATACCGTATTGACCAGCTGAACTTCATTGCGGTAGTGCTCCGGAAACAGAGGACGGATCGGGCGGTCAATGAGACGCGCCGTCAAGGTCGCTTTTTCAGAAGGACGGCCTTCACGCTTGATAAAGCCTCCCGGGATTTTTCCAACAGCGTATTGTTTCTCTTCATACTCAACCGTCAGCGGAAAGAAGTCGATGCCTTCGCGTGGCTTCTTGGTACCCGTCGCCGCGGAAAGCACGACGGTGTCTCCCATGCGAATCATGCAGGAGCCGTTGGCAAGGTTTGCGACTTTGCCAAATTCAACTTCCAAGGTTTTGCCGGCGAAATCATACTGATACCGTTTTACATTGGGTTCCATAAATTTCCTCCTATAAGTCTGTGCGATGACCGGCTGAGAAATTTATCCTACTTGACCAAAGCGCCGAAGCACACGACGAGATCTGGAAGCTTCGACACGTTCGTCAAGTAGGACAAACCTAAAATAAATTTCTTTTGCAGCCGGCTGCCGCATTCAGATGATAAAATAAGTGAGCGGGATTGCCGCTCACTTAAGTGATTGACCAGTCAGTGGCCATGTTCAGTCACGATTGTAAGTACGCCGCATAACGGCGTCCCTGCCGTCGTGAAAGGCCCTCAGGTCAAGCAGCCTCGTTCACATTACTTTCTGAGTCCGAGTCTTCCGATCAGCTCTCTGTAACGCTCGATGTCATTTTGACGCAGGTAGTTGAGAAGGTTTCTTCTCTTACCAACCATTTTAAGAAGACCTCTGCGTGAATGGTGGTCTTTTTTGTGCGTCTGAAGATGACCGTTGAGTTCATTGATGCGCGTTGTAAGGAGCGCGATCTGTACCTCAGGGGAGCCTGTGTCGCCTTCGTGGGTTTTGTAAGCTTCAATGACTTCGTTTTTCTTGTCTTTTGTGATCATTAGTCACACCTCCATAATTATTCCAGAATCCGTGAAGACCGTCGGTGTCTTCAGTCATCTCAGACTAAGGCTTTAACATTAAAATAATACCACATAGGTCACGGGTTTACAATGATTATTCGCGAACCTTTTGGAACCAAATTCCATGCTCCCGAATGAGTTGAATGAATGATGCCGGGTGGTCTGTCAGTGGGCGATTCAAACCATCGGCAAAGCTTAAAAGCTTTAAGGGCTTATAGCGGCCGATGGTCAAAGTAAAAGCGCTTCGCCCGTTCCACATCCGCATCTATGACCTCAACCAGTTCCTGGATGCTGTTGAAATGAGCTTCATCCCGAAGTCGGTCCACCAAAAAGACTTTCAGCATCTCACCGTAGATTTCCTTGTCAAAATTCAAAATATAAGTTTCAATACTAAGCTCGTGCTGATTGAAAGTCGGATTATAACCGACATTCGTTAAGCTGTGGTAGCGCACACCCTGGTATTCCGTTTCTGAAACGTAGACCCCGGGCTTGATAAGCGTCATTTGGCTGGAGATCATAAAGTTCGCAGTGGGATAACCCAGTTGGCGTCCCAGCTGCTTGCCCTTTTTGATTATGCCGCTGACGGCGTAAGGTCTGCCGAGCAGTCGCTCCGCTTCCCTTATTTCTCCGTGTCTCAGATGTTTTCGGATCAGGGAGCTCGATACCTTCTCCCCTTCAATTTCGACCGGGTCGAGGATAAAAAGCTCATAGCCGTAATTTTTAGACAACTGCTTGAGCAGTCTGGCATTCCCGGCAGCCCGTCTTCCAAATTTAAAGTCGAAGCCGATGCTGATGAGACGTACATCCATGCCATCAATCAGATAGCGCTCGACAAAGTCTTCTGCTTCAGTTGACATCAAAGTCTCGTCGAATTCTATCAAAACGAGATAATCGACGCCGAGTTCTTCAATGCGCTGAATTTTTTCTTCCACCGCAATGAGCCTGAGGGATTTGAGCTCAGGATTAGTCAGTTCTCTGGGATGATTTGAATAAGTGAAGACGACACTTTTCACGCCCAGGCGTTTACAGGCTTCAACATGGGCCTCTATCAGCTTTTTGTGGCCAACATGAAGCCCGTCAAAAGTGCCCAGGACTATGCCGACTTCTTTATGAAGGTCAGTAATTTCGTGGATGGAGTCAAATATCAGCATGATCATCACCACTCATCAACAATTTTTCCAGTGTAGGCTTGCCATCCGGCCCCTGAAAGGTACCAAGGCCAATAAACACAGACCCTTGATAAATCCTGAATTGATTGACATCAGCGCTCTCAAGTTTTTGGGTCATGGGGGTTAAATCTGTTCTGACGCCGTTTATCAACAATCGGCCAACTCTTTCATCCACCTGGATAGACGGGAGATGTTTGAATGGCGCGTCTATACTGTGGAGCGCAGCTTCAATGGCAGATTTGTCCATAGTTTCAAGGGCTTCAAGGGTTATTGCGTTTTCCAGGGTGAACGTACCGCTTGCGGTGCGCTCAAGTGCTGTCATTACGGCGCCGCAGCCGAGCTTCTGACCGACATCATGACACAGGGTCCTGATATAGGTCCCCTTGGAGCAGACGACATTAAAGACTGCACTGCCCTGATCCTGATCAAGAGCCAGGATCTCAATGGAACGAATCCAGCGGATTCTGGCTTCGCGCTCAATTTCAATGCCTTCGCGGGCCAACTCATAAAGCTTTCTACCGCCGACCTTAACCGCGCTGTACATAGGCGGAATCTGGCGGATTTCTCCCACCATGGACATCAATGCGTCGCGAAATGCCTCTGTGGTTGGCAATGGACCGCCTGTCAGGGTCACTTCACCCCATATATCCTGGGTGTCACTTACTTTTCCCAGGCTCATTTCACACCGGTAGGCCTTGTCTTCTGATGAAAGAAATTCCACAATGCGGGTGGCCTTCCCTAAACAAACAGGCAGGACCCCTGTAGCCATGGGATCCAAAGTGCCGGTATGACCTATGCGCTTCATTCTCGTCAGGCGTCTGAGGATCGCCACGACGTCGTGAGAGGTCATTCCGGAAGGTTTATATACATTCAAAATGCCATTCAAGACAGTCCCACCGCCAATACTATTTGCTCCAGGATTTTATGCCGGACTTCCTCCAGGATGCCCGTCACTGTAAATCCTGCAGCCCGGGTATGACCGCCCCCGCCAAAGTGGAGAGCCAGGCGGCTGACGTCAAAGTCATGCTTTGACCTGGCGCTGATCTTAAAGACTTCTGGTGCAGTCTCTTTAAGAAAAAGCGCCACTTCAACGCCGGATATATCTCTTAAAAACTCACAAATGCCATCTGTTTCATAGTTTTTGATCTCTCTGGACTCTGCCTGCTGCAGCAGAACATGAGATACCGCGATCTTTCCGCCCCGGGTCAGCATCAGATTATCCAGTGCTATCCCAAGCAGTTTAACGCCGTCAAGGGGTTTGGTATGATACAGTTTCGCGTTGATGGCCGCTGTATCAATGCCTGAATCGATCAAGAGACCCGCGAGACGCATGGTTTCAGAAGAGGTATTGGAATACCTGAAGCTCCCTGTATCCGTTGAAACAGCCGCATAGATTGCTTCAGCCGCCCTTTGGGTCAGGGGTGTTTCATGCACTCCGAACAACCGGAAAATCATTTCACCGGTTGAAGAGGCATGGCCATCCACCTGATTAACAGTCGCGAAATAGTCATTCGTCACGTGGTGATCAATATTATAGGTTTTTCTGGCTTGTGTGAACAGCTCTAATTTGTCTGCAATTCTCGACAAATCACTGCAATCCACCACAAAGACGTCAAATGGCACTGCGCCTTGATTCAGCCGCACCTCCGACACCTTGACGAAACGATCATCCCTGAGCCATTCCAGCGACTCCGGAAGGCCATCCTCCATGACGATTCGGACTGGAATGTCCATGAGTTCCAGAAGCTCACACAGCGCAACCACAGAGCCCACAGCATCCCCGTCCGGGAGGCTGTGGGTCATAATTAATGCGGATTTGGGATAAGCTTGTTTATTGACATAAAGTGGTTCCACCTTGACGACACCTCCAAGTGACGTCAGTCCGGGGATTTGCCCTATGGCTCACGGCATTGTCCCCTTCACTGACTAAACGTCGCTGTCTTCGACCTCTGCATCCGAATCCGCAGCGTCATCCATGTCCTCTTCGTCCTCCTCGGCTTCAAAATCATCCGAGATTTCATCAGCGTCATGAACCGCAGTGGCGTCATCATTTTCATTGACTTTCTTGATCAGGTTGGTCAGGTAGACCCCTTTTTCAATGGATTGATCCTTGATAAAAATTGGCTCAGGCGTGTATCTCAAATCAATGGCTTTGCCAATTTCTTTTCGTATAAATCCTTTGGCCTTATTCAGACCTTCAATGGTTTGGTCTATGTCCGCTTTAGGATCATAGACACTGATGTAGATATTCGTATAGCGAAGATCGTTGGTTGTATCCACTGATGTGACACTGGTCATTCTAGAAATTCTGGGATCTTTAAGTTCAAACAGCAGGAGATTGCTGACGACTTTTTTGATCTCTTCTGAAATTCTTCTCGTTCTTGTGATTCCCATAATTTACACCTGCTTTCAATATCACCCTCAGGGGTCCGGGACCAGGCTGCAGAAATAACCTTGGATAGACTGTAATGCCTATTCGGACGCCTGATGTCGGGTGCATTGGTTTATGAACGCTTGACTTCCTCAATGATGAACGCTTCGATTTCGTCGCCTTCTTTAAGGTCATTGTAATTTTCGATACCGACGCCGCACTCATAGCCTTGTGCCACTTCTTTGGCGTCATCTTTGAAACGCTTCAGTGACGACAGTTTGCCTTCATGAATGACAATGCCTTCACGAATCAATCTGATCTGAGAATGACGTGTAACTTTGCCGTTAGTGACGTAAGCCCCTGCAATGGTACCTATGTTAGGAACCTTGAAAGTCGCACGAATAGAGAGCGTTCCCAGAACGACTTCTTTGTAAATAGGCGCCAGCATGCCTTTCATAGCAGCCTCGACGTCATTGATTGCCTCATAGATAATTCTGTAGGTCTTGAGTTCGACGCCTTCGCTGTCAGCCAGGGAGGCTACGACAGAAGACGGTCTTACGTTGAAGCCTATAATAATGGCATTGGATGCTGACGCCAGAAGGATATCCGACTCGGTAATGGTTCCGACGTTGGCATGAATGACATTGACTCTGACTTCTTCGTTCGTGATCTTGCCAAGCGTAGTCTTTAACGCTTCTACAGAGCCATGGGCATCAGCCTTGACAATGATATTGAGATCTTTAATCTGACCCTGGCTGATCTGGTTGAACAAATCTTCCAAAGAGATATGCGGCGTTTTGCGGAGCGTCGATACCCTCAGCTCAGCCTGACGTTTTTCTGCCATTGCGCGCGCTTGTTTTTCTTCCTCAGTCGCGTAGAATTTGTCGCCGGCAGTCGGAACATCATTAAGACCCGTGATTTCAACTGCGGAAGCCGGACCAGCCTGCTTGATTTTCTTTCCGTGGGAGTTGAACATTGCTCTGACACGGCCGTAAGTAGCGCCGGCTGCAACCGGGTCGCCTATGCGAAGGGTTCCGTTGTCAATCAAAACCGTCGCGACTGGGCCTCTGCCCTTCTCAACTTTGGCTTCCAGGATTGTACCCAAAGCCGGGCGTTTAGGGTTGGCTTTAAGCTCAAGCATCTCCGCCACAAGCAGGACCATTTCCAAAAGAACATCTATGCCAATATTTTTGATAGCAGACACTTCCACTGAAATGATATCGCCGCCCCACTCTTCAATGAGGAGACCTCTGTCAGCCAGTTCCTGTTTAACGCGGTCAGGATTTGCATTTGCTTTGTCAATTTTATTGATGGCAACAATGATTGGTACGCCGGCAGCTTTGGCGTGGTCAATGGCCTCAATAGTCTGAGGCATGACGCCGTCATCTGCGGCTACGACGAGAATGGCAATGTCCGTCACTTTAGCGCCGCGTGCGCGAAGGGTTGTAAACGCTTCATGGCCCGGCGTATCGAGGAAGACAATCTTCTCACCCTTGAGCGAGACCTCTGAAGCGCCAATATGCTGCGTAATGCCGCCGGCTTCGCCGGTTGTCACGCTCGTATTCCGGATTGCGTCAAGCAGGGAGGTCTTGCCGTGATCGACATGGCCCATGACGGTCACCACAGGTGCACGCTTGGTCAGATCTTCAGGTCGGTCATCAAAGTTATAGCGTTTTTCTTCGATTTCCTCTTCAGTAAGTTGTCTTGAAACCGCAATTCCGTATTCTACAGCGATCATCTCAGCTGTATCAAAATCAATCTCCTGATTGAGAGTAGCCATAACGCCGAGGTTCATCAGCTTCATGATGATTTCGCGCGGCTGTTTCTTGAGATCTTTCGCGAGATCCGCAATAGAAACGGTTTCACCCAGGACAATGTCATTCTCATAACTGAATTCCTGAGGTCTGAACGCAGGATTGGTTTCCTGGCGGACGATCTTCTTCTTGCCTTTGCGGTTTTTGGCAGCGCGGCCTTCCAGCTGCTGCTCGACTTCTTCCTCAGCCTCTTCAATAGCCCGGATCACCTTTTTAGGTTTTTCTGACTTTTTGTCTACGAGACCCGGCGCGATAATCTCATCTTCCAGGTCTTCCTCATAGAGGTCGTCAAGCTCGTCTTCCAGCAGCTCTTCCTCTTCAAGAACAGCTTCACTGTCCTCGTCCCCGCCACTGGCCAATAACTCTTTTAAAACTTCAATGTCGCTGTCTTCCAGCGCACTCATATGATTGTGAACCTCGACGCCGAGTTCTTCGAATTTTTCTATCAATTCTTTACTCGTCAGATTCAATTCTTTTGCAAGTTGGTATACTCTAATTTTCGACAATTTGCGTCACCTCCGCGATCTATTCACCGGTTTTCTCCATGCTGTCAGCATCCAGTGGGCTTTCGGAGACAAGTGCATCTTCTGATTCACTTGTTTCCGGTGCTCTGTTCAATTTCAGCATTTGAGTCGCAAAGCCCTGGTCTACAACACCTATCAGGGCGCGATTGGATTTGCCAATCGCCTGCGAGAGCGTATCCTTGTCCAGCACATCCAATAGTTCAACATTAAATGAGGCTTTCCATTGATTTGCCCGATCCTTCGTGTTATCCGAAGCATCACCGGCTACGATGAGTAATTTCACTTTTCTTTTTTTCAGGGCTATATGCACTGTATCTTCACCGGCAACCAGTTTGCCAGCCTTCTGGGCAAATCCGAGAAGCGTTAGAAAGGCATTGTTCATTTTTTCAACTTCTCCTCAAGCTGCCGCTGAAGCTCTGCATAGACGGCTTTGTCTATTCTGGTGCCAAGGGATCTGCTGAGAGCGTCACGCTTCTCAGCTTTCTTGAGGCACTCGGGATCCGGGCACAAATAGGCGCCTCTTCCGTTTGCCTTGCCAACGAAGTCAATGAAGACCTGATCTTCATTGTTCTTGACGACGCGGATGAGTTCCTTTTTGGTTTTCTGTTCGCCACATCCAACGCAAGTGCGCATAGGGATTTTTTTGGGTTTCACGGACTTACGCCTCCCTCGTTTGAAACCACCGGCATCCATCTTCAGATTCGCCGACAGTTGTAAAGATGATGGTACTGCACATTATGCTTCTGTCGTGTATGAGCCCGACTTGATTTTTTCATATTGGCTCGCACTTTTTATGTCAATTTTCCAATTTGTCAGCTTAGCTGCGAGTCGGGCGTTCTGGCCTTCCTTGCCAATAGCCAGGGAGAGCTGATAATCCGGTACAACTACGGTAGCGGATTTTTCGACCTCATGGACGACGACCAGATCTACTTTGGAAGGGCTGAGAGCGTTGGAGATGAAAACGGCAGGATCCTCGCTCCATTCAATGATATCAATTTTTTCTCCGCCGAGCTCATTGACGATATTCTGAACCCGGGTCCCTTTGGGTCCGACACAGGAGCCAACCGGATCCAGATCTTGATTTCTCGCGTAAACAGCGAGTTTTGTCCTCGAACCGGCTTCTCTAGAAATCGCTTTGATCTCGACTTCCCCACTGAAAATTTCAGGCACTTCCAGTTCAAACAGGCGCTTCACCAGACCCGGGTGCGTTCTGGACACCACAATCTGCGGTCCTTTGCTCGTCTTGTTGACTTCGACGATAAAGGTTTTGATGCGGCCTCCCTGAGGATATTCCTCACCTGGGATCTGCTCGCTTGGCATCAACACAGCTTCGGTCTTTCCGAGGTTAATGAAGATCGTCCCTTTGGAGATGCGCTGCACGGTTCCCGTTACAATTTCGCTTTCTCGATCTACAAACTCATCAAAGATGATGGAACGCTCCGCCTCGCGAATCCGCTGTACGACGACCTGCTTAGCAGTCTGAGCAGCAATGCGTCCAAAATCCCGCGGCGTGACTTCCTCATCAATGATGTCGCCGAGCTCATAGTTCGGGTCTATTTTCCTCGCGTCTTCAAGGGCAATGTCGAATGAATCCTCATCCGGAACCTCAACGACCTCACATCTGGAATAGACGCGAACATCCCCCGTGTTTTCGTCAATCAGGACTTTAACGTTGTGGGAAGAACCAAAATTCTTTTTGTAAGCGGTGATGAGCGCAGCTTCTATGGTCTCAAGAAGCAAGGCCTTGGAAATGCCTTTTTCCCGCTCCAGTTGCTCCAGCGCCTCGAGCAATTCGTGTTTCACTTATTCTCCTCCTATCTCATCCAGGTTGTCGAATTTACCGACCAGCCTGATGCTTGAAATCTTCTCTTTGGACAGTTCTACCATTTTAGCACCCATTTCGATGGTCAAGATGCCATCCGAATAAGCGCTCAAGGTACCTTTGATCAGCTTGAGCCCTTCCACTGAAGTGTAAAGCTTCGCCTGAACCGTTCTTCCTATATTTCGTTCAAAGTCCTCCGGACGCTTCAGCTCGCGCTCGACACCCGGTGACGTGACTTCCAGAAAATATTGTTCTTCGATAGGGTCAATCTGGTCGAGCTTGGCATTCAGTTTTCTGCTGACCTCACTGCAATCATCCAGGCTGACGCCTTCTTCCTTGTCTATGGTCAGTCTGAGATACCTGAAAGGTCCTTCCTTAACAAACTCGACATCAATCAGTTCAACCTCTGCCTCCGCACAAATGGGTTCTGCCACTTTGCGGACAACGTCGACGACTCTTTGTTTTTTCAATTTTAAGCGCCTCCTCGTGCCTTTAAAAAATTCCAAACGCTTGAAAAAAGCGTTCTTTTGCCTAATAACGACAAAGAGCGGGATTTCCCCACTCTTTGCGCAACGTTTATTCATCCTTAAAGATTATAGCACAATTCATACCGGGATGCAAATTTCTTTACACGTCTTCCCGCTGCTTTGGAAAGCCCCCAGAGGTTACGCACAGCCTAAAACAGCGACAGCTGATTGCGCTCCGGCATCTCCTGCAAAGCACCGTGCAGCACTAAGGCGTCCACCACGGTTTTTGAAGCTTTTGCCCTCGACTTCAGGTCTTCAATGGACAGATACTCCCCGTGAACGCGTTCCTCGACGATCTTCTGGGCAGCGCTGTCTCCGACGCCCTGAAGGGACTGCAGCGGCGGTCTGAGCATGCCGTTCTCTTCAATGAAGGCATTAGCCTGACTTCGGTATAAATCCACCTTATGAAACTCAAATCCCCGGCTGTAATACTCGTCTACCAGCTCTAAAACGCCATAGAGATCCTGTTCCTTCTTCGTCAGGCTGTCCCAGTTGTCTTCCATCCAGCGCTTCTTTTCTCTCACAGCCCGCTTGCCTTGGCAAATCAGCTGAGCGTCAAAGTCCTCCACCTTGCTGCTGTAATAGCTGGCATAAAACGCCAGCGGATAATGAACTTTGAAATAGGCGATCCTAAAAGACATGGTCACATAAGCTACAGCGTGGGCCTTTGGGAACATGTATTGAATCGTATTGCATGAATTGATATACCAGTTTGGTACGTCAAACTCCCGCATCAACGTTTCGTTTTCTTCAGTCAGGCCCTTTCCTTTTCTGACGCGCTCCATAATGTTAAACGCCTGCTTAGGCGGCAGCCCTTTTTGTATCAGGTAGTTCATGATGTCATCCCGGGTGGAGATGACATGCTTCAGATCCGCTGTGCCGTTTCGAACCAGCGTCTGAGCATTATTTACCCATACGTCTGTCCCGTGTGACAAGCCCGATATTCGAACCAGTTCCGCCAGTGTGGACGGCTGGGTATCGATCAGCATCTGTCTGACAAACTTGGTACCAAATTCCGGGATGCCAAGACTTCCTGTTTCTGACTTATAATCCGGATCCACGATCCCCAGAGTTTCATTGCTGGTAAAAATTTTCAGGGTCGCAGGATCATCCAGAGGAATCTTCAAAACATCTATTTTTGTCATTTCTTCAAGCTGCTTGATCATGGTTGGCACGTCGTGACCCAGGATATCGAGCTTGAGAATCCGGCCGCTGATGGAATGATAGTCAAAGTGCGTTGTCACAACATCTGATTTTGTGTCATTTGCCGGATACTGAATGGGACAAAAGTCGTGAATGTTCTTGTAGGCGGGTACGACCATGATTCCCCCCGGATGCTGCCCCGTCGTTCTTTTAATGCCGGTGCAGCCACTGGCCAGCCGCTCGATCTCCCTGGAATTAACTGTTTGGTTCTTTTCTTCAAAATATTTTTTAACGTATCCGAATGCGGTCTTATCCGCTATGGTGCCAATAGTGCCAGCCTTGTAAACATAGCCTTTGCCGAACAGCTCTTCTGTATATTTGTGGGCAGTCGCCTGGTAGACACCGGCAAAGTTGAGGTCTATATCCGGTTCCTTGTCACCTTCAAAACCAAGGAATGTCTCAAATGGGATATCATGGCCATCCTTGCCGAATTTCACGCCGCATACAGGACAATCTTTGTCCGGAAGGTCCGCACCGCTGATATCTCCTGCCATGGTCATAAACTCAGAATACTTGCACTCTGGGCAAAGGTAATGAGGCGGCAGCGGGTTGACCTCAGTAATATCACACATGGTTGCTGCCAGAGATGAGCCTACGGAGCCCCGGCTGCCAACCAGATAACCGTCTTCCATGGATTTTTTGACCAGTTTGTGGGCAATGATGTACATGACGGCATATCCGTTTGAAATGATGGAATTCAGCTCCCGTTCAAGGCGCTTTTCCACCAGCTCCGGCAGCGGACTGCCATACATCCTGACGGCCTTGTCGACGCAGAGACGGCGCAGTTCTTCCTCGGAGCCCTCAATAATAGGCGGGAAAGTCTCGTCCGGAATAGGCAGCAGGGATTCAACCTGGTCCGCGATTTTGTTTGTTGCTTCAACGACAACCTGGTAAGCGGTATCCTTCCCCAAATAGTCAAATTCCTGGAGCATCTCAGCCGTCGTCCTGAAAAACAGCGGCGGTTGATTTTCAGCGTCACCGTAACCTTGCCCCGCCATGAGGATCCGGCGATAAACCTCATCCTCCGGATCCAGAAAATGGACATCACAAGTTGCGGCAACTATCTTTCCAAGCCGCGCGCCCAAATCGACGATCTTATTATTGATCGTCTTCAGGGCCTCCTGGTTTTGCACAAGTCCTTTTTCAATCATAAACTGATTGTTGCCCAGAGGCTGGATTTCTAGAAAGTCATAAAAGCGAGCGATTTTTTCAACATCTTCTTCGCTTCGATTCTCCACCAGCGCCTTGAACAGCTCCCCGCTTTCACAGGCTGAGCCCAGAATCAGGTTCTCCCTTCGATCCTCCAGGAGACTTCTCGGAATACGCGGCTTTTTGTAGAAGGTCTTCATATGGGAATGGGTCACCAATTCATAGAGAGACTTAAGACCCTGAAGATTCTTGACTAGAATAATAATATGGTGGGAGTCCATCATAGTGTGACTCATGGTTTCTGATGCGAACCGGGTCAGCCCGTTAAGATCTGTGACGCCCTCCTCACGCAGGCGCGCCGCCAGCTTGATAAAGATCTCCGCAGTGGCCGCTGCGTCATCCAGTGCTCTATGGTGGTTTTCAAGCTTGACGCCGAGATGTTTGGCAACCATGTTGAGCCTGTGACGCTTAAGGTCTTTTAACAACAATCGGCTAAGTCCAAGGGTATCTACAGAAGTCATATCATAGGGGTATCCGTGGTGACTGCAGGCTTCCCGTACAAATCCCGTATCAAACCCCGCGTTGTGGGCGACCAGAACGGCCCCCCGTGCAAATTCCAGGAATCGCGGCAAAATTTCCTCGATTCCTGGCTGCCCGGTCAAATGCTCATCTTCAATGCCCGTGAGCTCTTTGATTTTCTCACTGAGGGGCTCGTGGGGATCGATCAGCGCCGTAAAGGTCTCCGCAACTTGTCCGCCCTCAATCCGGACCGCGGCAATTTCGATAATCTTGTCATGCTTTGGATTCAGTCCAGTGGTTTCAATGTCAAACACCACAAAATCCGCGTCCAGAGTCTGCCCCTTTGAGGACCTGACAATTTTGACCTCGTCATCAATCAGATACCCTTCCATGCCGTAAAGGATCTTGATATCCTTGCCCCTGGCTGTTTCCATGGCCTCAGGAAACGCCTGCAGAACGCCGTGATCCGTAACTGCTATGGCCTTGTGTCCCCAGTCCATAGCCCGCTTAATCAGCGTCTTTACCGATGCGATGCCGTCCATGTCACTCATATTGGTATGGCAGTGCAGCTCAACACGCTTGACAGGCGCCTCGTCCCTTCGCCTCAGCGGCGCTTCGCCGGTGTTTATATTGTTGAGATACAGCGCCATTTCCTTATCAAAAGTGTCGTATCTCAGCGTGCCCTCAAATTTGTACCAGCCGCCCACCTTGAGCTTCTCGAGCAGGGTCTGGGCTTCTTTGGCACTCTTGAGAAAGAGTTTGGCCCCCAGAGAGCTGGTGCGGTCCGTCATTGAAAGGGTCAAAAGAGCTTTTCCGGTTTTAAGCTCCCGCGTTTGCAGGGACAGCACTTCCGCTTCAACGGCATAAGTGCCTTCCTCTTCAGCCAGCTCAACCAAAGGCGTCAGCGGCCGCTTGATTTTGAACCGGTACAGTACGCTATCATCCTGTGGCTCAGTCGTTTTCCACTGATTTTTTGCCGATGGTTTCGGTGCAGACTTAGGCACATTCACCGGCACCGTTGCCATGAAAGACTTCAGATCTGTTTCTTTCTTCGTGTCCAGCGCATCTGAGGCTACCCTGCAGCCTTCGACGTCATAAATGGGCGTCAGCTTAAAATCCACACCAAAATGTGTCATAAAGTTATTTTCCAATAAATCAAGAATTTTTCGGCTGCTTAAATGCTCAGAAGTCACCTGATCCGGAATGTGAAGACAATATTGGATTTCATTCTGTCTCACAAAAGCTTCTTTTTTGAGAAAGGCTGCTGCAGAGGGTGCCTGCTGCTTCAGCCAATAAATAGCCCAGTGAAGTCTTTCACTCGACTGCGAGGCTTCATCCTCCGAAGATGCCGGTGCTTCAACACTGCAGACCCAGTCCAGTCCGCAGACGTCCGGCAGCTCCAGCTTCACGCGCGACAAAAACGCCTCAAGTTTTTCAGGCTCCGGAAAATAACCCGCAGACAGCTGAAGCTTTAAGGTCTCAGGTTTCTTGATCAGGATTGCCCTTTCCAGACGGAGAGTATCATCAAATTGTTCTTTAAGCCAGTTCTGAATGGACATGATGTTCTTCCTTTGCTAAGACTGCTTATTTTTACAGCTTCATTATTTCCTCGAGAAGGACCTCAACAAGATCTTCTTCCCGAGCTTTTTTTAGAATCACGCCTTTTTTAAAAATCAGCGCTTCACCTTTCCCTCCGGCAATACCCAGATCTGCTTCACGGGCTTCTCCCGGACCATTGACCGCACAGCCCATAATGGCCAGCGTTATGTCTTTGTCAAGACCTTCCACCCGGCGTTCAACCTCATCTGCAATCTTTTCAAGGTCAATCTGGCAACGGCCGCAGGTCGGACAGGAAATCAGGCGAATACCGCCTTTTCTGAGTCCAAGGGCACTTAGAATTTCTTTGCCGACTCGAATTTCATTGAGCGGGTCTCCGGTCAATGACACTCTAAGTGTGTCTCCCATGCCTTCGAGCAAAAGATGCCCAATGGCTATGGAGGAACGAATACTGCCTTTAAAAACGGTGCCGGATTCCGTCAAGCCTATGTGAAACGGCGCGTCAGTATAGGCGCATAGTTGTTTATAGGCTTGAATCGTCGTCTGAATATCAGAGGATTTCAAGGCGACAATAACATTCTCAAACTGGAGCGTCTCCAAGATTTCAAGATGCCGTCTGGCGCTTTCGACAATAGCTTCAGGTGTAACCCCGCCGTACTTTTCGAGCAGTTCTTTTTCAAGGGAACCGCCGTTAACCCCTATCCTGATTGGAACTTGACGTTCCTTTGCAAGGGCAACGACTTCCTTGACGCGTTCAAGACTTCCAATATTGCCTGGATTCAGACGTATTTTAGCCGCGCCTGCTTCAATGGATTTCAGCGCAAGCCGGTGATCAAAATGAATGTCCGCGACGACGGGGATGGAACTCCTCCTGATAATTTCAGGCAGTTTGTCCGCAGCCTCAAAGTCGGGCACCGCCAACCGGACAATGTCGCAGCCTGCAGAAGCGAGAGCCTGTATTTGTGCGACCGTAGCGTCAGGATCCCTGGTATCCGTGGTCGTCATGGATTGAATGCTGACCGGATGATCTGATCCTATTCCAACGTTGCCTACAAAAACCTGTCGAGTTGATCTTCTCATGAATTCACCTCATTTTGAATGGACATTAACGCCTACTGAAACAGTCTGAGAATGTCCTTGTAGAGTACAAACAACATCAGCGCCATTAAAAGCGCAAAACCTGCAAGATGGACCAGGCCTTCCTTTTCCTTGTCAATTTTTCTGCGCAGGATCAGCTCTGCCAAGACGAAGAAGATTCTGCCGCCATCAAGGGCAGGCAGCGGAAGGAGATTGAAAATTCCAAGGTTGATCGAAAAAAGCCCCGTCAGCGCCAGCAGATTGTAAATGCCGCCTCTGGCCGCTTCGCCGACCATGCTGGCCATGCCGACCGGTCCAACAATTTCGACACCTTCTTGCCCGCCTGCCGGAAGTGACGCCAGGAAGCTGATGACCTCCGTACTCATAACCCATGTCTGGCGAGCTGCCAGAAAGACAGCGCGAGGGGCGTCGCGTTCCGTCAGCGGACGAATGCCTACAATATAACGCGTATCATCCGCATCACGAACCGCTTCCAGCTGTATGTCGAGCTGCTGCCCATCCCGTTCAATGACCATATTAAGTGATGGCTGAACAGCAATCTGTGCGGTCACATCATTCCAGGTCGGGGTCGGGACGTCATTGATCTCAAGGATGCGGTCGCCCGGCATCAGCTCACCGGACAATGCTGCCGGCATGTCAGGAATCAGTTCGCCTACTGCATTAACAGGGAACCCTATCCCCCACATTACAATGGTGAAGACGAGCACTGCCAGAATAAAATTCATCAGCGGACCTGAAAACAGTACCGTGAGTCTTTTCCAAGCCGGTGCATTCAGGAAACTTCTCGGATCGTCCGAGAGGGTATCCTCACCCTCCATTTTAACAAAGCCACCAAGGGGAAAGGCGCGGATCCCATATTCCGTTTCTCCAAATTTTCTGGAGACCAGCTTGGGGCCAAAGCCCAAGGCAAACTCAAGAACTTTTATTTTATGAAGCTTAGCTACAGCAAAATGTCCGAGCTCATGAAAGAACACGATCACGCCAAAAACGACAATATAGCTGATAAAGGTGATCAAAGGCTCACTCCCTGTCTTGTGTGCTTGTCTTTGAATATTTGTCTGCGGGTATCTGCATCAATTTCCATAATAGTGTCATAATCAGGATTTTGAATCACTGTATGTTGATCCAGCAGTGACTCGATCCGATCACTGATGTCATAAAAGCCAATTTCCCCATTTAAAAACCGAGCCACCAGTGCTTCGTTTGCAGCATTCAACACAGTCGTGGCCGAACCTCCCATGCGGCCTGCTCTATAAGCCAGATTCAGGCATGGAAAGCGCTCATGGTCAGGTGCAGAAAAGGAAAGCTGGCCAATCCGTGAAAGGTCAAGTCTCTCAAAATCAGATAGGATCCGCTCAGGATAACCAAAAGCATAAAGAATGGGCAGTTTCATGTCCGGAAGACCGAGCTGCGCTATGACTGAGCTGTCATGATATTGGACCATGGAATGAATAATACTCTCCTTGTGGACCAAGACATCAATGTGCTCATAGGGGATATCAAACAGCCAGCGGGCCTCTATAACCTCGAGGCCTTTATTCATTAGCGTGGATGAATCAATAGTAATCTTGCTGCCCATGGACCAGTTGGGATGCTTAAGCGCTTCTTGAAAGGTCACCTTTTTAAGACGGTCTCTGTGCCATTCAGGACTCCTGAACGGTCCACCGGATGCTGTTAAAATCAACTTTTCGACGGTTTGTCGTCTATTACCCTCAAGTGCCTGAAATAAGGCGCTGTGCTCACTGTCCACAGGCAAAAGCTCGACGCCATAATACGCTGCCTCTTTCATAATACGTTCCCCTGAAGTCACAAGGACTTCTTTGCTGGCCAAAGCTATGCGCTTGCCGGCACGTATGGCGGAGAGAGTTGGAAGCAGTGCTGCATTGCCGACAATGGACACGAGAACGGTATCCGCGCTCTCAAGGGCAGCGATTTCCTGAAGACCTGCCAGCCCGGCGTGGACGGTTATGGCGCTGTCCACTAAGGCCGTTTTTTCTTTTAATTCCCTGTAGAGCGCCTCATCCGCGACAGCGACATGCCTGGGTCTGAAGGCTTCTATCTGAGCCATGAAGGCTTCAATGCCTCGATTGCAGCTTAGTGCCGCGACCCTGAACCTGTCAGGATGAGCGCGAATGACGTCCAGCGCCTGAGTCCCAATTGAACCGGTTGATCCCAAAATCACAATATTTTTCATAAGCAGCAGAGTCAGTCATAATTTTGAAATCCTGCGGGCTAACTAAGCTGGACCTTCAATTGCTCAATGCCCAGGCCGATTCCAACAATGGACTGATTCCTTCTCTCCTTTACGCGATTATTCATTTCAAAGAGACCGCAAACCATCACAGCCTATTTTTCATTATACCGCATTTCAACTAACTCGCCTTAAGAATTCTAAAAAAAGTTGCGCGAAAAGGCCGCCTCAATTTATCAAGGCGGCCTATCAAGTCAGCTGTTTTATTTAAGATCTTTAAAACAATTAAATCAATTACACTTCATAACAGTTTATAAACATAGGCGACATAATAGACAATAGGCGCCGTCATCATAATGCTGTCAAATCGGTCAAGCACACCGCCATGACCTGGAAACAACTTCCCATAGTCTTTGATTCCCATGATCCGTTTAATCTTCGACGCAATCAGATCGCCAATTTGGCCGGAAACGCTTCCAAACAACCCCAGCGGGACCGCAAACCAGATAAAGTCCGGTTCCAGAAAGGCTGAAAAAGCTGTTACAAGGATAACCGTCCCTGCCACACCGCCTATAGCCCCTTCTACTGTCTTTTTAGGACTAACCGACGGAAGTAGTTTGTGCTTGCCAAAGAAACGTCCCGCAAAATAAGCACAGGTATCCGACACCCAAGCCAGCAAGAACACCAGGCTGATGAAGAAGAGGCTGTCGAACTCAGCCACAAGCACAATATGGAAAAATGGGAGAACGACATATAAAAAACCGAGTGCCGTAGCGCTGATGTCGTAAATATGTAACGCCTTTCCGAATAAATTGATCAGCATCAGCATGATCACAAATACGGAAACGACGAAAAGATAAAAGATCTGGTCCAGCGCCATGACATAGCCGCCATAGATTGCCAGTACGGCAGCCATTGTCAATCTTTCCATGGCATGTATTTCTATACTTCTAAATCCTTTAAACAGCTCATGCAGCGCAGTCAGCGTCAGCAGCAGCACTGCTGCGGTCAACAGGTGTCCGCCCACATAGAGGATGGCGATCAGTATTGGCAGCCCTATCAGGCTGGTGATCAATCTTGATGACACAGGCTCACCTCACAGTTTACCAAACCTTCTATGGCGTTTGGCATAAGTCTCCAGTGCTTTATCGAGCTCATTGGAATCAAAATCCGGCCAGAGCACATCAGTGAAATAGAACTCAGAATAAGCCAATTGCCAGAGCAGAAAGTTTGAGATCCTCTGCTCGCCACTGGTGCGAATAATCAGATCCGGATCAGGCTGGCCAGAAGTATATAAATGCTTTTCAAAAGCGTCCGCTGTAATCTCTTCCAACGCAAGTGACCCGGAGGCCACAGCTGCGGCCAGTCCCTTTGCTGCACGAAGTAGTTCGTCCCGGCCGCCGTAATTGAGCGCGATATTGACTGTTAAACCCGTATTGCTTTCTGTCAGACTCCGGGCTTTTTCAACCTCTGCCTGAGCACGCTCCGGAAGGGCGCTGAGATCACCAATGCAGCGAATCTTTATCCCGTTTCTGTGGAGCTCTGCAATCTCTTTTTGGAGAAACTGAACCAAAAGTTCCATGAGGCCGCCAACCTCATCAGCAGGACGCTTCCAATTTTCAGTTGAAAATGCATAGAGTGTCAACACTTCCACGCCAAGGCTGGAACACCTTGAAATCACTGAGCGCAGCGCTTCCACACCGGCTTTATGACCAAACAGTCTGGGCATGAAACGCTTTTCTGCCCACCGGCCGTTGCCGTCCATAATTATGGCTATATGTTTCGGCAAATGTTGCTCTGTCTGTTTCATTGGTGTCTCCTCCCTCCCGGCAAGCCGCATCAGTCTCTCCAGTCAAAACCCACAAAAGCAAATCCCAATACGCTGACTAGTGACTTGTAAACTCTAACACTAACACTAAACTTCCATGATTTCCTTCTCTTTTTGTACGAGAAGGTCGTCAATTTGCTTGATGTATTTATCCGTCATTTTCTGAACATCCGCTTCCGCTGACTTAAGATCATCATCCGTAATTTCAGAGTTCTTGTTCATTTTTTTAAGTCGGTCATTCGCGTCACGACGCTCATTGCGGATTGCGACTTTGGCTTCCTCACCCGTCTTCTTTGCAACTTTTATGAGATCTTTGCGTCGCTCTTCTGTCAGTATTGGAATCGCGATGCGGATGATTTTTCCGTCATTGCTCGGATTGAAACCCAAATCTGCGATAAGGATAGCTTTTTCAACATCCCTCAGCGCGCTGGCATCATAAGGTTGAACCGTCAACAGTCGCGGCTCTGGTGCAGCGATCGTCGCCAAGGACTTAAGCGGCGTTGGAGAGCCATAGTAATCGACAACAACCCTGTCGAGCAGCTGAGGATTCGCTCTGCCTGCGCGAATGGCGTGAAGCTCTTCATTAAATACATTAAGTGTTTTTTGCATTTTTTCTTCAAAAGCCTTTTTTACATCCTGAATCATCTTCACTTGACCTCCCTAATGATAGTACCAAGATTTTCACCACAGCAGACTTTAATGATATTATGCGTCTCTTTCAGTCCAAACACAAGAATTGGAATGTGATTATCCATACAAAGTGTAATGGCAGTTGAATCCATGACGCCAAGTCCTCGGTTGAGGACATCTATATAAGTGAGGGTGTCAATTTTGACAGCATTCTGATTGACCATAGGATCAGAATCATAAACACCGTCCACCTTTTTGGCAAGGAGAATAACTTCTGCTTCAATTTCAGCCGCTCGAAGGGCTGCGGTCGTATCCGTCGAGAAGTAAGGATTTCCGGTGCCGGCCGCAAAAATGACAACTCTGCCCTTTTCAAGGTGTCTTACCGCACGGCGACGGATATAAGGCTCAGCGATCTGACGCATTTCAATGGCGCTGAGGACGCGTGTAGGAAGTCCAAGACTTTCAATGGCATCCTGCATTGCGAGAGAATTGATGACGGTCGCAAGCATGCCCATATGATCCGCGGTGCTTCTGTCCATACCGCCACCGGAACGTCCTCTCCAAAAATTGCCGCCGCCCACGACTACGCCGACTTCAACACCCATGCCGACCAGTTCCTTAACCTGACTGGCCACATCAAGTACTGTCTGTTCATCAAGTCCAAAACCCTTATCACCCGCAAGCGCTTCCCCACTCAACTTCAATATGACGCGTTTATATAACGGTTTCAAGCGAACACCCCCTGTTTCATAGATAAAAAATTCTACACATTGCATTGAATATCCTTTTTTTTAAACCGTAACCAAAAATATATCATGCTCATTTCTGTGAATCGACTGCCAATACTTGAAAAAAGAGAAGACCAAGGTCCTCTCTTTTTATCTTTGATTTGATTTTGAAGACTGAAAATTAGCCTTGAAGCTGCTTGGCAACTTCTTCTGCAAAGTTTTCAGTTTTCTTTTCAATGCCTTCGCCCACTTCGTAGCGGACAAAACGGCGGATGGAAATATTCTCACCGATTTTAGCGATCAGGTTCTTGAGAAGCTGATCAATGGTGACATCCGGATCTTTGATGAAAGGCTGCTCAAGAAGGCAGACTTCTTTGTAGTACTTTTGTACCCGGCCTTCAACCATTTTATCGATGATTTTCTCAGGTTTGCCTTCATTGAGTGCTTGATTGCGAAGAATTTCTTTTTCGCTCTCAATAACTTCTGCAGGCACTTCTTCCGGACGAACATAAAGTGGATTGGATGCTGCAATTTGCATTGCAATATCCTTGGCAAACTGCTGGAACTCTTCGTTTTTAGAGACGAAATCAGTTTCAGAGTTAATTTCAACAATAACGCCAACGCGTCCACCGTGAATATAGGAAGCGACGATGCCTTCAGCGGCGATTCTGCCAGCTTTCTTCGCAGCTTTGGCAAGACCGCGCTCACGAAGGAGCTTGACTGCTTCTTCCATGTTGCCATTTGCTTCTTCAAGCGCTTTTTTGCACTCGAGCATACCTGCGCTTGTTGCTTCTCTGAGTTCTTTTACCATTGCGGCTGTAATCGCCATGACAGGACCTCCTAGTTTAACTTCAATTTGTCCTTAGACCCAACCCGGGCCAAAGATACGTGAATTGGCCAAAGGGCCAAATGTTATCGCTTGAACAACGGGTAAGGCGTTCTATATTAAGAAACCTTACCCGCTGGCTTTAAACCTTATGATTATGCGTTTTGCTCGCCTTGCTTACCTTCGAGGACAGCGTCAGCCATTTTGCCGGAAATCAGCTTGACAGCGCGGATCGCGTCGTCATTGCCCGGGATGACGAAGTCAACTTCGTCCGGATCGCAGTTCGTGTCGACGATAGCAACGACAGGGATACCAAGGGTTCTAGCTTCCTGGATTGCAATGCGCTCTTTCTTAGGGTCGACAATGAACATAACTGCAGGTACTTTTGGCATTTCCTTGATTCCGCCGAGATATTTCTCAAGCTTTTCTTTCTTAGCGCGAATTTGAATGACTTCTTTTTTAGGAAGTACATCAAATGTGCCATCTTCTTCCATCTTCTCATATTTGTAAAGAAGATCGATTCTTTTCTTGATGGTTTTGTAGTTTGTCAGCATGCCGCCAAGCCATCTCTGGTTGACGAAGTACATACCACAGCGCTTTGCTTCAAGCTCAATAGCTTCCTGTGCTTGCTTCTTGGTGCCGACGAAGAGGACTTCGCCGCCTTCAGCGACGACATTTTTGACGAAATCATAAGCGTCGTCAATTTTCTTGACCGTCTTTTGAAGATCGATAATGTAAATCCCGTTTCTTTCTGTGAAGATGTATTCCTTCATTTTAGGGTTCCATCTTCTTGTCTGGTGGCCAAAGTGTACGCCTGCCTCCAGCAGTTGTTTCATTGAAATTACTGACATAGTGCACCTCCGTTTTTTTCTTCCCCGTCGTTCGTCTTCACAAAAGACCCTGTCTCAGGGCAACCCTTACTGTGAATCCCGACGAGTGCGGTTTTGGACCTTAGTAAGTATAACACAGACAAGCGCGACGTTCAAGAGATAATCTCAGGAACCGCCGCGCTTTGAAAACTTTTTTGTTTTAGCTTGATCCGATAACCCTTATTTTTTTAAACGTTTGAGCTCCGGCATTAGTTTATCATTCATTATGCGAATATAAGTGCCCTTCATGCCAAGGCTGCGGGATTCAATAACGCCGGCACTCTCGAACTTTCTAAGGGCATTGACGATCACGGAGCGTGTAATTCCAACGCGATCCGCTATTTTACTTGCGACGAGGAGACCTTCGTCGCCATCCAGCTCATTGAAGATGTGTTCAATGGCTTCAAGTTCGGAATAGGAAAGCGTTCCGATGGCCATCTGCACCACAGCTTTCTTTCTGGCTTCCTCTTCGTACTCTTCCGTCTTGGCGCGGATGATTTCCATACCGACAACGGTAGACGCATACTCAGCCAATACTATATCCTCTTCAGAGTATGTGTTGTCTCTGCGAGCGATGACGAGGGTCCCCAACCTGAGACCGTTCCCAATGATTGGCACAATGGTAATAAACTTAGAATAGCTGCTGATATCACCTTTAAAAATCTTCATGACGACATCTTGCGGGATGTTGAACATAGTTTGATCAGTTTTGAGCAATTCATCATTGATTTCTTCCGGGAACATTTGTACATTTGTGCCCTTCTCAAAAATGAGCGGGCTGTCTTCGGCAATAACCAAGCCGTAACCCAAAACCTTGCCGCGCTTGCTGATAATGTAAACGTTAGCGTCAAGCACTTCCTTGAGCATCATGCTGATATCTGGAAAAGAAACGGGCGCATTGCCGGATTGCTGAAGAATTTTGTTCAGTCTTCTTGCTTTTTCTAGTAGTTTCATGCTCACCTGATTACCTCCCTGAGTTTTATTTAATGTGATGAGACTTCTTTATAATTGCAGCTGGTACTGGAGCATAGGATGGTCTTGTTCTTTTTAGTGATTTTTTCGACGAGAGCCTCACCACAAACCGGGCACGGACGTCCTACAGGCCGGTTCCAGGACACGAATCGACATTCCGGAAAACGGCTGCAGCCATAAAAAGTCTTCAGCTTTTTAGTCTTGCGCTCGACCACTTTACCCTCTTTGCATACCGGACAGTCTATACCGATCTCATTGAGAATTGCCTTGGTGTAGTCACATTGCGGGTAATTTGAACACGCATAAAATTTCCCGAATCTGCCGTGCTTGATGTTGAGTGGATGGCCGCACTTCTCACAGAGCAAGTCGGTTTTTTCTGTCAGATCGAGTTTTTCCAGCCGCTCGTCTGCTTTTGCAAGCGTTTCGCTGAATGGGCCGTAAAACTCCCTGAGAATGCTGTGCCATTCCATGTTGCCGGCTTCAACTTCATCCAGCTTGTTCTCCATACCTGCGGTAAAATCGACATTGACGATCTCTTCAAAATAACCCGCCATTATGTCGTTGATGATATACCCTAGTTCTGTCGGTTTTAAAGATTTTTTTTCGCGCTCTACATAGCCTCTGCTGATGATGGTCGCAATGGTCGGCGCATAAGTCGAAGGACGACCAATACCCTTTTCTTCCATTTCTTTGACCAAAGTCGCTTCTGTGTATCTTGCCGGGGGCTGTGTAAAATGCTGTTCCGGCTTGACGTGAAGACGCTGAACCAGATCCCCTGCTTGAATGTCCGGCAGACGGGTTTCTTTAAAACTGGAGAACTCGTAGACTTTTAGGAAACCGTCAAATTTCAGAAGCAGCCCATTAGCTTTTAGCAGTGCCTCACCTGCGACTATGGACACATTTTTGGAATCAAAAGTCGCGTCTGACATACCGGAGGCTACAAACCTCTGCCAAATTAAAGTGTACAGCTTTTGTTGGTCTTTTGTCAGCGACGCTTCCAGTTCCTCAGGCGTCAGATGCACATAAGTAGGACGCACAGCTTCATGGGCATCCTGTGCCGACTTGGATTTCTTTTCTGTACGGACTTTTTTATTCTGATAGATCTCACCATATTCCCGATCAATAAATTCGGAGAGATGTCGCTTTGCCTCTTCAGAGATTCTTGTAGAATCCGTCCTCATATAAGTGATGAGGCCGATGGTCCCTTGTCCCTTAACCGCAATACCCTCATACAGCTGCTGCGCCACCATCATGGTTTTGCTTGCTGAAAAGCCGAGGCGATTCGCGGCATCCTGCTGAAGGCTGCTGGTCGTGAATGGCGGCTGAGGGGCTCTGGATTTTACCTTGTTCTGCACCTCGGTAATCACCGGATCCACAGACTCCAGGTACCGTTTCATCTCTAGTGCATCCGTCTCGTTTCCAATTTCAATTTTTTTGCCTTTGAACTGAGACAACTCCGCCTCAAAAGGCAGATCCGAAGGCACATGTCTGAGATCCATGCCAATAGACCAATACTCTTCCTTGATGAAGGCATTGATCTCATTCTCACGGTCGCAGATCAGCTTTGTCGCCACAGACTGAACCCGGCCGGCGCTGAGACCTTTTCTTACCTTGCGCCATAACAGCGGACTGATCTTATAACCTACCAACCGGTCCAAAACCCGTCTTGCCTGCTGGGCATCCACCAGATTCAGGTCAATTTGCCGTGGATGATGAATGGCTTCTTTGACTGCTTCTTTTGTGATCTCGTGAAACTCAATTCTGCAAGGCTCTTCCTGAGGAATACTCAAAATAGTTCCCAGATGCCAGGCAATTGCTTCACCTTCCCGATCCGGGTCAGTTGCCAGAAAGACACGGTCTGCTTTTTTTGCTGCGCCTCTCAAAACTTTGATTACATCTCCTTTTCCCCGGATATTAATGTATTCCGGTTCAAAGTCCTTTTCAACATTGACGCCAATTTTGCTTTTGGGCAGGTCTCTGACATGTCCCACGGAAGCAAGTACCTGATAATTCTTTCCTAAAAACTTCTCTATGGTCTTTGCTTTTGCCGGAGATTCGACAATAATCAGATGCTTAGCCATGTAATACCTCCAATGTAACCATTATATTCAAAAAATTCGAAAGATTCAATCTTGTCAAAAAATCACCATATTAATTTTTATATGATGCGGATCCATTTGTCAACACTTTCTTCCAGTCTGAGCTATCGGCCGTCTTATAATTGACCGCAGATCCTTCCTGAAAAATTCTGCGGTCCAAACAAAATCCAGACGCCGGATCCATGTCTTAAGCTCACGGACCCGGCGTCTGAACAAAGTTCTGTAAAGACATCAGTTTAGATTATACCTTCCAAACCAGCAGCGAATCAATCTCTTTATTTCAAGCTCACTCAAAAATTCGTAACATTTTCCCGCCGGCCATCCTGTAGCATCGACAAAATCATCAATTGTCATATCCCCGTAGCGCTCGATTAGAGTAAGCAGCTGACCGGCATCCGCAGAAAGCTGGGGTCTTCTTTTCTTTGGCAGCCGCCAATCCAGACGAACGAACAAATCATCCGGGGTTGTCAGAATTTGGGCCATATTCTGAATCAAAAAGTTGGTTCCTGCGCTTTGCGGCGCGTCTATGTTCCCCGGTACAGCGAAGACCTCTCGACCCTGCTGAATGCCATGAAGCGCAGTCGACATTGTGCCGCTTTTGATGACAGCCTCCACAACGACAATGCCTGCGCAGAGTCCGCTGATCAATCTGTTTCGATCCGGAAAAAAGGCGGGATAGGGCGGTGTTCCGGGCGGCTTTTCACTGAGGAGCAGTCCCTCACCCGAAGATAGAATTCTTTTTCTGAGTCCTGCGTTTGCACTTGGATAATTGACGTCCAGCCCGCACCCCATGACGGCTAGCGTGGCGCCTTCCTGTTCCATAGCAGTCTCATGGGCCAAAGCGTCAACGCCGACTGCAAGACCGCTGACAATTAAAGCATTGTGCTCCACGGCTGCTTGAGTGAGCATTTTCGTCACCTTCATCCCATATTGCGTCGGATGTCTGGTGCCTACTACTGCCAGTGGCCTTGCATGATTCAGCAGCTCGAGGTTTCCTCTCGCATAAAGCAATAGGGGCGGATCCTCAAGTTCGTTCAGTCTGAAAGGAAACAGCGGATCCGCAGGAAGGATCATTTTCATTCCGCATTTTTCTGTTTGTCTTAGGCGCTGAATAATCTCATCCGGCTTATGTGACTGCTTTAGAGCCAGCCTTTGGTCAGCAGTGGCCAGTGAGATTCGCTCAGGTCCGTCCGTGAAGATCGCTTCAAAGTCGTCACATCCCTCGAGCAAGTTTCTGGCTTGTGCACGGTTGATGCCTTTGGCGTTCTCAAACCAAAGGGCGCAGGCTGCATAGGCATTAAATGTCCCCATGGAGCACCATCCCCTCGGAAAGATGCTTAGCGCTTATTGCCGCTTCGCCGTCCAAATCCGCCAAAGTACGGGCCAGACGTATGACCTGTGTCGAATCCCGGTAGCTGTATCCCTGATCCTTAAATCTGGACTGGAATTGTGTCCTGAGGGATTCAGATTCGAAGGTTTGAAAAATCAGATCAATTGGAACGGTTGAATTTTTATGCGCTGTGCTGCCATAGCGCTGACGCTGCTGAATCATTGCATTTTCCACCATTGATCGCATAATTGAGGAGTTCAGCGGATCCAGGCTCCTCAAATCTTCTTCCATATAGACACTGGTCATCAGCTTGATATCAAATCGGTCACCGAGCGGACCTTTAAATTTCAGCTGGTGACGCTGAATATTTTGCACTTGGCATGTGCAGGGCTGATCTGTACCAAAATAACCACAGGGACAAGGATTGGCGGTTGCCAGCAGGGTAAATCTGGCAGGCAGCTGCATAGACTGAAGTGGACCACCAACCATAACGACGCCTTCATCCAGAGGCCGTTTCAGGTCTTCTATCACTGCTTTTGAAAATTCTGTCATTTCTTCAAGATAAAGCACGCCATGGTTTGCCAAAGTTACTTCACCAAGCCTTCCGGTCGCAGTCCCGGTCAAATCACTTCTCTTCAGTGAAGTCTGCGGTATTCTGAATGGCGCACAAACCTGGATTGAATCAAGATCAGTACTTACCTGACCGTGAATCTTTATAACTTCACGCATTGCGGTTTCATCCAATGTCGGGAGGATTGTCTTGAGTCTCCTGGCCAATAAGCTTTTTCCAGTTCCTGGCGGTCCTATCAACAGTACGTGATGCTGAGCCGCTGCGGCAGCCATCATGGCCCGCTTGTGAAGTCTGTGCCCGGCAATGTCGCCATAGTCTGTTTCAAAAACCATCGGCAGAGCGCTTTTATTCGTCATATCAAGGGATGCTGCCGGCCTGATCTGATGCTGCAGATCACTCAGCTGGCCGACGCCATAGATCTCAACATCCGGAAAATATCTTGCCACAGAAATTTGGTTCATTGGGACGTAGAATTTATTGACACCAATGGTGATCAGCCCTTCAATCATATTATATAGTCCCTGGACACTGCAGACGGTGCCATCCAGTGAAAGCTCCCCAATGTAAGCCTCCTCACTGCCGACCGACCGTTTGCCGTCCGACAAAAACATGAGGGCAGCTGCTACAGCCAAATCAAATTGAGCCCCTTTTTTGGACATGTGTGAAGGTGTTAAGCTGACAGTGACTTTTTTATTATTGACGCGAACGTTAACTGACTTTAAAGCGGAGGTAATCCGCATTCGCGATTCTCTGACGACATGATCCGGGCGGCCTATGATGTTGAAGACCGGCACGCCTTTGCTCAGACTGACTTGCACACCAATAGGATGTGCATGAATGCCCTGGGGTGAAGCTGACCAAACCTGAATGTACATGACGACCTCCATAGGATATAATGTAATTACAGTTCCATATTATACCATATGTTAATATTTGTCATCTTCTATTTTCAGTTGATCCCCAAAGAGTGTTAAAAAAAGCAGGTATACTGGAAGTTGACTCTACGCCTTCCAAGTACGCCCGCTAGATCGACATGATTTTATTTTGGTCAAGCCACAAATTTTTCCCAAGCAATTTAAAATTTCATACTTTCAATAGTCTCATGGATGAAGACTTTCTTATTGGATTTATTATATTTGAGCACTTCCGTGAGCAGCTGTTCCCAATTGATTATGGAAGGCCGGATGTAGAACAGGTTTCGATCATGGCCGACCACGATCCATTTTTTGTGTCTCTTTGTACGAGTTATAAATTGAAGGTCCTTGAAATAAACGACTTGAAAGACTTTGTCACCGGCCCGCTGTTCAATTCTGTCACCTTTGACTTCGATGACGGTTTTCAATTGCTTGAGGCAGTCTTTGAAGAGCAGGACCGCTATCAGGCCAAGAATTGACAAATAGACCCAGTTTCCGAGCAACCCGCCAAAAAAGATGAACATGACACCGACAAATGCCTGCAAATAAATATCGCGTTTTCTGTACTTATACAACCTACATGCCTCCTAATCGGAACCATCAATGAATTGGATTCTTGGGGTTTTCAGCCCCACGCCTTCAACAGTTATGAAGGCCAACCTCATCTCTGAATAATACAGAGCAGGATACTCAGACAGGTATCTCCCTGCGGCTTTTTTCATCCGCATCACCTTGCGGCCATCCACGCGTTCAAGCGGATCCGAATCGCCGTCCATGCCCTTTGACGCTTTGACTTCAATAATATAAAGCAAATGATCTTTCATAGACAGGATATCAATCTCAGCGCCAGGAATCCTGTAATTTCGGCATAAGATTTTATGACCTGCCGCCTGAAGATAGGCTGCTGCTTCATTTTCACCTAACCGCCCAATTACATTTGACTGTTTCATAGACTGCGCTCCGGTTCCTTTTTAAAAGATTTCAAAAAAGTTGCCCGATGCTCCGGCATTCTGCCATATTGCCTGAGCGCTTCATAATGTCGTTCTGTACCATAGCCCTTGTGGGCGTCAAAGCCATAATCCGGGTACTGCAGCCCCAGCCGCTTCATGTAATGGTCCCGTGTCACTTTAGCAATAATTGAAGCCGCTGCTATGGATACGCTGCGCTGATCCCCTTTTACGAGTGACAACTGGCTGACCGAACAGTTCTCGAGTTCGAGGGCATCCAGCAGCAAGGCCTGAGGATCAATGTCCATAGTCTCCAGTGCCCGCTTTGCTGCCAGTTTGGTCGCTTGCAGTATGTTTATTTCGTCTATCTCTACACTGGTTGCATAGCCTATGCCCACACTCAGCGCTTTTTCCATTATTTCAGCATATAGCGCTTCCCTGACAGGTTCTGACAACTTTTTTGAATCGTCCAGACCATAGATGGGCACTGCAGGGTTGAGCACAACTGCAGCTGCCACAACTGGACCGGCAAGCGGTCCCCGGCCAGCTTCATCAATCCCCGCAACGTGATGCAAACCTTCCTTTGCGAGCTGAGCCTCAAAGATGGACATCTGTTTAAATTTCTCCGTCACCTTTTCCAACTTTTTGCGTTTGGAAGCGATCTTCTGCAGGAGGCCTTTTGTAACGGGTGATTTGAGTTGAGACTCGAAAAGTTCAAGCGCTTCAAGCGTCATAATTTCTTTCAGCTTTTCTGCTGCGTCTCCAGCCATCAAGTGAGTTCACCCCGTCTGTCCAGAAAATCGTCCGGCCATTCAAGTGACAATCTGCCCAGAGTACCTTTTCTAAACTCATCCAGAAGAAGGCGGGCGACTTTATCATAGTCAATGTCGCCGCCGCCGCGCCGGCATCCTCTCCGAAGTGCTATGGCATCCATCAGTTCTATGGTTGGTGCCACAGGATCCACCTCAACACCATAGCGTGCTGTCAGCGCCTCGGGGTAGTGGATCTCAAGCCGGCGCAGGAGCTCGTAGGCCATATCCTCAATGTTGAGAATGTCATCCTTGATAGCACCTGTTATGGCAAGATTCAGACCGACTTCCTTCGAATCAATCTTAGGCCATAAAATACCCGGCGTATCAAATAGTTCGATATCATCTCTAATCCGAATCCACTGCTTGCCCCTGGTAACGCCGGGCTTGTTGCCGGTCTTTGCCGCGCTTTTGCCTACGAGTTTATTGATCAGACTTGATTTTCCAACGTTCGGTATACCTACAATCATGACGCGCACCGGACCGGGATTCCGTCCCTTTTCCAGATATCTCGCCCTTTTTTCCTTCATACGCTCAACGATCTGTTTCATAAGACGATCAATGCCGTCTCCATGAACCGCATCCAAGAGTTCGACGCTGGCGCCCTCCCCTTCAAAATGCTGTTTCCACAGACTGGTGACTTTGGGATCAGCCAGATCATATTTATTCATACACACGATTCTGGGTTTTCCCTTCGTGAGCTCCGCGATTTGCGGATTTCTGCTGCTTTCAGGGATACGGGCGTCAAGCAGTTCGACGACGACGTCCACAAGTTTAAGATGACTTTGGATCAAATCCTTGGTCTTTTTCATGTGTCCCGGATACCAGTTAATTGTTTGACTCATGCTTTATCCCTCCTTTCAGAGAGTTTGTAAAAAATTAAAGGGACTGTTTTACAGTCCCTCCAATTTCGCTTAGATTCTTTCTTTGACCTTCGCAGCTTTACCGATGCGGTCTCTGATGTAGTTCAGCTTGGCTCTTCTGACTTTACCTCTTCTGGTCACTTCGATCTTTTCGATCTTAGGTGAGTGAAGCGGGAAAGTCTTTTCAACGCCAACACCGGAAGAAAGTTTACGAACTGTAAACGTTTCACGGATACCGCCGTTCTGGAATTTCATCACAAGGCCTTCGAAGATCTGGATACGCTCGCGCTTACCTTCTACGACTTTAATGTGGACGCGGACCGTATCACCGACTCCGAATTCCGTCACGTCAGACTTAAGTTGCTCTAATTCAAGAGACTTGAGTATGTTTTGATTCATGGGGCTAACCTCCCTTCTCAAGAGCGGTTCATTAACGGACCTAACCCGCCAGCGGAACAGCCGTAATTCACAAAATTCATTATATCATTGCAGACAGCCGAGCACAATCTATTTCAGATACTTTTCAACGATTTTTCGCTTTTTTTTATCAGTCAGTCGCTGATGATAGGCGCGCAGCATATCCGGCCGTCTTTGTCCCGTCAATTTGACAGATTCCTCAAACCGCCACAGCTCAATATTCTTGTGATGACCGGATAAAAGGATCTCCGGTACCTCCATACCTTCGTAAACTGCCGGCCTGGTGTAATGGGGGTACTCGAGAAGGCCGTCATAATGACTCTCTTCCATGTGGGAGTCCTCCGTGTTCAGGACGCCCTCGATCATTCTCGATATGCCGTCTATGAGCACCATGGCAGGAATCTCACCGCCGGTCAATACATAGTCACCAATAGAAATCTCATCCGTAACGAAAGTGTCGATCACTCTCTGATCAATCCCCTCGTAATGGCCGCAAATGAGCACAAGCCGGTCAAGTTTTGAAAAGTCGACCACCATACTCTGTGTCAGCGTTTTGCCCTTAGGCGTTAAGTAAACCACCCGGTCCCCGGCATCCAGGTTCAGGTTGCGAAGACAGTCAAATAAAGGCTGAGGCTTCATGACCAGTCCAGCGCCACCGCCAAAAGGGGCGTCGTCCACACGTTTGCTGGGGGAATCCGAATATTCTCTGAAATTGACGCATTCCACCTCAATGTGTCCTTGCCCGGCAGCGCGCGCCATGATGCTGGTCGAGGTAAACGCTGAAAACATTTCTGGAAACAATGTCAGGACTGTAAATTTCACTCCATCATCCCTTCGATCAGACTGACCAGAACGTGGCCCGCCTCAATTTCAACTTTGCGGACAAAAGCATCCACAACAGGAATCATGAAATCCGGCTTGCCTGCACGGGAAACTACATAGAGATCCTGGGCACCGTTGGTGATGACGTCTTTGATGGTCCCGACGTGACCCTGTTTTTCATCAATGACCTCGAGTCCGATTAAGTCTACAATAAAATGCTCGCCGTCTTCCAGCGCGCCGTAGTCCGACCGGAGTCTGTAAAGCTGGCGATTTTTAAATTTTTCAGCGGCGTTAATGTCATCCATGCCTTCGAACTTAAGTAGTACGAGACCTTTAACGTAACGCACGTTGTCGACCTTGAACATTTTGTCACCCTCGCCCTCAATCAGGAGGGTCTCAAACTCCTCAAAATCATCAAGGGATGAGGTAAACGCCTTGATTTTCAGATCTCCGCGCAGTCCATGGGTATTGACAATCTGTCCGACGACAAAACGGTCAGGCTTATTATTTTTCAAGAAAATACCTCCATAGAAAACCGGCCCACTCTCCAGCGAACGCTGAGAAGTGAGCCGATTCAGGTTATTGAATGATTTCGACGACGACGTGCTTGTTCTCACGTGTAGCCGCCGCTTTGACAACCGTACGCAGCGCTTTGGCGATGCGTCCCTGCTTGCCGATCACTTTACCCATGTCTTCAGGAGATACCTTGAGCTCAATGATGACCGACTGAGAGGTGACTGTTTCTTTGACTTCAACACTCTCCGGGTGGTCGACCAGTGCCTCTGCTATGACTTTGACAAGTTCACCCATGGTGATCCCTCCTTCACGAGTCATGCTTTCAAATTACTTGACGAGTTTTTCGTAGACGCCGTGCTTTTTGAACAGAGCCTTGACGGTCTCAGTAGGCTGAGCGCCATCATTCAGCCATTTAACGGCCTTTTCTTCGTCAATCTTGATCTGAGCCGGCTCAGAAATAGGATTGTAATAGCCGATTTGCTCGATGAATTTGCCGTCTCGAGGAGCTCTCGAATCTGCAACCACCAATCTATAAAAAGGCTTTTTCTTAGCACCCATACGCGTCATTCTGATTTTAACTGCCATTTTATACATCACCTCCAAAATTTTAATAAATCTATCTGGACCGAGGTCGTCAATGACCTCGTGATCCTCCTAACTAGAATGGCATTCTCATGCCGCCGCGCTTCATGCGCTTGTCCATGCCTGAAAACTGCTTCATGAGCTTTTTGGTCTGCTCAAACTGCTTCAGCAGCTTGTTGACCTCCTGGACACTCGTCCCCGAACCGGCCGCGATGCGTTTCTTTCTGCTGCCGTTGATCAGGTTGGGATCCCGTCGCTCCTTGAGCGTCATGGACTGGATGATGGCTTCGAGCTTTACGAATTCCTTCTCATCCACCTGTACATCCTTAAGTGCCTTTTGATTGCCAAGCCCCGGAATCATGCCGAGGAGATCCCCGATTGGACCCATCTTTTTCATTTGCTGCAGCTGACTAAGAAAATCCTCAAAGTCAAAATTGCCCTTTTTCATCTTCTTCTCGAGCTTTCTGGCCGATTCCTCATCGAAGCTGCTCTGAGCCTTTTCAATGAGGGTCAGGACGTCGCCCATACCCAGAATCCTGGAAGCCATCCGGTCCGGATGGAATTCCTCGAGTTCGCTCAGTTTCTCACCGATGCCCGCGAATTTGATAGGTTTGCCGGTTACTGCCTTGACAGACAACGCAGCGCCGCCGCGCGTATCGCCGTCCAGCTTGGTCATGATCAATCCGTCAATGCCCAGCTGTGCGTTGAAGCTTTCCGCCACATTGACAGCATCCTGGCCGGTCATGGCGTCGACGACCAGCAGAATTTCAGTCGGTCTCGCGGCCTTCTTGATCTCCACCAGCTCGTTCATCAGCGTCTCGTCAATATGAAGCCGCCCGGCCGTATCCAGAATCACGACATCATTGCCATAGCGGTTCGCGTGGTTGATAGCCGCCTTGGTGATCTCCACGGGATTGATCTCACCCATGGTGAAAACCGGAATGCTCAGGCTGTCTCCGACGACTTGAAGCTGCTTGATCGCTGCCGGTCTGTAGATGTCGCAGGCGACGAGCAAAGGTTTCTTACCCTGCTTCTTAAGATAATTGCCCAGCTTGCCGCAGGTTGTCGTCTTGCCGGAACCCTGCAGACCCACCATCATATAGACCGAAACCGGACTCGATGAAAAGGTCAGCTTGCTCCTTGTCGTACCCATCAGCGTTGTCAGCTCTTCGTTGACGATCTTGATGACCTGCTGTCCCGGTGTCAGACTCGACATGACTTCCTGTCCAATCGCGCGGTCCGTGACCTTCTGAACAAAATCTTTGACAATTTTAAAGTTAACGTCCGCTTCGAGCAAAGCCAGTTTGACTTCACGCATGGCAGCCTTGACATCCGCTTCCGTCAGCTTGCCTTTTCCACGGAGCGCCTTAAACGTGTTTTGCAGTTTATCTGCCAAACTTTCAAAAACCAAACGTTAAAACCTCCTAAAACTCGGGTGTCTGCAGCAGCCTATTCAAGAATGGCGTTCGCTTCCCCGATCAGCTCGGAGATTCGCTCAAGCAATTCAGCTGCCTCAGCGTCTTCCCTAATTTTCAAGTCAATCTCCTGCATGCCGTCGACGAGGTGTCGAATGGCTTTTTCTCTTTGTTCGAACCGCGCCGCCAGCCCGAGCTTCTCCTCGTACTGGTCCAGCTGCTTTTCAGCGCGCTTGATTGTATCATAGACCGCTTGTCTGCTGATTCCAAGCTCTTCAGAAATCTCTCCGAAGGACAGGTCCAGTATGCAATAGTCTTCCAGGATTTCCTGCTGCTTTTCAGTGAGCAGTTGTCCGTAAAACTCAAACATATTGCCGAGCTTGATTTTTTTGTCGAACATCTGAGCCACCGCCAATATTACCAGTCAAGAAGACTGTATCAGTAAAGGTTTTTTACTTTACAGAAGTATTCTATGGGAATGACGCCTGCTTGTCAACTCTTTTTTGAAGTGTGATTGAAGATTTCAGGTGCTTTCAAAGACTATGCCGATGGCGGCGGATCCCACAACCATCGGCATAAGACTTTTTCCTTTTAGATGTCCAGAAGTGCATTGACAAACTTTTCAGGCTCAAAAGGCTGAAGATCGTTCAGACCCTCGCCGACGCCTATGAGTTTCACTGGAATTTCGACCTCGTGGAGTATGGACAAAACGACGCCGCCCTTGGCAGTGCCGTCCAGTTTTGTGAGCGCAATGCCGGTAATCTGGGCGGTCTCCTTGAAGATTTTTGCCTGCTGAAGGCCATTTTGACCCGTTGTAGCGTCCAGCACCAATAGGACTTCCCGCTGGGCTTCAGGGAAATCGCGTTCGATGACTCTGAAAATTTTCGCCAGTTCGTTCATCAAATTCTTTTTATTGTGGAGCCTTCCCGCTGTGTCGCAGATCAAAACATCTGTCTTTCTGGCTTTGGCAGCCTGAATGGCGTCATAAACCACCGCAGCCGGGTCTGACCCCTCCTGGTGCGCAATGACCGGGACCCCGGAGCGCTCGCCCCAAATTTTAAGCTGATCAATAGCGGCAGCCCTGAAGGTGTCCGCTGCTGCCAGCATAACCGTCTTGCCCTCCAGTTTGAGTTTGTGGGCAATTTTTCCAATCGTCGTCGTCTTTCCGGCGCCGTTGACACCAATCACAAAAAGGATCGCCGGGCTCTGGTCCAGATTCAGATGATTGTTCGAGTGTGCCTTGAGGGTATCGACCATAACATCCCTGAGTACGCTTTTAACCTGAGAGGCATCTGAAATGCGCCGTTCCACCAGGGCTTTTTTGAGGTCGTCAATCAGGGACATTGTCGTTTCCATTCCAATGTCCGCTGTGATCAGAATCTCCTCGAGTTCCTCATAGAGTTCCTCGTCGATCTTGCCATAGTCATTGAGCAGAAGATCAATCCGGTCTGTGATGGCTTTACTGGTTTTGCTGAGTCCCGCCTTCAAACGTTCGAAGAAGCCCAGGCTTGAAGTCTGTTGCTCTGGCGTTTCAGGGGCATCCAGTATCTCATGGGAGAATTCCTGTTCTTCTTCTACTGCCAAGGCAAGTTCCTCATCAGCGACGCCCGGCTCGAGTACTGCATCAGTTTCTACTTCAGTTTCTACTACGACTTCAGCTTCAGCTATAATTTCAATTTCAGTTTCAGCTTCAGCTTCCAGCAACAACTCAGTTGCCTCAGCGACTGATTCTTCAGCTTCCACGACGGTCTCTTCGACAATTTCTTCTTTAGGTTCATCCACGGCTACAATATCCTGTGCCGCCTCACCTGTATTCTCTTCACCCAGGCTCTGCTCCGTCTCAGGTGCTTTCTCCTCAGGCGTTTCCATTAATTTTGAGATCCACTTTTTAAATATTCCAGCCAAACTGAATCACCTTTCCTTTCTGCCCGAATTATACTGGCCGACGTTCTTTGTCAGCTGACCGCTATTTCTTCCAATTTGACCGAGACCACCCTGGAAACGCCATACTCCTCCATGGTGACACCGTATAGCGCATCCGCAATTTCCATAGTGCCTTTGCGGTGTGTGATAACGACAAACTGGGCCTGATCTGATACGTCCTTCAAATAGAGCGCAAATCGATCGACATTGACATCATCCAGAGCGGCTTCAATTTCGTCAAGCACACAAAACGGCGCAGGTTTGACCTCAAGAATGGCAAATAGAATCGCTATAGCGGTCAATGCCTTCTCTCCGCCTGACAGCAGATGAAGATGCTGCAGTTTTTTCCCAGGCGGCTGCACATAGATTTCAATATCACTTTCCAGCGGATCAGACGGATCACTTAGTCTGACCTGAGCGGTACCGCCACTGAACAAACGTTTGAAAGTATTTTGGAACGCTTCCCCAATCAGTGTGAAGCAGTCTTTGAATTGCTGCTTCATGGCGTGGTCAAGCTCTCGAATGACTTTCTTGAGTGCCTGCTCACCCTGGATCAGGTCATCCATCTGGCCTTTCATGAACGTGTAGCGTTCAGACACCTCTTCATATTCCTTGATCGCACTGATATTCACGTCACCAAGTGCTTTAATCCGGTTTCTCAGGGACTTCGTCTGCGACTGAGCCGAGCTCAAATCTACTTCCAGCGGCTTCTGACGCGCTTCCTCCAGATCCAATTCATATTTGTCATGCATCTGTGTCAAAAGTGATTCCCGCTCAAGAAGACAGCGCTCCCGCTGAAGCTCTACGTGATGCAGCGCTTCCCGCAGACGTTCAAGCGCTTCACTGATCCGGCCGACCGCATGACGCAGTTCTGCAAGTTCAGCTTTTCCTGCGTCCCGTTCCCCTGAAATTTCTGCGCGCTGTGCTTCCAGCTTCTGAAGCAGAAGGCGAAGCTCAATCTTTTTCTCAAAGCTCTCACCTTTGAGTCTCAGGGTTTCTCTGCGGTCACTTTCGAGTTGCGCCAGTCTGGAGGACGCAAGTTCAGACCGTTCTTTAGAACGCAGCAAAGTGTCTTCTATGCGTTTAATTTCTCTTGTGATGCCACTCAGGCTCTGTTCATGAGTTGCAGTCTCAACTCTGACGCTGCTAAGCTGATCAGAGAGGGACTCATAGGCGCTTCTCAGTTCAGAGCGCTTTTCCTCCTGTTCAAAAACCACGCGCTCCAGGTCTGAGGATGCAGCTTTCCAGACTTCAATCTCTCTTTCAAGTGTGGTATTCTCATCCTGAATTCTAAGCACATGAGCATTCTGGTCCTCATGCTCAGCGCCAAGACGTCTGATCCGGTCCCCCAGACGCTTCTGATCCTCCAGAAGTGCCGTCTCTCGAAATTCAAAGCCTGCGAGTTCAGTATCCACTGCCGTCATGTCAGCGGTCAATTGCGCCCTGGCCTGTTCTTCAACCTCAACCCTGGACATCAGCGCCGCAATCTCCTGATCCAAGTCCATCATATGGCTTGTCTGAGCTTCAATCTGTTCCGTCAGCAAAATTATCTTCCCGCGTCTTGCCAGTACACCTCCGCCGGACTGCTGCCTGGAACCGCCTGTAATACTGCCGCTGGGACTGAAAACTTCTCCGGCTTTCGTCACCAGGCGCCATTTCCCACCAGTCTTTCTGAAGGCAGAAACAGCTTCATCATAGCTTTCAAAAATTGCAGTACGGCCTATCAAATGCCTTACAGCCGCCTGAATAGTGTCAGGTGCAGTCACCAGGCTGTCAGCCATACCGACAAAGCCCTTCAACTCTGACAAATTTCCAAATTGCGCTGATGGCTTTCCAATCAAGTCGAGGGGCAAAAAAGTCACACGTCCCAGTTGCTTTGTTTTTAACCGTTCGATCAGCCGCTTCGCCGTCTGCTCATTGTCGCAGATGACATTTTGAGCGCCTCTGCCAAGGGCGACCTCAATAGCCGTCTCATACCCCTTGCTAACCTGGATCTGTTCTGCCAGGACGCCCAGAACGCCTTGTAAGGCATTGCCCGAAGCATCTTTTTTCAAGTCCTGCATCAACCGCTTGACACTCAGGTCATAGCCTTCGTAATTACGTTCCAGATTCTCGAGGGCTTCCTGCTCCGCCACCAGTTTGTGTCTGCGATTTTCTTCCTGGCGCTTTTTGTCCTCCAGCGTTTTCACTTCTTGTGCAGAAGCCTGGCGCACAGCAGACTGTGCCTCTAACTTATCGAGCATGGCATTTTTACGCTTCATGGCATGTTCTCTTTGGACGACCGTTTCACCAATTCTTTGTGAAATGGCCTCTAACTGAGCCTTTGCTCCGGCAGCCTCAGACCCCAGCTCCTGTATACGCTGCTCGAGATGAGCCATATAATCGCGCTTGACGCGAATCTCAGACGCCGCCCGTTCTGATTTGGAAATCAGAGCTATTGCTTCACTGCGAGCGCTGGATTCCACTGACTCAAGCGCTGCTAACGCCCCGGTCAAGGTTTCCATAGATACCTGACGCTCATTCAGAATGGCTTTTAACTCCTTCAGTTTTTCAGCAATTTGACTGTCCGCTGCGACCAGAGCCTGATACTCAACCTCCAGAGCAGCCTGCTCGCCTTTTTCCTGGTCCAGGGTCTCATGTAGTCTGCCGTATTCAATTTCAGCGTTTCTGAGTTTTTCATCCCATAGTGCTAAATCTCCATCCAGCGCCTTGTCTTCATTGTTAAATTTCAAGCGATCCTCTTCAAGGTTTTGCCACTGGAGGTCCATGCTGCCAAGCTTCGCCTCAAGAGCCTCAAGGCGCAGCCTTTTTTCTGAGAGCGCTGCCTCCTCGGAGGTTTTCTCATCAGACACACGGTCGTAGTCAGCCAGTACTTTGTCAAGTTTCACGGTCAGCTTGTCATAATCCGCCAGAAATACAGCAACCTCAATTTCACGAAGCGCTTCACTCAAAGCAATATAACTTTTAGCCTTTTCACTTTCCAGTTCCAGCGGACCAAGCCTCGATTTCAGATCCATGCTGAGATCCTCTAGGCGCATAAGGTTTAGTTCAGTATTATCGAGCTTCTTGAGCGCTTCTCTTTTCTTTTGCTTATATTTGACAATACCGGCCGCCTCTTCAAAAATCATGCGTCGGTCTTCCGAGCTGCCGCTGATAATGGAATCGATCCGTCCCTGTCCAATGAGTGAGTAGCCTTCTGTCCCCACCCCTGTATCCATGAAAAGCTCGCGAACGTCTTTTAACCTGCAGGGCGCATCATTGATCAAATACTCGCTTTCGCCGGATCTGTAAAGTCTGCGGGACAGAACAATCTCGCTGAAATCTATGGGGAATCTGCGGTCTTCATTCGAAAAATGAAGCGAGACCTCTGCGACGCCCAGGGCAGAGCGCCGGTGTGTGCCATTGAAAATGACATCCTCCATTTTCGAGCCTCGAAGGGTTTTAACCTTTTGTTCACCGAGCACCCACCGTATGGCATCTGTGATATTGCTCTTGCCGCTGCCGTTTGGCCCAACGACGCAGGTCAGCCCCTGCATCAAATCAATGGTGGTCCGGTCCGCAAACGACTTGAACCCCTTCAATTCTATTTTTTTAAGGTACATGCCGTCACCTCCCGTCACTTTCCGTAATAGTGATGATATACCTCATGGCGGGGACGGACTCGTCCCTGACGACCCTGAGTGCGCTCACGCCATAATGGTTCTTTAAGTAAATCAGATTGCGCCTCTGGTGCCCCACAAAACTGCTGAGGTCCTTTCCCCTGACATGAACTTCCAGATTTTTGCCTCTCCAGTTGCAGCGCTGAGCATCCTGATCCAGACGTGTTTTAAATCTGAAGGTATCCACCAAACTTCTGAATGCTGGGTGATGAGGTCCTGCCAGAACCTCTCCGGAACCGCTGAGCATCTCGTTTTCCTGGAGACCTACACGAATCAGTTCAAGTTTGGGCTGAGTCATCTCTGAGTTTTTCTCATCAACGGCATCCATCATCAAAGCAACGCGTTCTACGGCCTCATCCAGTGACAATGGCACATAGGCACCCTGTAACAGCAGTTTTTCAAGGCTTGTGCCTTTCAGTACCAGGGCAGGATAAATTCTGAGGGTCGTCGCATAGAGTCTGAATGCTTCTGAAATACCTTTAAGGTCCGTTTCAGGAGAATCCCCAGGAAGTCCGACCATCAGTTGAAGGCCAAGATCAATGCCCGCTTCATGAATCCCCTTGGCAGCACGTTCAATTTCCACAGCACTGTGTCCTCTTTGGGACATGGAAAGCACCCGGTCGTCAAACGACTGGGCGCCGAGTTCAATCCGGCGGACGCCATAGGCTTTAAGTAATTTGAGGTGGTCCGGATCAATTGCGTCCGGACGGGTTGATATCCGGATCGTCCGGATCAGGCCTTTTTGTCTGTATTCTTCTGCGAGCTCCAGATACGCGATCTGCTCAGCGTAGGGAATTGCAGTAAAACTGCCCCCATAAAAGGCGAGCTCGTTTGACCCCTCCGCGTCAGACCGCGCCAGCCAGGCTTCAATCTCTGTTCTGGCAGTCTCAACAGTAGTCAGATGTTCCCCCAAACCGGTTATGGTTTTCTGATTGCAGAACACGCATTGATTTGGGCACCCAAGGTGCGGAATAAACACCGGAATAATCATGAGCCTGACAACTCCAGTGAGGCAATGGCTGCCCGGGCGGCTTCCTGCTCCGCTTCCTTCTTGCTTCGTCCCTGACCCGCTCCAACGATTTCCTCATTGAGCAGCACCTGGGTATGAAATACTTTACAGTGGTCCGGACCTTCCTCACGGATAATTTCATACCGGATTCGGTTGTCCCGCTGGGTCTGAATCAGCTCCTGCAAGTGCGTTTTATAGTCGAGGAACACTTTTCCGCTTATGGCATCTTTAATAGCCCGATCCATTTGGCGGTAAACAAAGTCAGAGGATGCTTCCATACCGCCGTCCAGATAGATCGCTGCAATCAGCGCTTCAAAAGCATCAGCAAGAATTGATGCCCTGCCGCGTCCTCCGGTCATTTCCTCACCGCGTCCAAAACGCATTGCCTCACCAAGCTTTAAGGTCTTGGCGCAGTCGCTGAGCGTTGCCTCACAGACTATCTTCGAGCGTATTTTCGTCAGTTCTCCCTCCGGCAGATCAGTATATTGCTTGAATAAACGCTCGCTGATCGCAATGCTGAGCACTGCATCCCCTAAAAACTCAAGCCGTTCATTATTTTGTACGTTCTCACCTCTGCGTTCATTCGAATAAGAACTATGCGTCAAAGCTTCAGTCAGCAGTTTGCGCTGCCTAAACCGGTAACCAATGACACTTTCAAATTGTCCATAATCCATTGTTATACAGCCCTTTCAGCGGCAAAACGCTTTCTAAACTCACTTCATAGAATGTGCTTAAAAAGCGCTTTTCCAGATCCCTATCAGAGTTATTTTATAGGTTTTATACGGAAAACACAACTCATTAGAAAAAACCCGCCGGTTTTTTTCATAACCTGCGGGTTTTTTGAGACCTCTTGAAACGAGGCAATTAACCTTTATACTTTTTGAGGATGAGCGTTGCGTTATGTCCGCCAAATCCGAGGGAATTCGACAGCGCATACTCCACTTCCGCAGCGCGGCCCTGGTTGGCAAGGACTTCAAGTCCAATTTCAGGATCGATGTTCTGAATGCCATAAGTGCCGTGCATATAATCTTCTTTGACCGCCAACAGGCAGGCAACCGCTTCAATAGCGCCGGAAGCGCCAAGAAGGTGACCCGTCATGGATTTTGTGGAGGACACGCAAAGAGTCTTCGCGTGCTCCCCAAAGACGGATTTGATCGCCATGGACTCAAACCTGTCATTGTATGGCGTGGATGTACCATGAGCGTTGATATAGGCAATCGCAGAAGGTTCAATGCCCGCATCCGCCAAAGCGCTCTTCATGGATCTGGCTGCACCCTCACCACCCGGAGCCGGGCTGGTAATGTGATAAGCATCTGCGCTCATGCCAAAACCAACAACTTCGCCCAGAATGTTCGCGCCTCTGGCAAGGGCATGGTCCAGAGATTCGAGCAGCAGAATTCCTGAGCCTTCGCCCATGACAAAGCCGTCACGGTCCACGTCAAACGGACGGCTGGCTGTTTTAGGATCATCATTTCGTGTCGACATGGCCTTCATGCTGCAGAAACCAGCAATGCCAAACGGCGTTATAGAGGCTTCTGTTCCGCCTGCGAGGACGAGATCCGCATCACCGCGCTGAATCAGCCTGAAGCCTTCTCCAACAGCGTTTGTGCCTGACGCACAAGCCGTGACGACACAATAGTTTGGCCCTTTGGCATTCAGCGCCATAGAAACAGCCCCTGCTGCCATATTGCCAATCATCATTGGAATCAGGAATGGACTCACACGTCCAGGACCTTTTTCAAGCATCTTGGCATGCTCTTCTTCCATAGTCAAGAGACCGCCAATACCCGAACCGACAACACAGCCAAAGCGATCTGCGTCGACAGTCTCAAGATCGAGCCCGCCGTCTTCAACTGCCATTTTGGCTGCAGCCACTGCAAACTGCGTGAAGCGGTCCATACGCTTTGCTTCCTTCTTAGGTATGTAGTTCTCAGGTACAAAATCTTTAATTTCCGCAGCAACCTGCGTTGTATACTCAGACGCGTCAAAAGAGGCAATAGGCTTAATGCCGCAAACGCCTTCCCTTAAAGCTTTCCAATACGTCTCACGGCCTATGCCGATAGGTGTGACCGCGCCAGCACCCGTTACAACAACTCTCTTATTCAAACAGCTTCCCTCCCGAGAATGGTACCTATTGAAAAAGGGGCAGCAAGTGCCCCTCAAGTTCTTGGTTATTCAGCTTTTTTTGACTGAATGAAGTGGTAAATGTCACCAATGTTCTTGAAGTTTTCAGCATCTTCGTCTGGAATTTCAATGCCGAATTCGTCTTCAAATGCCATGATGATTTCAACGGCATCAAGAGAGTCCGCTTCCAGATCTGCCATCAGAGAAGTTGATTCCGTAATGACAACATCTTCGTCAAGGCCGAGCTGATCAATGATAATCTCTTTAATTTTTTCAAACATAATGTCCACCTGTCCTTATCTTTTTTTGTTTGTTTTTAATTTAACCCTACGTGAATAGACTATATCAGCAAATGTCTATTAAATCAACATGCCGCCGTCGACATGAATGACTTGACCAGTTAAATAAGCGCTGTCCTGTGAGCACAGGAAGCTTACAACCTTAGCGACGTCCTCAGGTGTTCCTGCACGTCCGAGGGGAATCTGTGAAGTAAAGTGTGAAGTCGCGTCCTCGCTGAGAACACTCGTCATGTCGGTCAGAATGTAACCCGGTGCCACGGCGTTCACTCTTACACCCCGGGGAGCAAACTCTCTGGCAAGGGATTTTGTGAGCCCTATGACGCCGGCTTTGCTGGCGCTGTAATTGGACTGTCCGGCGTTGCCCATGATGCCGACAACGGAAGTCAGATTGACCATAACACCATTTCTGGCCTTTAACATAAGCTTTCCAACTGCTTTACTCATTAGGAAAGCGCCTTTCAAATTGACATTCATGACCTCATCCCAATCAGATTCTTTCATGCGGATGATGAGATTATCTCTCGTGATTCCGGCGTTATTGACGAGAACATCAATTTTGCCAAACTTCTTGACTGCTTCAGCGGTAAGCCTTTCCGCATCTTCAGCTTTGGAAACGTCCGCCTGGACGGCAATAGCTTCACAACCTACAGCCGCCAACTCTTCCACCAGCGCTTTGGCTTTTTCTTCACTGGACGTATAATTGACGACGAGTTTAGCGCCCTTGTGTGCGAATTCAAGGCTGATCGCACGGCCAATACCGCGTGTTCCGCCTGTAACAAGTACCACTTGATCCTTAAACATGGGCTGCCTCCTTCAATTTCTCTCTGAGCGCCTCAAGGTCTTCCGGCTTTTCAACATTATAAACATCAACGTCTTTGTCAATTTTTCGGATAAACTTTGTCAGCGCGTTGCCGGGACCGACTTCAATGAAGGTCGTGATTCCGTCTCTGACCATTGCAGCGACGCAATCTTCCCAAAGAACAGAATTAAAGACCTGTTTGACGAGGTTCTCCCTGACATCCGTGCCGGCATCCAGACGGTCACCCGTCACATTGGAGTAGACCGGATGAGACGGCGCTTTAAAGTCATATTTCTGCATTTCCTGTCTCAACTTTTCCCCGGCTCCAAGAAGCATGCTCGTGTGGAATGGAGCTGATACCGGAAGCAAAACCGCTTTTTTGGCTCCATAATTCTTGGAAATTTCAATTGCCTTTTTGACGGCTTCAAGCTCGCCTGCAACCACTACTTGCTTAGGGCAGTTGAAGTTTGCAGGTTCGCAGATGCCAAAAACTGAGGCTTCTTCACACACTTTCAGAACATCCTCGCGCTCTACGCCCAGGAGTGCTGCCATGCCGCCTATTCCAAGAGGCACTTCTTCCTGCATGAACTGTCCGCGCTTTCTGACAATCCGCACCGCGTCTTCAAAGGCCATGGCATCCGCAGCGACCAGCGCGGTGTATTCCCCTAAAGAAAGTCCGGCAAAAGCATCAGGCTCAAGACCCAAGACTTCCTTGACAGCGGTATAGATGGCATAGCTGACTGTCAAAATGGAAGGCTGTGTATTTTCAGTCTTCTGAAGTGCTTCTTCACTGCTGTCAAAGCAAAGGGCGCTCATATCCATATCGAGACTTTTTCCGGCCAGATCGAAGATCGCTTTTGCACTATCGAACTGAGCGGCGAATTCTTTGCCCATACCTACATATTGGGCACCTTGGCCCGGAAATACTATTCCAATTTTACTCATCTTTCTGCCTCCTACCACTGCATGACACAGGCGCCCCAAGTGAGACCGCCGCCGAAGCCGACCATGACCACATGATCCCCTTCGCTGAGTTTGCCTTGTGTGACCGCTTCATGAAGCGCGACAGGGATGGACGCCGCTGACATATTGCCATATTTATCAAGATTGACCTGAACTTTTTCCATAGGCAGCTGAAGTCGCTTTGACGCAGCTAAAATAATGCGTTCATTCGCCTGGTGCGGGACCAGGAAATCGATTTCTTCAAATGAAACCCCTGAATTTTCAATAGCTCTGAGCGATGCGTTTTCCATGACGCGCACGGCAAATTTGAAAACTTCCTTGCCCTCCATCTTGAGGAAATGCTCACGGGCTTCAACAGTTTCAAGCGTCGCAGGCTTTTCTGTGCCGCCGGCAGGCATATACAGATATTTCCCGCCAGATCCGTCAGATCCCAGGTCAAATCCCAAGAGGCCGCGGTTTTCATCTTCAGAAGGTCCTACGACAACTGCGCCCGAACCGTCTCCAAAGAGAACACAGGTATTGCGGTCCTTAAAGTCTATGATTTTTGACATGATCTCGGTACCGATGACTAAAGCGTGCTTATACATGCCGGAAGCGATAAACCGGTCTGCAATAGCAAGACCGTATAAGAATCCGGAACAGGCGGCTTCAAGATCAAAGGCCGCTGCTTTAGTCGCCCCAATTTTGTCCTGTACTATGCAGGCGGTTGCCGGAAACACCATATCCGGTGTAATAGTCGCGACAACGATCAGATCGATTTGATCTGCGGTTATGCCGGCATTTTTAAGTGCCATCTCTGCGGCTTGGATTGAGAGTGAGGAGTTGGTCTCGTTACCATCGGCAAAGCGTCTCTCAGAGATGCCCGTGCGGGTGCGAATCCACTCATCCGAGGTTTCGACGATCTTTTCCATATCAAAATTGGTCACAATGCGTTCAGGGAGGGCCATGCCGGTTCCGAGAATGCGACTCTTTCGGTTGATCAAAATATCATCTCCAGATGTTAAAACTTGTTATTTATTTCTCGTATTAGTATCTGCTACTAATATATACGATACAACGGCATATGGCAAGTCCCTGGGCGAAAAAAAACAGGCACTCACATTAACGTGCCTGTTCCGGCCTGTGTTTTCAACAGATCCAGCAATTCTTAAATTACGCTTAAGCCTATGTACGTCCCCTGCTTCCTGATCAGCTTTCCTGGGTTTCAGGAGACGCAGATTGTCTTGCCGCCTCGAGATCTTTCCTGCCAAGCTCTTCTCGGATCCGCTCCACTACTTGGCTCTTGACGCAGACCTCAGCGTAGCGTATGGCATTTTTGATAGCCTTCGCGTTCGAGCTGCCGTGGGCTTTGACTATGAGGCCTTCCGTCCCAAGGAACGGTGCTCCGCCATATTCGGTGTAATCCAGCTTCTTCTTGAGCTCCGTAAAGACACCCTTAAGCAGCATGCCGAGCAGCATGTTCTTCTTGGTTTTCATCAGCTGAGCTTTCAGCATGCCGCTGAAACTCGACGCGACGCCCTCGGACAGCTTCAGGATAATATTTCCGGTAAAGCCGTCACAGACAATGACATCACACACCCCATCTGGAATATCCCTGGCTTCAATATTGCCAATAAAGTTGAGATCACTGGCTTTCAGGATTGGATAGGCATCGACAACAAGAATGTTGCCCTTTCCTTCCTCTGTGCCGATGTTCGCTATACCCACTGTAGGATTTTCAATGCCCAGGACATCACGGGCATAAATGGTACCCATGACGGCGAACTCATAGAGGTTATGGGGCTTGCAGTCTGCGTTGGAACCCGCGTCAATCAGAACGCTGAAGCCTTTCGACGTCGGATATGGCAGACAGAGCGCCGGCCTGTCAAGGCCTTTGATTCTGCCGACTTTTAAAAGCCCGCCCGCTAAGAGCGCACCCGTATTGCCTGCAGAAAGGAGCGCGTCGATGCTGCCATTTTTAAGCATTTCAAACCCGACGACCATGGAGGCATCTTTTTTGCTCTTTATGGCTCTGACGGGTTTATCTTCGTTCTCGATTACCTCGCTGGCATGATGGATGATCAACCGATTCGCATCATATTTTAAAGAAGCGAGCTGTGCCTTGATCTGGTCTTCCATGCCAATCAGCACGAGATCTGCACTGATCATGGAGAGGGCTTCTACAGCACCTTTAACGACAGCTTCAGGCGCATGGTCACCGCCCATGGCATCTATTCCAATCCGGATTGTCATACTTAAATCACACTCCCGTCCAGGGCAACAAGGATGAACTTGCCCCTGAATACTTGATCTTGATTGCTGGTGATGTTGATGTGAATAAAATACTCACTGCCTCTGACTCTGACCAGCTCCGCCTTAGCCACCAGTTTCTGACCGGCGATGACCGGTACACGGTATTTAATGTTGGCTATACCGGTCAAAGCGACATGGGCATCAATCACTGCCATAGCTAAAGACTCTGCCATGGCAAAAATGTAATGGCCTTTGACGATCTTGGTTTTTTCAAAGGCGAGGGTTTCATCTGTTTCAAGGACAGAAATGCCACGCTTGTTGAGTTCCAGGTCGATCAGTTCACCCACGATTTCACCGCGCCCAAGGGTTTTTACTTTATCATAATTATCAGTCGCAACCTTACGGACGCGCTCTCTCAGTTCAGGGATGTTCAGCTGCATGCGGTCCAGACGGATGGTCTGAATGCTGACGCCCAACTCTTCGCTGAGCTCCTCATCCGTCAAAAACGGATCCTGGGTCAGAATCTCAGTCAGACGGTTCAAACGCTCCTGTTTTTTATATCTGGCCATAGGGGAATCACTCCATTTGCTGTAGCTTTTAGCGCCTGGTCCTATTATAACATAAATATTCAAGGCTCTATAATAAATGTTGGGGTGGGTAATTCCTCCCCAGCATTATTTTTTTCAAAAAAATAATGCACTTATATCTTTTGCTCCTTAAAATGTTGTTGCTGAGACAATCATTTAGAAAGGGGCTT
>WXFH01000006.1 GCA_009881125.1 Acidaminobacter sp. | reverse complement strand
CAAAAGATATAAGTGCATTATTTTTTTGAAAAAAATAATGCTGGGGAGGAATTACCCACCCCAACATTTATTATAGAGCCACAAAAACAAAATTTATCCGCGTCCCCGAGTTCGTTTTTGTCCGCGTCCCCAACAAAAAGTGAAAGTCAACTTGGCGGATCGTGAATAAGCTGCTCTCAATTTATGCAATTTTCATCCAATTTGAAGTCGAAATTGTAAATTTTTCGTGTTTTTGAATTGCGTGTGTCTGTTTTACAGGATGAAACGCTTTGCTTTCACCGCAATAGAGCGGAATGACCATATTTTATAATCTTGCACATCGATTTTACCTGAGATTTGAACGTGAAATTAGGCTATCATGATTGAATCGTTGGATTTTGCAAGTCTTCTGGCTTTTTATAATCAGAGGACTATAATAGAGGTTATAGTATTTCTCAGGATCCCCAAGGGAAGTTCTCAGGTATTCGAATACCTGGCTTTGGGCGTCTTGAGAAATAAAGTTGAATCTGGAAAGGTGGCGCATCGAGTTGAAATCCAAAGCCATCGAAAGAACCCTGGCGAGAATTTTGGAAATCGATTACCAGGGCGTACGGCTTGAGAAACAAAAAGAGGAACAACGCGAAGAAAAAGAACGTGACTTGAAAAAGCTTCAGCGGGACATGGAAGCAGATTACATGCATGAAGCCAGAAAGGAAGCCAAGAAGCTCTATGACGAGATTGTTGGACAAGCGGATGCAGAGGTCCACCGAATTAGAGAAGACGGTGTCCGCGAGAACCAGAGAATCAGAGCCTTGGTGGACCAGAACAGGGAAACTCTGCTTAGAAAAGCGTTTGAAATGACCATCATCAGTGCCAAAGAATGACACAGGGGGGACTGGAGCAATGAGCAATGTGCGCAAATTTGCTGCCGTCAACGTGAAGGTGCGTGCCCTTGAAGGTCAGCTTCTGAAGGATCAGGACTACTATAAATTGCTGCTGCTGGATCACGTGGACGAGGTGGTGGACTACCTGCGTCAGGAAACCTGGTATGCTGCTATTTTGCCGGAAGCCAGGAAAGTCGACATCATCGAGCTCGAAGGCCGCTTTGAGCGCAATGCTTTCGAAAAGCACGAAAAGCTGTACCACTATTTCACGGACGCCTACAGAGAGTACTTTAAAGTCCTGTTGATGCGGTATGAAATTGAGAACCTGAAATTGTTTCTGCGCATGGTGATCCGCCGCGAAAGTCTCATCAGCATCACGGATCACTTAATCATCCCGCACATTTATTCGGAACTGGACTACGGGAAAATCAGCGAGGCGACCTCCCTGGACGAGCTGTCCGCTGCGCTGGCCGGGACGGAATACCAGCAGCTGATTGAGTACTACAAGGATGAAGAGCCCACCAGAATGATGTTTTACGTCGAGATGAACCTGGACCGCCTCTATTTCAAAAAGCTGTCCCAACGCACCGAAAAGCTCGATGCAGCAGATCAGCAGGCCATTGGAGAAGTATTGCAGCGGAATATAGATATGCTCAATATCCAGTGGGTGTACAGAGGCAGGCGGTATTATCAGCTGTTGCCGGAGGAGATCCTGAACTACACGCTGCTTAACGGCAAATACTTTACTTATAAACGGCTCAAAGAGCTGTGCTACCTGCCTTCCCTGGACGATATCAGCCGGGTGCTGCGGGCATCGCCCTACGGCTTTATGTTTGAGCAAACAGAGCACTTTGAATTGAACTTTGAAATCCTGATGGACCGGTATCTTTACAAGCTGTTCGACAAACTGCGCATGGAATACCCTATGACAATCACGGAGCCCATGGTCTATCTTCACAGACTCGAGTACGAAATGCGCGACCTGTTCACTATTGTCGAATCCAAACGCTATAACATCAGCAGCGAGGCCTGCCGGAAATTCTTAATAAGGGAACTGAGGGGGTGAAGCTGAATGGCCGTTGAAAAAATGAGCATGGTGAATCTGGTGGCGGATTTGGCGCTGCTGGACGACGTGCTTAAAGAGATTGCTCTGTTTGAGCGCATTCAGCTCGTCAACGCGTATCACGAGATCGAAGAAAGCAACTTCAGGCTCAGCATGGTGGATGAGAATCGCGACGAAATATTGAACATGTGCCGCATTGAGCCTTACAAAACTCAAGTGGATCCAAAAGCGCTGATGGAAAAAGCCGAGAAGCTCCTTATGATGCTGGACCTTGAGAAGAAAATTGACAGCGCCTATCTTGAAGATCCTGTGTGGGACTGGACGCTGGAGCGGGTAGAGACGCAGATCGACCTCTTTACTGACGAAGTCAGCGGCGCCTACAGCGTCTTATCAGCACTTCGGGAAGAACGTGTCCATCTCAAAGAACTGGAATGTCTTGGAAAGCTTCAGGAAACAGAGGTCGACCTCGAAGAGATTACCACTATGGAGCATTTCTCTGCCAGACTCGGGGTGCTTTCAAAGGAAAACAGATATAAGCTGTCGCTGAACTATGAGAATATCACCGCAGTGGTCATGCACCTGGACACCATTGATCGCGGAGAAGCTGAACTGATCATTTCGCCCAAAGAGCTCGATGCCGAAACGGATCGCATTCTAAGGTCGGTCTATTTTGAGGAGATTCCTATCCCGGACGCCTATAAAGTCAAAGCACCAGAAGCACTGCGCAGGATTCGTGTGCGCCAGGATGAAATCGAAGTCGAAATGGCTGCGAAGCTCAGAGAGCTTGAAGTCTTTAAGCGCTCCTATCAAAATCAGATTCAGGCCAGCATCAATGCTTTGGCTCTGGAACGGGTTAAAGTAAAAATGCGGCGCAGCATTGCCACGACCCGGAATTTCTTTTATCTGGCCGGCTGGATCCCGGAACGGGATGAAGCCGATTTCGAGGAACGGGTCAAAATCCTCGGGCCGGGAACAATAGTTTTGTTCAACGATACGAGCAACGCAATCGAGAAGCACACACCGCCAACGCTGCTCAAGAACCGATGGCTGGTCAGGCCTTTCGAGATGCTGGTCAACATGTATGGCACACCCGCATACAACGAGACAGATCCTACGGTCTTTTTCGGACTCACCTATATGACCCTGTTCGGCGCCATGTTTGGCGACCTGGGTCAAGGCATTGTGCTCTTTCTGGCGGGGATGGTGCTGACGAGAAAAAATCCTGAAAACTTGTACTTCCATATTTTAGCCAGACTTGGCATCAGTTCGGCCTTCTTCGGGTTCTTTTATGACAGCTTTTTCGGTTATGAGCACCTGATTTCAAAATTGTTTCCATTCATGCCGTTCTTAAGACCTATTGAGAACATCAACACCATATTGGGTGTATCGGTAGGTGTCGGGGTCTTTTTATTGATCATAAGCTTTGCTTACAGCATCCTCAACAAGCTGCGGATTGGAGATGTGAAGGAAGGCTGGCTTGGCCGCAATGGCGTTGCCGGACTCATTCTGTATCTCACCCTGATTCAGGCGGTGCTGAACGTAGCCTTTGATCTGCCAGGACTGCCAACGCTCATGACAGTGGTGCTCGTTATGGCCAGCGTGGGCGCCATCATTGGGCGAGAGCCTTTGGCCAACCTGTTGAAGGGCGCGCGGCCGCTCTATCACGAAAAAGTTTCGGAGTACTACGTGGAAAGCGGCTTTGATATCCTGGAAACTTTCCTGAGCTTCCTGTCCAACAGCATTTCCTTCATTCGTGTAGGCGCTTTCGCCCTCAACCACGTCGGATTGTTTGTCGCCTTCCACACCATGGGTGCACTGATCGGGAACCTGGGCGGTGAAATCCTGATGTTTTTCCTGGGCAACCTCATAGTCATTTTCCTTGAGGGGCTGATCGTCATGATCCAGGGGCTTCGATTGATGTATTACGAGCTGTTCAGCAAATATTATTCCGGAGATGGCGAAGCCTTTGATCCGGTTAGATTTCAAGAGGTTTAAAATGAAGTATCTTTTCCCTTTGGGAAAAGACTGTTTTTTGCTCAGCGGCTAATGCCCCGCATTCGCATAAAAAAGCTAACAAGGAGGAGACTAGCATGCAAATTTTGCTTGGATTGAATGTTTTACTTGTGATTGGAACGGTTTTGGCAGGTGTGTATCATTATTTTGGTGAAGGCTTGAAGGAAAAGAAACAGTTGAAGCGCATCATGCGCTGGAATATTGCGATCTTCGCACCGGTCATGATGATCGCCATTGGACTTGTTGTGCCGGATATCGCCTACGCGGCGGAAACCGGTGCCGCATCCTCTGCCAGCGGCCTGGGGTTTATTGCGGCGGCGCTGTGTACGGGTCTTGCGACCATCGGCGCGGGTTATGCTGTTGGCGCGGTTGGATCCTCAGCCCTTGGCGCGGTCTCCGAGGACTCGAAAATCCTGGGCAAAACCCTGATCTTCGTTGGTCTTGCAGAGGGAATCGCCATTTACGGTCTGATCATTTCCATTCTGATTCTTGGCCGATTGTAGTCCGAACCACAGCGCCATCAGAAGGGAGCGGTTCGTATGAAGTCATTTCTGATCAGCGATGATCTGGACACATTGATGGGGCTCAGACTGTCCGGCATCGCCGGCGAGCTCGTCCAGGACAGGGATAAAGCACTTGAGCTGCTGGAGAGAAAACTGGCAGATCCCGAGATTGGGATCGTCGTCCTGTCCAGCGGGGTACTTCACAAGATTGAAAAGGAAGTCATGGCAATTAAGCTCAAGGAAAAGAAAAAAATGATCGTTGAAGTGCCGGCAGTTGGGGGCAAATATGACAGCGGGTACATCACGCGCTACATACGCGACTCGATCGGCATTAAACTGTAACAGAGAGTTGGTGACCAATGATTACAGTAGATGAAAAAATAGATGTGTTCACGAAAATCGTGCTCGATCGCCTCGAGGAGTCCTACAGCGTTAAAATTTCCGAGCTCGATGAGGAAACCTTCGAAGCGGTCAAAGAATACGAAGAGAAGCTGAAGGAAAAATCCAGAAAATTTATTGAGGTTCATGAAGAGAATGCCCAGGGCGACGCGAGGAAAAAGATTTCCAAAGTGCTCAGTGGCGTCAGAACACAGATGCTGAGACTGAAGCACGATATTGTCCTGGAGCTTTGTGATGCCCTGAAGGCGCGGGTGAATGAATTCAGGAAAACACCTGAGTATCTTGAATTTCTGAAGCAGCGCATTCATAAGTCTGTCGATGAACTGAATAAGTTTACAAGCATTGAAGTCGAAATTCTGGAAGAGGATTATTCGCGTTTTGGGGAGGTCCTGGCCAGCGAAATTAAAATGCAAGGGTTTGACCCTGCCAAGGTAAAATGGGCGCCCGTCAAAAAAGGCATCATGGGCGGTCTCATTTTTTATAACGGCGAGCGGACGCTGAAGCTGGACGGTTCCTTTGACATCCTGCTCGAAGACGCTGAAGTCGTGATGGGGCAGCTGGTTGCAGAGCTTCTGGAGGAACGGGGTGAGGCAGATGCATGATCGTGGCCGAATAAAAATGGTCAATGGCCCGGTTGTCGGCGCCACAGACATGACGGGCTATAAAATGCGTGAAATGGTCATGGTAGGCCATCTTAAGCTGATTGGGGAGATCATCGCCATAGAAGGCAATGACGCCACCATTCAGGTTTACGAGGAGACCGAGGGTTTGAAAATTGGCGAACCGGTGACGTCCACCGGCAAGCCTTTATCCCTCAAACTTGGGCCTGGGCTGCTGGGCAATATCTTCGACGGCATCGAGCGGCCGCTGCTGGAGATCGAAAAAAACAATCCTGGCTTTATCAATGAGGGTATCGGCATGATTGCTATTGATGAGACCGTCCTCTGGAAAGTGGAAATGGATGTCGTCGTCGGGCAGCACCTCCTGCAGGGGATGTGTATGGCGAGTTTTCAGGAAACCCCTCTGATTGAGTTTCGCTGGATTGTACCGCCGGGTGTGGAGGGCGAAGTGACCTGGTGCGCACCCTCCGGGGAATACAACATAATAGAGCCATTAGTGAAAATCAGGAACAGAGAAGGTGATGAGGAGTCACTCTGCCTTCTGCAGGAATGGCCGGTCAGATCCCCTAGGCCGGTTTCAGAGCGCCTTGCGCTGTCGAAACCCCTGCTGACGGGCCAGCGTGTGCTGGACATCTTTTTCCCTATCGCCAAGGGCGGCACCGCCGCCATACCTGGTGGCTTCGGCACGGGCAAAACCATGACCCAGCACCAGCTCGCAAAGTGGAGCGATGCGGATATTATTGTCTATATTGGCTGTGGCGAGCGGGGCAATGAAATGACGGACGTTCTGGAGCAGTTTCCAAGGCTGATCGATCCGGCATCAGGCCGTCCAATCATGGACCGGACGGTTCTGATCGCCAACACCTCCAATATGCCGGTTGCGGCCCGGGAGGCCAGTATTTATACCGGGATTACCATTGCGGAGTACTACCGGGACATGGGTTATGATGTCGCCATTATGGCGGACTCCACCTCTCGCTGGGCAGAAGCCCTGAGGGAGATCTCCGGCCGCCTGGAAGAAATGCCGGCGGAAGATGGCTACCCGGCCTACCTGCCGTCCAGACTTGCGGAATTTTACGAGCGCGCCGGTTACGTCCGGACCATGGAAGGTCGGGACGCCTCTGTCACGATCATAGGTGCCGTTTCCCCGGCCGGCGGCGATTTCTCCGAGCCGGTGACGGAAAACACCAAACGCTTTGTCAACGCCTTTCTGGCCCTCGACAAAAAGCTCGCGTATGCGCGCCACTACCCGTCAATTCACTGGCTGAACAGTTACAGCGGCTATATCAAAATCCTTGCGCCATGGTACGCGGCCCATGTCAGTGCGGACCTCGTGGAGCTGCGGGCGGAAATGATCCGGCTTTTGTTTGAGGAAAACAAGCTGGCGGATATTGTTCAGCTCGTGGGCGAAGATGTCCTTCCGGATGATCAGCGCTTGATCCTGGAAGTGTCCAAAGTCCTGAAAATTGGATTTTTGCAGCAGAATGCCTTTCACAAGGACGACACCTATGTCCCTATTCAAAAGCAGTACCGCATGCTGACGGTCATAGCACATCTCTATGAGCGCGGCCTCGAAGCGGTCAGGAAAGGAATCCCTATTTCGGTAGTGCGCAATGAGTCGCTCTTCGAACGGGTCATTAAAATGAAGTACGACATCCCTAATGATGATTTGACCGGTCTGGATGTCCTCACGGAGCAGATCGATGATTACTTTGACTCGCTGATTAAAAAATATGCCTAAGGGGGGACCAGCGTGGAAATTGCAAAAGAGTATCTGAAAATAGACATGCTCGAAGGTCCGCTGATGGTCCTTTCAGGCGTTGAAAATGCTTCTTATGGTGAAATTATCAAGATTCGCGTCAAGGGCGACAAGGACAGGCTGGGCAAGGTGATCCGCCTTGAGGACAAGACCGTGGTCGCCCAGGTGTTTGAAGGCACCTCCGGTCTCTCCGCCACCAATGCGTCTGTACGTTTTACCGGCAGGCCTTTTGAACTGGTCATGTCCCCGGACATCCTGGGACGCTCCTTTGACGGCATAGGGCGGCCCATTGACGGCGGCGGTCCTATCTACGGCAACCTGCGCTACAACATCAACGGCAGACCGATCAATCCCGTAGCCAGAAAATATCCCAGAGATTACATTGAAACCGGCGTTTCTTCCATTGATACGCTGATCACGCTGATCCGCGGGCAAAAGCTGCCTATCTTTTCAGGCAACGGCTTGCCTCACAATGAACTCGCCGCCCAGATTGTCCGCCAGGCTAAGCTTAGCGGCACATCGAGTGACAAGTTCGCCGTGGTGTTTACCGCCATTGGTGTCAAGCACGATGACGCGGATTACTTCAGGCGCAGCTTCGAGGACTCGGGCGCTATTGATAAAGTCGTCATGTTTGTCAACCTGGCGGACGACCCTATAGTCGAACGCGTCAGCACGCCGAGGTGTGCCTTGACGACTGCTGAATACCTGGCCTTTGAGCTGGGATATCATGTCCTGGTCGTCATGACCGACCTGACCTCTTACTGCGAAGCCCTCCGGGAGGTGTCTTCGGCCCGGGAGGAAGTGCCTTCCAGAAAAGGCTATCCCGGCTACCTTTACTCTGACCTTGCTTCGCTCTACGAACGGGCAGGCATGCTCCACAGCCGTGAAGGCTCCATTACCTTCCTGCCTATTCTGACTATGCCTAATGATGACATCAGCCATCCTATTCCGGATCTGACAGGGTACATCACTGAAGGCCAGATTGTTCTCAGCCGTGAACTGCACCAGGACAATGTCTATCCGCCCATCAACGTCCTGCCGAGCCTGTCGCGCCTCATGAAAGACGGCATTGGCGAGGGCTACACCACGAAAGAGCATCCGGATGTTGCCAACCAGCTGTTTTCCTGCTATTCAAAAGTACAGGATATCCGCTCACTGGCTCAGATTATAGGTGAGAGCGACCTCACGGAGACAGATCAGCGCTATATGGCCTTTGGCCGGGCTTTTGAGAGTCAGTTTGTGCGGCAGCATCTGGACGAAAGCCGTGACATCAAAAAGAGTCTGGACATTGCCTGGGAAGTGCTCAGTATTCTTCCGAGGACTGAACTTGACCGCCTCAGTACAGATATTATTGACGCGTTCTACAGAGGTTAGGAGGGGTGCGGGATGTATAGCAACATAGCGCCGACCAAAGCCAATCTGATCCGTGCAAAAAGCATGCTCGCCTTTTCTATCCGGGGCTATGAGCTGTTGGACCGGAAGCGGAATGTTCTGATCCGGGATATGATGGGGATGATGAACCGTGCCAACCAGGTTCAGATCGAGATCCAGAATCGCTTTGAGGAAGCTTCCGAAGCGCTTAAGATTTCCAATATGCTGCTGGGGACCCAAACTATTGAAGAGATATCCATATCTATTCCTAAGGATGAGGAATTTGAGCTGCTCAGCCGCAGCGTCATGGGCGTAGAGCTGCCGATGGTCCGAAACGTACCCCAGCCCATTGACCCCAGTTATGGCGTCTTCAGGACGAACTCTGCCCTGGACAACGCCGTAGAGGCCTACAACGATCTGCGCCGAAAGCTATATGAGCTGGCCGAGATCGAAACCTCCATTTACAAGCTGGCTATGGAAATCAAGAAGACACAAAAGCGAACCAACGCCCTGGACCGCATTCAAATACCAAGGTACAGGGCCTTGGTCAAGGCTATTTCGGAGACCCTTGAAGAAAAAGAGCGGGAGGATTTCTTCCGGCTTAAGAAGGTCAAGAAAAACGCTTCGAAAAAAATGTAAATCAGCGGGCGAGGGGAAACGCATAGTTTCCTCCGCCCGCTTCTCACTTGTATTTTGCAAAGAGTTTTGCATTCCCTCATTTTCTTTTTGCCGCCGAAAGGATATAATAGCCTTGGGTGCAAGAACAGGGTCGGGTTAACCTTTGGAGGTTATCACATGTCAAAAGCAATGATCAGAATCAGAATGAGCATGCACGACGCGCATTACGGCGGCAACTTGGTGGATGGCGCAAAAATGCTCAATTTATTTGGGGATGTCGCCACCGAGCTTCTCATCCGTCAGGACGGGGACGAAGGACTTTTTGCGGGCTATGAGTCTGTAGAATTTCTAGCGCCTGTCTATGCGGGGGATTACATAGAAGCCGTCGGCGAGATCGTCAAAGTCGGAAATTCTTCTCGGAAAATGGTCTTCGAGGCCAGAAAAGTCATCATTCCAAGACCGGACATCAACGATTCCGCTTGTGACGTACTTGAAGAGCCTATTGTGGTCTGTCGCGCGACAGGCACCTGTGTGGTTCCTAAAGACAAGCAGCGCAAATAGGAGGTGGCCTGAATGCAAAAATTGATCATTACTGCCGCGCTGACCGGTGCGGAGGTAACCAAGGAAATTCAGCCAAACCTTCCGGTGACGCCGGATGAAATAGCTGAAGCTGCTTATGAGTGCTGGAAAGCTGGCGCATCCATAGTTCACGTGCACGCGCGGGACGCGGAAGGCAATCCAACGCAGTCGGGAGACGTCTACAAAGAAATCATAGATAAAGTCAGCGCCAAGTGTGACATCATTGTCCAGCCGTCCACGGGCGGCGCGACCTGGCATACGCCTGAGCAGAGGCTGCAGCCGGTCGAGCTGGCGCCCGAAATGGCGACCCTCAGCTGTGGTACCTGTAACTTTGGGGATGAAGTGTTCATGAATACCCAGGAGAATATTGAGATCTTCGCCAAGCGTATGCAGGAAATGGGCGTCAAGCCTGAAATTGAAGTGTTTGAGCGCGGAATGATCGACACAGCCAAAGGGCTGGTCAAGAAAGGCTTGATCAGCGCGCCGCTCCATTTTGACTTCGTCCTCGGTGTGCCGGGTGCTTGTCCGGGGAATCCGGAGGACCTTATGTACATGGTCCATCAGATCCCGTCAGACGCGACCTGGACGGTTGCTGGCGTAGGCCGCTTCGAGACACCCCTTGCCGCCATGGCCATTATTATGGGAGGCCACGTCCGCGTTGGCTTCGAGGACAACGTCTACTACAGCAAGGGTGTCAAGGCAGATTCCAATGCCCAGCTCGTTGCCAGGGTTGTAAGACTGGCCGCAGAGCTTGGCAGGGAAGTCGCAACACCAGCTGAAGCGAGACGGATCCTAGGCATTGCGAAATAGTTTTTAGAGCAGACTAAAGCAGCCCGGCGCACTTGACGGGCTGCTTTTATCACGACTGAAGCAGGTTTAGGACAGTCCCCAAGGCAAGGAGGCTTATGCCGATGGTCACCAGCATTCACTTTCAACACAACGGAAGATCTTACGAGGTCGCCGTCAAGCGCGAACAGCGCATGGATTACCGCCTCAAGATCAAAAAGTCCGGTGGCTTGGTCGCCTCAATCCCCAAAAGGGCTTCGCTGAAGTCCCTTGAGGATTTCCTTGAGCACAGTCGAGCGGAAATTGGGAAGTATCTCGACCGGGTGTCGGCCTATGCGAATCAAACGCCAAAGTACACGTTTTCTGAAGGTGAGTACATTACCATTGCAGAGCGCCCTTTCAGGGTGGTGAAGGCGGCGATTAAACCCGGACATAAGCTAAAGGCAGCTGTGGATGAGAAGCGGCTGGAAATCCACATTTATTCAGGGACTAAATTGAATGAATCACCTTCTGCAACCTACGAGCAACAGGCAGCCGAGGCGGTGGAAGAGGCGCTGATGGTTTTTTCCAAGACTTGGTTTGCGAGGCGCGTACAGTATTACGGACAGCGAATGTCCCTTCAGCCGAGTGCTGTCAAAATAAGTCGTGCTAAGACTCGTTACGGCAGCTGCAGCAGCAGAGGGAGCCTCAATTTCTGCTGGCGAATCCTTCTGGCGCCTCAATTTATCGCGGATTATATCGTCGTGCACGAACTGGCGCATTTGGCCCATCTCAATCATTCCAAGGCATTCTATTCGGTCGTGGAAAGCGCGATGCCGGATTACAGGAACGCGCAGAACTGGTTGAAAAAGAATGCGGCTCTCTTGGAATGGCCGGTGTGAATAAAAATAAGAAGAGGAAGCAGCGCAGAAAGTCAAAGTTCTGACTTTCATGGCGTGGCTTCCTCTATTTCCTTATTTTTCTTATTCATTTAATGAAGTGATATTTTCATAATTCTCATAAAAGGCAGCCCGATCCAGCCAAAAATATTTTAGTGGCGGATTTGAAGTGTTGGCAGTGTATTCGTGTCCAATATCCATGACACGCCATTCACCGTTGATGAAAACCTCCACCCAGATATGTTGGTGTGCAATGCCTTCGCCGGTCGTCATTCTGGCGGGGATCCCAATAGCTCTTAAAAAGGAAGCGTAAAGCAGGCCAATCTCCTCTTCGGTGCCAATTTCCTTGTCGAAGACCTCCAGTGCATTTCTCTTAAATGGCTCTCTTGAGTCGTCCAATTCAATATTCTCGAGAATCCAGAGATACAGTGCCCGGGCTTTTCCGTATTGCGTCACTTCTTTGTAGCTCAGCAAATTGGAGACGCTTGAAATTTGCTCGTGATCAGCAGGAATTCTGACGGTAGGCACCAAATAACGGATCTTGTCACTGCTCGTGTTGATCAGGCTGAACTGCATGACATTATTGCGGTGGTAATTGATCCGCGGTTCAAAGTTGAGATCCCGTTTTGCGTCAAAAATGAATCCGTTTTTATCCAGCGTTTCAATCAGAACGTTGTGTTTGCCAAGACCAAACGGCAGGTAAATCCTGGTGCTGAATTTCCCCCCTTGGACAGGCACGACAAATTCGAGTTTGTCGGTTCCTTTTGAAACTGTGATCAGAAATTGTTCGACTCCGTCCGGGTTAAGAAGTGTACCTTCAAAGCGCTGGGAATTAAAAGCGAGCTGGTTTGAAAAGAGCTCGTGATCCAGGGTGACGCCGAACTCAAAGAAATTCCGGTATTCTACATAATGCTCCTCCGACTCCCGTATGGTCAGCATGTCGACCTGAAAGCTTTCAGCCACATTTCGAATAATACTTTTGGCGTAGACCGGATCAATGTAATCGTTATAGGCGAAATGTAGATTATAGCCAATATTCTCCTGCAAAAAGACATAGTTGACGTTGTGAATGATTTCGGGTCCTTGACGGACGTCATATTCAAGAGAATGTGAGTCGATTCTCGTTGTGGTCATGGTATCGATCCCAATGGTGCCTGCAAGGCCCGACCCGGCTTTTTTGACATCATCAAGGACCGTCTCCTGCCAATCTTCAAGAGTGGTGCCTGCCCCTTGTCGTTCCGCCATGATTTCGACGCTGAACTGTTCATAACTGTCGATAAAACCAAAACTTTGGCGTTCTGATGTCAGACGTTCCCAGTGAAGCGGGACTGAAATGTTGACGCCATGGGCATCTACAAAAATCTTCTTATAAAACGAATCTTTAAAGAAGGTAAATTTGTATCCTGCCTCGCCGGACACCAAAGTGTAAGTGCCGGTCGCCGGATCCCAGCTATCCTGGAAGTCCAGTGCGGCGGCGATCAGACTTACAGGCAGGTAAAGCCGGTTGTCTTCTTCGAAGACCGCCCCTTGTAAAGAGATTGGGGCGCCGTTGATGTAGGCGGTCTCGCTGTCCTTGACAATTTTAATGAACAGGTTATTCTTATAGAGGACGGCGTCCTGTTCGTCATGACGCTGATAATACAGCCTAAGCTCAGAGGCGAGCTCAATGAGCGGCACATAGACGATCCCGCCACGGACAACAGGCATAGTTTTAAATTCGAGCTTTCTTTCATTCAGATAGATTGAGATCTCCCTGATTGCGCTGTTTCCGAAAGATAAGCTGCCTGCAGCTTCGGTCAGTGGGGCCAGGGCAATCACTGAAATCAACAATGCGCAGAGTGCTTTTTTCACAGTTTGAATGCGTTGAATTGCAGACACCCCCCTTACGATCATTTGGTCAATTTCAATACAGGATAACTATATCATGCGGACTTGCATCAGGAAAGACCTTGTGCTATAATTTAATGGCTTGACAGAACGCTACCAATCTCATATTATTTATAAAGTGAACTCAGTACTAATCGGAAAGAGGTGAACGTAGGTGAAAGAGGGCATTCATCCTAACTACAATGAAGTTGAAGTGAAGTGCGCATGCGGAAACACTTTCAAGACAAAGTCGACTAACAAGGCAATCCATGTCGAAGTTTGTTCAGAGTGTCATCCTTATTATACCGGTACGCAGAAGCAAGTTGAGCGCGGCGGTAGAGCAGACAAATTCAAGCAGAAATATGGCTTATAGAATCACTTCAGTAATTGGGTTAGAGATGGAAATCTCTAACCTGTTTTACTATTCGGGAGGTTTCTAACAGAGCATGAGCAAACTGTATTTCAGATACGGCGCCATGAACTGCGGCAAGTCCACCAACTTGCTTCAGGTCGCCTACAATTACGAAGAACGCGGCATGAGGGTGATGATCCTAAAGCCAATGACAGATATAAAAGGCGCGAATACGGTTGTGTCAAGGCTGGGATTTTCCAGAGAAGTCGATCTCTGGATCCCGCCAGAAGCTTCCGTGATAAACGAAGTCGAAGACTGGATGGAACAGAATGGCAGAGTCGACTGTATCCTGGCGGATGAAGTTCAGTTTTTTAAAAAAGCGCAGGTGGATGATCTCTTTGAAATAGCGGTCAAAGGTGAAATTCCCGTGATTTGCTATGGCCTTAGAACCGACTTCAGAATGGAGGGGTTTGAAGGCAGCGGGCGCTTGCTGCTCCTGGCTCACAGCATCGAAGAACTCAAGACCATTTGTACCTGCGGAAAAAAAGCATTATTAAATGGAAGAAAAATTAACGGCAGATTTGTTTTCGAAGGGGAACAGGTCGCCATTGACGGCTTGGATCAAGTCGAGTATCAGTCACTTTGTCCAAAATGCTATTTTGGACTTCGGGATGCCTATGAGCATCAAAGAAGTGAGGCGTCATTATGAAAAAGAACTACACGGCAATTGGCGGCCAAGCCTTGATAGAAGGCGTTATGATGAGAGGCCGCAACACAATTGCCATTGCTGTTCGGAGACCGGATGGCGAAATAGATATCAAAGTAGAAGCTTTAAAAACAAGACCGTGGATGAAAAAAATTGGAAAAATACCAGTTCTAAGAGGATTTTTTGGCTTGATCTCTTCAATGGCTGTCGGCGTACGGGCGTTGACCTATTCTGCTGAGGTTTTTTCTGAAGCGGATGAAAGCTATGAGCCGAGTAAATTTGACCGCTGGATTATGGATAAATTTGGAGACAAAGCAGACAACATCATTGTCGGGATCTCCATGATTTTCGCTTTTGTCATGGCCTTTGTTCTGTTTGCCGCCATTCCAACGCTGACAGCCAGGTTTTTGGGGGGCTTTCTTGAGAGCACCACTGTCATGACGGTTGCGGAAGGCCTCATCAAGATTGGTGTGTTTATAGCCTATCTTTCGTTGATTTCACAGATGCGCGACATTAAGCGTGTATTCCAGTACCACGGCGCTGAGCATAAATCGATCAGCTGCCTGGAAAGCGGTCAGCCGCTGGACGTGGAACACGCAAGAATGTTTACGACCTTGCACCCGCGCTGCGGCACAAGTTTTCTTTTTATCGTGCTCGTCGTCAGCATTATTGTCTTTTCGTTTATCAGCTGGTCGAACCTCCTCATGCGCATTGTGCTTAAGGTGCTTTTACTGCCTGTCATCGCGGGCATTTCCTATGAAATTATTAAATGGGCGGGCAAAAGTGACAGCGTTCTGGTAAGGGCAGTCAGCTATCCGGGTCTGATGATGCAAAAACTCACTACCAAAGAGCCGGATGACCGTCAGCTTGAGGTCGCGCTTGCGGCACTCCACAAAGTACTTGAAATAGAAGGGGCCGAGGCGAATGTCCTCAGTTCATAGCGCTCTTGTAACTGCTAGATCAGCGCTTTCAGCCGTTACAGACAACGCCAGTCGGGAAGCGGAAGACATGCTGTGCCATTTACTTGGCTGGGATCGTCTGAAGCTGTTCATGGAGAATCGAACGCTTCTCAACGAAACGGCAGCTCAAAAGTTTGAGGCTATGGTCGCCAGAAGAATTGAGGGCGAACCGCTTCAATATCTGCTTGGCCATGCGGGGTTTATGGGGCTCGATTTTCTGGTGAGACCGGGGGTGCTGATTCCGCGGCCGGATACTGAGCTGCTGGTTGAAATGGCGTTGTCACATTTGAAGGCGCTGGAACAAGCGCGACCATCGGCAGACTTTTTTAAGGTAGCGGATCTCGGAACCGGCAGTGGCGCTATAGCGCTGTCCATTGCGCATTACAATGAAGCGTCGTCAGTGACGGCGGTCGATCTTTCGCCCCAGGCACTTGCTGTGGCGGAAGAAAATGTAAGGCGGCTGGGTCTGGATCAGCGCGTCAGACTGATTGAGGCGGACATGTTTGACTTTCTTGCGGGTGCTGAGGCGGCGTCTTTTGACTTGATCGCCTCCAATCCCCCTTATATCCCAACCCAGGTCATTGAGTCGCTGCAAGTGGAGGTCAGAGTTCACGAGCCGCGGCTGGCGCTGGACGGCGGACCGGATGGACTCGGGCCCTATAGGCGTCTTGCGGTCATGGCCCACAGGCCGCTAGTCAGCGGTGGGCGTCTGGTGATGGAAATTGGGCATGACCAGGCAGCGCCAGTTAAACAATTTTTGCTTGACGCAGGGGTCTGGGAAAAGGTAGAATGCATACGGGATTTGCAGGGCAATGACCGCGTTGTGACAGCGGTAAAGAGCCGTGCAGCCGTATAAAATAACTTTGGACCTCTGAATTATAAGTGATCCGCGCCTCGCAAGGGGCGTATACTCAATGAAAATATCCGGTGAAAGCAAATGATCCGGTGTTTGGAAAGTTTTGCAAAGTTCATAGAAACTTTGGGAGAGGGTTTTTGAAACATGTTTGATAAACTCGAATTTTTAGAAGAAAAATATGAAGACTTGTCGGCCAAAGTGGCTGACCCGGAAGTCATCAACGATCAGAGGCTCTGGCAGCGCTACATGAAAGAGCACGCGGAGATTACACCAATCGTCGAAAAATACAGAGCCTACAAAATAGCTAAAAATAGTATGGCTGAAGCCAAAACCATCCTCATGGAAGAGAATGATGAGGATCTGAGGGAGCTCGCCAAAATGGAGATTTCAGAGCTGGAAGTAGAGCTGGGCGAAATTGAAGCCGAGATGCGAAAGCTTCTGATTCCAAAGGATCCCAATGATGAGAAGAACGTCATTCTCGAGGTGCGCGCGGGCGCAGGCGGTGATGAAGCGGGTCTTTTTGCAGCAGAGCTTTTAAGGCTGTACATTCGCTTCGCTGAAAAGAAGCGCTGGAAAGTCGAAATGATGAACACCTCTGAAAGCGGCGTTGGCGGCATTCGGGAGGCGTCTGTCATGATCAAGGGAAAAGGTGCGTACTCGCAGCTCAAATACGAAAGCGGCGTCCACAGAGTCCAGCGCGTGCCTGCGACAGAGTCTGCCGGACGGATTCATACCTCCACTGCCACGGTCGCTGTACTGCCTGAGGTGGATGACGTCGAAGTGGATATCAACCCGAATGACCTCCGAATTGACGTTTTCCGGTCTTCGGGCAACGGCGGCCAGAGCGTCAATACGACTGACTCTGCGGTCAGGGTCACACATTTGCCGACCGGTATGGTCGTCTCCTGCCAGGATGGCAAGTCTCAGCTCTCCAATAAGGAAAAGGCGATTCAGATCCTGAAGGCGCGACTTTATGAGTCGGAACTTTCAAAACAGAACGCCGAAATTGCCGAGGAGCGCAAAAGTCAGGTTGGCACGGGTGACAGAAGCGGCAAAATCAGGACGTATAATTTCCCTCAGGGGCGGATTACAGATCATCGCATAGGCATGACCGTCTATAAAATTGACGCCTATATGGCAGGGGAAATAGAGGAAATGGTGGATGCGCTGATTACCCATTATCAGGCTGAAGCCATGAAAACTATGGAAGAATAAATTGAAACTGCGACAGCCGGGTGGTGGCGACTCAACAAAAGCCATGACCCGCCTGTCGCATTTTTGCGGTAAGTCATGAAAGCAGGTGAAAAAATGAGAGAAATGTGGATTCCTTATGACCAGATCGAGGGTCGGGACCATGCCCTGGATCAGTGGCAGCTGATTGACGTCAGATCACCCGGTGAATACAGAGAAGGCACCATAGGAGAGGCCATCAACCTCCCTATTTTCGGTGACGAACTGCGGGCTGAGGTAGGAACGGCTTACAAAAAGCAGAGTGTGCTGGAAGCCAAACGCCGCGCCATAAAAGCGGTAGCTGCTCAGCTTCCGGAGCTGTACGAGCATTTTCTGTCCATTGAGGCGACGGGTCGACCAATTGCCATGTTCTGCGCCCGGGGCGGCATGCGCTCCCAAAGTTTTGCCAGTTTGCTGAGGGCTATCGGACATAATGTCTGTGTTATTGAAGGCGGTTATAAAGCGTATCGGCAATATATGCTGCAGGCGCTCCAAGAGCTGAGTGAAGCCCGGCGATTTATCGTGCTTCACGGCAATACAGGCGTTGGCAAGACGCTGATCCTCAACCGCCTGGAGGAGCAGGGGCTGGATGTCATAGACATAGAAGCCCTCGCCCATCACAGAGGTTCAATGCTCGGCCGCGTCGGACTGGAGCCCCAGCCAACGCAGAAGACCTTCGAAGATCGTCTGTACCGGGCTCTGAAGGGATCAAAGAGCGGGGACGTGTTTGTCGAGGCAGAGAGCAAGCGTCTGGGCCGCGTCAACATTGACGACGCGGTGCTTGCCGGCATGCGCAGCGGCAGACACATCTTTGTAGATGCCCCAATGTGGTTCAGGGAGCGGGAAATTGTGAGCGAGTACACGCGTCACGAGAGCTCCAAGGCGGAGCTTCTGACGGTCATGGACAACTTCAGAAAGCACCTCGGCAATGAGACCGTGGACCAATTTGAGGCTTTGATTCAAGCGAATGATTACGGTCCGGTAGCCAGAGCACTGATGGAGCGTTATTATGATCCTAAATATGAATACACGTCAGTCCAGTACGACTATGACCTCAAAGTCTGGGTAGAATCCGTTGAGGACGCCGCGCAGGAAATCCACCGGTGGTATGAGCATCAGGCGGTGACGGACAGGTGAGAAATCCGGATCAAAGCGTTCAGAGCGCGTTTTTTGCCGATGGTACCGGTACTTCCAACACGCTGATCCTGGGTTCGGATACAGCGGTCATTTCTGACGCAGAGCTCCTTCTCGCAGCGAAGCTCCTTCAAGATGGAGAAACAGTGGCCTTTCCCACGGAAACCGTCTATGGGCTGGGGGGGAATGCGCTGAAACCATCGGCTATCCGTAAAATTTTTGAGGCTAAAGGACGGCCGTCTGACAACCCTTTAATTGTACACATTGCCGACCTTGACGCTCTGAACGGCCTGGTGGCCGAGGTGTCGCCCCTGGCAGAGACGCTGATGACGGCTTTTTGGCCGGGGCCTCTGACACTGGTAATGAAGAAGAGGCCGGAGGTGCCCTCAGAGGTCACCGGCGGACTGGACACCGTTGCGGTGCGGATGCCGGTCCACGAGCTGGCGAGGCGCCTGATCCGGCTCAGCGGGGTTCCCGTGGCGGCGCCCAGTGCGAATCTGTCCGGAAAGCCGAGTCCGACCCGGTGTGAAGATGTCATCCGGGACTTGTCAGGCAGAGTGGCGTGCATCCTGTGCGGTGAACTCAGTGAAATAGGTCTGGAGTCCACAGTGGTGGATGTCACGGGAGAAGAGCCGGTCATACTCAGGCCGGGCGGGATCACCCTTGAAATGATTCGCAGCGCCGCGGGCTGCGGAAAGTATGATGAGGCGGTAGACAGGAAAATCCTCGAGGGAGAAAAGGCGCGGTCTCCCGGCATGAAGTATACGCATTATTCGCCTGATGCAGAAGTCATTCTGTTTGAGGGAGAACCTGAAGCCGTCGCGGCTGAGATACTGAGGCGGGCTGCAGCCTATACCCTGGCCGGCAGCCGTGTTGGGATCATGACTTTTGATGAGCGCGTTAAAATTTATGCGGACAGCGGCGAGGTCCTGTCTCTTGGCAGTCTGGAACGGCTGGATCAGGTGGCCCAGAATTTGTTTCAGACACTTCGCGCGTTTGATTCGGGCAAGATCGATGTGGTGCTCTCTGAAACCGTTGAAGACAGTGGAATTGGCAAGGCAATCATGAACAGGCTGATTAAAGCAGCCGGGTATCGAGTGGTCCGTGTCTAAAAGTCATAGAAAAAATCGACGCAAAATAGTGTATGATAGAATCGAAAGTGTTGTAAAAAAGTGATGAAAGGCTCAGGGGAGGAAAACATGAACATAGCTGTCGGCAGTGACCATGGCGGTTTTGAATTGAAAGTGGAAATTGTGAATTACCTGAAAGGAAAAGGCGTGAGCGTGACGGATTTTGGCACCCACTCGGCGGAGTCGGTCGACTATCCGGTTTATGGGGAGAAGGTTGCGGAAGCGGTCGTCTCAGGCGCGGCAGACCTTGGAATAGTCGTCTGCGGAACAGGCCAGGGCATTGCCATGGCGGCCAACAAGGTGAAGGGCATTCGCGCGGCGGTGGTTGCAGACACCTACAGTGCTGAAATGACAAGACTCCACAATAATGCGAATATCCTCAGTCTAGGCGGTCGCGTCGTAGGCGCTGGACTGGCACTAAAAATTGTCGAAACCTTTATTTCCACACCTTTTGAAGGCGGGCGGCACGAGCGCAGAGTGGATTTGCTGACCTCAATAGAGGCGAAATATTCCAAGTAAGCGGCGCTGGAAACTAGTGCAGTTAAATTTTGTAAATAAGGCAGCCGGTGGCTGCGTCATTGTATAGCGACATTGCCTAATTTGAGAGGAGAGTTTAAATGAATAAGGTATTTGAACTAAACCATCCGCTGATTCAGCACAAGTTGACGTTGATCCGGGATAAAAACACAGGTGCCAAGGAGTTCAGAGAGCTGGTCAAAGAAGTCTCCATGCTCATGGCTTACGAAGTTACCAGGGAGCTTCCGCTTGAGGATGTTGAGGTTGAAACGCCTATCTGTGTCATGAAGGGAAAAGCGATCGCAGGCAGAAAGCTTGCCATTGTCCCTATTCTTAGAGCGGGCCTCGGCATGGTTGACGGGTTTCTGTCTCTGCTGCCGGCTGCAAAGGTGGGTCATGTTGGGCTGTACAGGGATCCCGAGACATTAAATCCTGTCGAGTATTACTGCAAACTGCCTTCGGATGTTCCGGAGCGCGATCTTCTGGTTCTCGACCCTATGCTGGCAACAGGCGGCTCTGCGCGCGCAGCCATTCGCTTCATCAAGAACCGCGGCGCGAGAAACATCAAGCTGATCTCGATTATTTCCCGCCCGGAAGGCATTGCGGCTGTTCATAGCGAGCATCCGGACGTCGATATTTTTGTCGCAGCCATTGACGAAAAACTCAATGACCATGCGTATATTGTACCTGGTCTTGGTGATGCCGGTGACCGTCTCTTTGGCACCAAATAATTGAAACTTATTAAAAATTTGATTTTCAAGCAGGACAGTCCGTTGCATAAATCCAACTGCTGTCCTTTTTTTCCATTGCGCTCAGGGCGGACTTTGAGGGCCTGGCAGCAACCGAGCTTGAATTTAGTACCAAATACCTTTTCACCTGGGGATGGATGGATTCATAGGAGGAACACCTGATGGCGACAAGACGAGATAAAACCAATTATTATTTGGATATTGCCGAGACTGTCCTCGCCAGAGGAACGTGTCTGAGACGAAATTACGGTGCAATCCTTGTCAAGAATGACGAGATCATTGCGACGGGTTATACAGGTGCGCCAAGAGGAAGATCCAATTGTACGGAACTCGGGTATTGCGAACGCATCAGGCTGGGCATTCCGAGCGGGCAGATGTATGAAAAGTGCCGTTCTGTGCATGCGGAGGCGAATGCGATCATATCAGCGGCAAGACGGGATATGATCGGAGCTGACCTCTACCTGGTCGGCATTGAAATGGATGGCGGCGGCTATGTGGCGAACGCGACTTCCTGCAGCATGTGCAAACGCCTGGTTATCAACGCCGGGATCGCCCGCGTCCTGATCCGTGATGACCGCGACCGGTTCAGAGTGTTGGATGTGGAGCGTGAATGGGTGGAAAAGGATGACTCCCTTGGAAATGGCGCGTGACCGGTCTTTGGCATTAACGTGTCTGGAAGAAGTATGGTGACTTAGTCACAATAGATTTACAAATGTAAAGGATCTCATTGCAAGTCAGTCATTTCATGTTAAAATGAGACTGAATTTGAATGCCTGACCTGTAGCATCCGGAGGCGTTCCCTTAAGGGGTGTTTTTATTGTATATGTTGTTTCTGCCTTTTGTTATGTCGGTAATGATCAGTTATCTGATGACCCCTGTAGCGATCCGGGTTGCACACGCAGTCGGGGCTATTGATGTGCCCAAAGATGAACGGAGGGTGCATTCCAAGCCCATTCCCAGATTGGGCGGCCTGGCTATTTTTATTGCGTTCATGGCAACTTATCTGGCGTTCAATTCCATGTCCGGCATAAAAGAAATGGGACTGGTGGCTGGAGCGCTCATTATTGTCGTGACGGGTGTCTTTGATGATATGAAGCCAATTTCCGCGAAGCTCAAATTGGCTGCCCAGATTGCAGCTGCTCTGGTCCTGTTCTTCAGCGGCACGAGAATTGACTTCCTGACGAATTATTTTGGTGCGTCGGAGATGATTTATGTTGGCATGCTCAGCCTTCCAATCACGATCTTCTGGATTGTGGGCATTACAAATACGGTCAACCTGATCGACGGCCTGGATGGCCTTGCTGCAGGCATCTCAATTATTGCGGCATCATCACTGGCTTACGTCGCCATTGTCAACGGCCGCGTTGAGACAGCCCTGGTCACGGTGCTCATAGTCGGCAGCTGTCTTGGATTTCTGCCTTACAATTTTAATCCGGCAAAGATTTTCATGGGGGACACGGGTTCCCTGTTTCTGGGCTTTATGCTGGCGGCCACATCTATTGACGGCTCGATCAAAGGTGCTACTTTTCTTGTCTTCGCAGCGCCAATTCTTGCACTGGGCTTACCAATTTTTGATACGACCTTCGCAATTCTCAGAAGATTTTTGAGCGGCAGGCCAATCATGGAAGCGGACAAAGGCCATTTGCACCATAGGCTGCTGTCACTTGGGTACCATCAGAGGACGGTTGTTCTCGCCATGTACTTTATCAGTGTGCTGCTTGGCTTATCCGGCATCTTTCTGATCCAGGGCGCCATAGGCTCTATGACTGTAGCGCTCGCTGCGGCAGTGCTGCTCATTCTTATTCCGATCAGGCGGTCGATCAGCAGAGAACGGCTATCTGTAGAAGAAAGCGAGGAAAATTTGTGGAAAGAATAAGAGTGCTTTCGGTCTTTGGGACACGCCCGGAGGCTGTTAAAATGGCGCCGGTGGTTAAAGCACTGGCGCAGGATGATGCCTTTGATGCCCGCGTCTGTGTCACAGCACAGCATCGGGAGATGCTTGATCAGGTGCTGGAATTGTTTCAGATCGTTCCGGACTATGATCTGGACATCATGCAGGCAGGCCAGGGACTGTCCGACATAACCTGTCGCGTCCTGAAGGGCCTGGAGCCCGTGATAAAGGCGTTTAACCCTGAAATGATCCTGGTGCACGGCGATACGACAACGACGTTTTCGGCGGCTTTGGCGGCGTATTATCAGGGTGTGCGCGTTGGCCATGTCGAGGCGGGTCTCAGGAGTTTCGACAAATTCTCTCCTTTTCCGGAAGAAATGAACCGTTGCTTGACGGGGCGTCTGGCGGATCTTCATTTCTCACCGACGGCGCAAAATGTCCAAAACCTTTTAAATGAAGGAATTGACGAGAAGGCAATTTTGAAGACAGGCAATACAGTAATCGATGCCTTGATAAGTGTTATTCGACCGGATTATGCATTTGATGTCCCGGAACTTCAGGGGATTGATTATGACAACAAAAAAGTGATCCTGCTGACCGCTCACAGACGTGAAAATCTGGGCGCGCCAATGCATGCCATTTTCAGTGCCGTCCGCCACATCGTGGATCGCTTCCCGGAAGTTGAACTGATTTTTCCAATGCACAAAAACCCTGCGGTAAGAGAGATCGCCGCTGAGCACTTTGAAGGCAGCAGCCGTATTCACAGAATTGAACCTTTGGATTACGAACCTTTTGCGCATCTCATGTCCAAATCCTGGCTGATCCTGACTGATTCCGGCGGCATACAGGAAGAAGCGCCTGCCCTCGGCAAGCCTGTATTGGTGCTCAGGCGAGAAACTGAAAGACCGGAAGCGGTTGAGGCTGGCACGGTTAAACTCGCGGGTGTCGAGGCGGATGAGATTATATCCATGTGTGAAGAGCTGCTCACTCAGCCAGAGGCCTATCAGGCCATGGCAAACGCGGTCAATCCGTACGGGGACGGCCTGGCTTCCCAGCGCATTGTAAACCGAATCAAAGCGGCACTGAGACCCGAAATGAGCGGAATTTAGAAAATTTGTGAGTTATTAATATAAAAACAGACCCGATATGTGGTCTGTTTTTTTATTGACAAGATCAATTTTAAAAATATTTAAATAATTTCATATTGGTCACAAACCTCATGTTATAATGACTGTATGCTTGTATTCGAGTACAATCTATTGACTGCATATTAAACTTGGGTTTATAATTACGTTAAATCATTAACAAAAACAAATGTTAAAGTATTGTAAATTATAAACGAAAATATTAATAATATACGTTTTTTTGTAGACAAAAAAACATTTATACGGCTAAATTATTACATATAATGGTAATCTCGCGATTACTTTACTATCCACATCCGGAGAAAAATATGGTATTCTTAGGATGGCCTTACTTGCACCTAAATGAAGATTGAGAGCGGATTTAAGATGTCAAAGCAAAGTTATAAAATGTATGAGAACCTCGCGTTGTTGTCCCAGATCGCACTCATGATGATCACGCCAATCTTTGGCGGCGTCTTGTTGGGACGCTACCTGGATGATAAGGTGGGGACCAACGGTATTTTTTTGCTTGTTTTCACATTGATTGGTACAATGACGGCGTTTATGGAGCTGTTCAAGCTGGCCATGAGGAAGACAAAAGACCATCCCCCTAACAAAAGGAAGTGACGCCAGTGCAAAATCACAGGGCCTTGCTGAAAGCAGTGACACTGAGATCTTTGATGCTTTCAGCAGTGTTTGCCATCATTTTTTTGATTCTTTTCCGAAGCGGCGCGCCACCCTATCTATTAGGCCTTGTTTTCGGCAGCTTTCTGGGGATCCTGAATTTCAGACAGCTTGGAGCGACCATTGAAAAAGCGGTTGCCATGCCGCCGGCAAAAGCTCAGTCCTATGTCACAGTTCACTATTTTATCCGTTTTTCACTGGTTGCGGTCGCCATATTGGTTTCCATCCTCTCTGAGCAGATTCAGGTTCTGGGTACGGTGGCAGGCCTTTTGACCGTAAAACTGGTCATTTATATGACACAGTTGTTATCAGCAAGTTCAAAATCAATGAACATTTCGAAAAGAAAGGAGGAATAGAAGTGGGTACTGAAGGATTTGGACCACGGATTGTAGAATTGCCCTTTGGCCTTCAAGTCACTGAAACAGTGACAGTCACCTGGTGGATCATGGCAGGCATTATATTGCTGGCTTGGCTCGCTACCAGAAATTTGCAGATGGTGCCAGGGAAACGTCAGATCGTCGTTGAAACCATTGTGAAAATGATCAACAATCTGACCAAACAGACCATGGGGGAAAAGAACATCAAGTTCGCTCCGTATATTGGTACGCTGATGATCTTTCTGGCTGTGGCAAACCTGGCCGGATTGCTGGGATTAAGGCCGCCAACCGCGGATATCAACACAACACTGGCACTGGCTTTAATCACGTTTTTCATGATCCACAGCTTCGGCATCAGGACAAAAGGCATTGGAAAATACGTCAAAGGCTTCTTTGAACCGTTTTTCCTGTTGTTCCCAATCAACATGCTGGGTGAACTGGCGACACCGATCTCTCTGTCGTTCCGTCTCTTCGGCAACATCGTCGGCGGCTTGATTATCATGAGTCTTCTCTACGGCGCATTGGGCGGCTTTTCATCTGCCTTGCTCAGCCTGAACATTCCGGTTCTGGCAGTTGGCGTCCCCGCAGTGTTTCACATTTATTTTGACCTCTTCTCGGGGCTGCTGCAGTCGTTCATTTTCACCATGCTGACTATGGTTTACGTCTCCATGGCTATGGATTAAATTAATTGAACCAGTTCAAGAAATGAGGTGAAAAAGTGGAACTACCCAATCTGTTATATGATTTCATAAACTGGTTGCTGACTTTTGAGCGAGACGCACTGATCTTGGGCGCTTCGGCAATAGGAATAGGCTTTGCCATGATCGCCGGTATTGGTCCGGGAGTCGGTCAGGGTTATGCAGCGGGAAAAGCCGCAGAAGCGGTCGGGGATAACCTCAAGAATAGCAAGCAGATCACCATGATCATGCTTTTGGGTGCGGCAGTCGCTGAAACAAGCGGTATCCTTGCACTCGTCATCGGCTTGATTATGCTGTTTGGAAATCCGTTTATTACAATGCAGGGTGACACGTTCATTATTATGGGCTCTGCCATTGGTGCCGGGTTAACCATGATCGCGGGCATAGGTCCCGGTATCGGTCAGGGCATGGCAGCCGGCAAAGCTGCTGAGGCAGTAGGCAGAAGTCCAAGAAACAACCGGCACATCACCATGGTCATGCTGCTGGGTCAAGCGGTTGCGCAGACATCCGGCATCCTCGCTTTGGTTATAGCTCTGATCCTGATGTACGGCAATCCTATGGTCACTATGGACGGCAGTATCTATGTTCTGACAGCCTCAGCCATAGGCGCAGGCATCTCCATGATCACCGGCATTGGACCTGGCATTGGACAGGGCTATGCAGCCGGAAAAGGTGCGGAAGCCGTTGGAAAACGACCAAAGCACAAGGCACTCATCATCAGAACTATGCTGCTGGGACAAGCTGTTGCACAAACAACAGGCATCTACGCGCTGATCATATCGCTTGTCCTGATGTTCGCAAATCCGTTACTTGCATTAGTGTAAGACTGAGACATTATAAAATCATATTTGAGGACTAGAGGAGGAAAAAACACATGATTACAGGTAAAGAACTTATCTTGGCATGTTCTGCAATTGGCGCGGGTCTCGCAATGATCGCAGGTATAGGACCTGGTATCGGCCAGGGCTACGCAGCAGGTAAAGGCGCAGAGAGCGTCGGTCGCCAGCCTGAAGCACAGGGTGACATTACGAGAACTATGCTCCTTGGCGCGGCTGTCGCAGAAACAACAGGTATCTACGGTCTCATTATCGCTCTGATTCTTCTCTTTGCGAATCCGTTGATCAAACTGATCTAGTAAAAACAGGGCCAGTTGTGAAAATCCGCAAAAAGGAGGCAGAATAAATGAATGTGTATGTACTCGCTTCCGAATTGAGAATGGGTCTTGTCGCAATTGACTGGATGTTGGCAGTTCAGATTGCCAACACTCTGATTTTGTTCCTGGTGCTTCGCAAAATCCTCTTCAAGCCGGTTACGGCATTTATGGAGAAACGCGAAAACGAGGTCAAGAGCCAGTTTGATGCAGCAGCACTCAAAAAGAAGGAAGCAGATCAATTGATTTCAGAGTATTCTCACAAGATCAGAAATGCTGAGGATGAAGGCAAAGAGATTGTCAGATCAGCTGTTCAGCGCGCTGACAAGCGTACAGCCGAGATCCTCAAGGAAGCAGAACACAAAGCTACAGAAATAAAAGAATCCACCCAGAAAGAAATCGAGCAGGAAAAGGTCAAAGCGATCAATACGCTCAAGAATGACATCGCAGACATGGCGATCCTTGCCGCTTCCAAAGTCATTCACAAAGACATTGACGGCGACCAGCACAAAGTTCTGATCGATCAGTTCATTCAGGAGGTAGGGGATACAGCATGGCACAACTAGTCGCGAAAGCCTATGCGGAAGCGCTGATGGAAGCCGCGGCAGAACTTGGCCAGATGGACGAAGTCAGACGCGATCTCGGGTTGATCGCCGACACGTTGGCTGAAAACCCAGACTTCAAAGAACTGTTTGAAACGCCATCACTTGGCGAGATGCAGAAGAAGTCTGCCATGGAGGCAGTGTTCGCGGAGAACGTCTCCAAGGATGTGTTGAATTTCATTAAGGTCCTGATCGACAAGGGACGGGAAAGTGAGCTCAAAGACATCCGTAAGCTGTTTGACACCATGGTGGATGAACGCGAAGGTCTTGTAAAAGGCCGGGCTAGAACTTCGGTCAAAATGACAGAACAGCAGATACAAATCCTTGAAGAGAAATTGTCAAAATTGGCCGGCATGAAAGTATCTCTGGTCAATATTGTGGATGACACTATCATCGGCGGCGTCGTCCTTGAAATTGGAGACAAAATGATTGATGGTTCCGTGCGCAAAAAATTGGCTCAAATCAAGGAAGATCTGCGGCAAGTAGTCGTTTAGAGCTTTCTAAATGAGAATTGGGAGTGATAAGGAAGATGAATCTGAGACCTGAAGAAATCAGTTCTGTGATCAAATCACAGATATTAAAATATGAATCCAAGCTTCAAGTCGAAGATACCGGTACCGTATTACAGGTCGGCGACGGCATCGCCAGAGTCCATGGACTTGAAAAGTGCATGGCAGGCGAGCTCCTCGAGTTCCCCGGCGACGTATACGGCATGGTATTGAACCTTGAGGAAGACAGTGTTGGTGCGGTTCTGTTCGGCTCCGACACCTTTATCCGAGAGGGCGACTTAGTAAAAAGAACAGAGCGCATAGTTGAAGTCCCAACAGGTGACAGTCTGCTTGGCCGCGTTGTCAACGCTCTCGGCCAGCCTATTGATGGCAAAGGGCCAATCATTTCTGAGAAATTCCGTCCTATCGAAAGTCCTGCACCTGGCGTTATCGCGAGAAAATCAGTCCATCAGCCGCTCCAGACTGGCATTAAAGCGATTGACTCCATGATTCCAATTGGCAGAGGCCAGCGTGAGCTGATCATCGGAGACCGTCAGACAGGTAAAACGACTATAGCTATTGACACGATCATCAACCAAAAGAAAGAAAATGTTATCTGTATCTACGTTGCCATAGGCCAGAAGAACTCAACCGTGGCACAGCTGGTCAAAACGCTCGAAGACAATGATGCCATGAAGTATACCATCATAGTCGCAGCATCGGCGTCTGAACCGGCACCGCTTCAGTACATTGCGCCATACGCAGGCTGCGCAATGGGCGAGACCTTCATGCATGAGGGCAAGGACGTCCTGATCATTTATGATGACCTTTCCAAGCATGCGGTTGCCTACCGCGCCATGTCCCTGCTGCTCCGCAGACCACCAGGACGCGAAGCTTACCCTGGCGACGTCTTTTACATCCACTCAAGACTCCTCGAGCGCGCTGCAAAGCTCAACGATTCTTTGGGCGGCGGCTCTTTGACAGCGCTTCCTATTATCGAAACTCAAGCAGGCGACGTTTCGGCTTATATCCCTACCAACGTTATTTCAATTACGGATGGTCAGATCTTCCTGGAGTCAGAGCTCTTCTTCTCAGGACAGCGTCCGGCGGTTAACGCCGGCATCTCGGTTTCCCGCGTTGGTGGTGATGCCCAGATCAAGGCTATGAAGAAGGTCGCTTCCAAGATCAAGCTCGAGCTCGCTCAGTATCGTGAGCTTGCGGCGTTTGCCCAGTTTGGATCCGAGCTCGACAAAGAAACCAAGTCAACTCTGGACCACGGCGTCCGTCTCATGGAGATTCTCAAACAGAAGCAAAATGATACCATGTCCGTTGAAGACCAGATCATGATCATTTACGCCGTCACGAATAAACACCTCATGGATATTCCGGTCGAGGCTGTCAAAAAGTTCGAGAAAGAATTCCTTGAGTATATGAGAGATCACCGTCCTGAAATCGGTGCGGCCATCCGCTCGACAAAAGAGCTCAAAGATGACGTCGTCGCAGGGCTCGAAGAAGCCATCAAGAACTTCAAGGCAGGATTTTCCTTCGAGGATCTCGATCAGGCTATCTGATCTGAAGACGTCACCTTAGGAGGGATCGATAGTGGCAGGAATGGGAACGCGCGACATAAAGCGCAAAATTAAAAGCGTCAACTCCACCATGCAGATCACGAAGGCCATGGAGCTGGTTTCCACTGCGAAGCTCAAGCGCTCCAGGGACCGGATGGATATTACGCGGCCCTACTTTGAAACCGTTCTTGAAACTGTCCAGGACCTCATGAAGACACAGAAAAAGGTCAAGCATGAGTTTCTGGATTACAGAGAAGTCAAGAACAGCATCTATGTCATAGTCACAGCGGACCGCGGACTGTGCGGAGGTTACAACAACAACGCCATGAAGCTGGTATTTGAGGATATTAAGGACAAATCCAGCGCGAAAATTATCACCATCGGCAAAAAATCCAGAGACAGCTTCACAAAGCGCGATTACAATGTAGTCCGCGAGTATGTCTATATTTCAGAAAATCCGCAATATTCGGATGCCCAGGAAATGGCCAAATATCTTTTGAAGCTGTATTCCCAGGAAGAAGTCGATGAAATCAAGCTCGTCTACACGCGTTTCATCAGCACGATTTCCCAGCAGGCGACCATGCTCAAGCTTTTGCCGATGGTCATGGAAGCCAAAGTTGAGGAAGTAAAGGTTGAGGAAGAGGGCGACGACGAGAGCTACATGGTCTACGAGCCATCGCCGGAAACGGTACTGAGCTATGTGATTCCAAAGTACATCGAGAGCACCATCTATGGCGCACTTGTCGAGTCAGCGGCAGCAGAACAGGCTGCGCGCCGCCTTGCAATGGAAAATGCGAATGACAACGCTGAGGATATCATCGACAGTTTGACGCTGTCGTTCAACCAGGCGCGTCAGGCGTCCATCACGCAGGAAATTTCTGAAATTGTCGGTGGTGCGGAAGCGCTCAAATAGGGCTTGTCCCTTAGGAACCAACTGATTGGAAGGGTGTGAAAGCTATATGGAGGGTAAAGTGGTACAGATCATCGGCCCGGTTCTCGATATTCAATTCGAGACGGAACATTTGCCGAAGATCTATGACGCGATTCGCGTCGAGTATAAAGATATCAAGCTGACGGCTGAGGTCGCCCAGCATATCGGTAACAACATTGCGCGCTGTGTCTCCATGTCCTCAACTGACGGACTGGTGCGCGGCGTAAAGGCGATCAACACTGGAGCGCCTATTACAGTGCCGGTTGGCAAGGTGACGCTGGGTCGTCTTCTGAATGTTCTCGGCGAAACAATCGACGAAAAAGGCGACATCGAAGGATCACCGGTGCTTCCTATTCACCGTGAAGCGCCGCCATTCGAAGAGCAAGTCACAAAGACTGAAATTCTCGAGACGGGCATCAAGGTCGTCGATCTCATCGCGCCGTACGCCAAAGGCGGAAAGATTGGACTCTTTGGCGGCGCCGGCGTCGGCAAGACGGTTCTGATTCAGGAGCTCATCAACAATATCGCTAAAGAGCACGGCGGCCTTTCGGTTTTTGCCGGCGTTGGCGAGCGTACCCGTGAAGGAAATGACCTCTATCACGAGATGATCGAATCCGGCGTTATCGACAAGACGACCATGGTCTTCGGTCAGATGAATGAGCCGCCTGGAGCGCGTATGCGCGTCGGACTTACCGGTCTGACTATGGCAGAGTACTTCCGGGATACGGAAGGTAAGGACGTTCTGCTGTTTATCGACAACATTTTCCGCTTTACACAAGCGGGTTCTGAAGTTTCCGCGCTCCTCGGCCGTATGCCGAGCGCCGTTGGCTATCAGCCAACCCTCGCAACGGACATGGGCGCCCTTCAGGAGCGCATCACGTCTACTAAAAAAGGCTCCATCACCTCTGTTCAGGCTGTCTATGTCCCGGCAGACGACTTGACAGACCCGGCGCCTGCAACGACCTTTACGCACCTTGATGCGACTACGGTTCTTTCAAGAAAGATCTCTGAGCTCGGCATCTACCCTGCGGTGGATCCGCTTGACTCCGTTTCCAGAATTCTGGCGCCGGAAACTGTCGGCGAAGAGCACTATAATGTCGCCCGTCGCGTTCAGGCAATTCTTCAACGTTACAAAGAGCTTCAGGATATCATCGCCATCCTCGGTATGGATGAACTTTCTGACGAGGACAAAACGGTAGTTGCGCGCGCGCGCCGCATTCAGCGCTTCCTCTCTCAGCCGTTCCACGTCGCTGAGCAGTTTACCGGCTTCGCTGGAAAATATGTTCCGGTCAAAGAAACGGTCAGAGGCTTCAAGGAAATCCTCGACGGTCTTCACGACGGACTTCCTGAGCAAGCGTTCCTGTATGTTGGTTCGATCGATGAGGCCGTTGAGAAGGCAAGAAGCCTTAAATAGCGCTTTATATCGATCTCCAGGAGGTGAGCCCAGGTGGCAACAAAATTTTTGCTTGAAATCGTGACGCCGGAAAAGACATTCTTCAATGGGGAAGTCGATATGGTGGTCCTCAGGACCACTGAAGGCGATATGGCGATTATGTATGACCACGAGCAGATGGTAGCGCCGGTCGCCATCGGTTCTGTCCGCGTGCGGATGCAAGGCGAGGAGAAGTTCAGGGACGCGGCATGCAGCGGCGGCTTCATAACTGTAACCTACGACAAGACAACGGTGGTCACGGATTCTGCTGAGTGGGCTGATGAAATTGATCTGAACAGGGCCAAAGCTGCTCAGCAGCGTGCGCAGAACCGTCTTGAACGACGCGACAGCGAGCTCGATTACGCGAGAGCAATTGATTCACTGACTCGAGCGACTAACCGGATCAGAGTGGCTGAAAAAAACTAACCTGAATAAGAAGCATTCACGCACTAAAGAACGATTCGCTAAAGCTGGGGTCAGCCGCGTAAAAAGCGCTGGCCCCAGCTTTGGCTTCATGTGCGGGGGTGCTTTTTAATTTGTACGGTTTTGTGTCTCTTTAATACTATAATCGTTCAATTAATTGGCAATTAAAGAATAAAATCTGTCCCGCGGTACTAAATAATCCCCTCGTGAACCTTTTATCTTTTTGCTTGGCGATTTTTGCGTTATAATGAAAGAGGTTGAACTTTCCTTCGTAATTGTATATAATGCAAGCGGTGAATTATGTCTGGGGCGACCTTATAAAAGCTTCAATTAATGTTGCGGATATTTGGCGATCGCGAGAGGAGGCCAATTTTGGCAAATATATTAGTGAATAAAAGCGGTCCTTTGAAAGGATGCGTCAAAATAAGTGGTGCAAAAAACGCAGTGCTGCCTATCATGGCGGCCACGCTGCTGGCAGATACACCTTGTGTACTTGAGGATGTGCCGCCGCTTAAAGATGTTGAAGTCATGAGTGATGTGCTCAGAGCCTTTGGCGCTGTTGTCAGCGGCATTCAGGACGGTATATTGGAAGTGAATACACCGGTCATTACACAGACGGAGGCTCCGTTTGATTTAGTTCAGAAAATGCGGGCGTCTTTTTTTGTCATGGGACCATTACTGGCTAGATGTGGCATTGCACGCATACCAATGCCTGGCGGCTGTGCAATAGGCGCCAGACCGGTGGATCTCCATCTGAAAGGCTTTGCAGCTCTCGGTGCTCATGTGGAGCACGGCGAAGGGTTTATTGAAGTACGGGCGGAGAAGCTGATTGGCAACAGTGTTTATCTGGACTTTCCAAGTGTAGGTGCAACTGAAAATATCATGATGGCAGCAAGCATGGCGACGGGAACGACTATTATCGAGAATGCTGCAGAAGAGCCTGAGATCATTGATTTGGCGAACTTTTTGAACAAGATGGGCGCAAAGGTTAAAGGCGCCGGTACGGATACTATTCGGATCCAGGGCGTTGAGCGGCTGGAAGGGGCACGTCACCAGGTGATTCCGGACCGCATCGAGGCCGGGACTTACATGGTCGCAGCTGCGATTACAAATGGGGATGTTATGGTTGAAAATGTCGTGCCGAGTCATCTCAAACCAATAATCGCCAAGCTGAAGGAAGCAGGGGTTGTCATTGAGGAGTTTGAAGACTCACTGAGGGTCATTGGTCAGGGTAAAATCAATTCGGTGGATGTCACGACGCTGCCATATCCAGGTTTTCCTACAGATATGCAGGCTCAGTTTATGGCGTTGATGGCTGCGGCATCAGATTCCTCTGTCATTATTGAAACTGTTTTTGAAAATCGTTTTATGCATGTCGCAGAGTTGAACCGTATGGGCGCGGACATCAAGATTGAAGGTCACAGCGCTGTCGTTACAGGTGTCAGAACGCTACATGGCACTAAGGTCATGGCAACAGATCTTAGGGCGGGTGCTGCCCTTATATTGGCCGGCTTAATTTCAGATGGGACTACTGAGATTGGAAACACTTATCATATTGACCGTGGCTATGTGGAGATAGAAAACAAACTCCGGCAGCTGGGTGCCAATATTTCGCGCGCAGACAGCTGACAAACAGATTTGGAATAGATATTTTGGCAGTCATTCTGCTGCTACCCATTGAAACGAAAAGACATTAGGAGGTCAGCTATGTTTGGATTAGGCACTGAAATTGGGATCGACCTGGGAACCGCCAGCGTTCTCGTTTTCATAAAAGGCAAAGGCATTGTGCTTCAGGAGCCCTCAGTGGTCGCAATTGACAGAGATACGGGCCGCGTACTTTCTGTAGGCTCAGAAGCAAGAAAGATGCTTGGCAGAACACCGGGCAATATCGTGGCAATTCGTCCGCTGAAGGACGGCGTCATTTCGGATTACGAAGTGACCGAAAAAATGCTGCGCCACTTCATCAATAAAACCTGTGGTCCACGCAGGTTCATCAAACCTAAGATCATAATCTGCGTGCCGAGCGGCGTTACAGAAGTCGAAAAGCGCGCTGTTATTGATGCGACCATTGAAGCGGGCGGCGGAAAAACCTTCCTGATTGAGGAACCAATAGCGGCAGCAGTCGGCGCAGGTCTGGACATTACAAAGCCGGATGGCAATATGATTATTGATATTGGTGGAGGTACCGCGGACATTGCGGTGATTTCACTTGGCGGGATTGTTGTCAGCAAATCCATAAAAGTTGCCGGCGACAAGTTTGATGAGGCGATTATCAAATACATGAGAAAAGCCCATAACTTATTGATTGGAGAGCGTACTGCCGAGGAACTTAAAATGGAGATCGGCACGGCTTCGCCGCGTCCAAAGCCTGTAACTATGGATTGCCGTGGCAGAGACTTGATTACAGGTCTTCCAAAAAATATTACTGTCAGCAGCGAAGAGATGCTCGAAGCACTTAGAGAGCCGGTCAACGCAATCAGTGATGCTGTCCACTCCGTACTTGAAAAGACACCGCCTGAGCTGGCGTCTGATATCAGCGCCAGAGGCATTGTCATGACGGGCGGCGGCTCATTGCTGCATGGATTGAACCGCATGCTCGAAAAGAGAACGGGCATTCCGACTTACGTGGCTGAGGATGCCATATCCTGTGTCGCCAAGGGAACCGGCATGTCTCTTGAACACATTGACGTGCTTGAGAAGAGCATGATGACGCACCGCCGGCGCTAGGGATTAACCGGTCGACAATAAAAGAATGGATGACGGCGCGTTGGAAAATTTCCCACGCGCCGTATTTTTAAAGTTGAAAACAAAGCGGCTATAGCAGGGGGCATTGACAATGAAGGTTCACGTGTATGAGATCCATGCCTTTACTGAAGGTGAAAAGGGCGGAAACGCGGCAGGTGTCGTGATTCAACCTGGAGTCTCCTCGCTGACAGAGGCGCAGATGCTTGACATTTCAGCCCGAATGGGTTTTTCCGAAACGGCATTTGTCATGGAGAGCGAGCTTGCAGACTATAAGGTGCGCTTTTTTACTCCGACAGAAGAAGTTGAACTGTGCGGGCACGCGACCATTGGAGCTTTTTGGCTTCTCGAGCACCTTGGATACTTAAAGGGAAGGCAAACGCTGGTTCAGGAAACAAAAGCGGGATTGCTTAGAATCAAAGTTTCTCCGGAAGAGATTCTGATGGAGCAAGCAGCACCTGACTTTGGACCTATCCTTGAACCAGAGGAGATTTTCTGGTCACTGGGTTTGTCAGAGGATCAACAGGCGCCGGGCCTTCCGGTTCAAATTGTTTCCACCGGATTAAAGGATATTCTGGTGCCTGTGAATAGTATTGATGCGTTGCGTTCGATTCAGCCCGACCTGGAGGAGATCAGAAAAATCAGCGAAGTCAATGGCGTCACAGGATATCATTGCTTCGCTCTGGCATCAGGACACGATTTGACCCAGGAGACTAGTCGTCCGGCGGTTACCGCGTGTTGCCGCAACTTCGCCCCATTGTTCGGCATTGCGGAGGAGTCGGCGACAGGAACATCCAACGGGGCTCTGGCTGCTTATTTAAGCGCCTATGGAGCGGTTAATGGCGACGCAAGCGCGTCTCTCCCAGCCTCCGGTACGGATGAATTTGACGCCAACAAAGAAGCCGCCAGTCCCGCTATGGGGGAAGCTATGAGCTTTGTGCAGGGCATGTGGATGGATCAGCCTTCAAGAATCAACGCCAGAGTTTTATGGATAGAGAAATCCGGCGAAACGCTGGACATGGACCCGATTTTTAACGAGGAGAATCCACAGGGAGAAATCCAGAAACAGACATGGATTCAGTCTGTCTGGGTTGGAGGTTCAGCAGCATTGTCAGGAGAAACAACACTTGAGATTTAGCCGGATTAGCTAAGGAGGTCAAACATGTTAAACAGTATAGAAATTCAAAAAATCATTCCTCACCGTTATCCATTTTTGCTAGTGGATCGAATTGAAAATTTTGAGCCTGGGAAAAGCGCGGTGGGTATAAAGTCAGTATCTGTAAATGAACCCTTTTTTCAAGGGCATTTTCCGGGGAATCCTATCATGCCGGGTGTGCTGATTGTTGAAGCCCTTGCTCAGGTCGGTGCGGTTGCGTTAATGAGTTTGGAAGAAAATAAAGGAAAACTTGCCGTTTTTGCGGGTATAGATGAGGTAAGGTTTAAACGTCAGGTTGTACCCGGAGATCAGCTCAGAATGGAAGTCGTGCTGCACGCGTTCCGCCGCGGCATTGGAAAAGGTGAGGCCATCGCCTATGTGGATGGTGAAATTGCGTGCAAAGGCATGCTTATGTTTGCTGTCATTGAGAATAAAGGACTTTAGTAAGAGCGTAAGGTCTTAGTTGAGCGCGGCTGAGCAACCAAGTCAGTTGCCTTTAAATCCCAGTATTGGAGGGATCGATTTGGCGGGTTTAGTACTCGAAGGCGGAGGTGCCAAGGGTTCCTATCATATGGGTACCTGGAAGGCGCTCAGAGAGTTGGGCATCGAAATTGACGGGGTTGCCGGAACTTCTATAGGCGCGATCAATGGTGCCTACATTCTTCAGGATGACTTTGAACTGGCATGGGAAATATGGTACAACATGAAGCCGTCTTTGGTTTTTAATGGCGACGAGAAACTCATGGACAAGATTATTCGCATGGATCTTGAAACGGAAGATTTAAATAAAATCAGAGCATCATTTAAGCGGTTCATCGCTGAAGGCGGTCTGGATATCACGCCTCTCAGACGGCTTTTAAAAAGTACGGTCCGGGAGGAGGTCATTCGAAGATCTCAAAAAGTCTTTGGCTTTGTGACCGTCTCGCTGACTGACTTCAAGCCTCTGGATGTCTATCTGTCGGAAGTGCCTGACGGCATGCTTGCAGAGTATCTGATGGCATCCGCCAATCTGCCGGTCTTTAAACTCGAACGCATTGACGGGAAGCTGTACATAGATGGCGGCTTCTACGACAACCTGCCGGTAAGGCTTCTTCAGCAAAAGGGCTTCAAAGAGATCATCTGTGTTGAGTCTCAGGGTCTGGGGCTGAAGCAAAAGTTCGACAGCGCGGGTCTTGAAATCACGCGTCTATATCCTTCCGGAGATTTGGGAAGAACGCTGGAAGTGATTCCTGAAACCCTTCACCGCAATATGAAGATGGGGTATTTTGATACGCTGAAGCATTACAGAAAATACAAAGGCAGTCAATATTACGTGGATCAATTGCGTGATAATTTTTACTACATAGAGCGATTTTCTCAGATGGATGAAGCGGTCATAGGCAAACTTGCCGAGCTGCTTGGAATCAAGGATAAGAGTCCTCAGAGGCTTTTATTTGAGGATCTCATTCCTAAGCTCTGTGAACTGCTGAAGCTTGATGCATCAGCTTCCTATGCTGAGATTGCCCTGTCTTTGATGGAGTATGGCGCCGAGAAAGTCGGGATCGACCGCTTTCGAATCATCAGTGATGTTGCGTTGTCAAAAGAGGTCCTTTCCAGTGAGCCTCTGATTCAGGTAGAAGACCGGAAAAAAATTCCGGGCTGGCTGCCTGATGTTTTGAAGAGCAACGGGTTATATTTAAATACCATCAGGGACCAACTGCTCGCTACGGTTCTTGAGGAACTGCTGAAAACAACATGACATTTAGGAGGGGATCAACATGGACGTTCAAAAAGTGTACCAGCATTGGTTAGACAGCCCTTATGTGGATGAGGACACACGTCTGGAGCTTATGGCTCTAAAAGACAATGCCAAGGAAATTGAGGAACGCTTTTATAAAGACCTGGAATTTGGTACAGGCGGCATGCGGGGCATCATAGGCGCAGGGACAAACCGAATGAATCGCTATGTGATTCGAAAAGCCTCCCAGGGATTTGCCAAGTATATACTCGAACGGGGTGCAAGACCAGAGCCCGCTATAGTTATAGCCTATGATACGCGCAGATTTTCCAAAGTGTTTGCTTTGGAGGCTGCTTTGGTTATGGCCGGCAACGGCATTAAAGCCTATGTTTATGAAGGTGTTCGAACGACGCCGGAGCTTTCCTTTGCCGTTCGCCATCTGAATGCATCCGCAGGCATTGTCATCACCGCCAGCCACAATCCTCCTGAGTACAATGGCTACAAAGTCTACGGGGAGGATGGCTGCCAGCTCGTGCCTGAAGAGGCGGACAAAGTCATTGAGGATGTTCTGGCGGTCAAATCCTTTGAAGATGTCTCTTATATGGAGGAGGCCGCTGCCAAAGCAAAAGGACTTCTTGAAATTGTGTCTGAATCCGTGGATCAGGCTTACATTGATGGTGTTGTCTCAAAAACCTGCACGCCTTCAATGTTTCAGAATCCGCCTGAAGGCTTTAAGGTAGTGTTCACACCGCTTCACGGGACTGGCGGACGGCCGGTTGTGAAAGCGCTGGAGGCGCTCAATTTCAAAGGATTGATCCCTGTCCTCGAGCAAATGGAAGAAGACAGCGATTTTACCACCATCAAGCTGCCAAATCCGGAAGAAATGGAAGCCTACGAGCGTGCTGTGGCTTATGCTGAACTTTATAGCGCTTCTGCGGCCATTGCCACGGACCCGGACTGCGACCGCGTGGGTGTCGTTGTCAGAGATGACCTGGGACATTACATTAAACTGACTGGCAATCAAACGGGCGGATTGCTTCTGGATTACATGATCTCTCAACTGCGTGAGCTTCCAAAGAATCCGGTTGTCCTGGATACAATCGTCACCTCGGATTTTGGCGCGGCTATAGCGAAGAAAAATGGCATTGAAGTGGTCAGCACCTTGACGGGCTTCAAATTTATAGGAGAAAAAATCCGCCAGTATGAAGATGGCTCAAAAACTTTCCTCTTTGGTTATGAAGAAAGCTATGGCTATTTGATTGGAACGGATGTCAGAGACAAGGATGCGGTTATTTCTACGGTCTGGATTATCGAAATGCTGATGTACTACTATAAACGCAAGCAATCTTTGCTGGATCGCCTTGAAGCGCTCTACAGAGAGTACGGATACCACTTTGAGACACTCGTAAACCTGAAGCGAGAGGGCAAGGACGGCATGGCGCAAATCGGCCAGATCATGGCAAATGCCAGAAATGACCGCATGGATGTCGTTGCCGGCCTCAAAACCATAAAAATAACTGACTTTGAAAATGACCCTACCGGCCTTCCGAAGTCAGATGTCGTCAAATATGAGCTCGAAGGCGGCACTTGGTTTGCCATTCGACCATCGGGCACAGAGCCAAAACTCAAAATCTATGTCTCGTCCGTGGCGACCTCCGGTGAAGAGGCGAAAACAAGGGCAGACGCGGTTGCAAAAGAGGTGCAGAGCCGGTTAGTGCCTGCTGTCTAACCGCATGAAAGGAAACGATATGGGAAAAGTAATAGAAGGGCGGTTTTCCCGCCCTTTTTCACAGCGAGCGGAGCTCATAGACGCACAAGCGACGGCGACCAGGCTTATGGGTGTTGTTGGCGTCGTCGCCCGCTGGCGGATTGATGGATCAAAAACCTTGTATCAGCTTTTGCATTTAGACTATGAGGATTACGGCATAGACGCTTATGATGAGTTTGACGCCATGGAAAAAGAGCGCATCGAGCAGCGGGTCCTGGAGATGACCGGAGGCCTTGGCGGCGCTTTTAAACCCATTACCTACGCGGAGTTCGCGTATCTCGTCGCTACGGCTCATGCGGTGGATCCGGAGTCGCCAAACGCTATCTATGATTTTCTGCCACAGTACAGTTTCATTTTGCAGGACTATGAGAAAAACGGACTGGGCAGAGAAGGCGCCATACAGCTTTTTGAACGTCTTGGTCCGTCTCCGGCCTCGGAATGTGAGCATCTTCATTATTATCTCATGAGACTCCATGGCCAGGATGCCGAGGGTATTCTGTACCTGGGGGATCTCGTCTTGGACGAGCGTTTGGACGGTCCGAAGTCGACACTTCTCAAAAATATTGTCAAAGAAGGGACCGAACCCGGGCATTTCCGCTGTGAAGCTCTGATTGAAAATGAAAATGGCTATTTTGTCCGCATTTTTGATCTTGTCTTTCATAACGAATTGCCAGATCATCCACACCGCTGGATTGGAAGCTGCGAGCTCAAGCACCAGCTGGCGGTATCCCCGGTGGAGGCGTCCTTCATGCTGCGCAAGACGGAATACATCACCCTATACAGCATACTTGACCCGGCGTTTATCACGGAGTTTGAGACGTCCATGCCAGAGCTCATGCCCAACAGTTACCTGGCGGGGGAGCTTTTCACGGAGTTCAATCAAGATAATGCTCATGTGTCGGAATGGATCTACTATTTGAATGGCGACGTCTTTGCCAATTATTTTGTGACAGAGTCCCACCAATTGCTGGTTGCGGCATTTGACCAGGAAACGCTGAAAACCATTGAAAAGCGTTTTGCCGATGGTCACCTTAGCCAGTACCTGTCCAAAGTGGGCGATTTTTCAGCAGATCAGCCGTTATTATACGATTTTATCAATAGCGGTCTGTCAGATTTCTTTGAATATCTGTAACCCTCCCAAGCAGTGATGGGGATGGAGGTGAGCCTGGTTACAGGTTTGCAGCTAAGGAGCGTTGCCAATGGTACTTCAGCAAGTCTTTGTCATATTTTTGCTCATAGTGATTGGCGCATTCGTCAAACGGCTTAAAGTCGTCACGGATGACGTGATCCGGGAAGTGGGAGGTTTGGTCCTCAATGTCACGCTGCCGGCGTTCTTGATTACGTCCATGAATATGGAGTTTTCCCCCTCCGTCCTGAAGAGCAGCGCTATGTTTTTAGTCATTTCTCTCTCAGTTTACGTGTTTGGCATTCTCATGGTCAAACCGGCGACTTGGCTTCTGAAAGTAGACGGCAAAGCCATGGATGTCTATGAGTACATAATTTTGTTCTCGAATTTTGGCTACATGGGATACCCGGTCATCAATCTGATTTATGGTTCACAGGGGGTCTTTTACGCGGCGATCTACAATCTGCCGTTTTCTTTTCTGGTGTGGACCCATGGCGTTCATGTGCTGAAGCGCCATACGGATTCAGCAAGTGTCCACTCGAAGAAGTTTCATGTCAATGCCAGTCTGGTTGCCATTGTGACCGGTTTTATCCTGTTTCTGATGTCGGTGGAGCTGCCGGCTCCAATATTTGATGCGCTGACTTTAGTGGGATCCATGACAACGCCGCTGTCTATGATGTTTATTGGATTTATTTTAGCGGACAGCGATTTCAAGCAACTGACCATGGACTGGAAGGTCTACGCCTTTTCCCTCCTGAGATTGCTGATCATGCCTATCTGCGTCTATTTTGTACTTATGACCATGGGCTTTGAGGGGCTGCTGCTCGGCGTCCCTGTGGTTATATCAGCAATGCCGGCTGCGGCTAATTCAGCCGTTATAGCGGCTCAGTACGGGAGCGATTATCAGCTTGCCAGCCGTGCTATCTTCATTTCCACACTGCTGTCGATCGCGACTATTCCGTTGTTCGTCGCGCTGCTCGCGGCATAACCTAGAATTTGCAAAAAAGATTACAGCCGTGAAACTGGTGGATTGCCAATTTCACGGCTGTGTTTTTTGTAAGGCTATTTCTTTAATGTTACTGTTCTGAGCTGATAAGTGATCGCGCCATCCTTCAGGTTGACAGCAACTGCCTTGGCTCCTGTTTTCAGGTCAAAGGTGCTGGAAGGTGTCAGTGACTGAACGTCGACGACGCTGGCGTATCGTGTCAGGCGTAGGTCAGGATCTTTGGAAGCGCCGCCGCTGAAAATCGTCGTGCGAATCCCCTTACTGTAGAGCTGCTCAAGCTTTTCGTAGAAGAGAGTCTCTTCAAGTTTATCTGAGAAGTCGAGGGTGGAGTTGGTGACGATCATAAGGGATTTCTCGCCGCTTCCGGCGATCATGGCATTAGTGCGCGCCAGGAAGGACTGCCATTGCTTGGCGTTCGATTTGATGATCGACTTGTTCTTGACATTCAGGGTGACAACGGCTACCTGATCAGAAATAAATTCACTGTAGCTGGAAGCCACAACCTCAGTACCCATGAGGTTGCCGAGCATAGAATCGACAGGACCTGCAAAATAGGTCTTGGAGGATCTGTTAAGCTGTGTTGCGGCGTTGACGTAGTTGAGATAGGTGGTATCCGTCTTAGACCCGGGAGTGCCGTTCAGAAGCGTACCTGCTTCAAAGCCACCATAGACTAGAAGTGTTGTGCCGCCGTTTGTATTGACTTTTTGAGACTCAAGTTTAGGCAGCTTATTTACGTCATCCGGGAGGTTGACTTCCAGGGCATTCTTCTTGATAGAGACCAGTTGGTCTATTACAATGACACCGCGATCTTTTCTCGCAGGGTTATCCTCAGCCACGTAAATGCGTTCCACTTTGACTGGCGCTTTTAAGTCGTTTGGATAAGCCGCTTCAACGAATTTCCAGCCTTCCCAGTTGATGCTCGGCGCGAGTTCAAGGTTGACTGCTTTGCCGTCAGCATCCACGAGCTTGACTTTTAGCATGTGCTCGTAGCCGTAGTTGCCAAAGACCCACAAGCCAAGCTTATCAGGGACTTCCGGAAGGGTGACGCCGGTTTCGCCCAGCATGACATAAGCAGCTCTGGTCGCTTCCGTTTTCGAGAAGTCAAAGATCAGCCGCCCGCCCATTGAGCCGTTCGGGCTGAATTTAAGCGGTACGAAGCTTCCTGTCACTTCCTGAGGATACCCAAGGAAGGTTGCCGATGGCTGCTCAAAGTCAAACAGAACCGTATGGGACTCGCCGACTGCAATTGGCAAATGCTTTTTGATGCCATTATATTCCACGGCAATCACGCCTTTACCTGGATTGACTCCCGCAGTGAAAGTACCGTCAGGATTCAATGCGATCAGTTGATCCGGAATGGTCCATGTCGCGAAATCTGTTGGCAGCTCAGCTTGATGCCCGGTCGCGTCAATGGCGAACAACTTGAAGTTTCCTGTTTCGCCAAGCTTCAACTGGAGTGAGGATGGCTTGATGATCAGGTCCACTGCGTCTTTATAGACCTCAATAGTCTTTGAAGCGGTCAAGCCGCCATAATTCGCAGTGATAACACCTTTGCCGGAAGAAGCAGGCACAAAGCCTTCCTCGGTAAAGCTGCCGTCAACGCCTGTCACCGACCAGCTGATTTGTGCCGGATCGATCTCGACCGGGCTTCGGTTGGCGTCAATACCTTTCAGAGACAGCTCAAGCGGCGCGTTGACAAAAATTCCGGACTGAGCGGCTTCCAACAGAATCAGATCCAATGTGCCGCCTTCAGCAGTGCTGATCACGCCAATGCCATTGTGTACCCTGCGCTCTGCGCCGTCAGAAGGGGTATTGACCACGTCGAGGTCAGTGGAGCCAACCGGACGGACGACCATAGTTGTAGAGCCGCCACCGTCGAGGTTGATAGCGTCATAAGCGCCAAGCTCTATTAGAAGCTGGGAGAGCTCGGGTTGATTCAAGCCTCTGAAATTATTGGTTCGGCCGTCAACCGTAAGCAGGATCAATTGTTGTTTATCCTTCGTGATCCCGGCTGCCGTTCTTGGATGTTGACCGGCGATATTCAACGTGTAGGTACTGACGGGTTTACCGTCCTTTACCATGACGGAGCCGCCGCCTATGGTGAAGTCAATATTTTTCAGTGAGTCGCTGTAGTCGATCTCCACCGTGTCACCAACACGGAAGTTGTCCCGCAGTTCCTTGATTTTAGTGCCTACAGCTGCGACGACAAAGGTGTTTTCAGTGAGCGGATAAGGGTTTCCGTTTTCCTGAAAGCCTCTGACAACACCGTTTTCGACATACATTTCAAGAATCGCGACATTGGCTGTTTTACCAAAGGATTTTGCTGCCCATTTAGAATCAAAGACGATGGCGCGGTCGTAATTCAGATAAGGCTTGTTGATGTAATTCAATGACATTGTGTAACTGCCATTTGAAAGGCTCATTTCATAGTCAGCCCAATAATCAATGAATGGGACGCCGTAATCTGTAATATTGAGTGCGGCAAAGCGAGTATCGCCATTTGGTGTCGTGACCAAGTCGCCCTCATCTACAATGGGACCAAGGGTCGAGCTTGTCGCCGGATCAAAAAAGTCAGCGTTGACAGAGCCGATGAGATTGTCATAAGATTTTGAGATGTTCGATAAACTGGCTTTTGCGGACAAAAGCGTCGGATAGATGGGTTTAACTTTGAGATTTGTGTTTTGCAGATCAACTTTCAGGACGTTGACGTTGACCCAGCCTCCATCCGTCAGGCGAAGCAGTTTTTCGTACTGCACACCGTTTGTAATGGTTTCGGTTGTTTTGTTCTGATAATAAAGCTGATAGTCAGCAAAAGCTGACGAGGTGATAAGTGACAGGGCAAGGGCGGCTGTAGCAAATTTACGCCCAATGCGGATAAATTGTGGTTGCATAGAATCACCTTCCCAAACCAATTATACTAAAATTCCCGGAGCGGCCTATTACAATGACCTTACGAAATGGTTACAAAGATAGGGAATAAAAAAATAGGTTGCTATCCAATAATGCCTGTGCTATAATTTCAATGGTCAAAAACAAATAATTGAATCCTTATTGAGAGTGGTGGAGGGAATAGGCCCAATGAAACCCGGCAACCGGTACGAACGGTGAAAGTATGCATTTCATATGCAAACCTTGCGCTTGTTCTGTAAAAAGGTGCTAAATCCTACAGTCGCGACTTGGACGGCTGAGAGATGAGGTGTGCTTAAGTAGTCTGAAGTGCCTCTTCTTTTCTGAAGGGGCTTTTTTATTTGCAAAGAGGCGGTTCTGAAAAGTGCTGCGCAGCTGAGACCATCGGCAGAGGCCTTTTGGGGTCCTGCATGAGACACTAACACAAATTGATGAAATTCAGGAGGCATGAAAAAGTGAAAAAAAGACTCTTTACTTCTGAGAGTGTGACAGAAGGACATCCGGATAAGATCTGCGACCAGATTTCTGACGGCATTCTTGACGCCATTCTCGCCAACGACCCCAAAGCGCGCGTCGCTTGTGAAACTGCTGTGACGACAGGACTGGTACTGGTTATGGGTGAAATTACGACGAGCTGCTATGTCGATATTCCGAAGACGGTACGGGACATTATCAAGGAAATTGGTTATACGCGCGCGAAGTACGGTTTTGACGCGGATACCTGCGCGGTGATCACTTCTATTGATGAGCAGTCCGCGGACATCGCAATGGGCGTGGATGACGCGCTTGAGCATCGCAGCGGCCAAATGGCTGACGAGATCGAAGCGATTGGTGCAGGGGACCAGGGTCTGATGTTCGGTTACGCCTGCAACGAAACCCCGGAGCTGATGCCGTTGCCTATCTCGTTGGCTCACAAGCTGGCGCGTCGTTTGACTGAGGTCCGTAAAAAGGGTGTCCTTGACTATCTCCGCCCGGATGGAAAAACCCAGGTAACGGTAGAATATCATGGGGATACACCGGTTAGAATTGATACCATTGTCATTTCGACCCAGCACAGCCCGGATGTTACCAGAGAGCAGATTGAGAAAGACCTGAAGCAGTATGTCATTGGCCATGTCGTGCCTGAAGCGCTGCTGGACGAAGAGACCAAATACTACATCAACCCTACCGGCCGCTTTGTCGTGGGCGGACCTCAGGGCGATTCCGGGTTAACGGGAAGAAAGATTATTGTCGACACCTACGGCGGGTATTCCCGTCATGGCGGCGGCGCATTCTCCGGGAAGGATCCTACGAAGGTTGACCGCTCTGCGACTTATGCTGCACGCTATGTTGCCAAGAATATTGTAGCAGCTGGACTTGCAGACAAGTGTGAAATTGAGCTTGCATACGCCATAGGCGTTGCAAGGCCGGTCTCTGTCCTCGTTGAGACCTTTGGAACCGGGAAAGTGGCTGAGGAGAAAATTCTTGAGCTGGTCAGCAAGCACTTTGACTTGCGTCCGGCAGCGATCATTCGCGACCTCGACCTGAGACGTCCGATCTTCCGTCAGGTTGCAGCCTATGGTCACTTTGGCCGGACGGATCTCGACGTACCTTGGGAGCGTACGGATAAAGCAGCAATTTTAAAGGAAGAAGCTTTTAAATAAGTCTTTAAATAAGAAGCTTTATGCGCTGACTTAGGGTCCTGAATCTCTTATGATTTGGGACTCTTTTTTTGAAAAATAACTAAATTATGCTATAATGCATTTTAAGAAACTACAATAATTCTGGAGTGTGATTGAATTGGAACCTAGTGACTTATGGCAGAGTATTTTACTGATTGTGCTTTTGATGATGTCGGCATTTTTCTCTGCCTCAGAGACGGCGCTGATGTCTCTCAGCAAAATTAGACTCAGGCATATGTTGGAAGAAAACGTCAAGGGGGCAGATCGTGTCTCAAACCTTTTAAAATCTCCAAGTCGTATGCTGGGCGCCATATTGGTCGGCAATAATATTGTCAACATTGCTTCATCTGCGCTGGCAACGTCAATTGCCATTACGATTTTTGGCCCTGTAAAAGGTATTGGGATCTCGACGGGTGTCATGACGCTGCTCGTTCTGATCTTTGGGGAAATTACGCCGAAGTCGCTTGCTTCAGAGCGTTCTGAACAAATTGCACTTAAAGTTGCTACACCTATTTCTTTTCTGATGGTGCTTATGACGCCGGTACTGACATCCATAATGTTTGTCACAGGGCTGCTGATCAAGCTGTTGGGCGGAAGTCCGGACAAAGATCAGCCGTTCATCACCGAGGAAGAGCTGAAGACTATGGTTACTGTCAGCCACGAGGAAGGCGTCCTCGAAGGTGATGAAAAGAAAATGATTTACAACGTATTTGAGTTTGGGGACTCACAAGTTGGAGCTGTCATGACACCTAGAACGGATATGGTCATGATTGAGAAAAACACGGAATTTGAGGAAATTGTGGATATTTTCAAGAGCGAAAGGTTTTCGAGAATCCCCGTTTATGACGAGACGCCGGATAATATAATTGGTCTTTTGAATGTCAAGGATCTGATTTTTTATGAGCCGGTTCATAACACATTCAAGATAGAGGATTTTATCAGGGAGCCCTATTTTACTTATGAATTCAAGATGACCAGCGAGCTTTTCTCGGAGATGAGATCAAAACGCGCTGCTATAGCTATAGTTCTGGATGAATACGGCGGAACTGCGGGTATGGTCACCCTGGAGGATCTTGTTGAGGAGATCGTGGGAGATATTCAGGATGAATATGATGACCATGAGGTTTCAATTGAAGTGGTCCAGGAAGATGAGTATATAGTGGACGGCTCAACCAGGATTGATGTGGTTAATGAAATGCTGGGGCTTCGTATTGAAACCGAGGATTTCGACTCCATAGGCGGCTTTATCATAGGTGAATTTGGCAGATTGCCGGAAGTTGGAGAGCGCATTGAACATGGCAATGTTGAGTTTGTCGTTGAGAGTATTGAGAAAAACAGGATAGAGAAGCTCAGGATTTTGACCTGATGCCTTGTGGGGATGTGACATTTTGGTGGCACATCCTTTTTATATTTTGTCGATCTTAGGATCAAAAAAGCCAGCTGTCAGTGACAGCTGGCGCCTATTTACGTATACAGTCTGCTAAACTTCAATTAATCTAAGTGGCTCTTCGATGATCAGATCCGCATCAGTCGCTGCTCGGAGTTCGTCTACAGAAACACCTGGGGCAATTTCAAGGACTTTTAGTCCTGCAGGCGTGACCTCCATGACCGCCATTTCAGTGACGATCAAATTAACTTGTGCCTTAGCGGTTAAAGGCAGCGTGCAGTTTTTCATAATCTTTGGTTCGCCCTTCGCCGTGTGCTGCATGGCGACAATGACGCGTTTGGCGCCAGTCACCAGGTCCATGGCGCCGCCCATGCCGGGCACCATTTTTCCTGGAACCATCCAGTTGGCGAGGTTTCCATGCTGGTCCACCTCGAGTGCGCCAAGAACAGTCGCATTGACATGTCCACCGCGGATCAGCCCAAAGGAGAATGCGCTGTCGAAGAAACAGCCCCCTGTCAGAACGCTGACAGGTTGTCCTCCGGCGTTGGTGATTTCCCAGTCAAAGCAGGTTGCCTCCGGCACAGGGCCAAGTCCGATCATACCGTTTTCTGACTGGAAGTTGACGTCAATATCAGGCGGAATAAAATTGCCTACCATAGTAGGAAGGCCAATGCCGAGGTTGACCAGATCGCCGTCATTCAGTTCTTTTGCGACGCGGCGTGCGATAAATTCTTTTGGATCCATCATGCCTGATCACCTCCGACAATAGCATGGACCAGTACGCCAGGTGTCATTACGTCGTTTGGATGAATTTCTCCAACTTCGACGAGTTCCACAGCTTCAACAATGACAAGATCCGCAGCCATTGCAATAATCGAATTGAAGTTTCGCGTTGTACCATTGTAATACACATTGCCTTTACGGTCTACTTTTGAGCCGTACAATAAGGCGACATCTGCCCTGAGAGGCAATTCGAGAAGATACTCTTTGCCTTCGATAGTTAGTTTTTGTTTGCCTTCTTCCACTATCGTACCCAATCCGGTTGGTGTCAGAACGCCACCGAGACCTACGCCACCCGCGCGTATTTGCTCGATCAGTGTGCCTTGTGGGACTAAAACGACTTCTGTTTCTCCCTCAGTCATTTGACGGCCGGTTTCTTTATTGGTGCCAATATGGGAGACAATAGCCTTTTTGACCTGTTTTGAGACTATGAGTTTGCCAAGCCCCTTATCCGGAAATGAAGTGTCATTGGCAATAATGGTCAAATCTTTGATCCCAAGTTCGACGAGCTTATCAATCATGCGCTCTGGCGTTCCACACCCAAGGAACCCACCGATCATGACTGTCATGCCGTCGTGAATTTTCAAAGCGGCTTCATCAATAGAGATTATTTTGTTCATGTAATCCCTCCTATGTTATTACACGACCCTATTGATATATTATCAGAAAAGTGCGTAGTTGCCACCTCATTTTATTAAAACCGGTCAGGCAATAATGGTATAATAAATTCAAGTGTTGAATAAAGGATGATTGGACCGAATGGATAGTGCTAAAGAAACTCATGCAGCAGAAAAAAATACCTTGAGCGGTTTTGTCGAAGAGATCGTATACAGAAATGACGAAAACGGTTTTGCCGTCATAGTGGTGGACTGTGAGGGTATTTATTGGCATGCCAAGGGGATCATGCCCTATGTCAGAGAGGGCGAGCAAGTGGTTCTTACTGGCAGATTTGTCGACCATCCAACCTACGGAATGCAATTTGATGCCAAGCAATGTGAGGCAACTCTGCCAGCTACAGAAACGGATTTGCTGCGTTATTTGGGCTCGGGCATGATCAGAGGTATTGGTCCCTCAATGGCAGCCAAGCTGATTGAGGCTTTTGGAGAGGAAATTTTTGACATCATGTCCTATAATCCTGACAGGTTGTTGGCGGTACCCGGGATTGGCCGAAAGAAACTGGAAGAGATAATCTTGTCCTACAGGGAGCAATTTGAATCCAGAGACGTGATATTGCAGCTGCAGAAGCTAGGATTGACAGCGCAGATGTCCCTCAAGGTGTATCAGATTTTAGGTGCGGATGCGGTAAGCTTGGTTCACAGAAACCCTTATCAACTGGCTGAACTTGTGGATGGCTTTGGTTTCAGGCATGCAGACGCGCTGGCTAGACGGATGGGGCTGGATCCAGGTTCCCCGGAGCGGGTCAGGGGCGGACTGCATTATGTTTTGGTTGACAGTGCCTCTCAAGGGCATACTTTCATACAGAGTGCCGGATTGGGCACACAGGTTTCTGAACTGTTGAGCGTTCCTGTCGACACGGTTCTCAAAGTGCTCGGTGAAATGGTCCTTAAAGGTGAACTATATCTCGAAACCGACTCAGAGGATCTTGAGGAGATGAAGGACGCCGTCTATTTGCCGTCACTTTACATGGCGGAGTCCCTCGTTGCCCGCTTTATTGCAGAAATGATTGGAACCCCTGTCGGTAAAGTCAAAGCAGATCTGGATGATGAGATCGACAAAATAGAGATGCGCTTAGGCATCGCATTTTCTGAACTGCAGAGGCAGGCAGTCAAAGCCGGAGTTGATGAAAAACTCGCAGTCATCACTGGCGGCCCGGGGACCGGAAAAACAACAATTATAAATGGTCTGATTAGGATTTTCGAAAGCGCGGGCATGAGCATAGCCCTCGCTGCCCCTACAGGTCGCGCCGCCAAGCGCATGACGGAAGCGACGAAAAGGGAAGCAAAGACTATTCATAGATTGCTTGAGTATAATTATAGTGAAGATAAAGAATTTCTGAGCTTTCAGAGAAATGAAGATTCACCGCTGGATGCGGATGTCTTGATCCTGGATGAAGTCTCTATGATTGACATCATCCTGATGCAGCATTTGGCAAAGGCTATCAAGCCGGAAACTAGGCTTATTCTTGTCGGTGACGCAGATCAGCTGCCCTCAGTCGGCCCTGGGAATGTACTTCGGGACATAATAGATTCTGGCCGAGTTCCGGTGATTCGACTGACAGAAATTTTCAGGCAGAGCGAGCGCAGTATGATCGCCATCAACGCGCATAGAATCAACCATGGGGAGTATCCTTTGCTGAATGATCGGGACAAGGATTTTTTTCTGGTGAGCGCCAGACAACAGGACGATATTTGTTCCCTCATTGTAGACCTTGTAAAGCGCCGGCTTCCTGAGTATTATGGGGTGGATCCCATCAAGGATATTCAGATTCTGACTCCTGTGAAAAATTCCCGGGTAGGCACGAAAGCACTGAACGAACTTTTGCAGTATGCCCTCAACGGAAATGAAGACAGGCCTCACAAGAAAATAGGTGACCGTGTGTTCAAAGTAGGCGACAAAGTCATGCAAATAAAGAACAATTACAACATGAAATGGGTGACGGATGACGCTGTGGAAGGCGATGGTGTCTTTAACGGCGATATGGGATTCATAGAAACCATCCTGGAGTCAGAGCGTAAAATGGTCATTCGCTTTGATGATGACAAGCTTGCACATTACCAATACAACCAGCTTGAAGAGGTGGTGCACGCCTACGCAGTCACCATTCACAAAAGTCAGGGCTCGGAATATCCTATTGTCGTTATGCCGGTCACCTGGTTCCCCCCTATGCTGATGAGCAGGAATATACTCTATACGGCAGTGACGCGCGCCAAAAAAATTGTCGTGCTCGTTGGGGATGAGAAATATATGAAGATGATGGTGGACCGGACAGACGTCAGTCAGCGCAATACAGCACTGAACCGGAAAATAACCCGGCAGGCGGAGTTTATTGAAACTATGGGAGAAAAGGTCAAAACCTGAATCTCAACCATTTTTTATAATAACATGCGCTCACCCCGCTCACATTTTGGATTGACGGAAGCGCACGGAGGGATTTTGTGGTCCTGGACCTCAAGCACTTGATCAGAAAGGCGGCCGATTTTTGGTTTCCCAGAGGCGTTACCTGTATTGGCTGCGGTGAGGACATTTTTGATGAGCGCTATGGGTTATGTCCCAGCTGCCTTAAAGATTTGGGGATCATTTACGGCCGAATTTGCAGACGCTGCGGCAGACCTTTGCCTGAAATGTCCACCACCCTTTGCTATGCCTGCTTTGGCAAACTGACCTCATTTAAGGGCAACGTGGCTGTAGCTGCTTACTCTGACTTTGCTCAACAGCTGATCTTCAAGTATAAATACAAAGACCACCGCTATATTGGTTATCATATGGCTGAAATGATGGCGGAACTCCTTCAAACTACCTGGATCAGTGATGTCGACTGCATTGTGGGCGTGCCTTCTTCAAAGAAAAGGATCAGACAACGCGGCTACTGCCAAATGGCGCTGTTGGCAGAGCATTTAAGTGAAATGACTGGCCTTAACCATCTAAGACGCATTCTGATCCGAACTCAGGATACACCTAGGATGAAAAAATTGAATCGGGAAGCCAGAAGTCAGGCTTTGAAAGGCTGTTTTGAAGTACGGACACCCGAATACATTGTCGGGCGCTCTGTATTGCTCATTGATGATATCATGACGACAGGCGCGACACTTGAGGTTTGCTCTCGAGCCTTGCTTGAGGCCGGCGCTGCAGAGGTTTGGACTATGACATTTGCGACGGTGTATGATAATCAACCATCGGCAAATAAAAGTTTTTTAGAAAAAATCCTTCAACATTTTTAATTGTTAAAATCATGTTAATTGAAAATTGTTTGACCGCGCAGGTTAGGGGTAAAATCATAACAACTTCATCAGGATGGGAGGAGCGCATAATTAAGACCCACTTATCTGGAAGTGACATAAAGAAATCCCGGAAGGAGTTGTTGTTATGAATGTGATCGTAGCAGGTAGAAATGTGGAGATTACGGAATCTCTGAAAAAGATGGTCGAGGAGAAACTGGACAAATTCCAAAAGTATTTTAAAACTGATGTGGAGGCGACTGCCACCTTTAGTGTCCAGAAAAATCGTCAGATCGTCGAGATTACGATCCCTCTTAAAAATGGTGCCATCTTCCGAGTCGAGGAATCTTCGCCTGACATGTATGCATCAATTGACATGGCCGTGGAGAAGCTCCAGAAGCAAATTTCCAAACATAAGACGAAACTGGAAAAACGCTATAAGAGCCATGACACTATCCGCTTTGAGTATATCCCGGAGAGCACCTATGCTGCTCCTGTGGAGCATGGTATCGTCAAAACCAAGCGGTTTCCTGTAAAACCAATGGATGCTGAGGAGGCCATCCTTCAAATGGAATTGTTGGGTCACAACTTTTTTGTCTTCCGGAATGGGGAAACGGACGAAGTCAATGTCGTTTATCTCAGAAAAGATGGCAAATATGGTTTGATTGAGCCAATGCTTTAAACTATCCAGCCTGGGGCTTCAGCCCCAGGCTTTTTAATTGACTTTTTACAGTTGTGTTACAATTGGATTAAATGCTCGAGAATAGTGTAAATTATTTGAAAATAAGCCTCAAATCAGTGATTGACGCTATTTGCAAGACTTCATTTTTTTTGTATAATGACTTTAACATGGTACTCAGAATGGGGGAAATACGCATGGAAGAAAAAGTACTTAAGTATGAAGACGTCATAAATAAACTGTCGGGCGTCATCGCTTCCAAAGTCGTACTGGATGGGCAGGAAATTCGCGAAATTCACGTATTGACTAATCGAACCAGAGCCCCAAAACAGATTTCCAGAGACATCCAATCCTCGCTGACGGCGTATTATGGCATGCCTATTGATCATAGAATGATCAGTATCGCGCAAATAGAAGACGGATCCAGAGACAAGCGTCTTGAGCGCATCCTTTTGTCAAAGGTTACATACGAGGTTGAAGAAGATAATATTGCGACAGCTACCGTCAAACTGAGAATGTTTGACGAAGAATTTATTGGAACTTGTAAAGGCGTAAACTCACTGCGCAATGCCATGAGACTGGTTGTAACAGCGACACTGAACTGTGTGCTCAACATGCTGGAGTCAGATCGTCAACTCGTGGTGGAAGACGTTGAAATCAATCTGCTGGCGAAAACCAGAGTGGCCATGGTGGCAATTTCCCTTGCTGACAGCCATGATGAGCAGCTGCTGGTCGGCGCGGCAGTGGTCAGAAAGTCTGAGAATGAAGCTGTTGTCAGAGCAACGCTTGACGCTGTGAATCGCAAGATGTATCAACTGTAATACGGCACCAAATCCTCATTGGCAAAAAATTCGGTCGGTGTACCAAAGCGCAAATCAGGAATGCCCTTAGCGAAGAGTAAGACAACCTGCAGCCCATAGCGAAGCAGCAGAGTCAGCTCACAAGGGGGTTCTTTTCAATGAAAAAGAGATTATCTGTAGTAGTCATGTCGTTCTTGTCTCTTTTACTGGCTGGTGGAGCTTACTTAGGCTGGAAATAGCCTAAGCCACCGATCGACCGACCGAATTTTTTATTTAGTACGAACTAATATGGGAGATCCTATATGAAACAAAACATAGGTTTGAGAGTATTCACTTCATTGATTATTTTATTTGGTTTTTTTATTATTTTTGAAGCGGGACAAATGATTAGCACTGAAACAAAAGTGACTTCAGTGCTTTTTTTTGCTTTCCTTTCATTTATTGCAGATTCAATGATAATCCAAATAAGTGAAAAAAAATATGTATCACTTGGATTTGCAATTGGTTTAGCTGCAATTCTTTTATTTGATCCATATACTGCAGCGGCAATAAATTTTTTGGGAACGTTTTTTAGTGTGTTTTATTCTGATGGGAAATACCGACACATATTTAACAGTTCAATATACAAACGACTGTTTAACGGCAGCGCATATGCAATTGGGTCACTAGTTGCAGGTAATGCTTATGCAATGAGTCACTCCATTTTACCAGCATTTACAGTGTCTGGTTTCGGTATTATAAGTATTATCGTGGCTGTTGCGGTTAATATATTAATCAATATTTTGATTTTTATTCTCCTATATGCTCTGCTAGATCAGTTAGAACTTAAAGAAGTCATGCATGAATTATTCTGGATCACCCAGAATTTCATTGGAATATCACCAATTGGCGTCTTTATGGCGATCTTGTATAAAAATAGCGGCTGGTTTATGGTGTTATTAGTTCTCGGTCCTCTTCTCGTAGCCCGCTATAGCTTCAAACTCTACCTGGACATGAAAAACCAGTATTTTGAGACCATAAAGACCCTCTCCAACGCGCTGGACGCCAAGGACGAATACACCAACGGTCACTCGCACCGCGTCGCGCAAATTTCAACTATTATCGCAAAGGAAATGAAAATACCGGTCCTGTTGATAGATGAAATCAAGACGGCCGCTATTCTCCACGACATTGGAAAGATAGGCATCAGTGATGCCATAATCAATAAGCCCGGCAGACTTGAGGACCACGAGATGGCCATTATCCAGAAGCATCCTGAGATTGGCGCTAATATAGTCAAGGATGTCAAATCCCTTGAGGATCTATCAAATTATATCCGGTATCACCATGAACGCTACGACGGGAAAGGCTATCCAGAGGGGATCTCCGGCGCGGATATTCCCATTGAGGCAGCCATTATTGCCGTGTCGGACTGTTTTGATGCCATGACTTCAGACAGGGTTTACAGAAAAGCTATGTCCTTTGAGATTGCGCTGTCCATCATTAAGGAGGAGCGCGGGAAGCAATTCCATCCGGAGGTCGTTGACGCGTTTGTCCGCTGTGCAGATAACGGACAAATTCCAAAAACACATGAAATGATGTGAAGCCTATGCTGATAGAAACTACAATTTTAGGTCTGTTGATCGCAGTGGTCAGCAATCGGTGGCACTTTTTGGTCGAGAACATCAAGATCAAGGGTGTCTGGCTCCCTTTTTTGGCGGCTGTCATTGAAGCTGGAATCCAACTGATTTTGAATCGGGGAACCGCAGAGATGCGAGGGATCATCTTCGACTATGAACTGACGCTGATGGTGCTCGTCTACTCGTTATTGGTAGCTTTTTTCGCGCTCAATCTCAAGACGCCTGGCGTGGCGATTCTTCTGGTTGGTGTCGCCCTCAACATGATTGTGATTTTCTCAAACAATGGAAAAATGCCGGTGGATATCGATATGGCCATCAGCTATGGCTTTACGCAGACGGCGGAGCAGCTAAAATCAGGATTGGTATTCGGACACTCAGCCATTAACTCCGAAACGACAAAACTGACCTTTCTCGCGGACATACTGCATTTAAGACCGCCATACCCAATGCCCAAGAGTGTCAGCCTTGGAGATTTGGTTCTGGATTTAGGCATTTTAATGGTCTTTATACTGAACCTGCGAGAAAATCCCAACGCTTTAGAGAAGGAGGAAACCCATGTTTATTGAAGCTTTAGCCCTTGGCCTGATCGCCGGAATAGTACGCAGCGGCAGGGTCAGAAATCTGCTTGAGCTGGAGATCGCGGGTGTCAGCCTGATTTTAACAGCAGTGGTACTTCAAATACTGCCCATTGTCCTCGAACCTTTTATTAAGTCTGAAAACTGGCTCTCTTTTCTGCCGTTCGCAGGGAGCTTGGTCATGGTCGCAGCCATAATTATGAATAGAAAGAAGAAGGGCTTTTTCATTATTTTGATTGGTGCGCTCCTGAATATATTGGCTATGGCTGTCGCCGGATTCAGAATGCCGGTAACTGAAGCCGCGTTGTTGAGAGCGGGTATGCAGTCCTTGCTTGAGACCATTCAGGATGGTTCGGTGATCAATTATATACTGGTCACGAGCGCAGATGGACTGAGCTACTATTTAGGTAAAGTCATCGCGCTGCCAGAAATCTATCCGCTGTCTAAATTGTTTAGTGTGGGGGATCTGTTCATCAGTGGCGGGCTCGCCTATTTTATTCAGGATACCATGCAGAATCAGTGGTTCAGAAAAAGCGGCAGTATGATCAATTACAGATTCTAACTTGGGATAAAAGGGCTGCTGTTTAAAGGCAGTCTTTTTTGATTTAGAAAATTTAGGCGGAGGAATGAGCAAACCTAAGCAGTAGTGGGATTGACGATATCGCGGCACTTTGGAATTTTTGCCGGTAAGACGTCTGATTTTAGTCTTTACATGGCACTAGATTTAATCAAACGTTAAGATAAATGTGATAAAGTCGTGTAGGTGTTGTGATATAATGTATGAGGTATCTTTTAAAGTAGGAAAGGATTGAAAAGCATGGCTTTGTTGGATAAATTGTTTGGTAACTTCAACGATCGGGAGATAAAGCGTCTCTCGAAAATGGTGGATCAAATCGAGGCGTTTGAGCCTCAAATGCAGAAGCTGAGTGACGCTGAGCTGGCGGGAAAAACTGTCGAGTTTAAAGAGCGGCTCGCAGCCGGGGCAGACCTTGCGGATCTTTTGCCGGAAGCGTTTGCTGTAGTGAGAGAGGCGAGTGTCAGAACTATTGGCTTAAGACATTATCCTGTGCAGCTTCTGGGCGGCATTGTGCTGCACCAGGGGCGTATTTCAGAGATGAAAACCGGCGAGGGCAAAACGCTGGTTGCGACTTTGCCGGTTTACTTGAACGCACTGGAAGGAAAAGGCGTTCACGTGGTCACGGTCAACGACTATCTCGCGAAGCGGGACAAGGAATGGATGAGCAAGGTTTATGGATTCCTGGGCCTCACCGTGGGCTGTATTGTGCACGGAATTGGCACCCAGGAGCGTCGCGCGGCTTACAATGCGGACATCACCTACGGCACGAACAACGAGTTTGGCTTTGATTACCTCAAGGACAACATGGTGGTCTTCAAGGAACAGATGGTACAGCGGGAACTGAACTACGCCATTGTGGACGAAGTGGACTCAATTCTCGTGGACGAGGCGCGCACGCCGCTGATCATATCCGGGGAAGGCGCCAAGTCGACGGATCTTTACAGGGTCGCGGATATGTTTGTCTCGACTTTGAGACATGAGGTTGATTATATTGTCGACGAAAAGCAAAAATCGGTTGTATTGACGGATGACGGCGGCGTTGAAAAGGCGGAGCGTTTCTTTAGCCTTGAAAACCTCAGCGACCCGGAAAATATGGAAATTTCGCACCACATCAATCAGGCGCTGAAAGCGCGTCTGATCATGAAAAAGGATGTGGATTACGTCATTAAGGACGGCGAAATTGTCATTGTTGACGAATTCACCGGACGTCTAATGTTTGGTCGACGCTATTCCAACGGTCTTCACCAGGCCATTGAGTCAAAAGAGAATCTGGAGGTCAGAAAAGAGTCCCAGACCCTTGCGACGATCACCCTTCAGAACTACTTCCGCATGTACAAAAAGCTGGCAGGTATGACCGGTACAGCCAAGACGGAGGAAGAGGAGTTCAAGCACATCTATAATATGGACGTGCTTCAGGTTCCAACGAACCGTCCTATTCAAAGAAAAGACCTCCCTGATTCCATTTATAAGACGACCAACGGCAAATTTAATGCCGTTATTGAGGATATCATCAACCGTCACAAAAATGGTCAGCCGGTTCTGGTGGGCACTATTTCCATTGAAACGTCTGAGTATCTCAGTGAGCTTCTTCGCAAGCGCGGCATCCGACATGAGGTCCTGAACGCGAAGCAGCATGAGCGCGAAGCTGAAATCGTCGCACAGGCAGGAAGAAAGAATCAGGTGACCATTGCTACGAATATGGCGGGCCGCGGTACGGACATAGTCCTCGGCGGCAATCCTGAGTTTATGTCCAAGCGGGATATGTTGAAGCACGGTTATACGGATGAGATGATTTACGAAGTGCTCAGGCCAAAGACACCGGACATTCCGGAGGTCATCGAGGCCAAGGCGTTTTATGAGCAGATCTTCGCTGAGCACAAAAAAGTGACAGATCTTGAAGCGGAGGATGTCAGAAGTGTTGGCGGCCTCCACATCATAGGTACCGAGCGACATGAGTCGAGGCGTATTGACAACCAGCTCCGCGGCCGTGCAGGCCGTCAGGGAGACCCGGGATCCTCGCAGTTCTACCTCTCCTTTGAGGATGAGCTCATGCGCCTGTTCGTCTCCGATCGAGTCAAGGACATGGTTGAGAAGCTGGGAATGGACGAGGACACGCCGTTGGAAGCCAGCGTGCTTTCAAAATCTATCGAAACCGCGCAGAAGCGCGTTGAGGGCCGCAACTTCGGCATTCGTAAGCACGTCCTTCAATATGACGACGTCATGAACCGCCAGCGCACCATCATTTATTCGGAGCGCTCCAAGGTTCTCCATGGGGAAAACATGAAGGATCACGTGCTGGGCATGATCGACGAGGTCATCAAAACGTCAGTTGAAGCGTACACCGCCGGAGCGGATTTCCCTGAAGAATGGGATTTGAAGGGGCTTGAGGAGCATCTGCACCAGATCTACCTTCCAAAGGGCGGAATTTTGGAAGAGATGGACATTCCATCCCTTACTCGTGAAACCCTGGAAGAGTCCCTGACTCAGAAGGCTTTGACACTCTATGATGAGAAGGAACAAGCCTTCACGCCTGAGCGGATGAGAGAGCTCGAGCGCTTCCTGGTGCTTCGCGTGGTCGACGACAAGTGGATCGATCACATTGACGCCATGGAACAGCTGAAGCAGGGCATTTCCCTGAGGGCCGTCGGAAACGAGGATCCGGTCAGAGCTTATCAGATCGAGGGCTTTGATATGTTTGGCGAAATGATCCGCAACATTCAGGAAGATACGCTTAAGTATCTCTTCCACGCGACTATAGAGACGCGCACGGAGCGCACGAGCTCGGTCAAGGTGACGGCGGAATCCGGCGGTGGCGATACGGTGTCGGTGTCAAAACCATCGGCTAAAAAAGAGGTCAAAGTCGGACGCAACGATCCGTGTCCTTGCGGCAGCGGCAAAAAGTACAAGAAGTGCTGCGGTGCCAACGAAGGGAATTAATTGCGGTCGAGCGGCCTGTAAATTCTGGACCAATAACACAAGTCAGAGTGAAGTATTGACCGGGACTAAGAGCCGGTAAATTTAGGGCGCTGTTTGAAGCCCCCCTTGAGAAGGTGATTGGATGTTGGCTATTGAACAAAGAATAAAAACGCTGCGGGAATTGTCGGAGCGTCTGAAAGAACTGAGGGGTTCACTTTGACATTGACCGTTTGAAAACGGAGCATCAGGATCTGGAAGAGAAAACGGTTCAGGAGGCATTCTGGAATGATCCGGACGCGGCTCAGAAAGTCTTGAAGCAGGCAAAGCACCTTAAAGATAAAATTGATCTGTACGATTCACTCGTGGAGTCCCACCAGGATCTGGAGATGCTGGCTGAGATGGCAATGGCGGAATCGGATGACAGCGTTGAACAGGACATCGTCACAGGCGTGGAGCAGCTCGCTCAGAAAATTGAAGCTCTGGAACTGGAGACCTTGCTCAGCGGGGAGTATGATCACAACAGCTGCATTTTGTCCATCCACGCTGGAACCGGCGGTACGGATGCTCAGGACTGGGCCTCCATGCTGATGCGGATGTTCTCACGTTGGGCGGAAAACAAAGGTTATTCTGTCAGAATCCTCGATTTGCTGAGAGATGACGAGGCGGGGATTAAAAGCACCGCTCTTGAAATTGAAGGCGAAAACGCCTACGGCTTCTTGAAGTCAGAAAAAGGCGTTCACCGTCTGGTTAGAATCTCGCCTTTCGATTCCTCGGGTAAGCGGCATACCTCTTTTGCTTCGGTGGATGTCATGCCTGAGCTGGACGAGGAAATCAAGGTGGAGATTGATCCGGGCGACCTTAGAATTGACACCTTCCGGGCGTCAGGCGCAGGGGGACAGCACGTCAATATGACGGACAGCGCTGTGAGGATCACCCATCTTCCAACCGGCATTGTCGTGCAGTGTCAGAACGAGCGCTCACAGCACTCCAACCGAGCGACGGCCATGCGGATGCTGACCGGGAAGCTCCTCGAACTTAAGGAACGCGAGCACAAGGAGCGCATTGAAGACCTTGCGGGGGACTACTCCCAGATCGCCTGGGGAAGTCAGATCAGGTCCTACGTCTTCAATCCATACAACCTGGTCAAGGATCACAGAACAGGCGCTGAAGTCGGCAATGTCTATGGTGTCATGGATGGCGAACTGGATGTTTTTATACAGGCCTATTTAAAAGAAAACTCCAGAAAATCCTGATAGACACATCAGACTAAAAAACCGGTTCGAATATCGCAGCGAACCGGTTTTTCTGTCGGGAGGCGGCTGATTGGCGCGGCTGATTGGCGCGGCGGAGAAGGGACGCAGAGGTTAGGCGATCTGCTGACAAAGCGCCGCGGTACCCGTTCGCGCTGCGACGACACTGATTAAAGGGGAAAACAATATGAATATACTTGAGCATTTATCCAAGGAGATGGGCCTGGCGGCCCAGCAGACCGAGGCTATAGTTCGCTTGATTGACGAAGGCAACACTATTCCGTTTATAGCGCGTTACAGAAAAGAAATGACGGGCGGTACGGATGATGAAACCCTCCGGGCATTTGATGAACGCTTAAAATACCTTCGCAGCCTGGAGGCGAGAAAAGAAGAGGTTATCGCTTCCATTGAGAGCCAGGGGGCGTTGACGGAAGAGTTGAAAACCGCGATCCTGGAAGCGGTTGTGCTCCAGCGTGTGGAGGACTTATACAGACCTTACAAGCAAAAGCGAAGAACCCGGGCCACCATGGCCAAGGAACGGGGACTGGAGCCGCTGGCAGACTGGCTGGCGGACGAGAGCAACCGAAAGACCGACGAGGCCGCCTTGCTGACCTTTGCCGAGGCCTTCATAGATGAAGAAAAAGAAGTGGCTGATATTGAGGCCGCCTTGGCCGGCGCCAGAGATATCCTGGCAGAACGGCTTTCGGATGACCCGGATCTGAGGCAGGCCATCCGGGCGTTTTATCAGAAGCAGGGCAAACTGCAGTCCAAAGCGGCTGATCCGGATAAAACCTCCGTGTATGAAACTTATTACATCTTTGAAGAGGCCATCAAAACCCTGCCATCCCATAGAACCCTCGCCATTGACAGAGGCGAAAAGGAAGAGTTCCTGAAAGTCAGTCTTCTCATTGACGAGGACCACTTGAGGAAGATGGCGGAGAAACAGTTCATCAAAAATCTTTCCGAGGCTCAGCGCGCTCAGCTGGCCTTGGCAGTCGAAGACGGCCTGAAGCGTCTGCTGCTTCCTTCTATTGAACGTGAAATTCGAAGTGAGCTCACAGAAAAAGCCCAGGAAGACGCCATCCGCGTTTTCGCCATGAATACGAAGCCGCTGCTGATGCAGGCACCTGTCAAGGGGAAAACCGTTCTGGCTATTGACCCCGCCTACAGAACCGGCTGCAAAGTCGCCGTTTTGGATGAAACCGGCCGTCTGCTCGATAAGACCACCATCTATCCAACGAAGCCGCACAACGATATAGAAGGTGCAAAGAGAGTATTACTGGGTATGATTAAGAAACACGGGGTGGATCTCATTTCCATCGGCAACGGCACTGGCTCCAGGGAGACGGAGCAGTTTGTCGGGGAGATGCTGAGGGAAGCGGACCGACCTGTGAACTACACCATTGTCAGCGAGGCGGGGGCGTCGGTGTACAGCGCTTCGAAGCTGGCCAGCGAGGAATATCCGGACCTGGACGTCACCACACGGGGGGCCATTTCTATTGGGCGCCGCCTGCAGGACCCTATGGCGGAGCTGGTGAAAATTGATCCGAAGAGCATTGGCGTCGGTCAATACCAGCACGACCTGAATCCCGCGAAACTGGACGACTCCCTGAAGGGCGTCGTCGAAGCCTGCGTCAACGCGGTCGGCGTCGACCTCAATGTCGCCACGCCGTCTCTGCTGCAATACGTGTCGGGCATTGGCTCCACGCTGGCGAAGTCCATTGTATCCCACAGAGAAGAAAACGGTAAATTCCATAGCCGAAAAGAACTCCTCAAAGTCAAGCGCCTGGGGCCTAAAGCCTATGAGCAGTGCGCGGGCTTTCTCCGCATAGCGGATGGCACGGAGCCGCTGGACGGTACTTCTGTCCACCCGGAATCCTATGCGGCCTGCAGGGCACTGCTCAAGACTCTCAAACTAAGTCTGGACGAAACGCGAAAAATGGACAGGACTCACTTGTTTGCACGAATGCAGGAATCCACGGGGAAAAAGTCGCCTGAGGAAGCCTTCAAGGCATTGTCAGAGCTGACCGGCGCGGGCATCCTCACGCTGAAGGATATTGTGGAGGAGCTGCTCAAGCCGGGCCGTGACCCGCGTGAGGACATGCCGGGACCGGTCTTCAGAAGCGACGTTCTGAGTATGGAAGACCTGGAAATAGGCATGGTCATGATGGGGACGGTGCGAAACGTGGTCAACTTTGGCGCCTTTGTAGACATTGGGGTCAAGAACGACGGCCTCGTCCACGTTTCCCAGCTCTCGGACAAATTCGTCAAGGATCCTATGGACGTAGTCCGTGTCGGAGATCCAGTCGAGGTCCGGGTGATCGGGATCGACAAGGAGCGCGGCAAAATTTCCCTTTCCATGAAGAAAGCATAATGGCAAGCCTGTAAGGAGCTGATAACACTTGAACCTGATCATAAATTCTGTCGAGGCCATGCAGCGCTTCGGACATTTTCTTGCAGGCTGGCTCGAGTCCGGCGCTGTGGTGGCCCTCACGGGTGACCTCGGCGCAGGCAAAACCACCCTGTCACAAAGCATAGCCGCCGGCCTCGGGGTCAAAGAGGACGTGACCAGCCCGACCTTTGCCCTGATGAACGTCTATAGCACAACAAGCGGCATGGAAGTGTATCACTTTGATGTGTACCGCATCCTCGACCCCTCCGAAATGGAGGACATTGGCTTTGATGACTTTGTCTACGGCAAGGGCGTCAGCCTGATTGAGTGGGCAGGGATGATTGAGCCGATGGTTCCTGAAACCGCCCTCTGGATCGAGATAGGCTACGGCTTTGAAGCAGAGGAGAGATATCTCAGGCTCTCCTCGCCATCCATTGAAACCCGGGCAAAAATCAAAGTGCTTATTGAAGCTTTCAAGGAGGAGGTGGCTTGTTCATGAGAATGCTAGCTATAGAAACCTCGTCCCTGGTGGCGTCGGTCGCGGTGGTGGAGGACGATTTGCTGCTGGCAGATTTTGTCCTGCAGCATCCCATGACCCATTCCCAGAAGCTGATGCCCATGCTCGAAAACGCGCTGACCTACCTGGGACTGACCATTCCTGACTTTGATGCGATTGCCGTCACTATCGGCCCAGGGTCCTTTACAGGGCTCCGGATTGGGGTGTCTGCGGCCAAAGGCCTCGCCCAGCCTTTCGGGATTGGCGTCGTCCCTGTGTCCAGCTTAAGGGCAACGGCCTATAACGCCTATGATTCCCGGCGGATTGTCGCGGTCATGATGGACGCGCGGCGAAATGAATACTATGCGGGGGCCTGGAAGTTTGAGGCAGAGGGCCTGGCGACCGTGGTGGAAGAGGCCGCCTGGCCGGTGGACGACTTCGCTGCCAGACTTCTGGAGGCTGCTCTGCAGGCCGGGACGGAGGTGCTTCTAATGGGCGAAGGCGCCGCCAAGGCCTACGAACGCGTTCATGCCATTTTAGGCGACCGGGTAACTCTGGCGCCTCAGGAAATGCGCTGTCAAAGAGCCGCCTCTGTGGCTATGTGCGCACGGCTGGAAGGGATACAGGCCGTCGATTACGACAAGGTACCCATGAATTATCTGCGCCGGCCCGAGGCTGAAGTGACCCGCGAGCAGCGGCTGAAGGGGTGAGGGGATGACGGATTCCAATCACCAGACGCAGGCAGAGCGAGTCGCCGGCAGCGTCCTCAGACCCATGGTCCTTGCTGACGTCGACCGCGTGGCTGAGCTGGAAGTGCTCTGCTTTAAAACGCCCTGGCCGCGCAGTGCCATTGAGGAAGAACTGGTTTCCAATCCCCGTGCCCACTACTTTGTCTATGAGGTGGGGGGGCAAATTGTGGGGTACTGCGGGTTCTGGCTGATCCTGGACGAGGGACACATCACCAACCTCGCCATTGATCCGGTGGAACGGTCGAAAGGGTACGCCCAGGACATGATCGCTCAATTTGTGAAGAAGGCCGAGGCCCTTGGTGCGGCGTCCCTGACGCTGGAAGTCCGCAGCGGCAATGCCTCCGCTATTCACGTTTACGAAAAGGCAGGCTTTGTCTCCATGGGCGTGCGCAAGGGCTATTACCTTGACAGCGGGGAAGACGCGCTGATCATGTGGAAGACCATTTGATGAGGTGAGCAAAGTGAAACGTAAATCCGCGCTTTGGGTGCTGCTGGTGCTGGCACTCGTGATTGCCGCCATTGGATTTGTGATCTGGCGGGCGACCCGGTTGGAAGACGGTGTTCTAGTCTATACGGATAAGGTCATTACAAGCGAGGCTGCCGCTTATGTCTACGCCAGTGGAAAAGTGGTTGCCGCCGAGGACCGTGATGTCTATGCGGAGGTGCCGGGCGTAGTCGAGGAGGTCTTGGTCGAACTTGGCCAGCAGGTCAGGCAAGGCGATGTGCTGGCGACCCTGGATTCCCAGGCCCTCGACCAGCAGCTGTCGGCCGCGCGCCTTCAGCTCAGCATTGCTCAGGAGACGCTGAAGCAGGCCCAAAGCGCCGGGAAGCTCAATTACGATCTGCCGCTGAAGACTGCCACTGCCGCTTATGAGGATGCTCTGAAGCTGGTCGCGGATCAGCAGGCGCTGTTCGACGCGGGCGCCATCAGTCAGTCCGAGCTCGATCAGGCCATGCGCCAGCTCGAGCGCGCTGAAACGGAAAAGCTTTCCGCGGAGCGTGGCTACAGCAGTTATGGCCAGGAAAGTGCCCTGCGGATTCAGTCCCTGTCCGTCTCCTCCGCGCGCCTCGCCCTGGAGCAGCTGCAGTCACAGAAGGACAAGCTGACGCTCAAAGCCCCTGCCGATGGTGTCGTGTACGCCATCCGTACCAAACCGGGGGAACTGGCTGCCCAAGCTTTGCCTCTGTTTTCCATAGCGTCTTCGGATCGGTTAAAGGTCTCCGCGTCTATCAGCGAGTACGACATTGATTCAGTTGCGGTAGGACAGCCGGTCGTCATACGCAGTGATGGCTTTGCGGATCAGTACGAAGGCCAGGTGACTTACATTTCTGACGTGGCCGAAAGTCTGGTCAGCGGCCAGTCTTCCGAAACGGTCGTCAAAATAGAAGTCTCCTTCCTGGCACAGGAGACGAAATTTCGCCCGAACTATTCTGCGGCCATTGAGATCCTGACAGCTGAGAAGCAGGCGGCACTGATGGTGCCTTATGAGGCGGTCTATACAGACGCGGCGGGTGTGCGGAGGGTCTTTGTAATCGAGGAAGGCATAGCCAAAGAGCGTTTGGTGACCCTCGGCATTGAGGGGGATCTGAACGTCGAAATCATAGGCGAGGGGCTGGCTGAAGGGGACGTCGTCATCCTCAATCCGACAGAGACTCTGAAAGATGGAGATCCGGTCAAAGTGATCGAGGTGGAGTAGATGATTGACATTCAGGGACTGACTAAAATCTACGATACGGGCAGCATTCAGGTCGAAGCGCTCCGGTCGGTGGACTTTCATGTGGAGGAAGGGGATTTCGTAGCCATCATAGGGGCCTCCGGCTCCGGAAAGTCGACTTTGATGAACATTTTGGGCTGTCTCGACCGACCGACCCGGGGACGATACGTTCTGGACGGCGTTGACGTCAGCAGCCTGAGTGACCCGCAGCTTGCAGTCATCCGGAACCAGAAGATTGGATTCGTGTTTCAATCCTTCAATCTGCTGGCCCGCGTCAATGCTATCAAAAATGTTGAGCTGCCCTTGATCTACGGCCGTGTCCATAAGGCCGAGCGCCACCAAAGAGCTATGGAGGCTCTGGACCGCGTAGGTCTTTCGGACCGAATCGATCATAAGCCCAACGAGCTCAGCGGCGGTCAAAAGCAGCGGGTCGCCATAGCCAGGGCACTTGTGACCCAGCCGGCGATAATCCTGGCAGACGAGCCTACGGGAAATTTGGATTCTCATTCCACCGAGGAAATTATGCAGATCTTCAAGCGCCTGAATGACGAGGGTGTCACGATGATTATAGTCACCCACGAGCATGAAATTGCGGATAATGCCAAGAGAATCGTCACCTTTAAGGATGGCGCCATTGTCACGGATGACCGGAAAACTGGCATCAGTGAAAGGTATTGGCCGGAGGAGATGGCGGCTGGTGCGGATTCTGAAGTAGTCGTCAACTCGGCAGCAAAGGGCTCCGCTGAAGCACTCCTGGTGCCTGAAGCGCCATCCGGGGAGGTGACGCAGTGAACTTTGCAGAGAGCTTCAAGATTGCCCTGGACGCCATTTGGGTCAATAAGATGCGGTCGCTGCTCACTATGCTGGGGATCATCATAGGCATTTCTTCTGTCATTGCTGTGGTGGCGCTGGGAAGCGGCAGCGAAGCAGTCATAGGGCAGGAGTTTGAATCCTTTGGCGTGAACCGCTTGTTTGTGACGACGAGCTACTCGGAAGAGATAACTTCACGAGACCGTCTCAACCACGCGGATGTTGACGCTATTGAACGCAGCTTTCCGGAGGTCATCAAAGCTATGACCATTTCCGTATCCGGAAGCGGACAAATCAAGGGGAGACAAAACCAGGATCCCATCTCTGTCAGTTTGAACGGCGTCAACGAGCGGTATAATAGCATAGAGGACATCAAACTTCTGCACGGCAGATTCCTTGTCGAAGCTGACATCAAGGCAAAGCGCGCGGTGGCTGTCGTAGATGCAAGTCTAGCCACAGAACTCTTTGGCAGAACGGATGTCGTGGGGGAACGCCTGACCATAACCTCCCGGTCGAGTATGTCCTATATTATTGCCGGTGTTTATGAAGCGCCCATGACCTCGTTTTCCAATATTCCGGGGTTTGAAATGCCTAAAACAGTGCATGTGCCTTATACACTCCTCGAACGGCTTTACGGGATTGGAGACAGGGTGAACGGCGTTGAAATCAATCTGGTCATGGAAGCGGATCAAAAGGCAGTTGTCGAGGACATTAAGGCACTGCTGGAGAGACGCCACGATAATATTGGCCAGGAGAAATACATGGTTTTCAGCGCGGAAGAGCAGCTGGAAACTGTGAATCGAGTCCTGGGACTCCTGACTACAGTCATTGGCGCCATTGCGGCGATCTCACTGATAGTGGGAGGGATAGGCGTCATGAACATCATGCTGGTCTCTGTCACGGAGCGCACGCGGGAAATTGGCATCCGAAAGGCGCTCGGTGCAAAGCGCAAAGACATTCTGATGCAATTTTTGGTCGAAGCGGTGATTGTGGCACTGATAGGCGGCGTGATTGGAACGGTTTTAGGAATCGCGTTTTCCTTCGGAATAGCCTGGGTCATCAAAATTCCGCCATCCACAAGCCTTGGCACTATTCTCTTAGCCTGGCTGTTTTCGGCGGGTGTGGGCGTCTTTTTCGGAATTTATCCCGCGAACAAGGCCGCGAAGCTGGACCCTATTGAAGCGTTGAGGTATGAATGAGGTCGGCTGTATTGGCGGCCAACCGTCGTTCAATGAAAGGACAAACGTCGCTGATGCAGGGGACTGTAAAGTCGATCACATTTGACAAATAAGCTAGGAGGGCGTCTATGGAACCTCGAAATCCGAATCAAGATCTGTATGGGCTGGAGCCCATTGAACAGCAGGAAAATACGCTGTCATTTTTTAAAAAGGCTGTGTCAATATTTATCAACCCCGTCCGCGCTTTTGAAGCCATTCGTCAAAAGCCAGATGTCTTTCTCCCTTACTGTGCAAGTATGCTGGTGGCGGCGCTGTTTTCGTTTGTCACTATGGGTCTCATGCAAGACTACACTTTGGAGACCATGGCAGCTTCCTATCAGCAAATGGGCATGGAAATACCGGCAGATCAGCTTCAGAGCTTTGCCAGAGTGACCATGATCTCCACAATTGTGGCCATGATTGCGGTCAGCGTCATAGCACCCTTTGTCAAAGGCGCTATTGCTCATCTGCTCAGCCTTGCCTTTGAGGCCAAGACGACTTTTAAACGGAGTCTATCCGTGGTAGCCTACGCTTATCTGATCATGATGCTGGGCACTTTGATTCGAATACCGCTGGCGCTGATGACGAAAAATTATCTCTTCACCTTCTCGCCCGCCATGTTTTTAGGCGATGCAGCACCAACAGATCCGCTCTTTTCTTTCCTTTCCGCATTCGATCTGTTCACGATCTGGTATCTGGCAGTGTCTGTCATAGGCTTTAAAACCGTCCACAAACTCAAGACCTGGCAGGCTGCCGTTGTTGTGCTCCTGCCGTTCGTCATGTCCCTCGTTTCTGCATTAATCCCATTCTTAACTGGTACCGCGGTTTAGTCTTAGTGTTTAAATGGCACTTGACTAAAGACCGCAGACAGGTCCTCTGAAAGCTGCTTAAACGCGGCAGGTTAGAAGGTATGGTTATCCTTTCAGAGGCTTCAGGAGGCATAGTCATGAAATCAATCTTAACGCTGGCTATTGAAACCAGCTGTGATGAAACCTCAGCTGCCGTCGTCCGAAACGGCAGAGAGGTTTTGTCCAATGTCATTTATTCTCAAATTGATCTTCACAAGCTCTACGGGGGTGTCGTCCCTGAAATCGCGTCCCGCAATCATGTCGAAAAGATCAGCGGGATCATTGACGAAGCCCTTCGGGAAGCGGATTGCTCCTTTCAGGATCTCGATCTGATCGCGACGACTTACGGACCGGGTCTGGTCGGAGCGCTCCTGGTCGGTCTCTCGACGGCTAAAGCGCTGGCGTTCTCCCTGAACAAGCCATTGATTCCCGTCAATCACATTGAAGGTCACGTGGCTGCCAACTACATTGCCCATCCTGATTTGGAACCCCCTTTTGCGGCGCTGATCGTCTCCGGCGGGCACACCCATCTGGTCAAGGTCGTGGATTATGGACATTACCAAATCCTTGGGAAAACCCGGGATGACGCTGCCGGTGAAGCCTATGACAAAGTAGCCAGAGCGCTTGGGATAGGTTATCCCGGCGGTCCTCAGATTGACCGGCTCGCCAGACTTGGCAATGGCACAGCCATTCCCTTTACCAGAACCTATCTGGAGCAGGACAGCCTGGATTTTAGTTTCAGTGGCTTGAAATCCGCTGTACTCAGCTATCTGAATCAGATGAAGATGAAAGGCGAACCGGTTGTGGTGGAAGATGTTGCCGCCTCCTTCCAGGAAGCGGTAGTCGATGTTTTGACTGACAAAGCGGTCGCTGCAGCGTTGGCTTCAAACGTCGGAACCCTTGTACTGGCAGGCGGCGTCGCGGCAAATTCCCGACTCAGAGAAGTCCTGGACCAAAAAACCAAGGCAAAGGGCATCCGGATGCTTTATCCGCCAATTGAACTTTGTACAGACAATGCAGCCATGATAGGATGCGCCGGTCACTATGCCTATTTAAATGGACACATTGCGGACATGACCCTGAATGCAGTTCCTAATTTGACGCTGGATGCGCCATCATTCTGAATAACACAACAATTGAAGCGCGGCGCGTCTTTTGACAGCCGCGTTTTAATGTGCGCAGAAGTCGATGTCAGATACCCGCTTCCTCACGAAACTCGGTGTCAGACACCGAGTTTCATTGTTATGTTAATACAATATAAATAACTGAAAATTCTGAATACCACATTTTTTCTGTGGATGACTTTGTGGATAATGTGGAAAACTGTTAGAAACCCCTGTGAACATAGTCGTTTAACAAGGATAACCTGTGGATAGACTGTGTATGGTGTTGATATGAATATTGGAGCGGTGCATATACATGAATAAAGTTGCGCGCCTCTATGCGCCATCAGGATTGTGTTTGCCGGCTCTCTTTTTCTCTGAATAAGAGGAATTTACAGACTTTTAACACGAAGTTCATCAGATCCTTGCACTTCAGATGTATGATCATGCTGTAGAGAAGAGTGAAAACAAAGGGCAGAACACATGACTGCGAGGAGAGTCCACATGATCAATACACTTATTTTTGATTTTGACGGCACTATAATAGACACAAACCTGATTATTGCGAAAGGCCTTAATCTTTTTTCAAAAGCCTACAGAGGCAGCCGATTGTCACAGCACGAGCTGGAGCAGCTGACAGGCAAACCGCTGCACGACCAGATGGCAGCCCTCAATCCTGAGCGTGCGGATGAGATGACAGCGCGCTTCAGGAAGTGGTACGCCCAGCGGCACGACGCCCTGACAAAGGCATTCCAAGGGATGGATGAGCTCTTTGACGATCTGCGTCAATGCAGCTTCAAAATGGCTATAGTGACCAACAATAGCAGAGAAGGCGTCCAAATGGGACTCAAGCATCTCGGTATGCACCATTTATTTCAAACGGTCATTACCTGTGATGACGTAAAAGAAAAGAAGCCATCGCCAGAGGGTGTCCATTTAGCGTTGAAACGGATGAATGTCAGACCAGAGGAAGCCCTCTTTATTGGAGATAGTTCCGGCGATCTGATAGCGAGCCGCCGCGCGGGCGTCGCAAATGTACTGGTCGGCTGGACCTCGGTTAGGAGAGAAACTCTGATGGCCCATCAGCCGGACTTTGTGATTGAGCATCCCCTCGAGCTGCTGCAGGTTGTCAGCCTGGCAGAGGAACAAATTGCGTAGTTTTTCGTGTTCACAACAGACGAAAGCATAAAAAAAAGCCTGGCTTTGGCTGCCAGGCTTTTCTTTATGCTTTCATATAATTATCTAACGTTCTCCAGGTACTCCACAATTTGACCCACTGTTTGAAAACGCTCAGCGATATCATCCGGGATCTCAATGTCGAGCTCATCCTCAACCGCCATAATGATTTCCACTGCGTCAAGAGAATCTGCGTCCAGATCGTCTCTAAGATTTGTGTTCAGGGTGATTCTGTCTGGATCTGAAATTGCCAGCTGATCTTCAATGATACTTTTTATCATTTCAAACATTCGGGTGCCTCCTCATACAATGGTTGGCGGTCAAACCGCCCACAGATCACTATTCTATTATAGCCCACAGCCTCGATTTGTCCAGACTGGTGAGGGTTCAATTATGCATCATTTCTGAACTGTTTTTTCACGCATAATGTGAACAGACAATCCACCTACTCTTCCAGGTGCTCTGTCCAGCGCTCATAAAGAACTTCAATCTCCGCCTTCAGCTGTTCACTGGTTTCTGTCAAGTTGAGAAGGGCTTGATGATCCTGGGAAATGCTGACGTCACACATTTTCTGTTCAATCTCGTGCAGCTCGTTTTCCAGCTCGTGCAGCCTCGCTTCGAGGTTTTGAAGGTCGCGTTTTTTAGCGCGTTCCTCCGAGAGTTTCTCCTTTTCCCTTCGCCGTTCTTCCTTCTGGCGCGTCTTATTGACTATAGTCTGATCAGGCTCGTTCTCCAACTTTTGATTGGTGGCGAGCTTTTCCTTGTAATCATCGTAATTCCCCAGATACAGTGTCGTACCGTCCGCCTTCAGTTCCACCAGTCTATTGCAGAGCCGGTTCAGGAAGTAGCGGTCGTGTGAAATGGTGATAATGGTGCCTTCGTAATTTTCCAGCGCCGACTCCAGTGCTTCCTTTGACTGGATGTCCAAGTGATTGGTTGGCTCGTCCAGAAGCAGGAGATTAGCTTCTGAGAGCATGAGCTTTAACAGCGACAATCGGCCGCGCTCTCCGCCACTGAGCTGTGAGACGAGTTTATAGACGTCATCCCCAAAGAAGAGGAACGCGCCGAGTAAAGTGCGAATCTCTGTCAGGTCGAGCTTAGGGTCAGCGTCAGAGATTTCTTCCAACAGACTGTTGCCGGGATTCAAATTGGACTGTTCCTGGTCATAAAGCCCAACCTCGACTTTGTGTCCCAGCTTATAATAGCCTGCGTCCGGCTCGACTTTACCACAGAGAATGTTAAAAAGCGTCGTCTTGCCTATGCCGTTCGCGCCAATCAGCCCCACACGGTCCCCACGGTAAACAAAGAGCTCGGCATTATTGAAAATGCTTCTGCCGCCATAGGACTTCGCCAGCCCCTCAGCCGCCAAGACATCTTCGCCGCTCTGAATCCGCTGAGTCAGATTGAGCCGAGTCCGGCGGTGATCCTCTGTGGGCTTGTCAATGCGGTCCACTTTTTCAAGGAGCTTCTCCCGGCTTCTCGCCCGCTTGGCCAGCTTTTCTGTCCCGTGCTGCTTAAAGCGCCGGATCATCTCCGCCTGACGCTCGATTTCGCGCTGCTGCTTTTCAAACGCCTTCATTTCGACCTCAAACCGCTTGCGCTTCTCACGGGCATAGTCGCTGTAAAGCCCGGGATATTCCGTGAGCTTGCCGTTTTCGATCTCATAAATTTTGTTGACCAGCTGATCGAGAAAATAGCGGTCGTGGGAAATGATCATCATGGTGCCCGGATAGCTCTTCAGGTAGTTTTCAAGCCAGGCGCAGGCGTCTATGTCCAAGTGGTTCGTTGGTTCGTCCAGCAGGAGCAGCTCCGGCTTCTTTAAGAGAAGTCTGCCGATGCTCAGCCGTGACTTCTGCCCGCCCGAAAGCTCATTCAGATCTCTTCCGAACTCCGATTCCTCAAAACCAAGACCTCTCAAAACACCCTTGACTTCGCTCCTAAACGTATAGCCGCCATCTTTTTCGAAGGACTCAAGTTTATGTGAATACTCCTCTAACCGCTTTTCGTTGACGCTTATGTCCTTTGGATCCGCGTCCGCGATGTCATGCTCAAGGGCGCGCAGCGCCTCCTCGCGGGCAAGCATCTCCGAAAAAATGGACATGGCATAATCCAATAGGGTCTGTGAGCTGGAGGAGGGCACGATCTGTTCCAGATAGCCAATCTCAGTATCCTTTGCCCGGTAGAGTGTGCCGCTGTCACTGGTGATCTGACCTGTCAGAATCTTGAACAGCGTCGTCTTCCCGGCGCCATTGCGCCCGATCAGGCCTACTCGATCGCCTTGAGACATTGTAAAGGAGATGTCCTCAATGATTCGGTCAACACCGTAATATTTTGTCAAACTGTTGCATGATAATGCTATCAAACTAACCGCTCCATTCTGGTGAATCGTTCTTGAAAATCATTTTATCATATTCGACAGCAGCGTAGCTTTGGATGATAGAAAAAAGCACAGAAAAAGATAGTTCCGCCGATGGGTAAGCGTTCATGACCAAAAAGAACATATTTAGGCAGCATGCGACTTGAATTGTTATTAAATTGACATAGAGAACTTATGAATGGTATAATTTTTCATAAGAGTTAAAAGGATGTGAGGATAGAGTTATGACATCAAATCAGAACATTTCAATGGCCGTTATACGAAGACTGCCTAAATACCACCGTTACTTAAGAGAATTGCTCGACAAAGATGTCAAGAGGATCTCTTCGAAAGAACTTAGTGAGATCATTGGATTCACTGCATCCCAAATTCGTCAGGATCTTAATAATTTTGGCGGCTTCGGACAACAAGGTTATGGTTACAACGTTGAGGATCTGTACAGTGAGATCGGAAAAATTCTGGGTCTGACCAAAACCTATAACACTATAATCATAGGCGCTGGTAATTTGGGGCAGGCACTCGCAAACTATGCGAGTTTCGCAAGATTTGGCTTTAATCTCGTTGGGATTTTTGACGTAAATCCTAAGGTAATCGGATTGAAGATAAATGATGTTGAAGTTCGGGATATGGATGATCTTAAAGCCTTCGCCAGTGAAACGCCTATTGATATCGCCTACATATGCACCAGCCGCGCGGGTGCGCAGGATGTTGCAGACGCTCTGATGGCGTGCAAGATCAAGGCAGTTTGGAACTTTGCGCCGGTTGACCTCAGAGTGGATGACGACGTCGTCGTGGAAAACGTCCATCTCATCGACAACCTGCTGACCCTGACTTATTTTGTGAAAGAGCAATAATTAAGAAGCATAGGATTGCCCGGCGACAGCCGGGCTTTTTTATTGCTGCAAGGCCGCTTGAAAGACGTGGAAGAACGTGTCTGACACCAGATGCCACACACAACGCCTCCATTTAAGCATTGGCATTGTTAATAAAATAACGAATCGTTAACATTCCAACAAATAAGTGTATAATGTGATTGGGTAAACATGGGGTCGATTTATACAAGGAGGATTCTTATGAAAGAAGTTGTCATTGTCAGTGCGGTTCGTACACCGGTAGGGTCATTCGGGGGCTCACTAAAAGACGTTACACCTATGGATCTTGGCGCGCTCGTCATCCGTGAAGCGATTGCCAGGGCAGGTGTAGCCGTTGAATCCGTGGACGAGGTGCTCTTTGGCTGTGTACTTCAAGCCGGTTACGGGCAGGGCGTCGCCAGACAGGCGGCTCTAAAGGCTGGTCTCCCGGACAGTGTTCCTGCTTCAACGATCAATATGATTTGCGGCTCAGGACTTAAAACCGTTTCCATGGCCGCCCTCAGCATCATGGCAGGCCAAAATGACGTCGTCATAGCCGGTGGTACAGAAAATATGAGTATGGCACCTTATCTGCTGCCGTCCGGACGCTGGGGGCAGCGCATGGGCGACGGCAAAACTTATGACGTCATGGTCAATGATGGGCTTTGGTGTGCTTTTAATGATTATCACATGGGGGTCACTGCTGAAAATTTAGCATCTCAGTATGAGATTTCCAAAGAAGCGCAGGATGCATTCGCTGCAGAAAGTCAGCGACGCGCCTTCGAAGCCCGCGAAAGCGGACGTTTTGACGAGGAAATCATACCTGTTCCAATTCCGCAGAAAAAAGGCGATCCTGTATTGTTTTCAAGAGATGAATACATTAGGGAAGGTGCCACCTTTGAAAGTATGTCCAAATTGCGTCCTGCGTTTAAAAAAGACGGCACGGTTACGGCGGGCAACGCGTCAGGCATCAACGACGGCGCGGCAGCTTTGGTGCTGATGAGTAAAGACAAGGCGGACGAGCTTGGGCTCACACCTTTGGCAGTCATCAAATCATTTGCCTCAGCGGGTGTTGATCCATCGGTCATGGGTATAGGACCGGTTCCGGCGGTGCGCAAGGCACTCCAAAAAGCACAGCTGACAGTTGAACAGCTGGATGTGATCGAGGCAAATGAAGCCTTCGCTTCTCAGGCGCTTTCTGTCATGAAAGAGCTCCAGCTTCCGGCAGATAAAACCAATGTCAACGGCGGCGCAATTGCGATTGGCCATCCAATTGGAGCCAGTGGCGCTCGAATTCTCGTCACACTGCTTCACGAAATGAAGCGCAGAGATGCAAAATTAGGCCTTGCCACGCTTTGTATCGGCGGCGGTATGGGTGAAGCCCTGATTGTGGGGCGTTAGGATAAAACTATGAATTCTTATAGACTCTCCATAGAGCGCATGATTGAGAAAATCATATCCAAAGTCCTGCGCTACGACCGGATGTCATTTCCGCTGGACGACCAACAGCATAAAGTGACGCTGATTGAACTGTGGCTTTTGAAGGAGCTTCAGCGTCAGGCGCTCTCCATCCAGGAAATCGCAGAGCGATTTGATCTGAGCCGCGACTTGGTCTCCAGGAGTGTGGAGCGGCTGGAAAGGCTCGGATTGGTCGACAAGGACGTATCCCGGGAGGACAAGAGGATTCGCCGTATTGGGCTGAATGATATTGGAAACCGGGCGCTTGAAAGCTGGCAGAGTCATGAGAAGGAATACCTGGATTATGTTCTGGGAGAAATGACAGTCAACGAACAGAAGGCGGTTCTGAAGTTTTTGAGTCGTATGAATCAGCTGACGGTTGGAAAGTACGATCTGCACGATTAAAAGAAAAAGCAGCGGGAAAATGGCAGCGACAAGGAAGTCGGAGAACGACTTCCACTGCACCTATTTCCCACTGCTTTACTTTTTTTCTTTTGCTCTATGCCTTACTCAGGCTTTGGAGCGTCAACCGGGCAAACGTTTGCGCAAGCGCCGCAATCGATGCAAGCTGAACCGTCGATAACGTAGATGGAATCACCTGCAGTAATGCAGCTGACTGGGCACTCAGGCTCGCAAGCGCCGCAAGAAATACAAGAATCTTGAATTACATATGCCATTGGAGATCCTCCTCAAATATGTAGTTGCCGGTTTATTGACCGGCGATATCGAAATTATATCTAGATCAGGAGGATCATAGCAATGAAAAAAGGAAAAAAATAAAGAAAACTAGCTAATCAAAAATGATTATCATTATATTGTAACTAACTCGCGCCTATTCCATAGGTAAACATAAAAATGAGGCATGAGATAAACGGAAGCCATGACTTTCTGATATAATAAGAGTGATTTCAAGTTCAAACAATGCCGTGATCGGGCAGCGCAGTTATATTAGAGCCAAGTGATGCGGGTTCTTCAGGAGTGATGATAATGAAAGTTTATGCACTCGTTGGCAGCAGTGGAACAGGTAAAAGCCATCAGGCCATGCATGTGGCCCATGATTATGGCATTCAGTATATTATTGACGATGGTTTGTTGATTGGCGATTCAAAACGCCTCGCAGGAAAATCCGCCAAACGTGAAGATACTAAAATGGCGGCGGTGAAGCGGGCGATCTTTTTTCACCGCGACCATCGGCAAGAAGTCAGGGAAGCTATTGAGCGCTTGAAGCCGAGCACCTTAATGATTTTGGGAACTTCTGACAGAATGGTGGAGAATATTGCGGAAAATCTGGGCCTTCACGGGATCGACGAATGGATTCGAATAGAGGACGTATCGACACCAAATGACATTCAAATGGCGAAAAATCAGCGGGAAAAATTTGGGAAGCACATCATTCCGCTGCCTTCTGTTGAGGTGAAACGGGACTTCAGCGGCTATTTCCTGGACGCGGTCAAGACCATTATTCGCCGGCGGGATCATTCAACGGTCGTCGGTGAGAAGACCGTGGTCAGGCCAACCTTCAGCTATTTGGGAAAATTCAGCGTGTCCAACAAGGTGCTCGCGCAGATCGCCGAGTACGCCTCTGAAGAGGTTCCTTTAGTGCACTCTGCAGATAAAACCAGAGTCATTGAATTAGGCGACGGGCTCGAGATTCACGTGGAATTGGAACTTAAGCCGCCATACCGTATGATTGAGACTGCGACAGCGGTGCAGCAACATGTGGCGGAGGCAGTTGAAGAAATGACGAGAATACAGGTCATCAAAGTTTTGGTCTACATAAAAAGTTTGAAAATTCAGACCGAAACCTTGTATTGACACTGTCTGCGGATGTGTTAAAATGGCAGTGTGAGAATGTTTAAATTATAACAATAAATGAATTTTAATAATTAATGATTCAATTTCGCTACAAAAAATGAAAAACACGTGACGATTCAACAATTTTATAATATGGTCGGAACTGCTATATGCAACTGCAATCTGGGTAGTCAAGCAAGCCAGTCTTCTGAAGGCGCAAGTCCAGGGGAAGGTCAGCGCATGTCACCAACAAGAATCTGGCGAGCTTCACAATAACAAGATTTAAGGAGGCCAATAAAGTGGCAGAAAAAACGTTAAATCCATTTGAAATCGCCCAGCAACAAGTTAAGGCAGCATGTGAAGTTCTTGGTGCGGAGCCGGCAGTTTACGAACTCCTGAAGCAGCCCCTCAGAGTCCTGGAAGTCAATTTCCCGGTTAAGATGGACGACGGCACTACGCGTATGTTCCAGGGTTTCAGATCTCAACATAATGATGCAGTTGGTCCTGCTAAGGGCGGCATCCGTTTCCACCAAGGCGTTACTTATGACGAAGTTAAAGCTCTTTCCATGTGGATGTCCTTCAAATGCGGCGTCGTAGGCATTCCTTACGGCGGCGGCAAAGGCGGCATCACAGTCGATCCTGCTACTTTGTCCCAAGGCGAACTTGAGAGAATGTCACGCGCTTACATTACAGCGATTGCTCCAATTATTGGAGAAAAGAAAGACATCCCTGCGCCGGACGTCAACACGAATGGCCAGATCATGTCTTGGATGGTAGACGAATACAGCAAGCTCAGAGGCGAAACCGTTCCTGGCGTCATCACCGGTAAGCCTGTCAACTTTGGCGGTTCCCTCGCAAGAAACGAAGCGACCGGTTACGGCGTTGCGCTCATGATGAGAGAATCCGCTAAATACCTCGGCATGAACCTCTCTGATCTCAAAGTCGCGATTCAGGGCTTTGGCAACGTGGGCAGCTTCGCAGCACTGTTCGCTCACCAGCTTGGCATTAAAGTTGTCGCAGTTTCCGACTTCTCTTGCACGCTCTTCAAAGAAGACGGCATTGATGTCGAAGCGCTCATGGCATACTCACTCAACGCGCCTAACAGATTCATCACTGGCTTCGGACAGGGCACAACTGAACTCGACAGAAACGAAGTCTTCGGCGTTCAATGTGACATCTTCGCACCTTGCGCACTTGAGAACTCCATCACTATGGACAATGTCGACAAGATTACAGCTCGCGTTGTCGTTGAAGGCGCTAACGGCCCTACAACTCCAGAAGCTGATAAAGCACTCTACGAGAGAGGCGTGCTCCTGATTCCTGACATCCTTGCAAACTCAGGCGGCGTTACAGTTTCTTACTTCGAGTGGGTACAGAACCTCATGAACTACTACTGGTCATTCGAGGAAGTTCAAGAGAAGCAAGAAGCGCTCATGGTCAAAGCGTTTAATGACATCATCACGATCAAAGAGAAATACAACATTGATGTCAGAAAATCAGCTTATGTTATGTCCATCAAGCGTATTGCTGACGCAATGAAAGTTCGCGGCTGGTACTAATAGAACGAACTTAATTATATAACTGATTTAAGCGGTTCATGGTTTGCGCGCATTGCAAATCATGAACCGTTTTTTTATGTCCTTCATTTATAGGAAACCTATAAATGCGCCAGGGTAAACGGTCGTGAAGTTTTGTTTTTTTGAAGAATACAGTTGGTATTATTTTTGCGCTGTTTATAAGAAAACAACAAGATCATCAGTTGTTAATGCCGTCCGTTTGTGATATTCTTATTCCAAGTACATAAACGAAATTGCTTTCCATACTAACGGTAATTCCATAAGCGAATATGCTGGTGATGTGAAACAATACCATAGTGTCAAAGTCGCAGGGGTGGATTAAAGTGATAGATGAAACGGGCGTTTCTATAAAAGATATCCTTAAAATGAAAGTACTTGAGAACTGCAAAATTGTCGCAGGTGAAGAAGGTGTCAATAATGTCGTGACACGCGTCAATGTCATGGCAGATCCTGACATTCTCAGCTGGGTGAACGAAGGCGAATTCCTCCTGACCACGGGGTATTTCTTCAAATCCACTTCAATGGAAGACCAGCTGAATCTGATTGAGGTTTCTGCGTCTAAAAAACTCAGCGGTATTGGGATTAAAGTATACCCTTATCTGGAAAGCTTACCTGTGGAAATCGTCGAACTGGCGAACCGTTTGAAGTTTCCAATCGTCGAAATTCACCATGATATCCCTTTCGCGGAGATCATGTCGCCTGTCTTTCAGGAAATCTTCGAACGTCAGACCAATATCCTCAGAAAAGTCGAAACCCTTCACCACGACACCATGAACGTCGTTCTCAAAGGCGGCGGCGTCAAGGATATTCTCAAAAGCCTGGTAAAATCCATTGAGAATCCAATCCTCGTAAAAGACTATCATTTTGAGGAGTTTATTCATGATGGTGAGCGCGATCCGGAGCTGTGCAGTCAGTTTGAAGAAAATGTAAAGCATTTTATGCGTTCCAGCACCTCGGGAACCAAACAGACCAAGACTTTGACAGACCGGGTTGTGATCAACGGCAAGGAAATGGATCGCTTCATGGTCCCGGTTATGATAAAAAATGCGGTCTACGGTCATTTGGTCGCCTTTGGCTACGAGCGCGAACTGACGAATTTTGACGCCCTTTACATGGAATCCACGGCTAATGTCGTTGCGCTGGAGTTTTTGAAAAGACTCTCTGTGCAGGAAGTGGAGAACAAATACAAGACAGAGTTCTTTGAGGATTTGGTTTCTCTTGACGAAAAGAGAAAGCTAAAAGCCCTTGAAAGATCAAATTATTATAGATTTGATAAGGATTCTTTCTACAATATCATGAACATCAGAGTCAGCAAGGCGGAGTCCAACCTTGCCTCGGACGAAGAGTACAATCAGCATCTGACCAAAGTCATGTATTTGATCGATATAATTTGCCGGAAAGAAGGCAGAACGTATCTGATCGCGAATAAAGGCAAGAAAATAAATGTGATGACTATGTGGAAGAGTCCTGAGGAATTTGCCAAAGAGTTTAAGAAGCTGGCCGAAGAAACAGAGGCAGTTCTCGACAGCAAAATGGGTCACATAAGCTACAAAGTTGGCATAGGCAGACTTTATAAGGGTCTGGGTGATGCGTACAGAAGCCTTTACGACGCGGATAAGGCAGTCGAAGCGTCGAAAACTTACATCAATGAACGCGTCATTAATTTTGACGCCCTTGGGATCTACAAGATTTTCTGCCAGGATCACCTGAAAAACGAATTAATCAGTTTTTATGAAACTACTCTGGAACCTCTGGTTGCTTACGACCGGAAAAGAGACACAGAACTGGTTAAATCCCTGATCGTCTATTTTGAGACAAACGGGAATTTAAAGAAGATGTCAGAGCTTTTATTTACCCACTATAATACAGTCCTATACCGCATCAATCGAATCCAGGAGATCACAGGAAAAAATCTGGAGAACGAAGGCGACAGATATGGACTTCAAACGGCGCTTAAAATAATGAAGATTCTTGACTTATAATGTGCGACTTGACATTGATGCTATGATTTTTACGAAGAATAAGACGAAATTTGTTTTAATCTCTTGAATATTCAAAATAATTTTGTAAATAACCTACAATGAAAAACCGGACAGATATTGATCTGTCCGGTTTTAATTTTGAATACTTTTAAGTTGATTGGAACTGTTTGGAAAAAACGAAGGCCCTTTGACTCAGACCCTTCAATCTATTTACTCCTCAACCAGTGCAACCGCTCTGATTGGTGAGCCTGAGCCGCCTCGAATCCTGAGGGGGAGACCGAAATAGAGGAATCTCTTGTTGACGATCTTATCGAGGTTACAAAGATTTTCTGTATTGGTCATGTCGTACTCTCCGCAGATCAGATGACCTGAGAAGTTGATATCACTTGGGTGATCAATGGCAGGCGCATCTACGCCAATGTTTACGACACCCCGCTCTGCGAGCCATTTTGCGGCTTCGTAGCTGAGTCCGGTGTACTCTGTCTGCCATTTATCTGTGCCGAAATTGCGGTCAAAATGTCCGGTGTACATCAAGACAATGTCGCCCTTCAAGATCTCCAGACCCGACTTTTTGACAGCGAGCTCAAGGTCTCTTGGCTCAATGTAGCGGTCAAAGCGGATATGGGACAGGTCAATACAGATCGCGCTGCCCCAAAAGTGACTCATAGGCATGTGGTCGATCGTGGCGCCGCTTGGCTTGTACTCCCAGACTGCGTCGCAGTGGGTGCCGCCATGCTCGCTGATCAGAAGGTTTCTGGCCGAAAATCCAAGCGCTTTGCTGCCGGTTTGGTTCATGTTTTCCTCATGGGTCATGTTGGTCATGATGAAGGTCGGCTGATGCATTGGAAATACTGACATCCCCTGGAAAATCTCCTGGGAAAGATCAATGAGTTTCAGTTGTTTCATTCTTCTACCCCCTGATAGTTGAGAAGCTGAGTTGGTTTAACTGACCCCATTATATCAAGAATCTGAACATTGAAAAAAAATATTTTAGCAATAGCGGGTTTAGGGTATAACATAGGTGCTGTGAAAAATGTAAAAACTCCATAAGGTAATTGCGGCTGACTTCTGCTATAAATGATAGTATACGAGAAACCTTTATGGACTATCAACATTACGACAGGTTTTCCATGGACGCTTTATTTTAACTGTAAAATGAAGGAGGCTACATAAGAGCTATGAAAACAGACGTTCAAATTGCACAGGAAGCACAAATGATTCACATCAAGGAAGTTGCCGCCAAAGTCGGACTTTCCGAGAACGACCTCGAACTCTATGGCAACTACAAAGCGAAGATCCACCTGGATGTCATGGACCGTTTGGCTGACAAGCCGGACGGCAAACTGATCCTGGTCACTGCAATCAACCCGACTGCAGCAGGCGAAGGCAAAACGACAACCAACGTTGGTCTCAGCATGGGTCTTAACAAAATTGGCAAGAAGACGTTTACAGCACTCCGCGAGCCATCCCTTGGTCCGTGCTTCGGCGTTAAAGGCGGCGCAGCTGGCGGCGGTTACGCTCAAGTCGTTCCTATGGAAGATATCAACCTTCACTTTACAGGTGACATTCACGCGGTGACCACAGCGAACAACCTGCTGGCGGCACTGATTGACAACCATCTCCACCAGGGCAACGCGCTGAACATTGATGAGAAGCGCATCCTCTGGAGACGCGCTATCGACATGAACGACCGCGCGCTGAGAAATACAATTGTAGGCCTTGGCAACACAGGTGACGGCGTGGTCCGCCAGGACGGCTTCGACATCGCGGTTGCTTCAGAGATCATGGCAATCCTCTGCCTCTCAACGAGCATGAAGGACCTCAAAGAAAGACTCGCCAAAATGATCGTGGCATACTCCAAAGACAACAAGCCTGTCACAGCGGCTCAGCTTGAAGCGACGGGTTCCATGGCGCTCCTCTTGAAAGACGCCCTCATGCCAAACCTGGTTCAAACCCTTGAGAACACACCTGCGCTGATCCACGGCGGACCGTTCGCGAACATCGCACACGGCTGCAACTCTGTTGTGGCAACGAAGATGGCACTCAAGCTCGGTGATTATGTGGTCACGGAAGCAGGCTTCGGCGCTGACCTTGGCGCAGAGAAGTTCTTCAACATCAAGTGCCGTCAGGCGGGCCTTAAGCCTGCAGCAGCAGTCATTGTTGCAACGGTGCGCGCCCTTAAAAACCACGGTGGCGTCAAGAAAGCAGACCTGAACGTTGAGAACCTTGAGGCGCTGGCAAAGGGCTTCGCAAACCTCGAGAAGCAAATCGAGAACGTACAGAAGCACGGCGTACCTGCCATCGTTGCAATCAACGCGTTCCCGCTGGATACACCTGCAGAGCTGAAATTCGTCGAAGATCGCTGCAATGAGCTCGGCGTCAATGTCGTTCTGTCCGAAGTTTGGGCAAAAGGCGGAGACGGCGGCGTAGAGCTTGCGAAGAAAGTCGTCGAAGTGGCGGAGAGCGGCAAAGCGGCATACGCACCACTGTATGACCTTGAGCTGACTGCAGTTCAAAAGATCGAAAAGATCGCCAAGGAAATCTACGGGGCAGACGGTGTGGAGTTTACATCGAAAGCGCTTAAGGATATTAAGAAGTTTGAAGAAGACGGCGTAGGCCACCTCCCAATCTGTATGGCTAAAACCCAGTACTCTCTGACAGATGACCC
>WXFH01000005.1 GCA_009881125.1 Acidaminobacter sp. | reverse complement strand
GACCTGAGTTTCATCTCGGAAATTTTTTGGAGTCCTACTTACATACCAACGCGAACCGCCTACAGAATCTACAGCACTTTTGGCAATCCTAACGTTGCCGGGGACTGGTTCGCCGCGCTGTTCCTGATTGGACTTTTCTGGATCAGCCATTCCACCGGCGAAAAAAGAAAGACCTACATAACTGGAAGTCTTCTGTATCTGCTGGCGACACTGCTCACCGGGTCAAAAGGCGCTGTTCTGGGTCTGGAGCTCGGCCTGATTGCCTATGGCCTCTTCAGCGGCAGCCGACTGGGGCGTCTCAGTGCCTTACTATCCTCTGCGGGGCTTCTGATCCTGGCACTGGTCATGCCTGAGGTCAACCATTTGACCAACTCAAGATCCGCCCTATGGCTCGAAGCCATAAACCTGATTCAATTCAAACCTGTCTTTGGATGGGGACTCCTCGGATTTTTCAGACAGACTGGTGAGATCCACGCCCACAATCTCTGGCTCTCCGTGACGGTTATGCTGGGGGTCGGAGGCTTGATTGTCTCCTCAATCATTCTGTCACACAGCCTGCACCTGGCTTTCGTCCTGAAAAAAGCCGGCAATCACCTCGCACCGCTACTGACTGGACTGCTGGTGCTCATGCTGGGCCACAGTCTGTTCGACTTTACTGTCATGACACCTCAGGGCGGCATGCTGTTTTTCAGCATAGTTGGAATCATGAGTGCCTTAGCCCTCGAGCACGAATTCTATTACAGTGTGGATCCGGAATCTATGGCCAATTTGAAAGAGGACCTCAGATGGCAAATTGCCGGACACCCCACCAAACTGATTAAGTAAGCGTTGAATAAAGTTGTTCAAACTAAAAAGGTGTGGAAGCGGGGGCTGGAGCTTGAGCCTATTGACCCTGCTTTCGCACCTTCTTTCATCATCGTCAAAAAAAGTTGTAGGCAAATCCCAAAATCATTTCTATAATGGTAGAGGATGCTAATGCAGCCAATTCTTCTATAAAGGAGCACATCAACATGAATTTTCTGGGTGAATCCGCTGCCTTCGCGACGGCCATTTGCTGGACCCTGACCGGCATCAGCTTTGAACAGGCCGGCAAGCGCGTCGGTTCCTTTGCTGTCAATTTACTGAGGTTGATTATCGCCCTGCTGATGATGACCATCTTCAACTACATCACCCGAGGAACGCTGATCCCCATGGACGCAACCCCCATCACCTGGCTCTGGCTCTCCATCTCCGGGCTGATTGGCTTCGTTTTAGGCGACTTGTTCCTCTTCCAATCTTACCTCTTGATTGGCGTACGCGTCGCTATGGTCATCATGGCCAGCTCACCGATTTTCGCAGCGCTGATGGGCTTCGTCATTTTTGGAGAAAGACTGACGCTTCTGAGCTTCCTAGGCATGCTCATCACCCTTCTAGGGATTGCGCTGGTCGTTTTTTTAAGGAGCAAAGGACGCGAAGATCAGGAGACAAAGAAGCTGACCTCACTCCCCCTCAGAGGACTGTTCTATGCGTTTATTGGCGCTTTTGGACAGGCATCCGGGCTTATTCTCAGCAAGCTGGGCATGGGTGCGGATTACAGTCCCCTCGCCGCGACGCAGATTCGCCTGATGGCAGGTCTTGCGGGATTCCTGGTCTTGTACGCCATAGGCAACCGCTGGTCAGAAGCGAAAGTCGCGCTGAAGAATCCCGGAGCAATGGGGTTCATTACCATGGGCGCATTCTTTGGGCCTTTCATGGGTGTTTCCTTCTCGTTGATCGCCGTCCAGTTGACCAAAGCCGCCATAGCATCTACCATCATGGCACTGGTGCCCATCATGGTCATTCCGTTTTCCATCTATCTCTACAAGGAACGCGTCAGTTTTCGTGAAATCTTTGGCGCCGTTTTAACCGTCACTGGTGTGGCGGTGATGGTGTTTGGGCAGTGACCTTATAATGAGTAATAGCCAGCAGGCAAAATGCGCCTGCTAGCTATTATTTTTTTGAAAAAAATCTATGTGTTCTCAGTGCCGACTTTGAATTCGCCCGCTTCATAGCTGCAGTTTTTCACACCTTCATAACCAAACACCTTGCAGAAATAAGCCGCGACGAGCTCTGTCGTGCGCGCGTAGTCCTGAGTTTCTCCCGTCAGCATTTCCAGGGAGGTCACCCCCCGGTCCGCAATGCCGCAAGGGACAATCAGCTGAAAGTGCGACATGTTGGTATTGACGTTGAAGGCGAAGCCATGCATGGTGACGCCGCGTTTGACTGCGAGGCCAATCGCTGTAATTTTGCTGCCGTTCACCCAGACACCGGTATGGACGGGATCCTTGCCGGCTGGGATGTCGAACTCTTCCTTTAAGAGACGTATAAACAGCTGCTCCAGATTCTCAACAAAGGTTCGGATGCCTATGCCGCCGTGCTTGATGTCAAAGATAGGGTAACCTACAATCTGGCCGGGACCGTGATAGGTAACATCTCCGCCGCGTTCGATCTTGTGGATTTCGACGCCCTGTTCCCTGAGGTAGTCCTCGGCAAAGAGAATATGGCCATCCTCTGCGGATTTGCCCAGGGTGATGACCGGCGGGTGTTCGACGAGGATCAGCGTATCTTCAATCTCGCTCTTTTGACGTTTAGCCACCAGGTCGAGCTGAATCTGATAGGCGCTCAGGTAGTCACAGACGCCCAAATTTAGGATTTGTAGTGGTTTCAATGCTCTAACCTCCATTACGCCAGGTTGAGGATCATCAGATCTTTGTCTGTCCTCAGCTCACCCAATTGCGGAACGTACAATTTGAAATGCGGCGCCTGGAAGTGGGCTTCAAGATGCGCCTTGCTTTCCCAAGTCTCCACGAATACCAGCATATTTGGGTTTTTCTCATCTTCGAAAAGCGCGTAATCAATGCAGCCTTCTTCTTTGACGGTTTCTACTGTCATCTTGGCCGCAAGGGCTTTGAAGGCTTCTATATTTTCAGCTGGAACATGGTTTTTGGAAATGACTTTAATCATGTGTGTGCCTCCTCTGTAGACTCATTTAGGAGATATTATATCATTGAATAGGCTGTTAATGTGTAAACAATCTGGCATCATCCTCTTCGAATCAAAAAAACAAGCTGAAAGTCACCAGCGCGGTGAACTTTCAGCTTGTTTTAATTTTTTTGCAGAAGTCAGCTGCAGTGAGATGAATTCCCACCTGATCTTAATTTATTTAATTTTCGGCCGCTTCCCCATTACCGGCTAAAACGCCGCAAACTCGTGATCCTGAAGATCTGTTATGAACATATAGCCAGGGGCATGCGTCAGCATGATTGGCGGTTTGGACTGCATGGCTACTGCTTGAGGCGTGACGCCGCAGGCCCAAAAGACCGGAACTTCACCAGGCTTGATTTCAACGGCGTCGCCGAAGTCAGGCTTTGAAATGTCCTTGATCCCAATTTGCGCCGGATCGCCAATGTGTACCGGCGCGCCGTGGACCGCTGGAAAACGGGCTGTAATCTGCGCCGCTTTAACGACCTGGTGGTAAGGGATTGGGCGCATGCTGACGACCGTAGGCCCGGAAAAAACGCCTGCAGGACGGCACTGCATATTGGTAATGTACATAGGAACATTGCTGCCGGCCGCAATGTGGCGCACTTCAATGTTGGACTGCATGAGGGCGGCTTCGAAGCTGAAGCTGCACCCAAGGAGGAAGGCAACGAAATCGTCGCGCCATATACCGGACACATCCTCAAGTTCCTGAACATAAACGCCGTTTTCATAAACCCGGTATTTGGGAATATCACGGGCAATGTCGGAGCCCGGCGCGACTATGGCCATTTCGCGGCTGCCTACTTCTGTGACGTCAAGGATTGGACACGGTTTAGGATTCCGCTGGGCGAACAGCAGGAAGTCGTAGGCCAAATCTTTGGGCAGGACGACGAGATTGCCTTGTGCATAACCCGGGCAGAGACCTGCGGTTGGTTTGACAAACTCGCCGTTTCGGATCGCGAGCCGCATTTCTGCCGGGGTTGCGGTTTTAAGCGGTATCAAGATTTAACGCCTCCTTTTCATACTCTAACTTCTTCGACTTTCACATCATAAACGGCACCGGCGACGTTTAGCCGGAACAGACGTGTACTGATAATTTCGGCATTCATCGAGCTCAGTGAAACAACCGCGTCAATAGGCTGCGCCGCTGCCATCTCAGAAATCTCACTGTAAAAGTCTTCGCGGGCCTTCAGCAGCTCATGCGCTTCCTCCAGGGAGACCCTCTTGAAGCGAATCTGATCACCTGGTTTGGATTGGGCTAAAAGCGGCAGGTCTACGGAAATGACACCGGCAATTTTTGTGTATCCCCCAGTGGTCTGGCGGTCTGCCATCATAATGATGGGTTTGCCATGACCAGGGACCTGGACCGCACCAAAGGCAATGCCATCTGAAATTATGTCCCCGCCTTTGACATGTTCAATGGAAGGCCCCTCCAAGCGGTAGCCCATGCGGTCGCATTCATTGGTGACAGTATAAACACTGTCGAGAAAAGTCTGAAGTCCCGCGTTCGTAAAGGCATCATTCTGAGGACCCAGAACAATACGAACCGTTTTCGAAACCGAATAAACAGGTACAAGTTCAGCAGGAATTGCCAGCATCGCAGCAGGCCTCTCAGCCTCAGCACTGCCCACCGGCACCTGATCTCCCGCTTTCAGCGCCCGACCTTCAAATCCGCCCAGAGCGGCTTTAGTGTACGTAGAGCGGCTGTTCATAACCAATGGCGTATCAATGCCTCCGGCGACGGCCAAATAGCCTCTCAGCCCAGACTTCAGGCCTCCAAAGCTAAGGACATCCCCGGCTTGAACCTCCAGAGTCTGCCACATAGCCACAGGTGAACCGTTGATCTTAGGTCCCAGATCCGCACCGGTCAGGGCAACGCAGCCCTTAAATCCAATCTTGAGCTCAGGACCAAGCATCATCATTTCAAGTACAGCGTCTGACCTGTCATTGCCCACGAGAAGGTTCGCCGCTGCCGCCGCGAACTGGTCCATGGCGCCCGCTACAGGCACACCGAATTGCTGATAGCCATAGCGGCCAAGATCTTGAACCAGTGTCAGCATACCAGGCTTGATGACTTCAATAAATCGTCCTACTGACATCCCTACACCCTCCCCTCTGTGGTCCCACTGCGACCTTCGCGACTTAAGCGGTCAAAAGTTGCCTGGTCAATTGGGACAAAGCGGATGGATTCTCCCGCTTTCAACAAAATGGGTTCGTCGCTGAGGGGATCATATAGGGCCACGGGTGTGCGTCCAATAATCTGCCAGCCACCCGGACTGTCGATGGGATAAATCCCCGTCTGAGCGCCAGCGATGCCCACTGAGCCGCCGGCGATCTTGGTCCGCGGCGTTTCCAGCCGAGGCGTTGCGATGCGTTCATCCATACCACCCAAGTATGGGAAGCCCGGGGTAAAGCCGAGCATATAAATTCTGTAGGTTCCCGATGTGTGAATCTTAATTACCTCGTCCACCGTCAAACCGTTGTGTTTTGCCACATAGTCCAGGTCAGGGCCATAGTCTCCACCGTAGAGGGTTGGAATTTCAATGACCATCGGCTCAGGAAGCTCTATGTCATCCAGAGCGCCCAAGGTATCACGAACCTTCCCGCACAAAGCTTCATATCCAATGCGCAGCGGATCATAGTGAATCATAAGGGAACAGTAAGTGGGTGTCATTTCGACAATTCCATCCACTTTGACTTTTTCGAGGGCCAGCATCAACCCTCTGACCTTCGTGTTCAGCGCCTCGGAAATTTCGTTCCCAAAGCTGGCCACCAGGGCGAGATCGCCGGATGGCGCCAGTCGGAGCTCATTTTCCAAAAGCCCTCACCTCCATTCATTTAAACAGGTACAACTAACCAAACAGCGCGGTGATGCTCTTCAGTGCTGTAATTCCAGCATAACTTGCCACGACGACAATAACAATACCAAACACGATCATCCAAGTTGGGTGTTTGTAATCGCCCACGATATCCTTGCGTCTGGACGCCAGGAGAATGGTGCCGATGGTGATTGGAAGAATCAATCCGTTGAGAGAGCCCGCGAGGACGAGTAAGTTGGCAGGTTTACCGATCGTTGCCATAATCATGGTTGAAGCGACAATAAAGGCAATGATGAACTGTTTCTCATATTTCATGATAAACGGATTCAAAGTTTTGAGGAAGGAGACAGACGTATAAGCTGCACCTACGACAGAAGTAATCGCTGCACACCAAAGGACTACACCAAAGAATTTGTAGCCAATCATGCCTGCACCGTGCTGGAACGCAGAAGCTGCAGGGTTCGCTGCGTCAAGCTCAAGGCCTTTGCTGACAACGCCGAGAACCGCAAGGAACAGGAAGATCCGCATAATGGAAGCAATGACAATGCCAGTGACAGAACTGCGAGTGATCTGACCAAGATTCTCAACGCCAGTGACACCGGCATCAATCAGACGGTGACCGCCTGCAAAAGTTATGTAACCACCAACTGTACCGCCAAGGAGTGTAATAATTGGGAAAACCAATCCGCCTGGATTTTCAGGCGAGACGCTTCGGACAATAGCTTCACCAACCGGAGGCTGAGTTCTGAATGCCACATAAGCCACAATAGCAATCATAAGGCCGCCGAGGATTTTAACGAAGCGGTCAATGACCGATCCAGCGTCCTTGGAAAGAAAAATCGCGATGCCTAAAATACCGCTGATAATTGCGGCGACCGTGAGATCCATGCCGAACAAAACGTTAAGGCCAAGGGCTGCGCCACCGACGTTGCCTATGTTGAATGCCAGACCGCCCAATGCAACCAGGACGGCGACGAAAATGCCGAGTCCAGGCAGAACTTTATTCGCAATATCCTGTCCTCTTAAGCCAGAGACGCCTATAATTCTCCATACGTTCATCTGAGCGCCAATATCCAGAATAACAGAAATCAGAATGACGAACGCAAAGCTGGCACCGAAATCCTGCGTAAATTTCGCAGTTTGCGTCAGAAAGCCGGGACCAATTGCAGAAGTTGCCATGATGAATGCGGCGCCTAAAATAGCGCTGGAACTTCCAGATTTAATGACCTTTTTAGTTGTTGCTTTAACATCAGCCATGTGAATCCTCCCAAATAGTCTTATTTTTTCTTAAGGTCTAACCAATCACGTTTTTTAAAGCTGTCACAGTAACGCCTTCGCTTTCAAGTGTTGATTTAATACGTTTCACGAACTCGACCGCTTCCGGATTATCGCCATGAACGCAGATCGAATCTGCTTTCATTTCGACTTTTTCGCCGGTGATGGCTGTTACCTCGCCCTTCTTGACCATGGTTACGACGCGCGCGATCGCTTCCTCAGCATCATGAATGACTGCGCCCGGCTGACTTCTTGGCACCAGAGTGCCGTTTGCCTGATAGGCGCGGTCCGCGAAGACCTCCTGAGCGACTTTGAGCCCGATCCCTTTGCCTGCTTTGATCATCTCACTGTTTGCGAGCCCTAAAAGAATGACTTCCGGCGCTGCCTCATAAATGGCTTCCGCTATGGCTTGCGCAAGTTTTGCGTCTGTCGCTGCCATATTGTACATGGCGCCGTGGGGTTTCAAATGCTGTAAATTTCCTTTTGCCGCCTTGACAAATGCCTGTAGGGCCCCCAATTGATAAAGGGTGTAAGCCTTAACCTCGGCCGGTGTAACAGCTAAATTCCTGCGGCCGAAGCCCATTAAGTCCGGATACCCAGGGTGTGCCCCCAGTCCGGCACCGTTTGCCATTGCCGACTTGACCGTCTCCGCCATTACCAGCGGGTCCCCGGCGTGCCAGCCACAAGCAATATTAACAGAAGAAACATAAGGAATAATAGCGTGATCCATGCCGATGGTATAACTGCCAAAGCTTTCGCCCAAGTCACTGTTCAAATCCACTTTGAACATTTGCCTCACCTCCTGCCAAATTATAAAGCAATTTTGATGCCAAAAATGCAGACGTTGAAATTGCAACCTTCTCAAGATTGAGTATTCAAAATTGTTAGTCAAATTGTTCGATTTCGCACATATGAAACGAGCGATTTCGCACAAAGTGCGAAATCGCTCATCATTATCCTTTCTCAAGCTTCCGTTTCAGCGCAAACCGGCTGATGCCTAAAAGATCTGCTGCTTTGGAAATCTGTTGATTACTGAGTGCAAGCGCCACTTCAATATACTGACGCTCCATGAAACCGACCTCTTCTTCCAGTGAAAAGACGCCGCTTGTCAGTCTTGCGAGCAAGACCTCATAATTATTTGCAGCTTTATTTTGAATTTCCTCACCTTCCACAAGCCTCAGCTTCGAAATCTCAGGCGGCAAATGGATTGGCTCGAGGCGCTGCTGAGGATACAGCAAAATTGTCCTTTCAACGACATTTTTAAGCTCCCGAACATTCCCCGGCCATTGATAGGTCAGCATGCACCTTTTTGCTTCTTCTGTCAATTCAGGTACCGGACGCTGATGTTTCTTTGCCTCATTCTCAAAGAAAAACCGAGTCAGCAGAAGAATATCCTCACCTCTTTGCCTCAGAGGCGGCAGCTGAATTGGAAACACATGCAGCCTATAGTAAAGGTCCTCCCTGAAATATTTTTCCTCAATGGCCTGCTTCAAGTCCCTGTTTGTGGCAGCGAGGACGCGCACGTCCACCTCGAGATCTTCAAGGCCGCCAACGCGTTTAAATTTTCGGTCCTCTAAAAATCTGAGCAGTTTTGATTGAAGCTCTAGGGGCAGCTCACCGATCTCATCCAGAAAGACAGTGCCGCCGTCTGCCAGTTCCAAAAGTCCTTTCTTTCTCGCGGCGGCGCCAGTAAAAGCATTTTTTTCAAATCCAAACAATTCGCTTTCCATAAGGTTTTGAGGAATTGCCCCACAATTGATCTTTACAAACGGCAGCGCCGACCTGGGCGATAGCCTGTGGATGGCTTCTGCCACCAACTCTTTACCAGTTCCCGTCTCCCCTTGAATCAAGACTGTAGTCCGCTCACTGGGCGCAACGACCTCTACTCTGTGCATGACCGCTTTCAGAAGTTCATGCTCGCCAATCATGTATTTTCCACGGTGCAGCTTTTCATCTTCATACAGCGTCAGACGGTTCATGGCTTTGAGGTGATCAATACCCTTTTGTATGAGGATATCCAGCTCGTCAAACTCAAAGGGCTTGTGAAGATAATCAAAAGCGCCGGCCTTAATCGCAGCCACCGCCGTCTTGACATCTCCGTAAGCCGTCATCATAAAGGCTACCAAATCAGAATCAATTTTCTTAAGTTCCGGCAGCAGCTCCAGACCATTGTCCTTGCCAAGTCTGAGATCCAAAAGCGCAATGTGAGGCTTAAAAGCGGCCATCTGTTTGACAGCCTCTGCAGCATTTGAAGCCGACTGCGTCTGATAGCCCAAATCCCCTAACCCTTCACATAATGAATGACTCAAAGACTTTTCGTCATCGATGACTAAAATGCGGTAAATCATCTAACCGCCTCCTTATTTAAGGTGCTGGGAATTTGAGCATCACCGTTGTCCCAACCCCTTCTTTGCTGACCATTTGAATTTCCCCGCCCAGATCCGTCATGAGCTTTTGAACGACAGACAGGCCCAGGCCCGTTCCTGTGGCGTGCGTTGTGAAGAAGGGATCAAATACTTTATCGAGATCCTCTTCCGCAATGCCTCTTCCTTCATCCTGCACAATGACTTGAACGGTTTTATCAAATTCAGAAGACCTCGGCTCAATCCTGATCACAATCCGGTCGTGGGCTGAGGAGGCATTGATAGCGTTGGAAATGACGTTCAGCAAGATCTGTTCCGTCTGATTTTCATCTGCTTTGATTTCAACCGGCTCAGACTCTTGCACATAGGCGAGCGCGATCTGATGCTCTTCCGCTGTGGGAGAGATCAATGTTAAAGTCCTCTCAAGCACCGCTCTCAAGTCAATTTTTCTCAAGTCAGGAAAATGTGGCTTTGCAAAATCCAGGAGCTCCGAGACCAGCTTATTCAACCGGTCAATTTCGTGCAGCACGTTGTCGAACAGCGCGCCGTTTCGGTCTTCCTCTGTTGTCACCAGACGCCGCTTCAGCACCTGAATGCTGGTCTTCATGCCCGCCAGTGGATTTCTGATCTCGTGGGCGAGACCCGACGCCAGCTGGCCGGTATACGCCATGCGGTTGACCCGCTCCATCCGCATCTCCAGCCGCTTCCTCTCGGTGATATCATTAAAGCTGAAAATAGCGCCGGTGGTTGCCCCCAGACTGTTGGTCAGCGGTGCGGCAGACGTAGCGAAATAGCGCTTTTCGTCTCCGGCCGTCTCCTGCAGAACGTACAATTGGTCAATAGTCCGGGACATCTGAAGCAAGTCATCCAGCTGCTCTTTGAGGAGTGTCACAAATGCCTTATTCGTACCCTGCTCGCTCAAAGAAGGGCTCAACAGTCTCTGGGCCGCCTCGTTTTGGTTGAGTACTGCACCCTCCTGATCCATGACCAGGACCCCCGTCGTCAGGCTCCTCAATATATCCTCGTTAAATTGCTTGGCTTCCAGAAGCTTTTTTGCGTTGTCCTGAAGTCTGCGGATCATCTGATTGAACGACTGCGCCAGGACCCCGATCTCATCCTGACGGTCCATCTCAAGCTGCGTCTCCAGGTCTCCCGCGGACATCTGGTTGCACTGCTCCGCCAGGTACCGCACCGGCCGCGACAGGTGGTGAGCGATCAGAATTGTCGCCTGCATGGATAAAATGAGGGAAATGATTGCGACCAGAATAGAATACTTCTGGGCGTCAATGAGCTCCCCGGCGAGAATTTTCTTTTCCCCGGCGACGGCCACCGTCCATCCCGACCTCTCATCGTTCTCATAAGAGATCATCAGCGCGTCGTCTTCGTAGACCCCTTGCCTCTGGTTTGGGTCGATGCGGTCTTTAATAACCGTGGGCACAAGGATCCCGGAACCCTCTGGCAGGTGGTTGATCAGCACCTGATCCCCCTCAAAGACATAAAGCCCCTGCCGATGGTACCCCGACAAATACCCCACCGCTTCCTGCACCTCAGCCTCGCTGTCAAAGTTGACCCCGCCCAGATGGTACACCACTTCAGACACCGTCTGATCCTGTTCGTACCGCTGATTATTCAGAAGCAGGCGGTAGCCATTCCAGTAGGAAATCAGCCCCAGCACCGCAATGGAAAACGCGATCAGCACCATAAAGGGAATCAGGATCTTGTTTTCGATGTCCATTTTGATCATGACGCGTCCCTCCCCGAAAATAACCCGAAGCCAAAGAAGAGAATCGCGGCCACAATAACGCCAGGAAACGCAGGATGGATCAGATGCCCCGGAGTGCCGTACAACCCACGATCCAACACTGCCGCAATGGTCATGGTCAGCACTCCGCCATAAGCAGAAAATAGCGCCCCTTTCCGATTTGCTTTCTTCCAGAATAGTCCGCCATAAAACGGAAACAGGAACGCCACCGCGAACAGACCATAGACATACCCTCCAAAATTAAGCAAGCTGGTGGGCGGATTAATGGACATGATGAGGGAAACTGTGCCGGCTGCCAGAACAAAAATCCTATTTTTGGTGATCATTTTCTCGTCATTTAACTTTGTGTCAACGGTATACCCGAAGAGATCGTAGGTGAATCCGCTTGCCAGAATCAGAAATTGAGAGTTTGCCGTGGAGACCGCCGCCGCCGCCATGCCAATCAGCACAATCCCGCTGAGTCGGCTGAAGAGCGCGTAATTGATCATGTACGGAAAGACCTCGTCCACCGAGTTGATGCTTTGAATCGTTGGCTGCAGTACCCTGGATCCGAGACCTATGACAATCAGATAGAGATAGAGCACGGTTAAAAAAATCAGTGAATAAGTAATCATTTTGTAAGCCGTTTTTTGGTCCTTAGCGGCTAGAATGCGGATGGCATATTGAGGGTTTGCCGCGAAGCCCAGCCCCCAGCCTACAAACCCTGTCAGGATCATGAGGGGCGGATAGGCGTCTGTGGAAAAAGAGTCCAGCATAGTGCCCGGCACCGTCTGACCCGCTGTTACAAACGGCGTGGTCCCAATCAGCGCGACTTGCTCGAAAATCTGGCCAAGTCCGCCAGTTGCGTTCAGGACCAGACCTGCAGAAAAAACGACCCCAAAAAAGATGAGGATGAAATTGAGACCATCCGTTCTGGCCACTGAAAACAGCCCGCCAAAGGTCGTGTAAATAATAAACATGAACACCAGAAGCGTCGCCAAAGTATAGTGAATGTCGAGCAGTTCGCTCATGACGACGCCAAAGCCGCGGATCTGAATGGTCATGTACAAGGTGAACGCGAAGACTATGACTATGCCCCCCAGCCTCTGCAGGGCAACGCTCTTGTAGCGGACGCGAAAATATTCCGGCAGAGTCATGATGTTGTGACATCTCAGCCTCGGCACCAGGAAATAAAGAAAAATGGTGCCCAGATACCAGGGAATGACCGAATACCAGACGCTGGATAATCCGTAGGCGAAGATCGAACCAGTCAAACCTTGCATGGACGCGGCACTGAACCAGGTTGCAGTAAAGGTGAAGACAGAGGCCCAGAGCCCCAGACTGTTGCCTGCCAGAAAAAAATCCCTAAGATTTCTCGTTTTTTTGATGCCGCTTTTTCCGAACCACAATAACAAAACTGTGTATAAGGTGAAATAAAGAAGATATTCAACCGATTTATTCAAACAGCAGCCCCCATTCTATAGGTAAACTGGTCTTTTCCATTCAATTCTATGTTAACTTTTTTTGAAACGACTTACAAGAATCAGAAGGCCGTCGCATGACAGTCCAAATTCTGACCGGTCTGATCCTCCAAACTGCCCTGACCCCGATGAAGTTGCTTAAACTGCCAATTTTGAGGTATAGATAGACTAAATTAACCAGCGGAGGTGAAGCGTATGAAGCACATTCCGAATATATTGACCGTTATACGTTTGTTCCTCGTGCCTGTCTTCGCTTTCCTTTATTTTTCTGAAGCTCCAAATGCCCATTTCTATGCGCTGGCTGTTTTTATCCTGGCCGGCGTGACAGACGTCCTGGATGGCGCGATAGCCCGAAAGTACAACCTTGTTTCTGTAGTCGGTACGGTTTTGGATCCTCTGGCTGATAAGCTCATGCTGCTGACCGCCCTGATCTGCCTTACCGTGGACGGCATTATGCCGCTTTGGGCTATGGCCATCATGCTCGTGAAGGAACTGTTCATGATCACAGGCGGGCTCATCATGTACTTCAGAAAGGAGAAGTCGGTCATCCCAGCCAACAAGTTCGGGAAGCTGGCCACCGTCCTGTTTTCGCTGGCGGTATTCCTGATGATTGTTCAGCCCGGAACCTGGTACACCATGGCTGTACTCGTCGTCGCAATCGCTTCCAAGCTGTCTGCATTTACCTCTTACGCAAGGCATTATTATCATAATGTAAGACTGAAGAGAGAGTGAAAATGGTTCAAAAAACCGCCTGACATGTGCCAGGCGGTTTTTTTGTTTAGATGAAACCGGGGGTTGATAGGCGTAACCGCTGACACCGAGTTTCTCTGACACCGAGTTTCTCTCCCTCACTTCACCATCTTTAACCGAGGGATCCCAAAATTGGAAATCAACAGCCCTACTATTATAACCAGGCACCCCAGCCATTGAACGTCCGTCAGCTGTTCCCCAAGAACCACCTGGGCAGTAAAAAGCCCTGTCACCGGTACCAACAGGGACAAAGGCGCCACCTTCCCCGTTGGATACTTGTCAAACAGCATGGTCCAAACCCCATAGCCGAACAAGGTTGCCAGAAACGCCAGGTAAAATGCTGAAAACACTGAGATCCATTTGAGATTCGTCAGCGCGTGCAGGATCTCTTGAGGCGAATCCACCAGGAGAGCCAAGAGCATCAAAGGTATTGGCGGTACAAGGCTGGACCAGACCACCAGCCCCAGCATATCAAGCTTTTCACCGTGCTTTTGGGCATCTCTGGTCGCAAATCTTGTAACAATGTTGGAAATCGACCAAAACAAAGCCGCTGAAATGGTAAGTATAAAGGGTACCATAGGCACGGACGAAATCCCCCCGGCCTTATAGGCACCACTGATGAGAAGCAGGCCAGCCGCCATGATGAACAGCCCGACGATCTGCTGTCGCTTAACCGCCTCCCCCAACATTACCGCTGCCAGAAGGACCGTGAAGAACGGCTGAGTCTGAAGGACTATGGAAGCAATCCCTGCGGGCATCCCAATTTCTATGGCATAAAACAGAAGTCCAAATTGACCTACACCCAGTGTTAAGCCATAAGCAATAATGTACTTCCAATGAAGCTTGGGCTTTTTGACAAAGAAGATTGCGGTCACAGAAACTATAAAAAACCTGGATGCTGCCAGAACCAGCGAAGGCACCCCGCTAAGTCCCAGCTTTATAACTGTAAAATTCGCGCCCCAAACAATAACCAGCAGCAGCGCAAGTAATAGATCTCTCTTACTCATAGTGTCACCGACCTTTTTAGAATGAAACTTCAGCTTGCACCATACAACTGCTCCATGGTTTCCTCATTCACTATGTTAGCACGCTTTCCAATTACATACAAAATTTTTCGAATTCTCGAATCTAAGATGGCAGGACTCCCTTTTAGTTTGCCGATGGTTATTTTTCATGACACGAAAGCGCTACACCAAAATCTGCCTTCTTTTTAAAATTTGTTCCATTTATAGAATTCATTTTCTCGTTTTGCAAGTTTCGTATGAATTTATTTCATTCGCAACTTGCAACAATTTTTCGTAACCTACGCCGCGCAAAATTGTATATATATCCATACAATTCTCAAATTTTAATCAGCGTTTTCAACTTTTTGTTTAACTTAAAATATTATATAAAATCTCTAAATCCATATAATTAGCCATTTTCAAAGATTTAACCACTTTTGAATTCCCCTTATTTTGTACTGAAATAAAAACAGTATATTTATCTGTTTTTACTGTTGACATTAACATGTTTCAATCGTATAATCGTATACAATAAAGCAGAAAAGGAGTGACAATTGCAGTGAAAAAATTATATTCTTGCAAAAAGATCAGCAACACCAATTTAAAGGGCGTTTACTTCCCCAACCAGAATTCAAACTTGCAGTGTCACCCAGGTACGCTGCTGAACGATCTTAACGCCAACGTCGGCTTGAACCTTAACTTAACCGTCAGCCTGGTCTCTGATGACAGTTTCAAATTCGATCCGCATTTTTATCAAAGAGCGTCCTACTTACGTACCAGCGTCGTAGTTGCCGGCAGTCAATGCGGCGCTTCAGAAAGCACCTCGAGTACATTACTTTCTGAAAGCTGCAAAGGCGTAAAAGCAGTGATCGCGAAGTCCTATAGCACTCTATTCAGACAACAATTACTTAACGCCGGCATTCTGCCACTTGAATTTACTAACACAGATGATTTCGACAAAATTTCGCTTTATGACACTTTATATCTGGAGCAGCTCGAAGCAGCTTTGAAGCCTGATGCCTGGATGATTTACAACCGCTCGACTGAAGAATTCTACGAAGCCGCAATGCACTATGATGCAGGTTGTCACAAAACCTCGGCCAGAATCGGCTTTGAAACTGCATTGACCATCGGCTAAGCCCTTATAACATGAAGAACCCATATACAGAACGGAGGTGCACCATGTATCTGGCCACTGATTTCACAGAATACTTCGACCACCTGACCCAAATGGCGTACGACAACAACGTGACTGCCGGTGAGGTCTACGAAAAATATGACGTCAAGCGCGGTCTCAGAAACACCAACGGCACAGGGGTCCTCGTCGGTTTGACCCGAATTGCGGATGTCTACGGTTACAAGCTTGAAAACGGCGTCAAAATCCCGGATGAAGGCCGACTTTCTTACCGCGGCATCGATATTCGCGACTTGGTAGAGGGGTTCCAGCAGGAAAAACGCAGAGGCTTTGAAGAATCCGTGTTTCTGCTGCTGTTCGGAAAACTTCCAACCCAGAGCGAGCTGGCAGACTTCAACGCGCTGCTCGACGACTACAGAGCGCTCCCGCCCGGCTACACCGAGAGCATGATCCTGAAGATCCCAAGCAAGGACATCATGAACAAACTCATGCGCAGCGTCCTGGTCCTTTATTCCCACGACGACGACCCTGACAACACGAGTATAGAAAACGTCCTGAGACAAAGCATCCAGATGATCGCCCGCTTCCCGACCATCATCTCATACGGTTACCAGGCGAAGGCCCATTACATCGACGGTAAATCCCTGTTTATCCACGCCCCACGCAGAGGCGTCGGCACAGCTGAAAACGTCCTTCACATGATCCGCAGCGACAACCGTTATTCCAGAACCGAAGCTGAAACCCTGGACCTTCTCCTCGCCCTGCATGCAGATCACGGCGGCGGCAACAACTCCGCTTTCGCGACGCACGTGGTTTCCTCCTCCGGTACGGATACTTATTCTGCACTGGCAGCGGCTATCGGTTCCCTGAAAGGGCCTAAGCACGGCGGCGCCAACAAAATGGTCATCGAGATGGTCGCAGACATTAAAGCGAACGTCGAAGACTGGAGTGACGTCGAACAGCTCAAGACTTACCTGAAAAAAATCCTTAAAAAACAAGCTTTTGACGGTCAAGGCCTGATCTACGGAATGGGTCATGCGGTTTACACCTTATCGGATCCAAGAGCGGTCTTATTAAAGAAGAAAGCCTTTGAACTGGCGCTCGAAAAAAATGCCATGAAGGAATTTGAACTCTTCTCCAATATCGAAGCACTGACCAAAGAACTGTTCAAGGAAATGAAAGGCTCAGACGTCGCGATTGCTGCGAATGTCGACCTCTATTCAGGCTTCGTCTACGAGATGCTGAATATTCCTGCAGACCTCTACACGCCGCTGTTCGCCGTGGCAAGGGTTGCCGGATGGTGCGCACACCGCATTGAGCAAATTGTCAGCGACACCAAAATCATGAGACCGGCTTACAAGAACATTCTTGAGCCACAGCCTTATATCCGAATTAAGAATCGTTGATTTGATTATTTCAATACAGCCATCATTTATAATTAAATCCAGGAAAAAGGATCCGCTGACTGCGTCATGTCGACGCCGCTTGCGGATCCTTTTTCCATTCTATTTTGAAATAAATTTCAAAATTTTTAGAAATTTATTTCATTATGTATTTGACGCATACCTCAAAACATTGTAAATTGCCCATTCCTTTAGTTGGCACGACACTTGCTTATAAGTATAGTATCGAATCTAAAGGAGGACTAAAATGAAAGCAAGAATGCCTTATCTTTACGAATCCATCACCACCTTTGCTCTGCTGATCGCCACAATGGGGATCGGAATCGCAGTCTATGGCGCGAACCCGCACATCCCAATGTTGATTGGCGTCGCCTTCGCGACCCTGATGGCACTTCGGATCGGACACAAATGGAATGACATTGAGCAGTACATGTTTGACGGCATCCGCCAGGCACTTCAAGCTATCATAATTCTCGCGATCATAGGCGTCCTCATTGGCGTCTGGCTCCTTTCCGGCGTTGTTCCGACCATGATTTACTACGGACTCGGCATCCTGTCTCCAAAGATCTTCCTTGTCGCGACGCTCCTTATAGCGTCTGTTACTTCCCTGGCGACCGGAACGAGCTGGGGCACGGCAGGAACCATCGGCATAGCACTTATGGGTATTTCTACAGGCCTTGGCATTCCGGCGCCAATCGCGGCCGGCGCGGTCATCTCAGGCGCCTACTTTGGTGATAAGATGTCGCCGCTTTCCGACACGACCAACCTCGCGCCTGCCATGGCCGGCACGGATGTCTTCACACACATCAAGTTCATGCTGAAACCAACGATTATCGCTTATACCATTTCACTTATCTTCTTCGCAGTCCTCGGCATGCGCTATGGTGGTGCCGATGTCGACCTCACCGCCATCAGCGCCATGAGAGAAGGCCTCGCGGCATCCTTCACCATTTCACCGGTACTCTTGATCCCGCCGCTCGCAGTTATTGTTTTGATCGCTAAAAAAATGCCGGCAATTCCAGGCATCTTTGTAGGCATCATCCTGGGCGCCATCCTCGCGCCAATCTTCCAGGGCTCCAGCTTCGGCGACATCCTGAATGTGGCTTACAGCGGCTTTGAGTCCAACACCGGCGTCACTGCAATCGATGACCTTCTTTCTTCCGGCGGCCTCAGCAACATGATGTACTCCATTTCCCTCACCATCATCGCTATGATGTTCGGCGGCATTATGGAGAAGACCGGCCAGCTCGAAGTCATAGTCAACAAGCTCCTCAAGCGCGTCAAGACGCCTCAGGGTTTGATCGCACTGACAGAAGCCACTTGCCTCGGCTCCAACATGACTATGCCTGAGCAGTACATCTCCATTGTCGTCCCGGGCCGCATGTATGCCAAAGCTTACAAAGACATGGGACTTCACCCTAAAACCCTGTCCAACGCCCTCGAATCCACCGGCACGCTGACCTCTGCACTGATTCCTTGGAACACCTGCGGCGTCTTCCTCTTCGGCGTCCTCGGCGTCACCACTATGGAATACCTGCCGTACGCCATCTTCAACTACACAATGCCGCTTGTTGTTATTGCTTTGAGTTTCGTCGGTGTCACAATCGCGAAGCTCACGCCTGAAGAACTGGCTGCACAGGAAATCGAAGACAAACTGTCAGCCTAGCGCCTGGCGGGGCAGATCAAGGCTTTGTTTTGTAAAGCCGCCTTCGAAGCGACAGTTTCATTTGCATTGTAATTTCATTAACGATAAACTAGACGCTGGGAGGAAACGGGGATTACCCCTTTCTCCCGGGGTCTTTTTTTTACGGGACTTGAAACTCGGGGTTGATAGGCGCCAGCCGCTGACACTTGGTGTTGAAACTGGGTGTCAGACACCGAGTTTCAAGTCCTGTAAACTGGGTGTCAGACACCGAGTTTCACCCTCAACCCCCAGTTTCACTCTTTTTCACATCTAAGGAGGTGCGCCATGCGAAAACTCGCCTTAATCATCTTCACCGCGACGCTGCTGTTAATCGTCAATTATATCAACGAGGTCGTCAGAATTGATTATGACCTGAATCTCGTGGAGTACTTCGAATATTCCAGAGAATTTACAGTGGACGAGCGTCGGCTCCTGGACAACTACGGCATGCTGATCTTTGGCGGCAACATCAACGACCCGCCCCTGGGCCGATATTACGAAGAAACCGAGCAGCACCTCGGCCTGACTGTGGATATTGTCAACGCTCTGGCTATTGAGCTTCAGACCAACATTGCCACCAAGGCAATGGTTTGGAGCGACGCTGTTGAAGCGTTGAAAAACGAAGATACCAACATGATTGATATGGTTCCCTCTGATGCCCGGGCCGTGGACTTCGCGTTTTCAAACCCCATATACCGCCTCAGCGGCGCCGTCCTCACGCCGGGAAAAAACTCGGACATAGAGACGCTGCGCGACTTGAACGGACGCGTCGTCGCCGTACAGCGCGCAGACGTCGTCATAGACAAGCTTTGGGAGCAGAACATTTTTCCTGAATTCGTTTACGCGGACCACCTTTACGAAGCCATGCGGCTGCTGGAGTCCGGACAGGTCGAAGCCCTCGCCGGCGACGAGCCGGTGATTCGCATGATCCTGAGCGAGCTGCGGCCTACCGGGAGCTTTAGGATTCTTGAAGAAAAGGTCTATAATGCCCATACGGCGCTGGCCGTTCCAAAATCCCAGAAAGAACTGATTCCGGTTCTCAATAAGGGCATCCTTCGCCTTCGCAAATCCGGCGTCATGACCAACATTGAAGAAAAATGGCTGGGGATGGGCGCCGCAGAAGTTCAGCGCCGCTCTTACGAAAAAATGAAGCATTTGTGGCTGCCGCTTCTTGGAACCATCGGCATGCTCTTTTATTTGATTTATCTTTGGAACCTCCGGTTGAAAACTTTGGTCGCACGTCGCACAGAAGAGCTCACGGTCATCACCGACGAGCTGGAGAGCGTGTTCGACTCGATCCAGTCCGGGATTGTCCTCGTGGATCGACAAGGCACACTCAAGAAGGTCAATGCCGTCTTCACAAACTGGTCCGGACTGACTGAAGGGGAACCGCTGGACGCCAGTCGATTCGGAAAACCCTTTGCCGAACTTCTGAAGGAAGCGGATTTTCAAGGCTGCGAATCCGCCAGTCCAGTCAGTGCCGGGAATTTGGGAATGCCGCCCTACGACGACGCTTTGACTCAATCCCCCCTCGATAGCGGCCACGCTGCGCCCGAACTTCGCAGAGAGCTCCGGCTGCAGAACAAAATTTTCGACTGCCGCCTCTCCACAATTCAGACCATGGAAGGGCTTTTTCTGATGAACATCGAGGACATCACCCTGGAAAAGCTGCAGTCTGAAAAGCTGGTGCACAGCAATAAAATGGAAGCGATTGGCCGTCTCGCTGCCGGCATAGCCCATGAGCTCAGGAATCCACTGGGCACCATTCGGAATTCCAGCTATCTCCTGGGCTCCATTCAGGCAGCGGATGCAGATACCCTGGCTGCGACGGCCGCGATCAACCGGGCTGTAACCCGTGCCGGCAAAATCATTGACAACCTGCTCAACTATTCCCGGCTGAGCACCGACGAAATTCTTGATTTTTCTGTATCGGATCTCGTGTTCGAAACGCTGTCCTTTTACAAGAAAGCCATGTCTGAAAACGGCATCTCCACAGATTATAAGCACGACGGGCCGCCCCTGGCCGCTTCCAACCCCAGCGCCCTGCGCCACGTGCTCATGAATCTGATTCACAACGCCATTGACTCAATGCCTTCAGGCGGTTCAATCACGCTGCGCTCCGCGAACTCACCAGATACTCTGACCTTCAGTGTCTCAGACACCGGGACGGGCATCGCACCCGAGCGCCTGGGCAAAATTTTCGAGCCTTTTTACACTGAAAAACCTGTTGGGCAAGGCACAGGCCTTGGTCTCTACATCGTTTACACCGAAATCGAAAACCTGGGCGGCGACATCCAGGTCCAGAGCTCCCAAACCCAAGATGATGCCGCAGCCAGCGGAACAATCTTCACCTTTCGCGTGCCCAACCACACGGCCACGCCATCTCCCGAGGAGGCATAAGACATGCGCAGACTCAAACTGCTTCTGATCGACGACGAGGCGGATTTCCTGGAACTCCTGAGAATGATCCTGACCCGCAAAGGCTATGACGTCTTAACCGCCAGGACTGGTGCCGATGGTCTTGGCACCCTCCGTACCGCCGGCGGCATCGACGTAGTTCTCACCGACCTTTTGATGGAGGGCATGACCGGCCTCGAAGTTCTCGCTCAAGTGAAAGCGGAGTTCCCGGACACCGAGGTCCTCATCATGACGGCTTACGGCAGCATCGAAACTGCAGTAGACGCCATGAAGCAAGGCGCATTTTCTTACTACATCAAAAGTAATGACCCGGAAGAGATCCTGATGTCGCTGGAAAAGATTGATAAAATCCGCCAGCTTGAATCCAGAAACGCCGCACTGAGCGCTGCTTCAGAAAGCGAAAGCGGCGCTATGCTCGCCAGCCGTAGCCCGGCTTTCAAGCGCGCCCTGGATCACGCCCTCAAAGCTGCCGGTACGGATGTGAACGTCCTTCTCCTCGGCGAGTCCGGCGTGGGCAAGGAAGTCTTTGCCAGATTTATCCACGAAAGCAGCGCCCGTCGCCGGGAAATTTTTCTCCCTGTGAATAGTTATGCTTTTTCAGACAGCATGCTCGAATCCGAACTCTACGGCCACGAAAAAGGCGCATTCACCGGGTCACTAGGTCAGCGTGCCGGCCGATTTGAAGCGGCGGACAAAGGCACTCTGTTTCTCGATGAGATTGGCGACCTGCCGCTGACCACCCAGGTCAAGATCCTGCGGACCATTGAAACCCGGGAAATCTCGAGAATTGGCAGCAACACTGTGATCCCAACGGATTTCAGGCTGCTCAGCGCCACCAACCGAAATCTTGCGGAGGCAATCAGTGATAAGACTTTCCGGGAAGACCTCTATTACCGTATCAGCACCATGGTTATAGAAATTCCGCCACTCCGGGAACGACCTGAAGATATACCGCTGCTGTTTGAGCATTTCCTGGCCAAAGCCCAGCGAGAAATCAAGAAGACGATTACCAAAGTGGATGAAGAGCTGAAAGAGCGTTTATATCACTATGCGTTTCCAGGCAACGTAAGAGAACTGAAAAATACCGTCGAGCGCCTGGTGGTTCTGTCGGAGAACGGCGTGCTCAAAGACCAGGGGCTGTTTGAGAAGGCGGCTGCTGCCGGCATGACATTACAGCGTTCACCCGTCGATCAGACCTTGCGACAGGTCCGCCAGAGAGCAGAGCGCCAGCATATTCTCACTGTCATAGAGCACCATAACGGAGATTTGCCGATGGCCGCCAGTACACTGGACATCAGCCTCCGCCAACTCTACAACAAACTGAATGAGTATGGCATTGAGAAGTGAAAAGGATTGGACTCGATGTGAACTTGGTGTCAGACACCAAGTTCATTTTTTGTGGGGGATACTGTGCACTATTATGTCAAATAAGGGTATATAAAAAAGACAATCTTCAAAATGACATAGATAAAGAAAGGGCGATTCCAATGAATCAACCTGTGCACCCGGATTGCTGCAAGTCTTTATTCGAAAATGCTTATGACGCAATATTCATTATTGATGACCTCGGTCGGATCCACTATGCAAATCCTGCTTCTTGCCAATTGCTGAAGAAGACAGCCGATGAGTTGATACAATCTTCATTTCACGACCTCTTCGCTCGCGAGGAAGTCTATCAGACTGCGCTTTTTTTCAGCTTGATTAAAGAGGTCAATTCCCGAAGCCTAATGCACTTTAAGGCATCAGATGGTGTGGAAATTGACGGGGAGTGGACAAGTTCAAAGTTTACAGACAAATCCGGCGCGCCGCGGATCTTGCTGATTCTTAGAGACGTCAGTAACTTTATTGAGGCTCAAAGGGAGCTCAAGGAAGCAGAAATTTTCGCCACAGAGCTGGCGACTCATGATTTTCTGACCGGTCTTTTAAATCGACGCGGCTTTGAAGAATTTATGGAGCACGAGCTCGACCGGGCAAAACGCTCAGGCAAGCCCACCGGACTGATTATGATGGACATTGATCACTTCAAGCAAATCAACGACAAATTCGGCCATACGGGCGGCGACTGGCTGCTTAGAGAGTTTGCCACTGTCATGTCGACGAGCATCCGGGATTATGACGTCTTCGCCCGCTTTGCCGGCGACGAATTTATTTTGCTCTTACCCGAAACTTTACAAGGTGAAAGCATGATGATCGCCGAACGGCTTCGACTCATAATCGAGTCTCATCCCATCAAGTATAGCGGCGAACACTTTAAAATCACCGCAAGCCTGGGCGTGATCAGTGTGCCGTCAAGCTACGACGGGCCTATGGAGGATCTCATTGCATTGGTGGATAAAGCGCTCTACCTCGCTAAAGGCAACCGCAACAGCGTATATTTTCAGACGCTGGATGTGGAAGTGGGTGTCTGACCCCCGCTTCCACATAAAAAAACACCCTGGATCCGGTCGGATTCAGGGTGTTTTAACGTCTTTAATTATTGAAGATGATACTCAATGATAGATTCTTTGTTGAAGCCTTCGAGCATCATATTGTCTGCGAGGCAAGCGACGACAGCGTCAAAGTCGTTGTCAGCGCCAGTGTAGCCAAGGGCTTTCGCAGAGTCGAGGAGGTACTGGTGCTTAACCGGTCCTACGATTTGAGTCGCGATGACTTTTGTTCCGCGCTTGTCAGCTTCTTTGGTGATGAACTCTTTGAGCATTGCGAGCGGTGTGCTTGCTGCATCAAAGACGTTCATGGATACAGCTGTACCAACATGACCTTCATCTTTAAAGCCGATTCCTTTGATGGATGTCCAGCCTGTTTCAGCATTCTTGACAACTTTTGCAATGTCGTTGGCAACAGTCGCATCTTCCGTCTCAACGAAAACGTTGTAAGCGGTAAGACCTTCGTAGTCAGAGCTGACAGTGCAGCCACCCATAGTTGAGCTGAGCTTGCCGTCAACTGAAAGGTCAGGCTTTCTTGTTTCGAGATCAGGATGGTCAGGCGTTTCGAGAAGTGCCTTAAGGCCTTCATACTGACCTTTACGGATATTTGTATTGGATTTTTTGAAATCTGTGCGTGCATTGAGGCCGGAGAAGTATACCGGAACTTTGTAAGTCTCGTGAAGCGCAACGCCAATTTCCTCTGCGAGGGCTTTAACTTCTTCAATGTCCATGTTCTGGAGCGGGAATACCGGCGCAGTGTCGAGTGCACCTATACGTGGGTGGTCGCCTTTTTGGACTTCCATGTTGACGTACTGGTAAACAGCGCCAGCGAGTTTCAACATAGCTTCTTTGACGAACTGAGGCTCACAGATGTAAGTGAGAACTGTACGGTTGAAGTTGGCCTCTGGCTCAACTGCGACAATTTTGACAGACTCAACAGCTTTAACAGCGTTTACAGCAGCATCGATGGCTTCCTTGTTGCGGCCTTCGCTAAAGTTAGGGACGGCGAGAACATATTTCTTACTCATAACGGAAATACACATCCTCTCAATAGTCTAAATTCTAATTAGATCATATCAAAAATCAAGAAGAATGTCATTTCTGTTTTACTAAAGAAATAGCGCAAATTTCAAGCAAATACAGGGCTAAACTTGTGTACTTTATCCAAAAAGTCTACCTGTCGCATAAATTAGATTGATCCGATCGTGAAATTAGTTTAATAATGTTAAAATTTACTCGGCGTTTTTAATCTGAATGCTAATTTTGGCAGCTGTATTTTCAGTGGCTGTTTTATATTCGGTTCCGGTTTCCGTTTCTGTTTCAGAAGTCAGCTCGGGTAGGATTTTGCCGAAAAATTCCATCGGCACAAAAGTTCTGCCTTCCCTGAGTTCAGGCGCAGCACCTAGCGATTGTGGGGCCATTCTCGCGAAAGCATAGGCATCCTTGCCAATAACCAGTGAGGCTTTGCCGACCATGACAGTCTGGCTCTCTTCCAGCCAGGTGACCTCATAACCCAATGCCTCTGCGGTAGCCCGAAGGGGTACCATGACGGTTTTGTCTTCTTTGACAAAGGACGACAAGGCATGCACCACTTTTCCATTGACTAAGACCGGGATCTCGCCGGCCGGGGTCAGCCATTTTTGATCCTCTACAACATAGATTGATTCCGGTACGGTCTGCGCCGGGATGCTTCGCGTTGAAAATTTATAGTTCACGAGCAGATGTTTCCCTGAAAGGCTTTCTGTGTATAGCTTCCCTTCGCTGTCCCACAGTTTTAGGCTGCCCTCTTGCTGCAGATTGAGCTTCAGCATGCCGTCGGCGCTGGTCAGGGTCTCGTCAAAATAGTCGACTTTTTGTGTGGTGCCCTCTGATGGCATTGTCACCAGTTCAACATTATACTGTGGCGGGTAGATCAGGATCATAGGTTTTCTGGCGTCATACCAGCCTGTGATGGTCTTTCCTATTTCGACCTGGACGTTGTCAGCGAGGACAGTGTCCTTTGACAGGACAAAATCTGCGATGGCTTCTCCTTCGCCATGGACGCGGATCATTTTTGCGTCAGGAATACTGTGGTGAGGCTCGATGCTTTCGATAGTTCCTTCAAAAAAGCCGTAATGAGCGAATTTCATCTGCGATTCCCAGATCTCCTCTCCGTAAGGCATTGCTGTTTGGTCAACACCGTCTGCCAGCGAGGCAAGTGGTGATCCCCCTATGGCCATGGCCGTGATCAGTAGTCCGGTGGTGAGGTTTTTCATAGTGTTCATTTTCATCTTCTTATGCAGCATCATGATGCTCCTTTCAATTTTAGGTTCTGGCAGTAAGACGCCGAACCTCTACAAAGGGTTCCACAAATAACCATTAAGAAAGCGTAACAAAGCATTTAAGGGTCGGGGCTGCGCCATATACAAACAACGATGATCCACACCTAAGGGAGCAAGTTCTCAAAGCGCCATTGTCCTAAGGTGCACCTCACGCTAACAGACGTGCACCTCGCTTCGCCTCAAAACACGCTCCGCGTGTTTCAAGGCTGCGCTTCGGTGTTGGGCTGCGCCCTATACAAACAACGATGATCCACACCTAAGGGAGCAAGTTCTCAAAGCGCCGTTGTCCTAAGGTACACCTCACGCTAACAGACGTGCACCTCGCTTCGCCTCAAAACACGCTCCGCGTGTTTCAAGGCTGCGCTTCGGTGTCGGGCTGCGCCCTATACAAACAATGATGAAACCGCGGGTCGGAAAGTAAACTTTCCGACCCGCGGTTTCATCATTGTTTGTGCACGTCTGTTAGCATTGTACAGGTTGTGTAGCATTCAATACGAACATGAACTCCTCGCCAGTCATGGTTTCCTTTTCCAGCAGGCATTTTGTCAGTTCATGCAGCTTTGCCTTATTCTCCACTAGAATGGCTTTCGCATTTTGATAAGCCGTGTCTAAAATCTTCATGATTTCTTTATCAATTAATGCCGCCGTCTCCGGTGACACCATCAGTGTTGTGTCTGTGCCTAAATAAGGATTGTTGACCGTTTCCAGCGCCATCATGCCGAAGGTTTCACTCATTCCAAAGCGCGTCACCATGGATCTGGCGATTCGGGTGGCTTGCTCAATGTCGTTGGAGGCTCCGGTGGTGACACTTTCAAAGATCAGCTCTTCTGCCGCCCGTCCGCCCATAAAGGTCGAAATTTTGTCCAGCGCTTGCTCTTTCGTCATCAAAATTTGCTCAGTTTCTTCGACCTGCATAGTATAGCCCAGCGCGCCGGAAGTCCTTGGTACAATTGTGATCTTCGTTACAGGCGCTGAATGCAATTGTTTTGCAGCTACCAGCGCGTGACCAATTTCGTGATAGGCAATCGTCAGCTTGTCCTTCATGGAAATAACGGCGTTTTTCCTTTGATATCCCGCAATGACCACTTCTACAGATTCCTCCAGATCGCTTTGCACGACCTGTTTTCGGCCCATCTTAACCGCCCGAAGTGCCGCCTCATTGATGATATTGGCCAGATCTGCGCCGGAAGCACCGGAAGTCGCCCGGGCAATAGCGTTGAAGTTGATGGCAGGCCCCAGTTTGACTTTCTTGGCATGGACGACGAGGATCGCTTCACGTCCTGCCAGGTCAGGCAGCTCAACCGGGATGCGCCGATCGAAACGGCCCGGTCTGAGAAGTGCCTTATCCAGGGTTTCAGGACGGTTGGTCGCCGCGAGAATGACGACGCCTTTGTCCGCATCGAAGCCATCCATTTCTGACAGGAGCTGGTTCAGCGTCTGCTCCCGCTCATCATTGCCGCCCAGCCCTCCGGAATTTCTGCTTTTACCAATGGTATCAATTTCATCAATAAATACAATACACGGCGCCTTTTCCTGAGCCTGCTTGAACAGATCCCGAACCCTGGCAGCGCCCATGCCTACAAACATCTCTACGAACTCCGATCCGGAAATTGAGAAAAACGGCACTTTGGATTCGCCGGCAACGGCTTTGGCCAGCAGGGTTTTGCCGGTTCCGGGAGGGCCTACGAGCAGCGCGCCTTTAGGGATGTTGGCGCCTATTTCTTTGTATTTTCCAGGGTCGTGAAGAAAATCGACGATCTCCTGAAGGGCTTCTTTGGCTTCTTCCTGCCCTGCGACGTCTTCAAAGGATTTTCCGGTCTGCGCCTCGACGTAGACCTTTGCTTTGCTGTTGCCAAAGGACATGGCGTTGCCGCCCATTTTGCCCATCATCTTCTTCATGAGGAATTGGCCGAGGGCTATGAAAATGACCATCGGCAAAATCCAGCCCAGGATGGAGGCCAGAATAGGGGAGCTTTCTGCAGGGATGACTTTGTTGAACTCGACGCCAGCTGCATAAAGCCGGTCCACGAGCTGTGGATCTTCAATGCGCCCGGTGATGTAGTAACTGTCCTTGCCCTCCGCGTCCTTCTGAACGTAAACGACCTGCTTGTCATCCACCTCGACTTTGGTGACTGTACCGGCTTCCACCTGTGCGAGGAAGGTACCGTAGTCGACCTGAGTCACCTCAGGTTTGTTCATAAGCGGAAAGACAAAGGCGTTGAGCAACATGACCACCAAAAGCACAATCATGTAATAGTAGTATATGGGGCGTTTGTTATTCTCGTTGAATTTCATCTTAGTCGCGCTCCTTCGCACTGGTGTTGGTTTCTTGCGCCGCCGGTTCCGTTTGCGGCAACCCGTCCAGCGAAGTGTTCAGACTTAGCAGATCGCTGAACTTCTTCAGACCGGTAAGCATAGCCTTTAGTTCGGTTTCGTCCACAACTTCCATCATGCGGTTGATTTTTTTATCGAAAACCTTATTGATGTCTTTCATTTTTTCTTCGCCTATTGCAGTGAGAACAACCATGACGACGCGTTCATCCGCCTCGCTTCGCTGACGGTTGACAAGGCCGCGGGTCTCAAGTTTTTTGCACATGGTCGAGACATTGGTGCCGGCCTGTCCCAACTGGGCCGCCACTTCACCAATTGTCATGGCACCGTCGTTATACAGCTCCATCAGGAGTCTCAGCTGCATGGCGGTGAGTCCATGACGTACCGCTTCCTGATTCAGCAGCGTGTTTGTGCAGTCGTTGATCTTTTTGGAATAGTCGAGCAGGCTGCGTTTGAACGCCTCCGTGACCATCATCTCGTCACCTCCGGATTTGCTTGTGTGATTATAAAGCTTTTACTTTAAGATATATATACATTATATATATTATGAAACATAATTATTATTAAAAAAGAATTAAACTTAGAAACCAAACAAATAAAAGCGGCACCTCACATTTGAGAGAAAACTCTCTTTTGCAAGGTGCCGGTTTATTTGTGCAGTTCTGTTAATCTTCGGGGACTCCCTACTTCACCAGCGACGTCATGGCGCCCGCAACGAGGACGGATACAATGGTGACACAGACGAAGCCGGCGATCAGCATTGTAGGCAGCAGTGCGTCGAAAATCTTTTCCTCTTCCTCAGCAGATTCCGCAACCGCCATGGCCGCTTCCTTTGTGATCAGGTAATTCAAAGGGAACCCAAGGAAACAGTTGAAGCCAACCGCCATTGAAAGCCGCGCCGAGTAGCCAATGCGCTTTCCGACGAGGACGCTAAGAATCGCAATTGCCGTAGTCGCCAGGACGAAAGCAATGAGAAGCGGAACAATCAGCGCCTTAATTGTTTCAACCTTCGCGCCAACCAGGAACGTCATGATAAACGCGTAAAAGCTGATTTCCATAATACCTTCGGACTTAGTCTTAGTCATAACGCCCTTGTCAAGGATCCCAAGGTTTCCGAGAACGACACCAATGATAAGGGAAACAATAGACTTATCGAGAACGAGTTTAACATATGGAATGTTGACGATCACGTTATTGTAAAGCGCGACGTTCAGGGTGTAAAGAATAGCGAGAATCAGGAAGTAGAATGCCGGCGTTCTGAACTTCTGCGGTACCTTGTCAATCCATTTGGTCTTCTTCGCTGCTTGAGATTCAAGTTTGTGTGCTACAATTTCCTGGCCGCCTCTAAGCTTCTTCGCAAGATCTGAAGCCTCGCCGCGCAGCATGTAAGCCACTACCGGCATCCCAATGAAGCCTTGAAGTGTAATCAATAGAATTGGCCATACCGCCAAATCTGTTTGACCAATGTTTGTCAGCGCCTGGCTCATGAGAATCGCCGCAATCATGCCGCCTGCCAAAGGTGCAATCGCTGTTATTGCCATGTTGGCACTAGGGAGAACAAAGCTTCCCAGGAGCATAAACACCAGCACAACGCCCGCCACCGCCGCAAGGGCCGTCACGACAGTTCTCCACTCGCGCTTGAGCTGATCGATTTCAAGCAGCGTGCCCATGTGGATCAGAATGATCATCATAGTGATATCCTTGACGGCTACCATGCCCGAAACCGGCACCACATCCAGCGGTAAAATTGTCCAGTAACCAATCAGTGTAATGACTGTCATCAAAAACAGTCCTGGAACCTTGCCTTTCGTCATGCTGGAAATTGTTTCAGAGAAGAAGATGATACCAATAACAATTATAAATGCCAGTTCAAATCCATATTGCATGTACTTCCGCCTCCTTGGAGTCATTTTTTTGACCCGACCGCAGCCTCTGAGGAAAACAAACCTTATGTAAGTCCTCATCCGGATGCGAATCCGTCTTGCACATGTAATACGCAATTTTATTGCCAAAGTACGAATTTTCTAAAACTTTTTTCAGACTTTTTTAAAACCATTGATAATACTTGTTTTTAGCCGATGGTTTCTTCAGCAGAAACACAACGCAGCCAAGGACATCGCTCAAATGTAAAATTTGTTTTACTTCGGTAAAAACTCACTCAGCATCGTAAAATTTGAGCGACCGCCTTTTACCCTTCAACTTTTTCCAGTTCTGCCTCAAATATATAGCCTACACCCCGTACGGACTTAATGTAGGCCTGGTCATCGTCACCCAGCCTGATCTTTTGCCTCAGCCGCTTGATATAAGCAGTCACCGTATTCTCATCATAATGCTCGCTCTCCCACACCTCGGCCAAGAGCGTTTTCCGTGTAAACACCACATTGGGGTGGTCAATCAGGAAACTTAGGAGTCTGAACTCGGTAGATGACAGCACAAGCTCCTGATCCCCTTTTAAAAGGCGATGCGCACTTTTGTTAAAGGTAAAGTCGCCAAACTTCACTTGACTGCCCGCTCGAACCGCCTCGTTGTAGACTTGATGCCTTCTTAGGTGGGCTTGAATTCGCGCAATCAGCTCCATGGGGTCAAAAGGTTTTGTGATGTAGTCGTCAGCGCCATAGCCAAGGCCAAGGATTTTATCCGATGATGAGGTGTTCGCACTCAGAAACAAAATAGGCACCTTATAGCGCTGGCGAATCCACTGGCACGTTTCCATGCCCCCCATCTCATCCATGTTCACATCCAGAAGCACCAAATCAACGCGCTCATCCATCAGCGCAATGGCATCTTTGCCATCATAGGCGGTGATGACACTCATGTTGTTGAGCAGGAGAAATTGTTCGACCATTTTCACGATCCGTTTATCATCATCTACAACTAAAATTTTTGGCATGACATCACCTTCTTCCTTAATAATCGTTAAATTAATACCCTTTGGTGACAAATTGGTGACAACGCGGTGATGCTTTCATGACTTTTTAAGATAATACGATTTTTAGGTGTATATTAGCCCTATCTTATCACGTTTATCAAACTTCATATTCAAGGGAGGCACCATCATGGAAAAAAGCGTTAACAGTCCGAAGTCTCACGCAACATCGCTTAATCTCATGAAATTGATCGGTTTCAGCGCAATTGGCATCCTAATGTTTTTCATACCAGTTACCATCGGCGAAAAAACCACTATTCCTCTCGACCATTTAGTCACCTTTATCACTGCAACTTTAGGCGGCAGCGCGAAATTTTACGCACTCGCAGTGATCATTATAGGCGGCCTTCGACCTTTTGTCATCAAAACCTGGAATAAAGACGCCGTCACTTTAGTGTTCTCCATTTTCAAGCTGATCGGTATTGGTGTCGCGTTCATGGCGGTGTTCAATGTTGGTCCGGCGTTCATGTTTGAACCGGACATGGTGCCTTTCTTACTTAATAAACTCGTTATTCCTGTTGGTCTGATCGTCCCTATTGGTTCTGTGTTTCTCGCGTTTCTCGTTGGTTACGGTCTCCTCGAATTCATTGGCGTTCTCGTCCAACCGGTCATGCGCCCTATTTGGAAGACGCCGGGCCGTTCCGCGGTCGACGCAGTCGCCTCCTTTGTCGGCAGCTATTCCATCGGCCTCCTGATCACTAACCGCGTCTTTAAAGAAGGCAAATACACCATCAAAGAAGCTTCTATCATAGCCACCGGATTCTCAACCGTCTCCGCGACTTTCATGATTATAGTCGCTAAAACCCTGGGCATCATGGAGCATTGGAACCTCTACTTCTGGGCAACCCTCGTCATTACCTTCATCGTCACTGCCATCACTGCCCGCATTTATCCACTGAACAAAAAGAGTGACAATTATTTTTCTGACGTCTCTGATCCAGAACCTGAAATTCATGGCAATCTCCTTAAGAATGCTGTTGCGGAAGGTTTGAAAGCGACCAGCCATTCACTTTCAATCGGCAAAAATATTGTCGATAACTTCAAGGACGGATTCATCATGGCAATGGGTATCCTCCCAACCATCCTCTCCGTTGGCCTCTTCGGTCTGATCCTCGCGAAGTATACGCCAGTCTTTGATATTATGGGCTACATCTTCTACCCATTCACCTGGGCGCTTCAAATTCCTGAGCCGATGCTTGCAGCAAAAGCCTCCGCCCTCGAAATTGCGGAAATGTTTCTCCCGGCGCTCCTCGTTGTGGACGCCCCAATCGTCACCAAGTTTATCATCGCCATTGTTTCAGTCTCTTCGATCCTTTTCTTCTCAGCCTCCATTCCATGTGTCCTTTCAACCGAGATTCCGTTAACCTTGAAGGACATTCTGATCATCTGGTACGAGAGAACGGTCTTAACGCTCATCCTGGCTGCGCCGGTCGCATTCCTGCTATTTTGACACAAGCCATTCTTACACTGGGCAGTACTGGGCAGTACTGGGCAGTACTGAAATTCGAATGACAAGATAGAGTTCAACCTCACAACAATATGATACAATTAAAGTGTCTGGCGCTGGGTGTACAACCGCGGTCCAGGCACTTTTTCCATTTGAGAGTCAATCATCTGTAAAGCGAGGGATCCCTATGAGCTTGAAGCGCCGACTCGCGCTGATCTTATGCGCGCTGATCATCTTTTTGACGATCGACCTCAGTTATTTCTTATACCATAAATCCGCCTCCATCATCAACCAGGACGCAAATAATTACATGGCGGCACAACTCGAAAGGGCCAAGGAGAACATTGATCTCTCGCTGGAAATCACGCAGCTGGAAACTGAAAATCTTGCCAGTGACCTCCAGGTGAGGGATTTTCTTAATAAGAACCTGTCCACCGGCGAGATGAACACTTATCTCAAGGAACTCATGACCCAGCGTGACCCTGACCACGAGCAGTACATGGATCTGTTTATTCTCGATCTCAGCGGACACATTTCAGCCGCGACCAAGTCGGAATTCATGAATCTGGATCTATCCAGCCGAGACTATTATTTAAAGTCCAGACGTACCGGAACCACAGTGACCAGCGATATTTTAATAGCAAGATCAGACGGCTCTCTGGTCGTCAATACCGTGAGTCCAATCTATGATGAGAACGGCACGCTGCTGGCCCACGCCGGGATTGCGATTTACGCGCAGTACCTGTCAAATGTGGTCAAAACCTTCGAAATGGGAGAAAACGGGTACTATATAATTCTCGATTCAGAGAACAGAATCCTCTCACATCCCAATGTCGATCTCATAGCAACCGAAGCAGACTTTGAGCTTCCTCAGAATTTGCGCACGGACGACCTTGAAAATGGTGCGGTTGATACCGCAGATCTGCCTGTCACGAAGTCCTCTGAGGGCGACCGCAATCTGATGATGTTCAAGCGCATGGCCAGCAATCAATGGATTTTGATTGCTGTACTGCCTGAAACCGAGCTCCTTGGCAAATCCATCAGTCTGCTTTCCGACGTCATCTTTATTGGACTGATTACGACCCTCCTCGCAGTCCTGGCCGCTTTTTATATTTCGGGAAAAATTACAGCACCCATAGTCGCCATCACAGAGTCCATTGACTCCGCGGCCAGGAGCAGCCAGCGCCTGACTCAGTCCGTCGCCAGCGCCGCACAACATCCGGGTTCCTCCGAAAAACTCTTCGAATCGGATGGCGCTGCAGGTATTGCTGCTTCTGACACAGCTTCAAGTGAAATCCGCAACTTATCCGGCTCCTATCAGAATTTCAAAGCTGCGCTCAGCGCCATGATTAAGAATTTCAGTCTAGAAAATGAACAGTTGTTAAAGCAGACCCAGACCTTAACCACCACTATTGAAAAACGCAATGATCAAACCGCCCAGTTTGTCTCTGTCTTATCCCACGACTTGAGAACCACGCTGACGCTCATCAAAGGCTACAGCAAGGCGCTGACCTCAGGTCTCAGCGTGGATGAAGACATTCGGCATAAGTTTTTGCTGGAGATTGTCGAAGGCGCTGAAGATCTTGAGCGCATCACCTCAGATATCCTGGACTCCGCCTATGAGGCGCAGGCAGAGCCAAAACTGCACGTCATTGAAGTCGACGCGGCTCAGTACGCGGCCAGAATTTTTGAGAATTCCAAACGCTATATCGAAGAGGCAGGACTGATTTTCGCAGGCATCTGCGAGAACACAGAGGGTTTACTTTCTATAGATCCGGTCAAAATCACGCGGGCCTGGAATAATTTAATGAGTAATGCGGTCAAGTATTCCGAAGCCGGCGGCGTCATCCGCGTCACTTTAAAAGGCGCTGACAGTCATCTGGTTTTCAGTATCGAAGATCACGGTATTGGCATCCCTGCAGAGGATCAGTCAAAAATCTTCGACATGTTTTTCTCCGGACAGCACAACAGAAAACAAGGCTATGGGCTGGGTCTCTTTATCTCAAAATCATTTTTGCAGGCCCATGGCACGACCCTTCAGTTTGCCTCTGAAAAAAATAAAGGCACGACTTTTTGGTTTGAATTGCCACTGAAAGGACCCCAATAGGCTCCCAAAAGCAAAGAAAAAAGCGGGATGAAATGACGTGCGACACGAAGCCTAATTACAGCTTCTGTGGACACCCATTTCAGATCCCGCTTTTTAATTATGGGAGGTTCAATCGACGCTCAGCAGCAAATTCCTGTTTTGACACAAGGTGTTCACTACGGTAAAAATAATGACTTTAGCCAGGCTCGCAGTGATATTGTCCTTGTCGAATCGCGGCGAGACTTCCGCGATATCAAAGCTGATCACTTTTCCGGACCTGATGAGGCGCTTCAAAATCTTCAGCGCCAGCTCCGGATCCAGACCGAGGGGCTGCGGTGCGCTGACCCCAGGTGCGAAAGCGGAGGAAAAAACATCTGCGCAAACTGTCACATATAAATGATCTGTCTGACCAACAAACGCCCCTATAGATTCGCTCAGCTGCCAGTGATCCTCCTGAATGAGGTCCTTGGCCAGCTTGTATTTGACCCCCAGCGCCTCCGCCGTTCTGAACAGTTCAATGGTATTGCTGTAACGCTGAACACCAGCGCAATAGTACAGAAAAGGCAATCCACTGGCGTCGCTCAAATCCGCAATCTGGCGAAACATGGTCCCTGAGTTCCCGCCGCTTGAGTAGGGCCTCAGGTCAAAATGGGCATCGAAATTGAAAATGCCTATCCTCGGTCGCGCCTCTTCGGATGTCAGGAACTTCTGCAGCCCCTGGTAATGCCCATAGGCTATCTCATGTCCGCCGCCCAGTAGAATGGGAAATAAATTTAACGTGAGCAGCCGCTCGACCATTAAGCCCAGCTGCCTCTGACTTTCCTCCAGATTCCCGTCCTCACAAATCACGTCACCAGCATCAAAGAGGGTGACCGACGAATCAAAATAACACGGCAAGTTCGCCAGTTCATGGCGGATGCTCGCCGGACCGTTGACTGCTCCACCCCGCCCTTTGTTTCTGCGGATGCCCTCATCTGACTGAAATCCTAAAAAGGCAATGCCGAGAGGACCGTTGTAGGACCCAATAGCGTCAACCTTCAGATCCAGAGGCCTCACACACTGATGCCATCTGAAGGCGAAGTAGTTGTCCTCGCTGTCTACTCTCCCGTGCCACTGATCAAGGTTTTCGAGTGGTTTGTATCGATCGCTGATGCTTACCATTTTAACTTCCTCCATTCAAATCCATCATTGCTATTGGAGAAAGCCTAACAGGCTGCTGTCAACAAATCGTCAAAACACCTACCTATAAGAAACCACCTTAACCCCACACCTCTCAACCAATGCCTTGAGCGCTTCCATCCGTGCCTCGCTTGGTGTCTCAAAGGCATACAGCCGGGATCCGAGATTCAGTGCCTCGTACTTATAATTCCCATAAGCATGGTACGGCAGCAGCTCAATAGCCGCTCGCGGGAACACCTCGCCGACGAACAATGCTGTAGCCTCAATATTGGCATCATCCTCATTCACCCCGGAAATGACGGGAATCCTGACCACCACATCGACCCCAAGCGTTGCCAGGCGCCTGAAATTCTCAAGGATCCGCCCGTTGTCCTGCCCGGTCATTTCCAGATGCCTTGCGCTGTCCATCAGTTTCAGGTCATAGAAAATGTGGTCCATGAGCGCCAAGCTCTCGGCCACCGCATCCCATTCAAAAAATCCGGAAGTCTCCAAAGCCAGGTGCACTCCAAGGTCGTAAAATTCCCGGACCAGCCCGTTGAAAAACTCCGTCTGGAAGGTGGCTTCGCCGCCAGAAAAGGTGACCCCGCCGCCTGACGCCTGAAAAAAGATGTTGTTGCGCATCACTTTCCCGACGACCTCTGACACTGACATTTCCCCGCCCATCATGGTTTTGGCTGCCGATGGGCACACCGCCACACACTTTCCACACAGTGTACACTGCGCCGGATTGACATGATGAGGCATGACCAAATCGAGGGCCCCCGCCGCCGGACACACCTGAAGACAGCGTCCGCAGTCTGTGCAGCGGCTTGCATGTGAGGCCACCACAGGCTTGATGCCCCAGGTTTCGGGGTTGGAGCACCATCTGCAGCGAAGAGGACATCCGGAAAGGAAAATCGTGGTGCGGATGCCATCCCCATCATGTACCGAAAAATCCTGAATCTGTGATACAACACCGGTCATGGCCTTCCGCCCCCTTTCTGATGGATCTGCAAATACTCATCCGACTTAACTATCCCCCGTCAAGAACCTTCACAAGACTCAAACCCGCCTAGACCAGCGCATGGGCATTCCGGGCTATAATCGCTTCCTGAACCTCTGGCGACAGATTGACAAACTGTGTGCTGTAACCCGCGACGCGAACTAAAAGGTCCCTGTAGTCTTGAGGTCGGTCCTGCGCTTTTCGCAACACCTCATTCGACACGGTGTTGAACTGGACGTGGAAGGCTCCCAGGGAGAAGTAAGCCCGAATCATGGATTTCAGGTTGTTGACCCCACGGCGCGTCTCCAGGAAGTCGGACATCAGCCGCAGATTGAGCAGCGTTCCGCCTGTATGGACGTCGTGATTCATCTTTGCCGCAGAGCGCATGGCGGCCAGCGGTGTCGAAGTATCCGAACCCACAAACGGAGAAACCCCTTCCGTGAGCGGCTGACGGGCCTTTCTGCCACAAGGGGTCGCGCCTACGACCTTACCCGCCGGAATATAGTTCGAAATCCCCATAAAAGCCGTATTGAAATGCGAGCCAAAAATGTCCTTATATTTTCGAGTTTCATGATAATAATAGTTGGCAATGGACTGTGCGATCCTGTCGACCTCTTCCTGATCATTGCCGTATTTCTCCACATTCACAGCCCGGCGCTGCAGATCCTCATAACCTACCCAGTCCGCTGCCATAGCCTCCGCAAATTCCTGGAGGGTCGCAGTCCCCTCTTCAAACACCAGCTTCTTGATCGCCATTAGCGAGTTGGCCACAACCCCCAGGCCAATCCCAGTCAGCACCGGCCCCACATTATAGCGGGCGCCGCCCCGGCTGAGGTCCTTGCCCTTCTCAAAACAGCCATCCACACAGGTAGAGAGGAACGGCCGCGGCACCATCTCTGAATGGAGCTGCTGCGCAATGACCGTACCTATCACAGAGTGATGCACCAGATACTGAAGCTGTGCCTCAAAAGCCGCCTTGATCTCCTCAAAGCTGGCAAAATCCGTCAGCGGCTTCACAGGAATCCCCAGGGTCTCCCCGCGGAGTCGGCTGTTCCCCTCATTCAAGGCATATTCCAGCGCGGCGCCAAAGTTGACGTTGACCGCCGCGGTCCACTGTCCTGTCTTTCTGAAATGCGGTACGACGCAGCCGCAGTTGTTCCAGTCCCGGGCATCCTCCGGCTCATACCCCGCCTGAAGCAGCATCCTGGAGCCCGCGTCGTCATTGTGGATCGCCGGGAAACCCGTCCCCGTCTTCACCAGGTCCACCACGGCGTTCATGAAGGCCTCGGGACAATCCGCATGAATCCGCACGCTGAGCCCCGGCTGATGGGTCTTCACCCGCTTGGTGGCCTCCAGGCACATATAGGTAATGTCGTTGGTGGCATCCGAGCCGTCGCGCTTTCGTCCGCCCACGGTCAGGTTCTGGAACTGATTATACCCCGCGAAGAAGTCCGCCGTGTTGGCTGAAATCGTCCAGACCCACTCGGAAAGCTTGATCCAGAGGGCTTCAATCAGTTCCTGTGCCTCCGCCGGCGTGATGCGTCCCGCCGCCAGATCCGCAGCGTAGAACGGGTACATATACTGGTCAAAGCGTCCCGGATTCAGCGCCAGCGGGTTCTCGGAGATTACGCCGCCCAGCTGTACAAACCACACGAACTGAATCGCTTCACGGAAGGTCTCCGGAGGATTAGCCGGTACCTTGCGGCAGACTCGTGCGATCTCCAGGAGCTCCTCCCTACGCTGCTTCAGCGGTACGGCCCACTCTTTTTCGCCTTTCTCAAGAGCTTTGTCAGCCGATGGTCCCGCCGCCCCAGCCACAGCCATTTCAGACGCTACGTCCCTCGCCATCTCCTCCGCTTTGTCCGCATAACGATTGGCAAAAGTAACAATAGCTTCCGCCGCAATGGCTATGGAAGTATAAAACTGGATCTTTTCAATATTCTCCCTGCTGACAGGCTCAAGCTCTGCGAGCTTTGCCTGTGCTTCCTCGCGAATACGGTCATAGCCTTTCGGGAACAGCGTCTCCGGATAATCCGGCGTCACTTCCCCAATGGCCTGACGCCACTTGGAGTCGTTGTCAATGATCCCCGTGTCAATCAGAATTCTTGCAGTGCTTTCCGGCACGCGGCTCAGGAATGCCTCTTCCAGGGACTTCCCCTTCCAGTAAGGGAAAATGTTCTCACGGACATAAGCACGCTGCTCGTCGGTCATCACATAAGGATCCTGCGGCCGCGTCTCAAAGGTGTCCATCTCTTTGTCCACCCATTTCCAGGAGAATTCCGGCGTCAGGATTCCAGTTCTGCGAAAGCGTCCCGCTGTGCCCACCAGGAGTTCGTCCTCAAAAATCTGAACCGGGAGCTCGCTGCAGGCTTTCAAGAATGCCTTGGCACGCCTGATTTCAATAGGTTCGCCCTCCGTCTCCTGATGGGAACGGGTCCACAGATCTGCACGATCATAGCAGATCAGCGGTCTTGAGTTCACATAAGACTGTCTGAATTTTTCAATTCTCTTGGTCACATTCATGATTTTAGCCTCCTGATATACAGCATTTCCAATGTTCGGAGCACATTATCTTCAAGCTTTATATTTTATATTTTATAATATATAATCTTGATTACATTATAATAGTCATTTCATTTTCAGTCAATCTAAAGGGCTGCTCTGCGCAACACAAATTTTAACCCCAATTTCAAACTTTTCCCAGCTTGTGTCTTACTGCTTGAATACGCTAAAGCTCTTCCCGTTTCAACGCGTCAATCAGTGAGGTCATGGCCATCCGCATGTGCTGTTCCAGATCAAAGCAGGCCTGATCCATATTTTTTTCCTCAGCCGCGCTGAGAATCCGCCGGTGGAATTCCTGGGAGAGATCATTGTTGAGATGCTCAATCAAATACCGGCGCATGTACCGCTCCACCTGATAGTGCAGCGTTTTGATCAGCTCCAGCAAAAAAGTATTGCCGCAGCGTCCGTAAAGCACCTTGTGAAGTTCCAGATTGAGCCTGCTCAGGGCTTTCCCCGTCTCTGCCCGGTCCAGCTGCTCAATGAGCTGGGCAGCTGCTTTAAAATCCTTTTTAGTCAGCCTGGGGATGGACATGGCTAAGGCGCCCTTTTCTATCAGGATCCGGGTCTCGAAAACCTCTCTGGCCCGCTCGCTCGAAAGTTCGCTGACAAAAGCGCCTTTATTGGGGTAAAAAGTGACCAGACCTTCCGTCTCCAGGTTTCTGAGTGCTTCCCGTACCGGAATCAGACTGCTGTCAAAACGTCTGGCGATCTCCTCCTGTTTCATCTGAGTACCTGCTTCAATCTCGCCATTCAGGATGGATTCCCTGAGCTCCTCGGCTATGATCGCCGGCAGATTTTGATAGGTCTTGCCTTTTTTCTTCAGATCGAGTGCCATGTCAACAACCCTTTCAGCGGACTAATCTAGCTTTCAACTTTTGCCATTCCCAAAGTCAAGCCGCAACCTATGTTTTTGTTTTAAGTATACCAGAAATGCCTCTCCCCTGAAGCCCCATTTACGCACACTGAAGAACGTGGTAACATTATGAGCAAATCATCAGCGTTTCCAAGGAGGCACCTAAACTTGAAAAAGAACATTAAAGAATTTTTCCTTATCAACCTTGGTCTAGCCATGGTTGCAGCGGGCATCTATTTCTTCCTGGTGCCCAACAATGTCGCCGCCGGCGGCGTCAGCGGCCTGGCCATGGTCATCAATTACTATCTGCCAGAGATCCCAATTGGCGCCTTTATGATGATGATGAACGTGATCCTGTTTATCATTGGGATTATTTTTATTGGCAAGGACTTTGGCGTTCGAACCATTTACTCCAGTCTGATGCTTTCAGGCATGATCTGGTTGTTTGAATCCCTCTTCCCCCTCACCGAACCGCTGACCGGAGACATCCTGCTGGAAATGATCTACGGGATCATGCTGGCGGGCGGCGGCATGGGCATTGTCTTCCTCAACAACGCCTCAACGGGTGGGACGGACATCATTGCCAAAATCCTCAATAAGTATTTTCAGATCGCCATCGGCAAAGGTCTTCTTATGGCGGACTTTCTCATTGTCTCTGCCGCAGGCGTCACCTTTGGCATTCAGAGCGGCCTCTATGCGCTGCTGGCAGTCATCATCAACGGCTTTGTGATCGACGCGGTGATCGAGGGCCTGGAGACCAACAAACAGGTGACGATCATTGCCACCGAGGTGGATCAGATTACGCGGTTCATCATGGACGACCTGGGACGCGGCGCGACGCTGTATCAGGCCAGAGGTGCCTATACCAATGAGTCAAAGGAGATCATCATGACTATTGTGGACCGCAAGGAATTTATCCGGCTCAGAAATTACATCAAGTCGGTGGATCAGCGGGCATTCATTTCCGTCAGCAAAATTCACGAGACGCTTGGAGAGGGCTTTAAGAGTTTATTGCATTAGCGCCCTGTGAGCGCGAACGCCGGATAACTTTGACGCCCTCCACTTAACCGAAAGGACAGAGGCTAATGAGATCAAAAATACTGGTCGTGGGCAGTCTTAATATGGATCTGGTGGCCACGGTGGAACATCTTCCCCGGCTTGGGGAGACCGTGACGGGAAAGCGCTTTGACACTTATTCCGGCGGCAAGGGCGCCAATCAGGCGGTGGCTGCGGCGCGGATGGGGGCCTCTGTGGCCATGGTCGGCGCGGTGGGTCAGGACGATTACGGCAGGCGACTGCTGGAGGGTTTGTCCCGGGATGGGGTTGACGTTCAGGGTGTCCAAACGCTGCCTGACCTTCCAACCGGCGTCGCTGTGATCACGGTTTCTGCCGATGGTCATAATACCATCACCGTCATCCCCGGCGCCAACGGCGGAGTCCAGCCTTCTGACCTCGACCTGGCGGCGGACGCGTTCTCAGCCTGCGACCTGGTGGTCCTCCAGCTTGAGCTGCCTACGGACACTGTTCTTCGTGCGGCGCAGCTCGCCCATTCCTACGGTAAAAAAGTCATCCTCAATCCGGCACCCTATCAGACGCTGCCTGAGTCGCTGCTTCAACTTGTCGATGTGCTGGTGGTCAACGAGATTGAAGGCCTGCAGCTCAGCGGACGTGCGCCTGAGTTTCACGAGTCGGGTAAAGTCACCGGCGCATCCCCTTCAAAGCTGTCTGGTATGGTTTTTTCACCTGGCGATGTTATGAAGGCTTTGGTCGAGCTGGGCTTTCCTATTGTTCTCATGACTATGGGGGCTGACGGGGTTTATTACAGCGGCGAGGGTCGATCCGGCCACATTCCCGCCGTTAAGGTCTCTGCAGTGGATACGACTGCTGCAGGAGATACGTTTGCCGGTGCCTTTGCGGCATTTTGGCAGTCGGTTGGCCTGGAGAAAGCGGTCGAACTGGCGGTAGAGGCTGCCGGCATAACTGTCACCCGCCCGGGAGCGCAAGTCTCCATCCCATTTGAATGGGAATTGAGGGGCAAGTAAAATAATCCAAAGTGGTCAGGAGGACTTTCAGATGTCTGTGAAAATGTTGATTAAAGAATACAAAGATTACACCATTGCCATGCGCAGAGAATTCCACCAACATCCGGAGCCCAGCATGAAGGAATTGCGAACACAGAAGCGCGTCATGGAGGAGCTTGCCGCCATGGGCATAGAATGCCGGGAAGCTGGCGGTACCGGTGTTATTGGCTGGATTCGGGGCGCACTGCCAGGCAAGACCGTGGCGCTGCGGGCTGACATGGATGCTCTGGAGCTGCAGGAAGATAATGCTGTCCCATACAAATCTCAAACTGATGGCCTCATGCACGGCTGCGGCCACGACGGCCACACTGCCAGCCTGCTCGGCGCCGCCCAGATCCTCAAGGATCTCAAAAATGATTTTGAAGGCACCGTAAAATTGATCTTTCAACCCGGTGAGGAAACCGCCAAAGGGGCTCTCGCTATGATTGATGCCGGGGCTCTGGAGGATGTGGATGCTATCTTTGGTCTCCACTTGTGGAATGATGCGGAAGTGGGCAGAATTTCCGTAGAGCCCGGTCCCAGAATGGCTTCTGCAGGGATCTTCAAGATTCACGTCACCGGCAAGGGCGGCCACGGGGCCATGCCGCATCAGACAGTGGATGCTGCTGTGGTTGGGGCTTCCATCCTTCTGAATCTGCAGACCATTGTCAGCAGGGAGATCAATCCGCTGGATCCGGCGGTGGTGACCATCGGCAAAATCACTGCAGGGTCGCGGTTTAATGTCATAGCTGCGGAAGCGTTCCTCGAGGGGACGACGCGCTGCTTCAGCCATGAAGTCAACGACGCTTTTGAGGGGCAGATTCGGCGAATTTCGGAGAGCATCGCGCACTCTTTTCGGGCTGAGGCTAAGCTGGATTATGAGCAGCTGGTCATTCCTACAATTAACGATCCGGGGTTGTCTGAGATCGCTGCCCGGTCGGTGGATGCCCTGTTTGGTCCGGAGGCGCGGCAGAGTGTGCCTCAGAATACAGGGGGCGAGGACTTTTCCTTTTATGCAAAATATGCGCCTGCCGTTTTTGCCTTTGTGGGCTCGAAAAATACCGAGAAGCTCGAGCACTTCCCGCACCATCATCCGAAATTCGATATTGACGAGGATGCCCTGGGCATTTCCGCCGGGCTGTACGCGCAGTTTGCGCTGGATTTTTTAAAGGCTTAATGATTTAACGTTTTAACGGTTTAACGGTTTAATGGTTTAATGGTTTAGGCGGGTAAAACTAAAGCCACCACAGGTGCCCAATAAATTATGGGCAATTGTGGTGGCTTATTCATTTTGGAAACCTAGATCTTTAATCTGCCGGCTGCTCGCTTTCGATTGTCTTCAGTGTAAACAAGTGTATGCTCACGGCGACGCCTATAAAAACGAGAAGGAGCCTGATGTGAAAGTGATCCACCAGGATCATGGAGATGCTTAGGGTCAGCCACAGCATGGATAAAGCCGCGGTTCTGGCCTTGCGTCTGACGCCTCTGTACGTGATGTAGTCATAGAGGTATGGGCCCAGGATTTTATGGTTCATCAGCCAGTCGTACAGGCGCTTTGAGCTGCGCATGTAACAATAGGAGGCCAGAAGCAAAAAAGGGGTCGTAGGCAGGACGGGTAATACGACGCCAATGATTCCGAGAATCAGGGCAAGACTGCCGGCCAAGATCAGCAAATGTTTTTTTAGTCTGCTCGACACCTGTTCACCTCCAAAATGTGGATTAAACGCCTTTTTACTTTTTCAGACATTTTGGGCAAGTCCCTTTGAAATAGACATTCTTGTCGTCAATGCCAAAGCCCTTTAACTCTTCCGATACAAGTGCCTCATCAATGACGCGAAAGTTGAAGATCTCGCCACAGGTGTTGCATTTAAAGTGCCCGTGAAAGTCGGTAAGGATATCATACCGCGCTTCATTTTCCACGATATCCAGCACTCTGACGAGCCCTGCTTTTAGAAACAGATTCAAGGTGTTGTAAACGGTAGCTCTGGACAGCGTTGGCACTTTAATCAGCAATTCGTTATAAATCATATCTACGGAAGGATGATTGTGGTGGGTCAGCAAATATTCCAGGATCATAAGCCGCTGCTGTGATGGGCGGACTTTGTGGACTGAAAGCATAGTGGTGAGCTGCTGGACGGTTGGGGGTTCATGCGCGTAGCCATCTGTTTGCTTTTTCGTGGCTTTCATTGGATTCCCAGCTTTCTCTTAGGATGATCTTCTCCTTGAAACCTTAGCCTAACGAAAGAAACCGCTATACTGAACCGGTGTAGATATTTTCTGGTTTTATAATGATTATAAGTTATTGTACTCTCATTCGAAATGAGCGTCAAGATTGGCGAAATGGTCGGTAAAGGTGGGGGACGCGGACGACTTCAACTTTGGTGACGCGGACAGCTTCAACTTTGGTGACGCGGACAGAAATGAAAATTGTACCGGAGCTTCAGATAACAATTCTCACTGACGTAAAAATGAACGCTTGTATTACAAAGACATTTCTGTCCGTCCCCAACCCAAAACCTGTCCGCGTCATCAACTCCCACTTCGTCCGCGTCCCCTTCCATTAAAAAGCCATGCCCGGCACTTGCCGGGCATGGCTTCAGCTCAACTTACAATCCATTTAACGACATTCAATAGTTTGGGGTCAGACACCAAAACAAAAATTCCTTCTTTGTCATAATTCCATAAAGCGAAACTGCTCTTTGTTAAATTAAAATCAAAAAAACTCAAATTAAATGATCTTTAATCACCACCTATCAAGAAGTGTTGCTCTGCTTTCAATCCCCTTCAATTAACACTTCAATTATTATATAATGGCGTTGGAATACCAATCCGTTAGTAGGTTTTACAAAAATGATTGAAATTTTTTTGATACTTTTTGTGAATCTATTAACAACTTTAGGAGGTTGTTATGAACTTCTCTTTGTCAAAAGAACACGAAATGCTTCGCGAACTGTATCGCAGCTTCACAGTTCAGGAGGTCAAACCTCTCGCAGAGGAAATCGATGAGGAAGAGCGCTTCCCGGTGGAAACCGTCGAAAAGCTTGCACGCTACGGCTTCATGGGGATCCCTTTTCCGAAGGAACTCGGCGGCAGCGGCGCAGGAAACCTGGCCTATGCCATGGCGGTCGAAGAGCTCTCAAAAGCCTGCGGCACCACCGGTGTCATTGTCAGCGCTCACACCAGCCTTTGCGCTGCACCTATCTACGAGTTTGGTACTGAAGCGCAAAAGCTAAAGTATCTCCCGCCTCTTGCCAAAGGCGAAAAAATTGGCGCTTTCGGCCTCACAGAAGCCAACGCTGGAACTGATGCCAGCGCCCAGCAGACTAAAGCGGTCCTCCAAGGTGACCACTACGTCCTGAATGGCAGCAAAATCTTTATCACGAACGCCGGTCATGCGGACACCTATATTGTCATGGCCATGACAGACAAAGCCGCAGGCACCAGAGGGATCTCGGCCTTCATTGTGGAGCGCGGTTTCCCGGGCTTTTCCATCGGCAAAAAAGAGAAAAAGATGGGCATTCGCGGTTCGTCTACCTGCGAGCTCATCTTCGAAAACTGCATAGTGCCAAAAGAAAATTTGCTCGGCAAAGAAGGCCAGGGTTTCAAAATCGCCATGAAAACGCTGGACGGCGGCCGTATAGGCATCGCTGCTCAAGCCCTTGGCATTGCTCAGGGCGCCATTGACGAGACTGTCAAATATGTGAAAGAGCGTAAGCAGTTCAACAGGCCAATTTCAGCCTTCCAAAACACCCAGTTCGAGCTCGCCGGTATGCAGACGAAAGTCGACGCTGCCCGTCTCCTGGTCTACCGTGCCGCCACCCTGAAGGAAGCCGGCGCGTCCTACGCCACCGAAGCCGCCATGGCCAAGCTCTACGCGTCAGAGGTCGCCATGGAAGTCACCACCAAAGCAGTCCAGCTGCACGGCGGCTATGGCTACACCCGGGAATACGGCATTGAGCGCATGATGCGCGACGCGAAGATCACTGAAATCTACGAAGGCACCTCGGAGGTCCAGAAAATGGTCATTTCGAGCGCAATGCTGAAATAGGAGGCCTGTCCCATGAAGATAATCGTATGCATGAAGCAAGTTCCGGATACCAATGAGGTCAAGCTGGATCCCGTCACCGGGACGCTGATCCGCGACGGTATTCCGTCCATCATCAACCACGACGACAAAGCCGGCCTCGAAGCCGCCCTTTGCCTGAAAGATCAGTTTGGCGCTCACGTCACCGTCCTCACCATGGGACCGCCGCAGGCCGACAAGGCCCTGCGGGAAGCCCTGGCTATGGGCGCGGACCGCGCTATCCTCCTGACAGATCGCCGTTTCGCCGGAGCGGATACCTGGGCGACGTCCCTGACGCTCGCCAGTGCCATCCGCAAGATGGATTACGATCTCATCATCGCCGGCCGCCAGGCCATCGATGGTGACACAGCTCAAGTCGGCCCTCAAATCGCAGAAAAACTCAGCATCCCTCAGGTCAGCTACGTGGAGGACCTCGAGGTCGAGGCTGGCCAAGCTTCCATCATAGTCAAGCGCATTTTCGAGGAAGGCTATCACCGCATCCGCGTCAAGTTCCCTTGCCTGATCACAACCCTGGCAGAGATGAACACGCCGCGCTACATGTCCGTTGGGGGCATAATGGCCGCTTATAATGAAAAGCAAGTCGAAACCTGGACCCTGGACCAACTGGACATGAACCCGGACCACGCCGGTCTCAAGGGCTCGCCAACCAAGGTCAGAAAGTCCTTTACCAAAGCGCCGAAGGCCCCGGGCAAGAAATTCAACACCGAGCCGGACGCAGCCGCCAGACTCATTCTGGACGCGCTCAAAGAACGCTTCATTGTAGAATAACGCTGATTCGATCAGGAGGTATAGCATGGAAATCCAAAATTATTCTGATGTCATGGTCTTTGTCGAGCAGCGTGAAGGCCACGTCCAAAAGGTGTCCCTCGAACTCATTTCCAAAGGCAGAGAGATTGCCGATGAGCTCGGAGCCCGCCTAAAAGCCGCCGTTCTCACAGCGGGTCTGACCCACCCTGTTCATTCGCTCATCGAACTGGGCTGCGATGAGGTCATCCTCGTCGAGCATCCAATCCTTGAACCTTACACCACGGAGCCTTATACCAAAGCGCTCACAGAAGTCATACGCGCCCACAAGCCGGAGATTGTCCTGTTTGGGGCAACGACCATCGGCAGAGACCTGGCACCTAGGGTTTCTTCGCGGCTGGATACCGGCCTCACCGCGGACTGCACGAAGCTGGAGGTCGACCTTGAAAGCCGAAATCTTCTGATGACGCGGCCGGCGTTTGGGGGCAACATCATGGCGACGATTATTTGTCCAAACCACCGTCCGCAAATGTCGACGGTGCGTCCCGGTGTCATGCAGATGGCGGAACCGGTTATTGGTCGAATTGGCGTCTGCAGGAATTTTGAGATCGCGTTCTCGCCGGAGGATCAGCACGTGGAAGTGCTCGAGGTCGTTAAGGCGAGCAAGAAAAAGGTCAATATTGAGGATGCGACGATTCTGATCTCCGGCGGTCGCGGCATTGGCTCGCCGGAAGCGTTCCCGATTCTGGAGTCCCTGGCGGACAAGCTGGGCGGCACCGTGTCTGCTTCCAGGGCTGCGGTGGATGCCGGCTGGATCGATCGAAACCACCAGGTCGGCCAGACCGGAAAGACGGTGCGCCCTGACCTGTATATTGCCTGCGGTATTTCAGGCGCTATTCAGCACCTTGCGGGCATGGAGGAGTCTGAGTTTATAGTAGCAATCAACAAAGATGAAGGCGCGCCTATTTTTGACGCCGCGGATCTCAGCATAGTTGGGGATGTCCATAAGATCATCCCCGAGCTGATCCGGATTTTGCCGGAGCTTGGGAATAGAAACGCGCAGTAGGGCATAAGCCGATGGGCGTTAGCATTAGGACATAAGCAGTACGGATTAAAAGGTAAGGCGTCAGGAAAACGGTTTTCAGCAAACCATTTTCCTGACGCCTTTTTATTTTAGTGTCACCCAACTTACCGTGTCGATTTTGCTGTCAAGTCCGGCAATTCTTCAATCCATGTCTTTAAAGTTTCGAAGTTGCCCTGTCTGTGATGGGACAGATCTTCCTCCCCTTTGTGAATCAGGTGATCCGTCAACAGGAAGGTGTCCATACCCAGATCCGCAACGCACAGGTCTTCTTTGGCATCATTGCCAACCATCAGGCATTCTTGCGGCTCTTTTTTGAGGGCCTTTAAGACGTCTCTGTAATAATCCAGGTTTGGCTTACAATGGCTGCAATTCTCGTAGGTGGTCACCAGCGAAAAGTCCTCTGGTTTTAAACCCGCCCACTGAATTCTAAAATGCGTCGCTATGGCAGGAAAAAGCGGATTGGTGGTCAGAGCCAGGGTATAGCCTTTGCGCTTTAGCAGGTCGACGCATTCGCGGGCCAAGGGATTTTGGCTGGCGACTACTTTAGCTTTATCGAATTCCGTCATATAAAATTCTTCAAGCAGAGGTCTCAGGGCATTGGCATCACCCTCGTAGACGTTGTCGAACACACGCCAGAACTTTTCCTCATTGGTCATGAGACCGTCGTTTCTGACCATGGCTTCCGTACCGGTCCAGATCGCTTTGAAAAGCGGTTTAGGCTCTATGCCCCTGGATGCCATCATCTTGCCCATTAGTCCAAAATAAGTTTCCAGAAATTGATCCTGATCCAAGGGAAGCAAAGTCCCGTCCAAATCGAATAATACGGTATTCATAACGCCATAACCCCATTTCTCAAGCGCTTGCGCTTAGCTAGAAAGTTTACCTTTCAAAGTTTACCATAATCGAATTGAAAAAGGTAGTTAAGGCATGGTGACAATATGGGAATTATTGCGCCTTAGCTCTGTCACTGAGTTCAGTTTGGTGCCTGTCACCGAGTTCAACTCAGTGACAGGCACTCAGTTCATCTCAGTGCCAGAGCTTCACACAATTCACTACAATTTGTTGTTTACTGCTCAACTGCTTGCATCAGCGCGTCTTCGATTGCCTTCAAAATCACCTTGCTGCTGTAAGAAGCGCCCACTACCAAATCGACGTCGAGAGATTGCGCCTGCAAAACAATCTCAGGCAAAATTTCAGCATTTGCCCCCTGGCCGTGCTTGTGCTCGATCAACTCAATCGAAACAATTTTATGATTTTTAAGCTCAACTTGAACTTCGGCTTCCACTGGAAGCGCAGAATGACTGCCTGTAAAGACGCCATCCTTTGTCTGATCCAGATCAATATCCGCCAGTTCCAACGCCATAAGCCCATTCAAATTGCTCTCAATTTTTTTCATAACCACCTGCGCAGCCAGGAAAATCAACACCAGCACTATCAAAATCCCAATGAGCAGTTTTTTCTTTTTAGACACTTCATCCCTCTCCTCTACAACAAATGATCCACAATTTTCTCCAAATCTTGATAGGCTTGATCTTCTGTCATATCCCCGGCGCTTGAAAAGCGCAGTGTCAGCAGTCCCTGTACGGAATAGATCATCAGCTTTGCCACAATCTCAACGTCTTCCTGTTTTAGAATGCCATTTTGAACAAAAGCGCCAAAGGTTTCCGACCACATAGAAGAAAAATCCGGATCATGACTTTGATCTTCCGAGCCTCCAATGGATTCAACATCAGGTTTGGTCAAAGGATAAAAATAGAAAAATCTAAAGACCTCCGGATGTTCAAAGAAGTAACCCATATACAGTTTAAATACTTTCTTGATATCTTCCTTATTTTTAACCGGTGATGACATCTTTGACTTAACGGCTTCAACGAGCTCCTGGATCATGAGCTGCCGCGTCTCCCACAATAACGCATTTAGATCTTTGAAATAATTGTAGATTGTCGCATAAGAATAACCTGCCGCATCAGCGACTTTACGGACCGTCAGCTGGTCAGCCCCCTCATTTTTTACGGCTGCAATCGCGGCTTCAAGGAAGTAGTTTTTCATGCGCTTCTTTTTGATTTCTTGACGTTCCTCAGGGTGCAAGTGGTTTCATCTCCTCCACGGGCAATTATTTACACTGCCGTTCAAAAATTCGAACAGAAGGTAAACAACAATATGTAATATTAACGTTGTTAATTATATGGACAAAAAATCGAATTGTCAAGTTGAATGCTAGCAACAGTCCTTGATCTTCTGCGACGGAATAGGATCCCCATATGTTATCGCATCCCAAAGTTATAAGCTTCCCTCAACCAATCCAGAAGCTCTTCATCCAGGTCTTCCTGCGCGGAGAGGATGAGGTGATGCATCCATCGGCCAGGGTAGGGCTCTACAGATTCAACGATTCGCGGGCTCACAACTTGGTGGTTCAGGCTTAAGCTCAGGATGAAATAGTGCTCCGGACGTCCCTTGACTTTGTGGATTGGCAGCCAAACGTAGGCAAAGCTCTTGCCTGAGGAAAATGAGATTTGGGTCTTTTGAACCTTGCGCGTTACGTCACCCAGCGCATAAAGGAGGGGTTCCAGCGCCTGATAAAGAGGCAGCACACAAGGATCCGCCGCGAAAAACGCGTCTATGTCATTTGTTGTTGGTGTAGTCTCAGCATCTTGCATTCAATTAGCCTCCTTCCGCAAGTTTTATTCAGCGTACGTTAATTATACCCATTGCGAGGCCGTAAAAAAGCAGCCCGCATTAATCGCCGGGCTGCTGAGGATTACATCATTCGCAAAACTAACAGACGTGCAGACTGTAACCGCGTACCCGGGTTGCTGGCGCAGCGAGGAGGCAAATCAATATTACAATTTCATTACCGTCCGCCCCAAGTCAAAACCTGTCCGCGTCCCCAGATTAAAACCTGTCCGCGTCACCAACCTTCAACTCCCCACATTACTTCCCCCTGCTGTGATAATGGGTGTGCAGCAGCTCGTGGGACTTGTGGCCCAGGGGCTCTCCCAGCCAGGTTTCATAAAGCTTCAGGACATCCGGATTCTTGTGGGACTTGCGGATTGGCTGTGCTTCATCAATCTTGTAAAGGGCGTCCATACGCTTCTCCCTGACATCGTTGGTCGAGCGGATCGGCTGTCCGCCGCCGCCCAGGCATCCGCCCGGACAGGCCATAATCTCAATAAAGTGATAAGGCGACTCACCCCTTCGAATCTGCAACATCAGCGTCTTGGCATTGGAAAGACCATTGGCGACGGCAACCCTGAGGACAACCTCATCCCCAATCGCAACTTCCGCTTCCTTGATCCCCTCAAGACCTCTGACCTCTTTGAACTCGAGGCTCAACAATTCCTCCCCGGTCACGACTTCATAAGCCGTGCGAAGCGCGGCCTCCGTTACGCCACCGGTAGCACCAAAGATCGCGCCGGCTCCGGAGCCAATGCCAAATGGCGTATCGAAGGTTTCCTCCTCGATCTCAGCAAACTCAATGCCGGCAGAGCCAATCATGCGCGCCAGCTCCCGGGTCGTTAAAACCGCGTCCACCTCACGAACACCGCCGGAAGTCATTTCAGGCCTGGCCGCCTCATATTTTTTCGCGGTACAGGGCATAACAGACACCGTGAAAATATCCGATGGCGCCAGCCCCTTCAGCTCCGCATAATAGGTCTTCGACAGCGCCCCAAACATCTGCTGCGGCGATTTGCAGGTGGACAGATGGTCTAACAAGTCATCGTAAACACCTTCGATGTAATTGATCCATCCGGGAGAACACGAGGTGACCATCGGCAAAACGGGCTTTTCTCCTTTGGAGAGTTGGGACAGCCTTGACAGCAGCTCATGGGACTCCTCCATAATGGTGAGGTCTGCGGTGAAATTGGTATCGAAAACCTGGTCAAAGCCCAGGCGCCTCAGCGCCGCCACGGTCTTGCCCGTGACAATTTCGCCCTTCGGCAGGCCAAAAGCGTCCCCGAGGGCCACGCGCACCGCAGGGGCAACCTGGACAATGACGTGTTTCGAAGGATCCTCAATGGCTTCCCAGACCAGGTCCGTGTCATCCTTTTCCACAATGGCGCCGGTAGGGCACACCGCCGCGCACTGGCCACAGAAGACGCATAGGGTGTCCTCCAGCGGCATTTCGTAGGCCGGCGCAATGTTGAACCGGGTGGATCGGTGGGAATGGGTCAGGACGTGAACCTCCTGAACGTTCTGGCAAGCCTCCACACAGCGACCGCACTTGATGCATTTGCTGGAGTCCCTGACCAGGGACGGATTGGTATTGTCCAGCGGCAGCGCGTCGACTGCGTCCTCCAAGTGAGTGCGCGAAATGTTAAACCGCTCGCAAAGGTCCTGCAGCTCGCAGTTCCCGTTGCGGTGGCATTTCAGGCAGTCCTGGTTGTGGTTGGCCAGCATCAGCTCCAGTATCCCCCGCTGCATGTCCCTGACTTTCCTTGTGTTGGTCAGAACCTCCATACCTTCCCAGACCCGGGTCGAGCAGGCGGCAGACAGCTTCCGGCTGCCCTTGACCTCAACGACGCAGATCCTGCAGTTGGCCTTGATCTCCTGGTCCGGATGGTAGCAGAGGTGCGGAATGTTGACCGCGACCTTCTTCGCCGCTTCCAGCACCGTCGTCCCCTCTGGCACCTGGATCGTCTTATGGTCAATGGTCAGTTGAATGTCCTTCATGCCCGCTCCCCCCTTTCGCCCTTAAAGCTGTGTTTGCCGATGGTTTCGCCCACAGCCACCCCAGCCGCACTTGCCTTTACATTTGCATTTGCCTTCAGACCCGCCTCATCCCCCTCGCCGAACGCGCCCAGCTCAAACGCCTCAGGAAAATGCCGAATCGCCGAAAGCAGCGCGCTCTGAGCTGTCTCGCCCAATCCGCAGAATGAGCAGTTTGACATAATGGTCGCAAAGCGCTTAGCGGTTTCCAGGTCATCCGGCCTTGGTGCGCCGTCCGCAAAGCGGGCAATGATCCGCCCGATCTGCCGGTTCCCTTCCCGGCACGGCGTGCATTTGCCGCAGCTTTCGTGGATGAAAAAGTCCTGGATGGACTCAAGGAATTCAATCACGGAAGTGCGGTCGTCCACCACCAATATGCCGCCGGAGCCTACGTCGAGCCCGGCCTTGGCCAAGTCCTCGTAGGTATAAGGTGTGTCCAGCAGCGAGGCAGGTGCTATTCGCCCCGAAGCCCCGCCTAATTGTACAAGTCTGAGTGTCCGCCCTTCTTCCAAACCTCCGCCGATGGTTTCGATAATCGTCTCCAGCGTCATCCCAAAAGGGATCTCATAAGCGCCGGGTCGCCTGACATTACCTGCCAGGGAGATCAGCTTCGTTCCCGGTGATTTCTCTGTGCCGTAAGCTTTGAACGCCTCAGCGCCAAAATCCAGAATCGCCGCGGCAGCCGACAGCGTTTCTACATTGTTGACCAGCGTCGGCTTTTGAAAAAGTCCGCATTCTTTTATAAACGGAGGCTTGATCCGCGGTCTCCCACTTTTGCCCTCCATGGATTCAATAAGGGTGGAGCCTTCGCCGCAGACGTAAGCCCCGGCGCCGGAATAGAGCGTTATGTCGAAGCTGAAGTTTGTGCCTTGGATGTGGCTGCCTAACCACTGATTAGTTCTTGCCTGGTCTATGGCTTTTTGGAGCTTTGGCCTCAAATGGCGGTATTCCTCCCTGAGATAGATATAGCCATGTTTTGCGCCCACCGCATAACCTGCTATGGCCATGCCCTCCAGCAGCCTGAAGGGATCCTTTTCCATCAGGGTCCTGTCTTTGAAGGTGCAGGGCTCACCTTCATCCGCGTTGCAGATGACGACCTTGTCCTCTCCGGGGACCTCCGCGGCTTGACGCCACTTGATTCCGGTGCTGTAGGCCGCTCCTCCACGCCCCTGAATGCCGGAATCTGCGATGATTTGAATGAGCTCCGCCGGAGTCAGACCCAGGGCGCGCTTCAACCCGCCAAAACCGCCAATGGCAAGGCAGCTGGCAAGATCGTCTGTATTGTACTTGTCAAAATGCGCTGTAATAAAACTGACCGTATTAGGCACGCGCTCCGCCCCCTTTCTCATAGCGGGCCAGGGCGTCTCTGACGTCCTCTTCCGTTTTCAACGGCCCGTAGACGACGCCGTTGACCCGGATTGCCGGAGATATGTCACAGGCCCCAAAGCAAGGCGCTGCCTCAAGATGGTATTTTCCATCCTTTGTCGTTTCTCCGGTTTTTATGTCCAGGATGCCCTCCAAGGCCTCTTTTAGCCTGCGGCTTCCCACCACCTTGCACACAACGCTGTCACAAAACTGAATGACAATATCCGCCCGCGGCACGTCCGAGAGCGCTTCGTAAAATGAGATGACATCGTAGACCCTGCTGAGGGGCAGGTCGAGTTTCTCACCCACATAAACCCCTATTTCTTTTGGGAGGTACTGCTTTGGCGTGATGTCCTGAATGTCGAGCAGCATGCCGACGAGACGTGTTGGATCCTTGGCGAAGCGCTCGAGGATGCTGTCGATCTGAACCATCAGCTCTGGCGTAAGAATGGTCGTGTGGGCAGGCTTGTACAGACTGTCTGAACCTTGGTGTGTATTGGATGTGTTCGTCACATAGGCGTTCATAAAATGCCCTCGCTTTCATTGAAAAATTGCAGCTGTCTATTCTAAACCTGGAAGTGAGAAATCGAAATGCTGTTTACACAATTTACATTATGAACATTATGAACTTTATTAGGTTAATTATACACCTAATGCCTTTCCCATAGCAAGATTGCTGGTTTGAAAAACGGACAACATAAAAGCCTCCCTTATTTCCAGTCATGAGGCTCTTCACCATGACTAAAACAAAGGAGGCTTGAAGAGGGCATATGAATTTCACTTCATCCTAAAGGTCTCATAGCCCTTGTATAGGACCGTTGCCACCAGAGGATCCCGGCGCAGCGCGTTCAGAACATCTTTTACCTCGTCGCAGCCCCGTCGCTCCAAAAATGCCTCAATTTCAAACTGGTTCATGGGATGACGCTTGATGATGCTGAGCACCGCCTCGCGATCATCTTCAATATCGCTGTGAAAACCATTCGATTCCAGCAGGTCGATTGGCAGCCCGCCCAAAATGTCGACAGCCCGCCCCATGACCTCGGGGTCAACCGCCTCCACCTCCGGCTCAGCCGGCGGGCGCACCACGGTGTTGATGTAGAGCCGGTCATAACGCAGCGTCTCAAGCAAGGCCTTAAACCCCGAAAGAGCATCCTCGTCGTCATTGATCCCTTTGACGAGCATGATCTCAATCCAAAGCTGGCCTTTATATTTTTGAGAAAACACGCGCAGCCCTTCGATCACCTGATCGAACTTCAAAGACCCATGCGGCCGATTGATCCGTTTAAACACACCCTCATCCGCAGCGTCAAGGGAGGGCAGTACTAAATCCGCTTCTAGCAGTGCGGCTTGAACCCCCACGTCAAAAAGCAGCGCCCCATTGGTAATCACCGCTACCGGCTTCTCACTCAACCGCTTCAACCCGCGAATCAATTTACCCAGGTCCGCATAGAGCGTCGGCTCTCCTTCGCCCACAATGGTGATGACGTCAAACGCAGTACCGCCTTCAATTACAGCCTTCGCCTCATCCAGGATGTCCTCTACAGGGAAGTAATTCTGCCTCGTGTTCGTCATGTAATCTGTCCGGCCCAGCTGGCAGTACACGCATGCGTAATTGCAGGTTTTCTTTGGAATTGGACTGACGCCCAGCGACAATCCAAGCCGTCTCGATGGTACCGGGCCATAGACATAGTCAGGTGTTTTCATGACGCACCTCGCTTTGGTTAAGTCTCTTAATGCCCGCAATTCCCATGCTCGCCATGGTCATGGGCATGCTGATGCTCGTGGCAGATGGAGCCTGTGGATTCGAGCTCGCCTTTCAGGTAAAGCTCAGCCGCTTCTTTTGCAGTATTGCGAACTCCCACAACGACCTCGATTCCTTTTTCATTGAAAATCTGGACCGCACCGCCGCCCATACCGCCGGCAATGATGACGTTGACGCCAAGGTCGTTCAGGAAGTTCGGCAGGAATCCCGGCTTGTGCCCTGGATTGGCCACGACCTCATGATTAACCACTTGTTCGCCCTCAACATGAAATACATTGAAATTCTCGCAATGGCCAAAATGCCCTGCCACCATACCGTTGTCACTTGCGACTGCAATTTTCATAAAACGCCTCCACCTTCTAATTTTTTTATGCCGATGGTCACCCAACGCCACATTGCCCGTCAAGGGACCATCGGCATGATAATTTTCTCTAGAGCTTACCAAGAGCGCCCCGCATGAGGTCTGAATAGTCCTCGAGTCCCGTCACCTCTTTAGCCAGGGGTGTGAGCGGCACCAAGTCCCGTCGATCCACGTGAGAAAGATCAAACTTGCGGTTCAAAGCCATCAGCTGTCTTAGACCGGCCGAGATCCGCTCCAGGTACGAGTAAAGCCCAATGGCCCCCGTGCTCATGGCGTCAGCCTCGTCCCCGTAAATGGCGCGCAGCGGCTTCACCTCACTGAAGAGCGTTTCCACAGTACCGCCAAACCGCGAAAGGTCCTGAGGCAGTTTGTCTTCCTTGAGCAGCTCACCCAGGCGCTTGCCCGTCATTGCCGCTGCCATGGCCGCCCGGCCTATGCCCACCAGGCTGACATAAGGTGCCCCAAGAGCCAGACCCTTGAACACGTGATCCTCCATGGAAAATCCACCGGTAATGGCTACCTGCGGCAGGTCATAGCCTTTCTCTTCCATGGTCTTAAGGATCTCGTAAACCAGGCTTTCGAGCACCACTGTTGGGATGCCCCATTCATTCATCATCTTCACAGGACTGTTGCCCGTGCCGCCACCGGCCCCGTCCAGGGTCACCAGGTCCACCCCTTCTTCAGAGGCAATTCTCAGGATTCGCGCCAGGTCTTCCGGATCAAAAGGCCCTGTCTTGAAGCAGATCCGCTCTGCGCCCAGCGCCCGCAGTTCAGCGATGCGCTTTTTCAGCGAAACCTCGTCCCACATTGGCAGCCTGCCTACCTTTTCAAAGACCGGGCCTTTGCCTTCATTGAAACGGGCGGCCACCTCAGGATCCGTCGGATCCGGGAACACGAGGTAGCCCATGTTTTTCAGCCTGAGCGCGTCCTCCAGCGTCCGCTGGAGTCCAAGCCCCTGAATGCCCTTGGCCGCCTGGCCAAACTTCAGCTCCACCGACTTGACGCCGAGGTGCTGCAGCGCGTAGTCCAGGACTCCGAGGCGCTCGTCGTCTTCGTTTGCCTGAAGGACAATGTCCCCGTAGCCGCGTTCGAACTTCCGGAACGCCCCGACCATGTCCGCGATCAGCGGCGCCGCCTTCACACGGCCGTTTTCGAGAACCAGACCCTTGTCCTTGGCCACTACGTCCTCGCCTATGACCACCAGCACGCCGGCCATTGCCGCGCCGGCAAAGTAATCCTGCCAGTTCAGCTTAGCCATGGCGGGTAAGACAATCGGCAGCCTCAGCTTTAAAGGATGCTTTTTGCCGATGCTCGTCTCGACCTTCACCTTGGCATAAGTGGCGGCGTCCGAGTCCTCAGTGGTCCCCCTGGCGCCGAATACGCGGCCGTTGATGTTGAGGTGGGAGAAGTCTAACGGATAATTCTTTTCCGAAGCGAACTGACTGGAATCTGCTGCGAAGGGATAAATGGCTTCCGGACCCCTGAGGGCTGAAAGGCCAATCTCACAGCTGCCGGGGCAATCCATGGTGCAGACGGCGCACATGCCTGAAAATGGGGAGGTGTGAGCCTCGGTGCGCATGCGGGTGTTGGTGACCGTGGTACCTAGTGAAGGGCTAAAGGACATGGTTAAGCCTCCTTATGTAGGTTGTGGGCCTGTGATGACTTCTTGCTGTGTAAGCCTATACCGGATTTATACCCTACGCTTCCAGCAGCGGCGCGATTTCTTCCAAATAATTTTCGTGGATCAGCTCAATCATGCCTGCATCGCAGGATGCGGCGATCCTGGTGTCGATAGGGAGCTTCGCCAGCACTTTTATGCCATGGGATGCCGCTACCTTCTCTATATTGCTTTCCCCGAAGATTCTATGCTCTTTGTCACAGTCCGTGCATTTGAAGTAGGACATGTTTTCGACGATGCCATAGATTGGGATGTTCATCATCTGCGCCATTTTGACCGCTTTCGAGACGATCATGGACACCAGCTCCTGCGGCGAGGTAACGATGATGATACCATCGACCTTGATGGATTGGAAGACGGTCAGCGGCACATCCCCTGTGCCCGGCGGCATGTCGATGAACAGATAGTCCACATCTTCCCAGATCACTTCTGTCCAGAACTGCTTGACTGTGCCGGCGATGATCGGGCCGCGCCATACAACAGGGTCGGTATCGTTTTCCAGCAGCAAGTTGATCGACATGATGTCAATGCCTGTCACGCTTTTAACTGGCAGAATGCCTGTATCCGTTCCGATCGCTTTTTTCTTGATACCAAACGACTTTGGAATGGACGGACCGGTGATGTCGGCGTCCAGGATGGCTGTATGATGGCCACGTCGGTTCATAGTCACAGCTAACAGTGACGTCACCAGAGACTTGCCTACGCCTCCTTTGCCACTGACTACACCAATCACCTTTTTGATATTGCTCAGGTGGTGGGGCTGCTCTGTGAAGTCCGTTTGGTTCTTTGTTCTGTCCGCGCAGTCGGCGCTGCACGAACCGCAATCCAGTTGGCAAGTTTCGCTCATTTAAGTTCCTCCTAAAAATGTAATTTCATATTGGTGACGCGGACAGGTTCTGGGTTCAACTGAGTGTCTGACACCAAGTTCAACTGAGTGTCTGACACCAAGTTCAACTGAGTGTCTGACACCGAGTTCAACCGAGTGTCTGACACCGAGTTCAACTGAGTGTCTGACACCGAGTTCAACTGAGTGTCTGACACCGAGTTCAACTGAGTGTCTGACACCGAGTTCAACTGAGTGTCTGACACCGAGTTCAACCGAGTGTCAGACACCGTAATAATTCTGTAATATTACAAAGTCCAAATTCCCGTCTGCCCTGCCCTTTTTAATCTACGACCGGTATATTGTGAAATCCTGTCACCCGCTTTGGGACGCCTTCAAACAAAAGCTTCATCACCTTGGCATAGACCTCTTTGATAGCTTTGCCTGATGAACATGGAAACGCCACCACACTCTGACCTCGGTTAGTCGCTTCGACTACCATGCCATCGAAGGGAATCAAGCCCGCGAACGGCAATTGCAGCGTCTCGCACAACTTTTCAATTTCCCTGGTCTGACCCGGATTGGTGTCGTATTTGTTGACGCAAACCACGACTTCCGTCTGAAACTGACGGGCTGTCTCAATAATTCGCTTCATATCGCTCACTCCGGAGACTGAAGGCTCCGCCACAATCAATACCAGATCCACGCCGCTGATGGACGCAATGACCGGGCATCCTATGCCTGGAGATCCGTCAATAATAGCGAGGTCAACCGCCTCAGGCAAAACCTGCACCGCCTCCTTGAGCTGCTTTTTGACTTCTGACACCAATTTGCCGGAAGTCCCGCTTCCCATTTTGAGCTGGGCCGTAGAAAATACCGCGCCCTCTTTATAGAGCTTCAGTTCCCCCGCAACTGCCGGGTGCATTCTTACAGCCCCCACCGGACATATCGCTTCACAGACACTGCAGCCTTCACAGGCAAAGGGCTCTACCACATAGCCGCCTTTTTCCTTAAGGTTCTCTATGGCATCAAAGCGGCAGCTTTCCCTGCAGAGATCGCATTCTATGCAGGACTCTGTGTCGATGACGGCTTTCTGGAGTCCATAGTACGGAGTCAACACCGGCTGTTCGTCGGAGTGCTGCAGGATCAGGTGGAGGTTGGGGGCGTCGACGTCACAATCGGCAAACGCCTTGGCTTTTGAAAGCGCTACGAAGGCGCTGGCCACCGTCGTCTTGCCGGTGCCGCCCTTACCGCTGAGAATCAGGAGCTGTTTCACGCGCATCCGCCTCCTTCACTTTGAGCAGCAGCTCTGAGAAAAGCGCCGCGTAGTGGGCTTGAGCCCTCACCAAAATTTGGCCATTTGAATTGATCGCACCCAGCTCAAGATCGAAGGGGATCTCGCCCAGAACAGGAATACCCTGTTCGGTACAGAATACTTCCGAAGGATTCGGCGAATCTTCCAAACATTTATTCAGTACGACGCCGTGAGGCTTTTCGAACAACCTCACCAACTCATGGACCATCGCCAGGTTGTGGGCGCCAAAGAGGGTCGGCTCCGCCACCATCAAACAATAGTCCGCGTCCTTGATGCTCTCCATGACCACGCAGGCGCTCCCAGGCGGGCAGTCAATCAGCGTCAGGGTCCCATCTCCAGGCGCCTTTGCGAGCACCTCTTTGATGATGGGCACACCAGACGCCTGGCCCGGCTTCAAAAATCCAGAATGGACCTCCACCGTTTCCGAGGTACCGCTCAAGAGTTTGCCGATGGTCTTATCCCACTCACTTATAGCCCGTTCAGGACACACGATCGCACAGCCTCCACAGGCGTGGCAGACATCGTCAAACACCATGACTTTTTTGTTTATGTACGCAAGTGCATTAAACTTGCAGAAATCGACGCACTGACGACAGCCCGAGCAGGCGTCGTGGTCTATCTTCGGGATCTTGACACTGACGGGCTCCTCCACCGGATTTTCCGGCTTAAAGTAGAGGTGGCCGTTAGGCTCCTCCACATCACAATCCAGATAAGCGGCGCGTTGCGCGGCGGCGGCCAGATTCACGGAGACCATGGTTTTTCCTGTGCCGCCTTTTCCGCTGAGCACAGCGATTTTCATGCTAATGCCCCCCATCTCCATGACCATGGAAGCCAGCGTGGAATTCATTAAGCGTTGCCAAAAGGCCTGAATTAAAGGCGGTAAGGTTTTCCTTTGCAGATGGATATTCAGTTTTGTAGATCTTCATTTTAGCTGCAGTCAAAACCTCCGCCGCGTTCTGTCCACATCTTGGAGTGAGAAGGGCTTCGATTTGTTGGTCTACAAGGAGCTGGGCCGCTTTGACGCCCGCCCCGCCCTGACTGTTTGCCGCAGTGTTTTCAATAAAAGTCAATTCATTGGACACCGTATCCTTTATTAAATAATATGGTGCTCTGGCAAGGGATGCGCAGACCGCTGTGCCTGGATGGTTTTCGTCCACCGGAATTGCAATTTTCATATACAAGCCTCCTATAAATTAATCGTGTCTTTCAAACTAATTTTCTGCTCTTGAGTCATCCTATAAATTGTAATAGCTTCTCTCAAGGCGCTGACCCCGAGATTTGAGCAATGCATTTTGTGGGCCGGAAGTCCGCCCAAGGCGCTTGCAATGTCCTCTTCAGTTATTGAAAAAGCTTCCTCCAGCGTCTTTCCCTTGGCGAGCTCTGTGGTCATGCTGGATGTCGCTATGGCGGCGCAGCAGCCATAGACGAGATAACTAATTTCCTCGATGCGGTTATCTTTGACTTTAATGAACATCTTCAAAGCGTCTCCACAATCCGGATCCCCTATGATCCCTACAGCGTCGGCATCCTCCATGCTGTAAACATTGCATGGATTGGTAAAATGGTAGAGCACCTCCTGCGAATAAATCACGCGTCTCCCTCGCTTTTCATCTTGGCTTGAAGTTGAGCTGCAAACTCACGTCGGCACCAGCCGCACCCGTACATAGGCTCTTCCTCATCGCAAAGTTTATAGTCTCCGCCTTCTATCTTTAGGATCTTGCCATTGACAAGCGACTCCGCGATTTTCTTTCGGGCCTCGTTGTAAATTCTCTGAACCGTCGTCCTGGCCACGTTCATTCTCTCCGCGCATGCTTCCTGCATCAGACCTTCCAGATCAATCAGCCGAATGGCTTCGTACTCTTCAACTGACATGCAGACTATTTCCGGTTCACCTTCACTTGGCGTTAACGGTCCGAAAAGATTGCTTTCTGGTAAACAACAGACGCGCCGCCATTTTCTTGGTCTGGACATTGAATGTGCTCCTTTCGCGAAAATTATGGGCATATGTCATTATCGACTTTAATTTTACTCCGTTTTAGGCATATGTCAATAATAATAAGTAATATTCAGCAACAAAAAAAGAATGTAATTGATGCCAGTTAGAAAGCCATTGCTCCACCAACTATACATCAACTACATTCCCGACCTGCCTTGTCCCGCACTATTGACAGCGCTTTATTGTAAATATTTCCTCTTCAAAATTAACGTCATCCGCTCATAAGTGTCCTGAAAACTTTAAAACCAGGTTTAGAGTTTGCTGGACACTAGCTTCACCGCAAGACTTCCAATCATTGCAAGAGCGAACACCAGATAGAAGATCGTATGATAGCCTCCGAACCAATCTACCAAAAGACCTGAACTAATGACGCCAACCACTGCGCCTATACCATAGGCCGTAAATACTACACCATAGTTTTGGCTGTAATGGAGCGTTCCAAACAGGGACAAGGTAGACGCAGGCGCAATAGCCAACCAGCCGCCCAGGTTAAACCAGAAAATTGAGAACGCCAAACCAAAGGCAATCGGACTTAAACCTTTCGAAATAATCATTAATAAAGATGCCATCATAATGGACAGAAAAGAGAACAATGCAGCGCTTCTGAAGGAGAAGCGGTCGGTCAGCCACCCAAAAGCGGGTCTGCCAATGCCATTAAACACAGCGAAGAAGGACATTAAAAGTGCCGCACCGCCCTGGGAGAGGCCTACCCATTCAACTGCAACTTTTCCGGTCATCCCTATGAGCATCAAGCCAATCATTGTACCTATCAAAAAAGCAGCATACAGGATTTTGAATGACTTCGTCTTTATCATTACTGCGGATGGATATTCCATCTGTCGCTCATGACGCGTTCCCTGGGTTGTGTCTGCCTTGGATCTTAAGCGCTGACCCTGATTAGTTTTTTGATCCGGACTCCAATGCTCAGGAGGATATGACAGAAAAAGAGCCAATAAGGGGATAATCACACCAAAAGCAGCACCCAGGACTTTAAACGTCTGCATCCCCCCATAAATCTCGATCAGCTGCCTTGCAAGAGGCGCAGTTACGAGGGGCGACAATCCAAACCCCACAAGAACCAATCCAACCGCAAGCCCCTTTTTATCCGGGAACCACTTCGCCACTACTGCCATAGGTACACCGTAAGCAATACCTACCCCTGCGCCAATGACAACGCCATAAGTTAGTGTCAGCACATAGATATTGGACGCATAAGCAGACCCAATCCAACCGGCACTTATGAGCAGCGCACCAACTGTTATGACAAGCCGAGGGCTGAAGCGGCTCAAATACTTTCCGGAGATCAGCATAAACAATGCATAAAAAGCCAGCGACACCATATAAGGCAATCCGCTCAAAGTCGTCCCAATGCCAAAGGTCTGTTCAACAGGAATTCGAAAGACACTCCAGGCATAGACCGTTCCAAGGCACATCATCAGAAGATTGCCTGTCAGGACATATAACCAGCGGAAAGTCTGTCGACCTGTCCCGGAAAAAGCTGCATTCTGAATCATGTCATGACCTCACTTTCGTAGAATTTATCCTCCAGATCATAAACGACCTGATCCCTGATTTGGTCTATTCGCTTCTCCAAACACGCCCGGATCCATGGATATTTGATACTCAGCATTCTGGCTGCCAGGATCCCCGCATTTTTCGCATTATTGATTCCTACCGTCGCAACCGGAACTCCTGCGGGCATCTGGACAATTGACAGCAGCGCATCCAAGCCTTCCAACGTTTTGAGCTGTATCGGAACACCAATGACCGGAAGTGTCGTTAAAGACGAGACCATGCCCGGAAGGTGCGCAGCGCCACCAGCGCCAGCAATCACGATTTCAAGCCCCCGCCCGGCCGCTGACTTTGCGTATTCCACCATCCGTTCCGGTGTACGGTGCGCAGAAACCACCTTAATCTCAAAGGGAATCCCCAGAGATTTCAATTCTGAGGCCGCAAGCCTCATCACCGGAAAGTCTGACTCACTCCCCATAATGATCCCGACGAGCGGCTTGCCACTATCCTTCACATTATTATTCACGCTCTCACCCTCTCCAATCCTTCATCTGATACTTCAATAGAAATCGATTTCATGACAGACTCAGCCTTTGAACGCGCGGCTTCGACACTTTCCCCCAGCACAGTTACATGGCCAAGCTTACGCAGAGGACCTGTGTCCTTTTTTCCATACAAATGCAAATAGCAGGCTTCCTCTTCCATCAGATACTCCGTGCCCCTGAGCTTATATTCGCCTGTGCCCTCGTCCGGCCCCAGCAGATTCCACATGACACAAGGAGCCAGCAGCGTACTCGACCCCAGCGGCATCCCTGTGATCACCCTGAGCAGCTGTTCAAACTGGGAGGTAACACAGGCCTCAATGCTGTAATGTCCGGAATTATGAGGACGCGGTGCAATTTCATTCACCAAAATGTTATAATTCTCATCCACAAAATACTCAACGCAAAAGATACCATAATCGCCAATAGCCTCGATGATCTTCGTTGTGATGCGCTGGATCTCTAACTCAGTTTTCTTGGGCAACCTGGCAGGAACACTTGAATGAATTAAAATGCCATCCCTGTGCACATTTTCCGATATGGGATAGAGCATGACGCCATCAGACCCTCTCGCGGCTAGGATGGAGACTTCTTTGATGTAGTCCACATAACTTTCCGCCATGATCTCTTCGCCCTCAAAAGCCTTCCAGGCCGCCTCAAGCTGATCCTGCGACTTAACAATTTGTGTCCCTTTGCCGTCGTAGCCATCCCTGCAACTCTTCAGGACCATCCTGGAGCCAAACTCTAAAAACGCTGCCTTTAGCGCTTCCAGGGACTCTATCCTGAGAAACGGCGGCACCTGAATGTCATGCTGCTTCAGAAAACTCTTCTGTACATACTTGTCCTGTATGAGCCCAAGGCTTTTAGCCGATGGCAGCACGCACGCACCCTCCGCCTCAAGCTTAGTCAGCTCGGCAAGATCAATGTGCTCAAACTCGAAAGTAATCACATCCACTTTGCGGGAGAGACTGCGCAGCGCGTCACCATCTGAATAGGCCGCCACGATTTGATAATCTGCAATCTGACCCGCCGGTGAATCCGGCTTTGGATCCAGCACGGTGACACTATAACCCATACGCTTCGCCACGACTGCTAGCATCCGCCCAAGCTGCCCTCCGCCAATAATGCCAATTTTTCCTGGCGGGTGCAGCCTTCTAATCCTATTTTGGTTCACCTCTTGAACAACTTGTTTCGATTCTGACATCTGATGTATCTTCACTCCTCAACCTCCAAGCATACAAAAAAAGCCAACAACAAAAGCTCCGAATTAAACGGAATTTTCGTTGCTGGCTTACCTGTCAACTGGTCTATGACCTTTTAACGTGTCTTCCAACTTTTTAGAAATTTAATTTGATCTGCTATTTAGAAATAAGCTCTTCCAGATCGCGATCCACTACAATGCCAATGAGCTTTTCACCGGTCTTAGTGCTCACATCTGAATAAGTACTGATCACATTGACCTCAATGAGCGCTTTAATGGCTTCCTCCAGGTTCTCTCTTGAGCTTTCAAACAGCGCCATCCTCACTTTTTTAATCAGTTCTACGCCATCCTTGCTCGTCGCGAGATTGGTCTCCGCTTTGCTAAGAAATCCCTTAATTCTAACGATGATCAAATCCTGGAATATAATGGTCCGAATTTTCTCAGGACCTCTGCCCATGTGCTCAATCTCAAACTTGCTTATGATTTCACTAATTTTTGCTTCCAATTGTCCCTTTGTCATTCTAATGTTATACCTCTTCATAATTCTGTTGGCAGGTCTCAAGGGTTTCACACGCTGCAAACCATTCTCAATGATTTTTCACATTGTAACACATATTCCACATAAAAATCAACACTATAATGAATAAAAATCCGCAAATGTCGAACAATAATTTTCATTTTCGTTTTTTTGTCCGCTTTTTGCGTTGATTTGGCTTCAAGCGCACTAGTCTTCCTGTTTTTCCTTCCGACTAGCCTCTTCAACGACTACTCGAATGCGTTTTTCTCTCGTCTCTAGACTCTTTGAGAGGTTGACCCAAATAATCCATCTGGACTGCTCCGTGTTGCGCCATGACTCAAACGTCTCCAGCGCTCCCGGCTGAGAAGCCAGCTCAAGTCTTAAGTCAGCAGGACACTCCGGCTTTTCTTTGGAAGAGTAGGCTAAGTCCCACCACCCGCTATCCTTAGCGGCGCGCACGCTCTCCATCCCGGCTTCGGTCATTCTGCCCTGCTCCATAAGATTACTTACCCTGTCGCGATTAATCTTTGACCATACGCTTCAGGATCCTTTGAATGACAAAGGTCATCCATAAAGAAGGCTTTATCTTTTGTCCAAAGTCCCAGCCTTTCCAAGGCTGCCAGACAGATTCCGGCGTATAAAACCCTTCTCCGCCGGCTCTATCCAGGACTATGGACAGCATCTCAGCAAACCGCTCATCTCTAACCGCCACCTCAAACTGAGACAACACCTCCAGGACATGCAGAATGTCATACCAGATGAAGGGCAGCTTCAACTTCCTGAAGTCTGAGCCCATGTAAAAGATATAAGGATGTTTTGTTCTGCTGTTCTCCCACAGGTCAAGGAGTGTCTCAATCCCTGTCCTTGCCGCTTCACGACAAGAGGTATCGTCATACAGCGCCAGACATTTCAAGATGATCAGGTTCACATAAGGACATGGATCCTCTTTTCTGCCAGGGCCCCTGAAAGTTCCCAGTTCTTTTGAGACTGTGCACGGCCAGCCATTGTCTCTTGCCAGACTCACGAGATAGTCACGGCCTTTGAGGATTCGAGGATCTTCCTTGTATCCCATTTTGGCTAAGGCATAAAGGCTGGTTGGCGCGTCACACAGTGCCCACCCCCAGGTTTCCTGGCCGCTGCCGCCGTAGTGTGTTGAGATGACCATCGGCAGAGTCACTAAGCCTTCCTCTGTTAAATGGCTGAGCACACGGTCGAGTATTGCAGGGATTCCGGGATCCTCCCGGGTCAGACCCAGATCCGCCAGAAAGGCGAGCTTGTGATAGTGCTGGCTGGCGCTTTTGTGGCTGCTCAGGACGACCCCCGGCCAGGACTGCAGTTCAAGGATCAGTGCTTGGACCAGCGGGTGGGCAATCATGGCGGATCTGGCGGCAGCAACCGCTTCATGGGTCTCGTCATAGTCATATAACTCTGTGAGCACCCTGTACCGGACCCAAGGCTCCGGTGCATTGATCAACGCCGGCCAAATCTCCATGATCTCCACCTCGCTAGTATTACAATGACTGACCCCAACCTTAAAAACACTCTAATCCTGCAGCGTCACTTTCTTGAGTACCATAGCAGTGCGATTTGGAAGGTAGATCTGAATGCCGGTCTGCTGCTTCAGCCCCGGCAATGTTTTGACCTCATAAATCACGTCGTGGGAAATGCGCGAATGGCCGCCAAACCTGGCTTCATCCGTATCCATGATCACTTTGTAATTACCCGCCTCATGAATTGGCAGCTCAAACTCAACCTGCGGATCTGATGAATGGAAATTGAAAATAAAAATATAATCCTTTTTCTTGTATGCTACAATTTTCTTCTTCTGATCGATCCACAGCGGCTGCGGAACGCCGCCGCCCATAAGCGCGTTGTCACGCATCAAGTGGATCATGGCGATATCAAAATGCTTTAGATCCTCATATCTCAGGAATGGATTATCCGCAAGGCTCCAGAGACGTCGGCAGTGCTTGAAGCTCCAGTTATTCCCTTCGCGCGGGAAGTCAATCCACTCCGGATGGCCAAATTCGTTGCCCATGAAATTCAAGTACCCTTCGCTGCCCATGGAAATGGTGATCAGGCGGATCATCTTGTGCAGCGCCACTGCGCGTTCTATGACCAGACTTGGGCTCTTCTTATTCATGTGCCAATACATATCTTTGTCCGCCATCCTGAAGATCAGCGTCTTGTCGCCAACGAGAGCCTGATCATGGGATTCGACATACCCAATGCGCTTCTCACCTGGCCGGCTGGTGCTCAGCTCATACCATAGCTGGCCGACGCTCCAGTCTTCATCTTTTTTCATCAAGGTTTTGACCCAGAAATCGGGCATCCCCATGGCCAGACGGTAGTCAAAGCCTATTCCGCCGTCCTGGATTGGCAGACACATCCCCGGCATGCCGCTCATGTCCTCAGCAATAGAAATCGCATCCGGCCGCAGTTCCTTGATCAGCTCATTAGCGAATTGAAGGTAAGTCACAGCGTCTATGTCGGTATTCAGGCTGAAGTACTTGGCATAATCATTAAAGGCAGTTCCAAGGCCGTGATCATGATAGAGCATGGAGGTCACGCCGTCAAAGCGGAAGCCGTCAAAGTGGAACTCCTCCAGCCAATATTTGATGCTGGAAAGGAGAAAATGGATCACATTGTGCTTGCCATAATCAAAGAGCTTTGAGTCCCAGGCATTGTGATGGCCTCGGGCACCATGGTGGAAAAACTGGGTCGCGGTGCCATCGAATTCATTGATGCCTTCTGCGAAATTCTTGATGGTGTGAGACTGAACCATGTCCATCAAAACGGCGATACCCATGCTGTGGGCCTTGTTGATCAGGCTCTTGAGTTCTTCGGGATTGCCGAACCAGGATGCCGGCGCGAAATAATTTGAGACGTGATAACCAAAGGAAGCGTAATAAGGATGCTCCATGATTGCCATGATCTGAACAGTGTTATAGCCCTGAGCTTTGATTCGTGGCAGGATCACCTCTTCAAATTCCTTATAGCTGCCGATGGTTTCTTTTTCCTGCGCCATGCCAATATGCGCTTCATAGATTAACGGTGATCTCGACGGATCGAGTTTAAAATCGTCATCAGTCCAGTGAAACGGCACCTCAGGCGCCCAGATCTGACCGCTGAAATCATGGGTTCGCGTGTCCTGGACGACCTTTCGTATGTAGAGCGGAATGCGGTCCCGGTCTCCATTTCTGGCGACTACCCTGACTTTGACACGGGATTCGTGCTGTAACGCATCATGTCCAGGCAAGTAAATCTCCCAGGTGCCGTCACCTTTATTCTCGAGAGGGTGTGAATCCCGGTTCCAGCCGTTGAAGTCCCCCATCAAATAGAGCGCGAAGGCGGATGGGGCCCATTCGCGGTATACCCATCCATCGCCAAAAGGATGAAGACCGAAGTGGTGGTGACCATTGGCAAAGTCCTTAAAGGTGCCTGTCTCACCAAGCAGGGATTTTCGAACGCCTTCATAACGCCGCATTCTGAGCGCAATATCTTCTTCATAGGGTTTTACCCAGGGATCAAGCTTGAAGATTCCGAGATCCGGATTCACAGTTGTAGAATTGGCAGCATTCTCTTTTTTCTTGACTTTGCTCTCCATAAAATCGCCTCCATAGGTGTAGTTATCGCGCATTTATGCTGCAGTCTTACGTGTCGCTTCTCCACATTTTCAAACCAACGGCCACCGAAATCAGGCCAAAAATCGTCAAGGCTGGAAGCCCGTGAAAAATGCCGGTTATATAGGCAATAGAGTTGTAAATCAGAATTGAAAATCCCACTAAAGCCATGACAAGACCCCGGGTTTTCTTTGTTCCCATATCGCCACCTCATTCGTTTTTCTCAATTCCGGCCCTAACGACGCTGCGGTTTTCTGCTCTCTTCATATAAACTGATATACTGCTCCACGGTAATTTTTCTGCACAGCTCCGCAATCAGATCGTAGGGGATTGCGTCCATTTTTTTAAATCTTATGCAGCTTTTCCCCATATCGAGCTTACTCACTACCCGTGCGGCATATTCCTTTTCGAACCACAACAGGAGATCCGGAAAAGCGTAGATTCCCATATGGTAGAATGCGATATGCTGCTTTTGTGAAGCCAAATTGATGAATGGCAGCGGTTCCTTGGGGTTGACGTGGTAACCGGCAGGATAAAGCGTGTGCGGCACGACATAGCCGAGCATGCCGTAGCTTATGACTTCTTCGAAACCATCGGGCAAATTTTCCAGAATCACTGTCCTCAGTTTTTCTACAGCCTCTCGACGTGATGCCGGTAGGTTCTCCAGGTATTCCTGCGGCGTTTTTGCTTCTTTTATCTGCATTTCGGAATCCAAGTCAATCCCCCCTCCTCCAGCAATTAGCCAGCTAAAGCATATATACCCCAATCGCGATGATTATGCAGACTTTGTAAGGTAAATCACCGTTTGCTGTCATTAAAGCCCGAGGGGGCACAGGCTTTCTGACAGCTGAACTCTTTAAGCTGCCTTTTGTGAATAAAAAAACTCCTTTCCAATCAGATTGGATAAGGAGTTTGCAGATGAACTATGTTAGGTTTTCTAATTAGAAGTCGGAACCTTCGTGAGCCAGTCTATGACACTGCACATCTTTGACTCTCATTTCTTCTTTAAGCTTATGGATTTGCTGATCCTTTTCCTTGAGCATTTCCTCGAGTTCTTTTACTCTTTCTTCACATCTCAAATTATCCATTCAATCCATCTCCTTCTTTAGGGATTGCCATTGGCCGTCTCCCGAAATTTATTTTCTTAGGTTACACTCATTTTAACCATAACTTCTACTAAAATAAAGCATCGTTATTTAGTGAACAACATTGGTCAATGTGACTATTATTGATTTTTCTCTGAAAAGCCTGAATTTTCAGTCTTTTCAGAACTTCTCATGATTTGGAATGCAAAAATAATCATAAAAAAATTTATTTATGCTGCCCTGTTTGAAATTAGTTCGTTAATATCCAAACTACTGATTTGCCTGCTTTCTCTTGTCCTGTCCCGCCTTCCCCATCCAAAACAAAAACAGCCTGCCGATGGTCACACCATCCGCAAGCTGTCCATGTTTGACGCTTAGGCGTCTCTTACATAATGTAGTTTGTTGGGATTTTAGACTATTGGGATCTTCAAACTTAACTTCTTTATCTTTTCTTCATGAACCCGCCAATGAGATTCCCAATGTCGTCCATGATGTCGCCGTCTTTGTCTGCATCCAGTATTTTTGACGCCAACCCCATTAAGTCATTGCCGCCGCCTGACATTGCGCCGCTGAGCATATTTGAAATGCCGGACGCATCAAGATTTTGGCTCTTCTTTTGTTGTCCAAGTGCGCCAAGGACAAGTGGCGCTAGTTGAGTCAAAAGACCGGACACTTGGTCACTTTTGAGGCCGGTTTGAGTGGCCAGATTATTTTGAACCGTCTGTGTCTTGCCTCCAAGAACATGCTGAAGAATTTTAGCGCCATCGTTTGGATCCACTTTGCCAAGAAAACCGTCCAGGTCGTCCACATCATCCTCTTCGTGCTGTTCAAGCGCTTTTGCGAGGGCGGAAGCGCCTTCAGGCGTGCTGGCATTTTGGCCGAGTGCTTTCATGAGGGTCGGAAGGCCTATTTTAGCGAGCTGCTCGACTTGCTCAGGGTTAGCGCCAACAGATTGCCCCAGCTTGTTGAGGGCAGCCGGATTATTGAGCTGACCGGAAATCAGGTCCATGAGATTCATACAAAGTACCTCCTTTTTGTTTATATAGGTTATGTTTACCCATTACATTCAATTTGTATCTCAAGATTTCCATTCGAAACTGGGTGTCAGACACCCGGTTTCTGCTTTCGGAGCCATGTCGAAACAAGGTGTCAGACACCCAGTTTCTTCTTTCGGGGCAAGAAGACATCCGCCGCCGCACCAGCTTCCATTCCTTATATAAAAAAAGAGGAAGCCGGCTTCAGGACACCAGCTTCCTCTTATATGTTCTTGATAGTTTCATGGCTCGACCGAACCATGTATAGCATGGATTTTGGATTCATCAGGGTTATTATCAGGGTTTTAGTATTTCTAAGTGTTGCTTTGGTGCGTTTGGTGCCTCTAAACCATCGGCGCGAGTTTTAGAGGTATTTGCAGTAAGACGTTCTCATGTTTGTCATCTCAGCAACGATGTCGTCCACGTTGAGGACCATTTCCATCATGCCGATCTGATCTTCGTAGACATCTGCGTCTACGTCAGCCTTGAACTCAGGCTCTACCGCATGGTAGACAGAAAGTCCAAGTGCTACGCCTGCAAGGCTTCCTGCAAACGTTGGGTCACCATTGGTGACGGTCTCAGCTGCAAGACCAGCTGATTCTGCTTCTGCTGCGCCGAAAATCACTACGACATTCTCATGTCCGTACTCATCCGCTAAAGATTTCACCCTGTTCTGATTCTCCAAATCCATGGCCCCTGCAGCCGTTCAGACGAAACACTCTGTTGCGGAATAGACGACGGTCGCTTCGCTATTCGTTTTGACGCATTCTTCGATCGCTTGGCCCGGAACACCGTCACGGTCGCCAATGATGATCACTTTTTTGTTGGCTAAAATACTCATTCATCCCATCCTTTCATAATTTTCCATTAATCATGGATTAAAAATTTTTATACCCAATCCTTTTTGATCAGAAACTTTTATCCGATAATTTAATTATAGTTATTTTATAAACATGTTCAAGGTTTTTCATATTACTTTAGTATATTTATTTTGTTTCGCAGAAAGTCGGCGCCGGTATGCTAAATGCCGCAAGTGTTTGAGAGCCTTATATCCAGTGTGAACACACCCTGGCTGTCCATTGCCTTGTAAAGGGCACTGACCATGTCGAGAATGGTCTCCAGATCACCTCTGATCAACGTTGCCATGGCATTCGTTTCAATGGACAGCGGGAATTCATGGATCACTTTCAAAGCGCTCTCTACAGCTGCCTCGACGTCAGAGGTTTGAACAGGCGTGAAGATCACCTGCGCGCCCACTAAACCCGCGGCTTTTCCCATAGAAGACATATGAATCCTCCTCTGCTGTTGGCGCTGAATTTCAGCTCATTTTCCAGGCTGATATGCTCTTCCGGAGTGTCCGGCGGCAAAAATAGACATTCTTTCATCTGTTTCAGTGTCTCGGAATAGTAGGCCGCCATTTCCTCCAAAGTTTTAAAGACTGCATGCTTGAAAACGGTTTCCTTTTGGAAATACTCAGAGGTGTAAAGCCGGCCCCAGGAGGAGTCCAAGTGAATGGTCCCCACCATAAGTTTGCCGCCCGGCTTAAGGACCCGGAAAAGTTCGCCTAGTGCGCGCTCCGGGAACTCGACAAATTCAAAGGCTGCCATGGAAAACACGGCGTCGAAGGTATTGTCCTCAAACTCAAGCTTATATAAATCCATATTTTTGTAAGTGATGGGCAGCGCACCGGTTTTGTTTCTTGCTATGCTCAGCATTTCCTCAGAGACATCAATGCCTGTGACCATTGCGCCTTTTTCAGCCAGTTTGATCGAGAAGTTTCCAGTGCCGCATCCAACATCCAGGATCTTTTGATCTGGCTGCGGCATGAAAAGCTCGAAAGCACAGGCAGTTTCAACTTCATCCACAAAGCGCCCCATTTTGGTAGCGTACCACTGATCGTAATCTGTTGCGACTTCATTAAAAATTGTCATAACTCAATCATCCTTATGCATTGGCAAATTGTTTGAGAATTGTGTGAAGCTCCGGTACAGAGTGTAACTTGGTGTCAGGTACTCAGTGCAACTTGGTGTCAGACACTCAGTGCAACTCGGTGTCAGACACTCAGTGCAACTCGGTGTCTGACACCCACTTAACACCCATTTGCAGCTAATGTCCCACCAAAACACTCCAACGTCCCTAAAAGCTGTGAAGCAACTTCTTTTTCAATTGAGTAAAAGTCTCCGAGACCATCATGTCCCTATTCCGCGGCCTTGGAAGATCCACACAGATCTCTTCCTTGATCGTCGAGGGCCGGTCGGACATCAGATAAATCCGGTCTGACAGATATATGGCTTCTTCAATATCATGGGTAATGAACAAAATGGAGGCCTTCAGTTCGTCATTCACACCCAGCAGCCAGTCCTGCATCTTCGCTTTCGTCAGCGCGTCCAGCCCGCCAAAGGGCTCATCCAGCAGCATGATATCCCTGGAATAGACATAGGTTCTCATGAGCGCCGCCCGCTGGCGCATCCCCCCCGAAAGCTGGTGGGGGTATTTATGCTCAAAGCCTTCCAGACCAAAGGTTTTAAACAGATCCGCCACCTCTGACCTGGCCTCCTTCTTCGAAACGCCTTTCACTCGAAGAGGCAGGGCCACATTGTCAATGATCTTCAGCCATGACAGCAGCAAATCCTTCTGGTACATGTAGCTGACGAGGCCTTTGCGGGCTTTGACAGGGGCTCCATCGATTCGGATTTCGCCCTCGTCCTCCACAATCAAACCCGAAATCATATTGAACAGCGTGCTCTTCCCGCAGCCTGAGGGCCCTATGATCGACACAAACTCGCTTTCCCTTAGCACCAGAGACACATCGCTGACCGCAAACGTGTCCTCAAAGGTCTTCTTGACGCCGACGAGCTCCAGTCTATTTTTTAGGGAGGAAGTCATTGGTGAACGCCCCCTCAGCCTCAAGCTCTGACTCAATCAGACCATTCTCGAACATCCACTTGGAGTAATTAGACCAGATTTGAAGATCCATAATCCCCCACTGTGACGCCTCCGCCTGATACTGATCCGCCAGGTAAAACTGCGAGGCGACCGCAATTGCCTCATCCACTTCCGGCGCCGCCTTCAGCAGGGACTTGACCGCCTCTTCAGGACTCTCCATAGCAAACTCATAACCCTTGGACGTCGCCGCCAGGAATTTCTCCGCCAGCTCAGGACGCGCGCTCAATAGCTCTTCCTTGGCAATGATGACCGGCGTATAGAAATCGAGGTTCTCCTCGAAATCCTGCAGCAAAATGAAGTTGATCGGCACATTGTTGACCTCCGCCGCAATGCCGTCCCAGCCATAATAGATCCACGTGAAATCCACATGACTCTTCGTCGCCGCGAAGAAATCGAGAGCGCCGAGGTCCACCATCTCCAGCTTGTCAAAATCCGCGCCTTCCTTTGCCATCAGCCCGCTCAGCATCGCGACTTCAGCCGGCGAGCCCCAGCCGCCATACTTCTTGCCCTCGAAGTCCTTAGGCGTCACGATCCCCTTCTCCACCGGCGACGCGAAGCCCGAGGTGTTGTGCTGGATAATCGCTGCAATCGCTTTCACCGGAAGCGGCTCTGCTGCCGTTCTGGCATAGGTGATCTCTTCCTGGTAGGAGATTCCGAACTCCCCCTGCCCCGCGGCGATCAGGCTCGCCGAGCCCCCTTCAGCCGGCTGGATGATCTCCACATCAAGCCCGACCTCTTCATAGAAGCCCAAGTCCTGGGCCACATAGAGTCCCGTGTGGTTCGTGTTTGGTACCCAATCCAGGACTACAGTGACCTTTTCAAGCTCTGCCGATGGTTCCTGCGTCCCATCCCCCGCCCCCACGGCTTCCTTCGGCTGGCAGCCTGCGAGGGCCAGGGTTGCCGTCAAAATCAACATAAGCGCGACTATACTGAGTTTTTTCATCTTCTGCATGTTCGTTAACCTCCAATAATGTCTCTTCATTATATTTTGTTACATCACACGACCATCGGCCGCTTAATCTTTTATCCTTTACTTCTCTTTGCTGACTGCCCAAGGCATCAGCACTCTCTGTAGCAGATCAATGCCCTTGAACACTGCAATGCTCAGCACGACGACAATCAAAATAGCCGCGAACATCTTGTCCAGGGCGAAGGAGTGCCTGACCCGCAGCATGTAGACGCCCAGGCCTCCGGTGCCCCCCAGCCACTCGCCAATCACCGCGCCCATGATGGAATAGGTCGCCGCAATGCGGATGCCGGAAAACAGGTTGACCATGGCGCCGGGAAACTTTACCCAGCGAAACTGCTGCAGCTGCCCCGCGCCCATGCCCTCGATCAGGTGCAGCTCGTCCGGGTCCGCCGCCTCCAGGCCGTCCAGGAGACTGACAATGATGGGGAAGAAGCAGACCAGCATGACAATGACGATCTTGGGCAGCATGCCAAACCCGAACCACATGCCGAACAGGGGCGCCAGCACAATGATGGGCACCGTCTGAGACAGGACGAGAATGGGGTACAGACCCTTTTTGACCATGGGCACAAAATCCATCAGAAGCGCCAAGGCAATGGAAAAGCCAATGGCCGCCAGAAACCCAATTCCCGCCTCCTGGAGCGTGATCCAAATGTGGCTGCGCAGTCCCGGCAGCTCAGAAAACAGCACGCGTATGACGCTGGACGGCGCCGGCAGGGTGTAGGCATCTACCCAGCCCGATCTTACGGACAGCTCCCAAAGGGCCGTCAAGACAGCTAAGAAGACAGCGGCCGGCCACTTACCGGTATTTGCCGACTTTTTCATCAATGGTCACGCCCCCGGGCTTGTAATCGATCTTGACGACAGAGCACACGCGCTCCGCGCCCCGCTCGACGCAGATTTCCTGGGCGCGCTTGACGATTTTGAGAAGCTCGTCCAGGTCGCCCTCCATGGTCGTCTCCATGGGGCCTACGGTGTGTACGATACCCGTGCTTTGGATGTACGCGATAACCGCGTCCACGACAGGATAGATTTGGCTTTCCGGAACGCTTGGAATGACTTGCAGACTGACATTGGTCAACATTTTGCATCTCCCTTCGAATTAAAAAAGACCCATCCGGTGGATGAGTCTCATAGGTGTAAGCTTATGTCTCCTCCCTTCGCTGGCATGATCCAGAGCAGGTGATATGGGTCGGAACTCACAGTTCCCTCTCAGCCAGTTTACTGACTCCCCCGTACATCTTCGTTTCAGTTGTCGTTTGGTTTGAACACCAACATCATAAGCCTTGAAATTTGATTTGTCAATCGCGTTAGAGCAACTTGATGACAATCGGCTTATGTCCCGGTTTATTCGGTGGGCTTTCTTCTACGGTTTCGCATGCGGTTCGCCGGAGAGGACGCTTCTGCCTGAGCCGAGGCCCTTGGCACGCCATGACGGCTGTCCTGCTTGGTCCTCTGATGCGTTTGCTTGCTCTGCTGGGCTTGCTTGCCCTGATGCTTTTGTTGCTGAGGGCGAGGCTCTATGAACAAGTCGTCCTTGACCGTGGCGTCCAGAGGAAACGGGTGCTCTTTCATCTCAGGAATGCGTTTGCCGATGGTCTTTTCTATATCCTTCAGCAGCGGCAGCTCTTCCACATCACAGAAGGACATGGCGATCCCGCTGAGGCCCGCCCGGCCTGTTCTGCCAATCCGGTGAACATAGGTCTCCGGAACGTTTGGAAGGTCGAAGTTGATGACATAGGACAGCTCGTCAATATCGATCCCTCTGGCTGCGATATCCGTCGCGACCAGGACCCGAATGGCGCCTTGTCTGAAGTTCTCCAGGGCGTTTTGGCGACTGTTCTGACTTTTGTCACCATGGATTGCCATGGAGGAAATGTGCGCTTTTACAAGCTCCCGCACCACGCGGTCTGCGCCATGCTTGGTTCTGGTAAATACCAGCACAGACTCCAGTGCCGGATCCTTGAGCAGGTGGATCAGCAGCTTTCGCTTGTTGGCTTTGTTGACGAGGTAAACGCTCTGGCTGATCGCCTCCACCGTCACGACTTCTGGAGTCACCGATACCTTGGCAGGGTGCTTCAGCATGGCATCTGCCAAGGCGGAAATCTCCTTTGGCATGGTCGCGGAAAACAGAAGTGTCTGCCGTTCAGAAGGCACCTTCGCGACTATCCTTTTGACATCGTGAATAAAGCCCATATCCAGCATGCGGTCTGCTTCGTCGAGAATCAGAATTTTGACTTTGTCGAGCTTGATAATGCCTTGGTTTATGAGGTCGTTCAAACGCCCGGGCGTTGCGACCAAAATATCAAGTCCGTCCTTAATCATCTTTTCCTGAGGCCCCTGAGGCACCCCGCCAAAGATGACACCGGTCTTCAAATGAACGTGACGCCCATAAGCATGGAAGCTGTCCCGGATCTGAATGGCCAGCTCGCGGGTTGGCGTCAGGATCAGCGACTGTATGCCGTCATGCTTCTTCCCGGTTTGGGATGAAGCGCTTGAAAGACCTTCCTGCTTCATTTCAATGATCCTCTGGAGCGTCGGGATCGCAAAGGCAGCGGTTTTCCCTGTCCCCGTCTGAGCGCAGCCCAGAACGTCTCTCCCTGTCAGGATCAGCGGAATTGCCTGGTCCTGAATCTCCGTAGGCTCAACATAATGTTCTTCTTTAATTGCTTTGAGAATGGCGGGCATGATGCCCAATGACTTAAACTTCAATCTAAAAACTCCTTTGTAATGGCCTTTGCCCTGTGGTATAGAATTTTTTGGTAAAGGTCCAAACTACATTGTATGTTATTCGAGCCATTCTGTCCAATTTTTGATTTGGGGGCAATAGGCTATCAGCCACGGGGACAACTTTCAAGTGAGTGTCTGACACCAAAGTTGAGTGAGTGCCTGTCACCAAACCAAAAACGGGGCCAGAGGTTTGTAATATTTCTGTAACATTCGATAAAAAGAAAAGGAAAAAACCGGCAACGATTTTTTCCTTTTCCTTTTATCAACTATTCAACTATTTCACCGCTTCAATCAAATAAGACGCCACGAAATCCTCCGCCTTATGTCCAGGCGCCCATGAGGAAATCAGCTCACGGCTGTTGTCCTTAGGCACCAGCCGGATCTCTTTGAAACCAGCTTTCTCCATAATAACCCTTAGATCCTCAACATACTCCGCGCCGCTTATACAGCTGGCCACCAGCCTCAGGTCCTCACGCATGCTCTCGGGGATCACGGCCGTGGCTACCACATCTGATGCCGCAATGCGTCCGCCCGGCTTCAACACTCTATAAGCGTCTTTAAACACCTGCTGCTTGTCCACCGACAGGTTGATGACGCAGTTGGAAATAATTACGTCCACAGACGCGTCCGCAACCGGCAGATGCTCAATCTCACCCAATCTGAAATCCATATTGTCAATGCCTGCCTCATAGGCGTTTTTACGCGCCAGCCTGACCATGTCCGGTGTCATGTCGACACCGATGACGTAACCGGTTTCCCCCACTTTGGCTTGCGCCAGGAAACAGTCAAAGCCGCCTCCACTGCCGAGATCCAGGACGACCTCGCCGGGCTTCAGTGCCGCAATGGCCGTTGGATTTCCACAACCCAGTGCCATATTGGCACCTTCCGGAGCCTGGCTGAGCTCATCCGCCGAATATCCAATAAGCGCGGAAGCATCCAGAAAACTTACAGTCGATGTGCCACACCCGCATCCGCTGCTGCAGCAGCCACCATCGGCACCCTGCTTTAATGCCACTGCGGCATAATTATTTTGTATGTGTTCCCTGACTTTTTCTTTCTTTTGCATAATAAACCCTCCACTTAAATCTTAAATGACACTCACCCCTATAGACGACGCAGTGCAGAAAAGGACGCAAAAAAAGACGCAAATCCCGCGTCTTTTTCAACATTTTTTATCCGGCTGATACTTCTGAAACTCAATGATGTTGCCACAGCGGTCAAATTCCAGCCTGCAGCAGTCCAGCATCATGTCCTTCAGCAATTTCCTGGCCCTCTGGACCCTGGACTTCGCGCCGGACACCGACAGCCCCAGCCGCTCGGCCAGCGCCTTCTGCGTCAGGTTTTCGAATTCGGTGAGCAGAATGGCCTCCCTGTACTTCTCAGGCAGCTGCTGGACCATGCCCGTCAGGCAGCCCGCCATTTCAGCATTGGCGTTGCCGCCGGCCCCTGTCTCTCCTTCTGCCGATGGTCCCAAAACCCCATCCACGCCTTCTGCCAAATCCTCGGGAAGCTCAGCAAAGGTCTTCCCGCTGCGGTAATAGTCAACAATGACATTCCGGGCAATCTGATAAATCCAGGCATGGATCTTTTCCTGATCCATCAAGGTATCCAGCTTCAGACTGATTTTAACAAAAACCTCTTGAAGCAAATCCTCCGCGTCGTGGGGATTGGCCACGCGCCTCGCAATAAATTTTTCAAGCGGCACATGAAAGTTTTCCCACAGACAAGTCACGCAGGTGCCCGCCATGTCATCACGCCCTCTCCTTTTTAATTATTATGCTGCTTCCTCTTCTCTGACTTGCATGGGGTTTTTACGGAGCGCGGCGACGTAGAGGAAAGGATATTCTGTTTTCAAGTATAGAATATACTGGATCCATTCTGCCACAAGGGCTTCATAGGCCCGACGCAGGTCGTTGGAGAGGTGCGCAATGTCGCTTGGATCGAGTTCACCGAAAGGACCACGGATTTTCAATTCATCCGCCACATGAAAGACCGCCCAGAGCATATCCGTAAAGGAATCGTGCTCAAGCAGGTTGGAGTTTTCGAGCATACTCAGGAGAGGCGCTTTATAACCCTCCATGACCAATGCCAGATCGCCAAGTTTTGCCGGATCAGCATAAAAATCATAAGGGTAAGCATTTTGAGTGCGTTTGCCGCCGAACAAAGACTTCTCTTTTTTCAAATCCGTAATTTTGAGCATTTCACATAAGGCGTTGTTTTCCTGGTTGAATTTTCCTATTTCATAAAGCAACGTTGTGCCGGTTTCTGAGAAAAAGGTGCTGATGATGACGTTGACTTTTTTTATTTTCTTTCGCTTTTCGGACAGACTCAGAAACCGATTGATCACCAGTGTCACAACCAGAACCTGAACCGGAACAAAAGCGAGGTCCTGAAGCAAGTAGAACAGAGTTTCGTCTCCTCTTTGAAAAATTATGAATTGAACACCATAAACGGCTGCAGACGCAACTATGAGAATTATGGTCAGGAACAGGTTGTCACGCAGTTTAATTAACAATTTTATATTCACCCTTCTGTATATAATTAAATGACCTAACGCTTCAGACTTCAATGACGAGAAGTTAATCTATTCTAACACAAGGGAAAAAAGAATAAAACCGGTGCAAGGAAATCAAGGCCATCGCGCCTTCCCTGCACCAGCTTCACTTTCGTGCTATTTATGCCTGCCGCCTCGTGAATCTTCCCTGTGGATTCGGCAAGCCATCATGATGACCACAGACCTCGGTTCAAAGTCGAACTCATGATGGACAGCCTTCATCTTACACAGCTCCTCGACGATTTCTTCTCCGGCAGGCAGAGCTGTATTGACTGCCATCCGCCATTCTAAGCCCAGCGGCAGAGCGGGCAGCACCACGTGCCGTGACTCCCAGTGCATGTTCATGCCCACGTAGATGACCTCATCTTCCTGGTCCGCCCCCGCCTCTTCAGCTTTTCCAGCGAACATGACCCCCAGATAGCGGGTTTCAATGTCCTCCGTCAGATTCCACGGCTCCAAACCATGCTTACTGACATACGGGAAGCCGCATTTAGCCTGGCCCGTACTGTCCCGCAGATTCGGATGCCGCTTCCGCAGCGCGATCATCTTCCTGAAGAACTCATAAACATCCCGGTTTTTCTCAAGCAGTGTCCAGTCCAGCCAGGAGACCTCATTATCCTGGCAGTAGGCATTATTGTTCCCATATTGTGTGTTGCAAAATTCATCGCCCGCATAGAACATGGGTGTCCCCTGGCTGGCCATCAAAACCGCGCAGGCATTCTTAATCAAGCGCTTGCGCAGCGCTATGACCCCAGGCTCCTCCGTCTCCCCTTCCGCGCCGCAGTTCCAGCTGTGGTTGTGATTCTCGCCGTCGGAATTATTCCAGCCATTCGCCTCATTATGTTTTTCATTGTAACTGTACAGGTCATATAAAGTGAACCCATCATGACACGTAATGAAGTTAACCGAAGCATTCTTGCCGCGGTGCACCGGATCATAAAGATCGTGGGATCCTGCGATCCGTTCCGCGACCGCCTCGGCAAGTCCGGAATCCCCCTTCAGAAAACGCCGCAGGTCATCCCGATACCGGCCATTCCACTCCGACCATCGCTTCCAGGACGGGAAGCTCCCAACTTGGTACAATCCGCCGGCGTCCCAGGCTTCCGCAATCAGCTTAACATTCGCCAAAATTGGATCATAGGCCAGATTTTTCAAAAGCGGAGGATTGTTGCTCGGGGATCCATCCTCATTGCGCCCCAAAATCGACGCCAGATCAAACCTGAAGCCATCCACCCTGTACTCCGTCACCCAATACCTGAGACAATCCAAAATCAGGCGCTGCACCACAGGGTGATTGGCATTCAATGTGTTGCCAACTCCACTGAAGTTATAATACCTCCCATCCGGGGTCAGCATGTAATAAACGTTATTGTCAAGGCCCTTGAAAGAGATATACGGCCCCCGTTCATCCCCCTCAGCCGTATGATTGAAGACCACATCCAAAATGACCTCAATGCCATTTTCATTCAGAGTTTTTATCAGAGCCTTAAGCTCTTTCCCTTCCTGATTGTATTCCACGCCTGCTGTATAACTGGTGTTTGGCGCAAAAAAGCAGATAGGATTATACCCCCAGTAATTCAAAAGTTTGACCCCGTTAACCTCCCGCAGGTCTCTGCATTCGTCGAACTCAAAGATGGGCATCAGCTCCACCGCGTTGACGCCGAGCGCCTTCAAATAAGGCAGCTTTTCCATCAGGCCGTCAAAGGTGCCGGGATGCTTGACGCCGGAAGACGCATGCCTTGTAAAGCCCCGCACATGCAGCTCATAGATGATCAGATCCTGCATTGGAATCAACGGCTGTTTGCAGTTGGCCCAGTCAAAGCCATTGGTCACCACCCGGGCTTTGTAGGGCTCCTCAACACCTTGCCGCTGCCCCCACTTGCTCTGTCCGGTAACCGCCTTTGCGAAGGGATCCAGCAAATACTTAGTCTGGTCAAAGATCAGCCCCCTTTCAGGCTCATACGGTCCATCGACCAGATAGGCATATTCAAAATTCTCAATGTCCAGGCCAAAGACAATCATGGAAAACACATTGCCAATTCTATAGGGCTCCGGAAATGGTATGACCACAAAGGGATCTTTGCAGCCCCGTTCAAACAACGCCAGGCTGCAGGCGGTCGCATGCTGGGAGTAAATAGTGAAGCTAACGCCCCCAGGCACCACCACAGCGCCGTTTTGAAGAAAAAAGCCCGGCCGGATTTTGTAGTTTTGATACGTGTCAATAGGTACCAGCTCTTTCCACACGAAATGGTCCATACCGCTGGACTGCCTGACCTTCTTTACTTTGAAGGTTGCCACGCGCTCACCCCCGCTTCCTGATTCGTCCGCGTTGTCGCTGACGTTTCTTTTTATATTAGTCAAACTTCCCCACTTCAGCTTCCGTCATCCGCAGCTGTCCGCCACCGCTTTCCAGGTCGACGATCCAAGCTTCCGGGATCCACCTTTCAATGATCCACCGTCCGAGGTTCAGCCAGCTGCTGCAACTGTCCAGGATCACCGAGTCCCCCGTGACGACGCCTTCAGCGCCTGCGAGCGCTACATCCGCGTTCTTCACGAGCATCACTTCGACGGGAACACCCCAGGCAGCCGCCTCTCCCAAAATCAATTGTCCAAGCCTCCCGGAGTTGGAAACAGGCGCATCCAAAAAGAATTTTGCCGATGGTCCCCCAAGCGCCCCCAGCGCCCGGCCAATCCACGCGAGCGCAACCTGCGTCTTGTCCACAATACCGTAGGTTCCCCTCAGCCCGGCTAAATCCCTTAGGACCCCATCCCGGCCAAGGATCAGCGGACTGCCCGACAGCGCCACCTCCAGCAAAATGATGAGATTGAACCCGTCAATGTTCAGCGGGGTGTGCTGAACCGCGACCATCGGCAGCATGGTTTCTGCTCTATGGACCTGCCGACTGTGTGTAACCGCCGCCCGCTGAAGGGCAATCCGCTGCCTGGCCGTCAACTGGTAATGACCGCCCACCAGTTCTACCACTGACCTCAGCTTATAGCCGCGGTCGAGCAGCCAAACGATCTCGTCGAGAGCTGTTCTGAGCAGCGTCACCGAAGCCTCCGAAAAGCACTCTGCATCCGAGGGATCAAAGCCCCTTCGCTTAGTTTTGAGTGTCATGGCAGCCCTTCTTTCACTCAGGTGTAAACTTATTATTCCTTATATTACCCATTTCGACTAAGTTCATTACAAATTGCGTCAGCAAAGGAAGGAAGGAAGGAAGGCGGTATCATTCAGCCATAAGCTTTAGACACCGCCTTAAAATTTAATCTTTGTAATCTTTTATAAACCCTATCTATAGATTTATCTGATAAAGTGGTCCTCAGTGAGAATTCTTTTTCTGAAGGAGACCAATACCATGACTTCAAAAACATCAAGCAAATTTCTTCAAAGCACAAAATTCCTGATTTTTTCTGCTTCTCTTCTCTTTATAATGGGGATCTTATACCTGATTAACCATATTACATACTTCTCAAAATCAGTCGCTATTTATACCGCGCAAGGATTCACCCAATCAGAGATCCTCAGCCTGCTTGTGCCCGACCGGCTGCTGCCAGGCCTCTTTGAAGGGATTGGGCTCTTTTTTGGCGTGTCGGCGCTTTTGTTTGGTACAGCAATGATCAATCAAAAACTGTCAGCTTCTTCCTATGAGTCAGCAGCCTCTGCACGCGCTGAAAAGGAAGCCCTCGAAGCCGCCAAAGTCTTCATGGCTGTAGAGGGGCTAGAGTGATAGTTAGCTAAGTATTTGGCTTAATCTGGTACACCCCAAAGTAAAATAAACAGATAAAAAATAAGCGCTGGCATTTCGCCAGCGCTTATTAGTTTTTTCAACCCTTCACAGGTTGGGGACGCGGACAACTTTCGAGTTGGGGGCAATAGGCCACAAGCCGCGGGGACTGTAGTATTTCCGCAGCACTTCCCTTGAACAAAGCCACTTATAACACAAATTCCATCTGGAGATCCCTCGGATCTGCGTCAAATAACGCCCTATTCACTTCAACCGCAGTTTTGCAGCCAATCGCCCAATAAAAAGCAATGGTCTCTTCCGCTGACCCCGCGCAGATGTAAAGCTTTTCTGCACCCCACTGCCTCGCACCTTCAGCCGCAGCCTCAAACAATTTTCGACCCAGCCCCTTGCCCCTGGCCTCACGCGTTATGAACAACTGATCGAGCAGGACATATCGTGCGCTTTCTCCGAAAAAATCTCTCCTGACCGCCACAAATCCAATCATTTTTTGCCGATGGTCAAACGCCCCAACCGCCAACCCATCCCCCACCACAATCTCCACCAAATGTTTCAGATGCGTTTCATAGCCGTTTGGCCAGCTCGGGTCAAAATAATCAATCTCAACCAGCTGCAAAAGACCATCCACTTCCCGCCAGGCCTTCCCAATATGCTGAGAGGCGTCTATGTCGCTTATGCTCTTACAGTCTTCCAATGCCAAGGCTTTGATTTCAATCATTTAATCAAGACCCTCCCACAAAAGTTCTTATCTTATATTAGCATAGATTTACCCTCGTAAGATTAGGTGGATTGGCCATCTGACACAGACATAACCTTTCATGCAAATTAAAAAGAAGACAGTGTCAGCAACCTGCGCCTATTGCGCTTATCTCGTTTCCAAAAAAAAAGGTAGGAAGGCGGTGTCTGACACCGCCTTCCTACTATTATTTGTAAGTTAAATCTACGTCACTTTTTCCTCACGCAGCGCCTTCATAAGCGCTAGTGCCGCCCCAAGCATAATCGCTATGAATGGGAATGCCGCAGCCACAGATACCGTCTGGAGAGGTCCAAGACCTCCTGCCAGCAGCAGCGCCGTTGCCAGAGCCGACTGAATGAGACCCCAGCTGATCTTCTTGGTGTTGCTCGGATTCAAGTCCCCATCAGAAGTAAACATACCAAGGACAAAAGTCGCCGAATTCGCTGAAGTGATAAAGAACGTGCACAGAAGGATCAGCGTCAAAGCCGACAAGATCATTCCCAGGGGCAGCTGACTGTAGACAGTAAACAATGCGGTCTCCGGCTTCGCCACAACCGCGGCAGTTGCCTCAACACCCATCTTCATGCCATAGTCAATGCCTATACCGCCAAAGATTGCGAACCATACCATAGACGTAATCGCAGGTGCCACAATAACCCCGGCAATAAACTCGCGAATGGTTCTGCCTTTGGATATGCGGGCAATAAAGGAACCGACAAACGGTGCCCACGCAATCCACCAAGCCCAGTAAAAGACCGTCCAGCCATTGACCCAGCCATTATCACCGCCAATGGAGTAATTGAGGCTGTCCGCGAAGAAATAGTTGAGATATTCGCCGAACGCGCCGGCAAAGCCCGTCAGCATCAGCAGCTTCGGCCCCACGAGGAACGTCAGAAGCAGAATGCCGCACGCCAGATACAGATTTATATCTCCTAAAAGCTTAATGCCCTTATCAATGCCCGTGACAGCCGTCCAGATAAAAATGACGGTAATGACGACAATGATGATTATTTGCATCATGAAGTTCTCCGGAAGCCCAAACACCGCGTTCAGTCCGCTGTTGATCTGAAGTGTCCCAAGTCCGAGTGAAGTGGCAACCCCGGCAACGGTCGCAAAGACCGCGAGGATATCAATAGTTTTGCCAATTGGGCCTTCCGCGCCCTTCTCCCCAATCAAAGGGATGAAAATGGAACTGATCAGACCTTTGTGGCCTTTTCTAAACTGGAAATACGCCAGCGCCAGACCTATGATGCTGTAATTCGCCCAAGGATGGAAGCCCCAGTGTTTGAAGGACGCCCTAAGGGCAAACATAGCTGCTTCGGGCGTGCCCGGCGTCGCGCCGAGCGGTGCCGCGTAATGTGACATTGGCTCCGCCACACCCCAGAACACCAGGCCTATACCCATGCCGGCACCAAACAGCATGGCGAACCATGATGTCGTTGAAAACTCGGGCTTGTCGTCGTCCTTACCAAGCTTGATCTTGCCATAAGGGCTGATCGCCAGCCCTATGGCAAAGATGACAAACAACAGCATGGAGAACAGGTAAGCCCACCCAAAGTTGGTGGTGATGAAACCCAGCGTGCTCGAAGCCGCTGCCGCGAAGCTCTCCTTGGACAGGATGCCCCAAAGCGTCAGGATAATAACAGCGATAAGCGGAATTAAATAGGTCAGCTTCTGACCAAGAGATGTTGTTGCCGATGGTTTCAATCCATTCACTCCCCGGTAATTCGTCTTTTGGACTTAACTGAACAGCAGGTTAGAACTTGACCGGAAAAACAGTTTGCTCATGCACATCCGCTGTTAAAGCATCCAGCGCGACGCCGACTCTGTGGTAACGAAGCTTATATTGCGCTTCTTTCGTCGTCGACGGATCGCCAAGTGGATAAGGGATTGAAATAGTTGGAACGATTTTGTTGCTGCCTACAGTTTTCGCGACCGGAATCAGGTTGCACATCTGAACAATCGCAAAGCCAGCTCTTTCGATTTCTTTGACCATCGTTGCACCGCAACGAGTACAGGTGCCTCATGTCGAGGTGAGAATCACGCCGTCCACGCCTGCTTCGCGCAGATATGGAATCATTTCTCGGGCCATTCTTGCAGCTTCCGCTTCTGTTGTACCCGTGCCAACCGTACTGTAGAAATACTCGTGGACCTTTCCAATTTTGCCTTCTTTTTCGTAGGCTTTCAATGCATCCAGCGGCACAATGACATCCGGATCCGCATCTGCGGCAGCCGGGTCAAAGCCAGCGTGAATCGTCTTGAACACCCCGGTCTCAAGGTCAACCAGCTCGGAAATGTCATAACGTCCCCAGCGCGTCGCAGAGGCTGACTGAATTCTGTCAGGATTCGCCACTGGCACTATGCCACCGCTTGTGATAATAGCAATCGTCGCCTTTGATAAGTCCGCAATAGGCGGCGCAATATCCACGCGATCAATCTTAGGAATCGGAAGTTCTGTTTGGAAAGGCTCTCCAGCCAGTTTTTTCAGAAGCATTTCAACGACGCGGTCTGAAGCCGGTTTCTGATCCTTGAGCCAAACTTGATGGCGGACGCCTCTTGGGTAGAAGCCTTCTTCAGCAGCCAGAAACATTGGCTTTTCGCCTTCCGGAAGGGCCAGGATCTTGTCGCCGAGTTCTGCCATTTTCTGAGTGTCAACCTTCATTGCCGCAGCGCTCTTTCCGCCCGGGAAGATATAGACATCTTTTTTGAACATCTCAACGCCAGGATTTTCTTCATTCATGGACGTCACAGCGTAAACACCGAACTTGTCCTGGACAAACTTGCTGACGACGCCGCAGGCATTGCCATAACGTCCAGCCTGAAATGCAGGCCCTGCAAAGAAGATATCAAATTCTTTGTCTTTTAGGAAGCCTTCAATAGCCGCGATCGCTTCATCCTGTCTGGAGCCCATGAAGTTGTCGCCGCAGATGATCGTATGAGTAATTTCTGCGTTTTTCAGGGACGCAGCCAGTGCAAGGCCGGGACCGACCAGACCTTCTCGGATTTCAGGCGCGTGGTCTGCTTTCTCTTCTCCACCGATACCTGCGAAAAACTGATTGATATATAAAATCGCTTTTTTCACGTTGATCTCCCCCCTCTAAAATTCTGCCATGGTCTTTGGTGACCAACCGCATACCTGGTCGCCGCAGAACATTGAGTTGTTCTCGAGGATGATGGAACCGTCCTCGCGGACAGATGACCCGAGTTTTTCGTCATAATCCCATCCGCCGGATAAACCGTCACGGCCGAGTGCTGCAAGCTCGCCGATTACTACGTCCATCGGCGGAAGCTCTATGAGCTCTGAAACGTTGCCGCAGGAGACAATGGCATTCGCTTTGATGTCGAGCGTGACAAGGGGCTGGGACTTGCCGTCGCGGCCGGTGCATTCATTCGTGATGCCGACGGTCTTAACGCCCGCATTCTCAAGTTCTACGAAGCACTCGATGAAATCCGCATCCGGGTTGCCATAGCCCTCTTCTGCGAGGATCGCGCCGTCTGCGCCGAGGAGCTTCGCCATTTTAGCGACGAATTGCGCCGAACGACGTTTTTGCTCAAGGGAGACGTTGAGGTTGCTCATAATGACGCCGAGGAAATTCAGAGACTTGCCATGCTCGTCATAGAGACGCTTGATGGTTGGGTTGTTTTGGAAGTCATAAGTCGACCATTTGGAGGAGCATGGCATGAAGGAGCCGGAGATCACAGCGCCGTCAAGCACCTCATTTGGATGCATGAACGTTGGGATGAAGTGGTTCAGGTCCCAGCCGTAGAGCAAGTCGTTATAGCCCATTTCTTCCATTTGGGACTGTGGCTGCATGACGTAGACTACTGAAGGCAGCGCGTTCATTTCAGCGCTTCTCTTAGTGACCGGCTCAAGCTCGAACACTTCAAGGGCCTCCGGTGTTTGTTCCTTTACGGTATTGCCTATATATTCCGCGAGTCTGTGAGCCGCCCAGCGAAGCGCGTGATTTTTCTTTTGCTGCTCGTGTCGCTCAAAGGCTTCGTCTGTATCTGCTACGAGGCAAAGATTGACTAGTTGAGAAAAGTAGGTGAGCTTCGCGCCTTCCCCGGCCATGTCGATGAGTCCATCTCCAAAGCTGCCCCAATGCTTGCCAACAGCCAGGACACTCATGCCTTTTAGAGCATGGGTTCTGCCTTCGCCAACCTGGAAGACTTCGCCTGTGACGCCCGGGAATACTGAATGTTCTGCGCCGACGCGTGTACGTGGTTCAATGGCTTCTTTAACCGGTACGATTCGAACAGACTCACCAGGTCTTGCAACTTGAAGGTCCACGTCTATCAGATGTTCATCTGCATCTTTCAGAAATGCAATAACTTCCTCCTTATTGATGGTGAGAACGCCGTTTTCAAACACTGTGTTGGCACCGAACTGGATGTCTCGTACATAGAAATTTCCGATTTCCAATCTCACTTCAATTTCACCCCTTGTCAGAATGCTTGCCTTTTGATTGTTATTTTTTTATTTATTTCACTTATAATATATATGAATCAATTTATATTGTAAATAGATTTATTTGATAATCACGTTTATTTTTTCAGAGGATTCTTTCTATAAACCTATAGCCTTTGTTGAATATTTCCAAGAAGATGTGCTATTATAGTAACAATGATGACTCAAATGAGGTGGAGACATGGCACAAATTGCAATGGCAAAGAAGGATCTCCAAAGGAAGCGCATAATGAAATATTTCATAGAAGCTGCCCATAATTTACTTATAGAAGACGGCATCGAAAATATCACTGCCAGAAAAGTCGCGGACATAGCCGGTTACAACAGCGCGACGCTCTATAACTATTTCAGCAACTTGGATCACCTGATCTGTTATGCCTCTATGAATTATTTAAAAGCCTATTATGCCGAACTGGACGATTATGTGGAAGGCACTGACGTGCCTAGAGAAATTTTTATGAAAACCTGGCAGCTGTTTTCCCGCCATTCTTTTGAAAACCCAAAGATCTTTAAGTTAATCTTTTTTAGTCCCTTTAGGGATGAACTCAAGCAGATGATCGAAACCTACTTTGATATCTTTCCGGAGAACTTTGGGGAGCACCGTGTGGATCTGATCCCAATGCTGAGAGAGGGCGACTTGAAAAAGCGAAATATGGCCATACTCAGCAAAAAGCTGGGTTCCGAGATTCCAGAGGATCAGCTCGAAATGATCAATGAAATCATGATCAATCTGTATCGCGCCAATCTGGATGCCATGATATCGGGAGAATTTGAAACGGTTGACGAGGCTGTTGCCTATACCATGAAGCTGATCGACTTTGCCTTGGATTTGTCCTGTGTAACGAAAAAATCAAAACAAAAGAAATAGAAAAGGAAATTGGTGCTGTCCGGCGTATTGTAGAACGTCGGACAGCACCAATTTCCTTTTGTCTTTTTCTTTTAAAGTTTTTGACACGTCGGGCAATAATAAATACTGCCGCCCATGTAAGCTTCTTTTGTAATGCCGCCGCCACAAACGGGACAACCGTCAGAGGCGTGCAGCTTGCTCAAATGTGTGTAATAACCGCCGCTATGGCCAAAGAGATCTTTTTCGGTATCCCGTCCGCCTTTAGCTGCCATTTCACTGAGCAGCAGCTTAATACTTTGAAATAGAACCTCTCGTTCGTTTAAGTTGAGTGTCTGAATCTTCCTTTTGGGGTGAATATGTGCTGTCCACAGCACATCCTGAAGGACCCCGTTTCCCAATCCAGGAATGCGCTGCTCAGTCGCCAAAAATGCTTTAGTGCTTAGTTTTTGAACGCTATCAAGTTCAATAAGGCTTTGGAAATAGGTTGGATCGAATGCCGGTGTTAAAGGTGATGGCTTTTCCAAGGCAGCTGTTCTATACTCATTTTCGAAAGTACCTTCTTTAAAACACCACAAGCCGCCATACATCTGTACAGAGCCACTCAGTGCCGTTCCATCTGTAAACTCAATCAGCAGCTGATGCTTCTGGGGTCTTGGGTCACTGCTTTCATGAAACCTTAAATTGACACCATCTGAAAAGACTAGTTTTAAGTCATGAGCCACCAATTCCACCATTCCACCATAAGCTGTTGCGGTTTCAAATTTTGCTCCCTGCAGAATAGCCCTATACTTCAAAGGGTCATCTGTGTAAAACGCAAACTTATGCGGGGCGCTGTTCATGGTCACAGACGCGACCTCCCGGCCACAAACCTGATTCTCAAGCTGCACTGCAATCACATAGGCTTCCGGAATTTCCAGCATTTCATTCACCTCCAAAAAATAGCAGTAAAGAGTTTTCACCGATCTATAGATACCCCTCAAATTAATCTCAAAAAGCATTCATGCAATTTGACTATAATGTCGTATTTCAATGCGAAAAATTTATGGTACAAAATAAAGCTGCAGTTGTCCACAACTCGGATTATTGGGTATATTCTGCTTGCATCAACATTCATGGAGGTGTTCGAAATGACGGTCAAATACGAGATCCACGGGGACGATCTGCAGTTTGTGCGTTTTTTGTTGAATCAGGGCGAAAGTCTTGTTGCTGAAGCCGGTGCGCTTCTTTTCATGGATAGTACGCTTGAGATGGAAACCATCTTTGGTGATGGCTCAAACGCGAACCAAGGCGCCGGGCTCATGGGCAAGCTGATGGGCGCAGGAAAACGTGCCATCATGGGCGAAAGTCTGTTTATGACGCTTTTTACCCAGAGCAGTTATGCCGAGGGAGAAATCGCTTTTGCTGCGCCTTATCCCGGTAAAATTATCCCGCTTAGTCTTGCCGACTATCAAGGGACGATCCTCTGCCAAAAAGACGCGTTTTTATGCGCTGAGAAAGGGACCTCACTGGAAATTGCATTTAACCGGAAAATCGGCGTTGGCCTCTTTGGCGGTGAAGGCTTTATCATGCAGAAGCTTCAAGGCAGCGGCATGACCTTCCTGCATGCCGGTGGCGCAATATACAAACGCGAACTTAACGCCAGTGAGACACTCAAAGTCGACACCGGATGTCTTGTGGCACTTACAGGCAGTGTCCATTATGACATTGAAATGGTGTCGAGCATGAAAACCGCGCTGTTCGGCGGCGAAGGCCTTTTCTTTGCCACACTGACCGGTCCTGGCATTGTCTGGCTTCAGTCGCTCCCATTCTCACGTCTTGCGGACAGAATTATGACTTCTTCGAGGCGGGCCGGGCACTCCGGCAAAGGCGAAGGCAGTATGCTGGATGCCCTTGGCGGGCTGGGAAATCTGCTGGATGGCAAGTAAACTAAGCTGAAACGAAAAATAAGGCTGTCTCTCCTTACCCCTCAAGGTTAGGAAAGAGACAGCCTTTACTTATTGTTCTATTGGAAAAAGTTGGGGTGTGATCGAAGGCAAGAGTTCCAGGAGTCTCCAAAAATGAGACGTCTAGACATCAAGCCGGCGGGGAGGAATTCTTGCACAAGTATGCTAAATTTTACTGACCAACCGTTGCCAGCACTTCGTCAATGACTTCATCCCCACAAAGGGCACGCGCTTCATCATAAACCGGCTGAGCGGCTTCTTTCATCTTGGTGAAATCTTCTTCTGTAAACTCAATAACTTCCAGCCCAGCATCCACGAGATTCTTCTCAAAGGCTACCAAGGAAGAGTCCGTTGTCTCACGAACCCACTTTTCAAGATCAACCATTGTCTCAGTGATCAGCGCCTGATATTCCGGCGGCATGCTGTTCCAAATGTCTTTATTGATAGTGTAGGCATTATAAAACATAACGTGATTAGACTTAATAATATATTTCTGTTGCTCATACATTTTACTGTTATAAATTGTGTCTAAAGGATTTTCCTGAGCGTCCACAAGGCCTTGCTGAAGCGCAACATAGAGCTCACTGAACGCAAGCGGTGTTGGATTGGCATCTATCGCCTGCCAGAACATCATGTGGAGTGGATTTTCCATTGTTCTGATTTTTAAACCCTCAAAGTCTTCGATGCTGCGCACAGGTACATTACTGCTCGTTACCCTATAAGTAATCGGCATGATGCTCAAAACTTTTACATTTAGGTTGCCATACTCCTGATCAATCAATGCGCGTGCTTTTGTTCCTTCAGCAACAACGGCCGTCGCTTTATCAATATCACTGTAGAGTGCAGGAAGGTCAAGGAATGCAAGTGCTTTTGATGTAGAACCGCCAGCCGTACCCACTGTCATGGCTATTTGGCCGGATTTTTGATTCTGGATCAACTCAGAGACACTCCCTAATTGAAAACCAGGGTAGGAATCCACAGTGATTTTGCCGCCAGAACGCTCTTCGATGAGCTCTTTGAAATACAGAGTGCCTTTGTGTCCATCAGACTGTTCAGGCGCTCCGTGTGCGAGAACCAAAGCAAAAGTAGGCCCATCTGCCGGCAGTACAGAAGTCGTTTCAGGCGTTTCGACCGCTGGCGTCTCTGCTAAAGGTGCTTCGACGTTGCCACCGCATGCGGTCGCTGATAAGGCAAGGATCAAAATCAGAATCAGGCTTAGTAATTTTTTCATTTTATGACCTCCTCTTAGTTTTCATTCAAACGGCTCTGCCGTCTAAACGTGTTATATTGCCTAAATGCGACACTTGCTTAAAGCAATGTACCAAGTACCAATGAAATTGATGGAATATACGTAATTAAAATTAACGCGATAATGTATACCCCACAAAATGCAAGTGCTTTTTTGCCAAGTACACTAACTGAGACATTTGCCATTGGACTAGCCACAAATAAATTCAGTCCGAATGGTGGCGAGATGAACCCTATAGCCAAGTTAAACACTAAGATGATGCCAAAATGAACCGGATCAATACCAAACTGCGTCAAGACGCCCATCAACATAGGTGATAAGATCGCGACCGCAGGACCTGCATCCATAAACATACCGATGATCAGGACTATGACATTGAAGAGCATCAGAAACATGATGCCACTCGTAAAGGAAGTTGAAAAATAATCCGCTAGAATGGCCGGGGCCTTCAGCAAAGTCAATACTCTAGAGAACGCTATTGCGAATCCAAGCAGAAGTGCTATTGGTGCATAGGACTGAACAGCGCCATCCAGGAAGGAAGGAATTTCTCTCACTTTAACGATCTTATACGCGAAAACACTGACAAGGAGTGCATAGAAGACCGAAAGAACAGCGGCCTCAGTTGGCGTAACAATCCCGGAATAGATTCCGCCTAAAATTATGACTGGTGTTAAAAGTGCCCAAAAGCCTTCTTTCATGATGCCCAGGAACCCTTTCGCTCTGAGCTTTTCATAATTGGCTGCAATCTTTTCCTTATCCTCACCTTTTACTTTGCAGTAGATATAGACATAAGTCATCAGCATTGCAGCAATCAACAGCCCTGGGATAAAGCCTGCTGTAAACAAAGCACCTACTGAGGTGCCGGTCATCATGCCGTACATGATAAACGGAATACTCGGTGGAATAATAATGCCTATGCCACCCGCGGCGGCTACCAATGCCGCGGAGAAAACTCTGTCATAACCCAGCGATACGAGAATTGGGATCGTCATAGCCCCAACCGCCGCAGTTGTCGCCGGGCCAGATCCGCTTATCGCGCCATAAAACACAGCGGTTATAACCACTGCCATTGGAATCCCTGCTGTCCTTTTGCCAACGAGAAAAGCAAACACGTTGAAAAGTCTTTCTGAGATGCCACCCCGCGACATGATAATTCCAGACAGCATAAACAGCGGTATTGCCAGGATAGGCGTGCTGTCAACACCACCCACCATGGATCTTAGCACGTACAGCGAGTCAGCAGGAAAAGAAGGATTAATCAAACCAGGTAAAAAGGTTGTAAAACCAATGGCCATAGCAATTGGGAAGCCTATCACCAGAAACACAACAAAGAGTATGAGAACAATTGACAGCATTTTTATGCTCCTTTCGCGTCTGCAATAGCTTCGACGTCAGAGACTCTTTTAACTTCAGGTTTATCTTTTACAATTTTCACGAGGTATTGAATACTTCTGATCGTTGCAACCGCCATGCCTAAAGTAGCAAATGCGTATACGTAGCCTATTTTGATCTCGAGGCCAGGGCTTAGAGCGTTGGATTCAAAAGCTAACTGTGTGATGATAACAGAATAGTAGGAGGAATAGCCAAAGAATACAACCGTGACAACCCACATCAAGAAATCGAGTCCTTTCTTTAATGGCTTGGGCAAAATATTAAACAGCACATCTATCCGAAACAGCAAATCCCTTTTGATGCAGTATCCTATGCAAAGATAAGCGGATACAACAAAGCAATATCTGGATAACTCTTCTGCCCAGGCTAGTCCACTTCCAAAAACATATCTCATAACGATCTGATACATCAATAAACATGAGATCACAGCCAAAAGAATGACCAGCAGAACACGTTCGAAGTTCTCATCCAACCACTTCAGAATTTTCACTAAAATCCCACCCTTCTACAGCAATCCAAATTCTCGTTTGAAAGTCCTGTATATGGCTTCGCGTATCCAATCTGTCAACGGTGCCGAGATCAAGTCAAATCCATGGGGTACACGCGGCAGCGAGTAGAGCTCGGTTGGGACTGCGAACGCCATTAGTTTTCGAGCATAATCAATACCCTCATCTCTTAAAGGGTCATATTCGTTTACAATCATGCAGGTTGGGGGCAGCTCGGATAAATCTCTCGCCAAGGCTGGCACTGCATAATATGAAGGCAAATCACCCTTAAATCCACCAAGATACAATTTCCAAACCCCTGACAAGCCGTCACCCTGAACTAAAGGTGCATCGTCATAAAACTGAATTGCCGAGGTCGAAGTTGCCAAATAATCTAATGCCGGGAAATTGAGTACTTGAGCGGACACTTTGGGACCATTATGATCTCTTAGGTATAAACACAGGCCTGCAGCAATACAGCCGCCCGCACTGGTTCCAAATATTCCTATTTTATCGGGGTCGAGATCAAGACCATCGGCATGGGCTAAGGCATACTCCAGCACCGATAAACAATCTTCAAGCTGAGCGGGAAAAATTGCTTTCGGAGCCAGTCTGTAACCGACAGAGACGACGGTGCAGCCCACATGCTCTGCAATTTTCGAGGCTCTGATATTGTCATTGTCCAAATCTCCGCTGACAAAGCCTCCACCATGAATATTAAGTACAAGCGGCGCTTTTTTCACAGCGATATTTTTGTAGATTCTGACAGGAATCTCCGGCGCGCCATTGAGGCCAGGAACTAAGAGATTGGTTATTTCAACGCCTTCAGGCGGTTTGAAATCCAACATCAGCTCGCGTATGACCGATGCGTTTTCGACTGGCTCGTCTTGATTCGCCGGTTCGAAATCCATTTTTACATTCCAGAGCGAGTCATAGCCTGGATGTGGCTTATACTTCATGTTTTCCACCTCCTGATTTTTAAGTCGTAATTGACATAAGTAAGAATCAAATTCAATTCCTCACTTCCAAGAGAAATTTTCTTTAAATCCGATCACGATTTGTAATATTCACCTATCGTACTATTGGTATTTTTCTGAAAGATACTCTCGGTATGTTTTATAATAGACGGATTTCTTCTTCATGTCAACGACTTTCAGTTATGCTAAAAGTTTATTTAAATTTTGTCAAAATCTTCAGTTCAAGCCTTGACGAATTTCAAAACATTTGCTCAAATGATAAAAAGGTGACTTTTAAATCTTAAAGGAGACTGCCCATGGATACCCAAACTAAAAAACGCATTCCTCGTGGCGTTCGAACCAAAAAGAAAATTTTTGACGCGGCAATTGAATTAATCAAAGAAAAAGGCTTTCAAAACGTCACTATAGATGAAATATGCGCTAGTTGCAATGTCACCAAAGGCGCTTTTTACTATCACTTTGATTCAAAGGAATCTGTCATTGAGCAAATTCACTTGGATACTGATCAAATTGTCGAAAAAAAAATTGCTCAGTTATTAAAAATGCCTCCGTCACTTAAAATTTTTCAGGATATGTCCTATTTCTATGGTGAAATCACTGTGGAGCGTGGCGTCGAAGTGATGCGCCATAAGCTGCACAGTAATATCGATACCGCTATTGCGAATGGTGGCTATCGTGATTTTTTCGATCCGGAAAAAAGACCAGCTCTAAAGCTGTTTAAATCAATATTCCTGGAGATTCAAAAAAATGGAGAGGTTATAAACAATGTCACCTTTGAGGACTTTTTCCGGCATTTAATAATCGCGTATAATGGCGTGGTATTGGACTGGTGCTGTAATGATGGCTGTTATGACTTACCCTCCGAAATCGAACTGGCTACTAAGCGTTATTTAAAATCTTTCCAGACTAAATATCAAGACTAATCAGGCGCCAGACGATCAGTAACTTGATCGTTGGCGCCACTCTATTTTGTGATGGATGGACTGAAATTCCAAAACGCATAATGACTTTTCAAATCAAATTATCCAGACAGATTTTACTTGTCAAAGTGCATTTCGTGATTTATTATAAACATACTCAGAGTATGTTTAGGAGGATTCCAAATGATGCTTGCTGCTGAATTGATCATGGAACTAAAAGTTGACATAGGCTCACACCAGATTGTAGGCGATACGGCTTTAGGGCACTTAAAGGTAATTCCGATCCTCGGTGGTTCATTTACCGGACCCGGCATACGCGGCAGGATCATTCCTGGCGGCGCAGACTGGAACAGCCTGATGGGTGGAAAAATCAGGCACGTGTTCGCTAAATATACCTTGGAAACAGAAGACGGAGAATTAATTTCCGTAGAAAATGAAGGCTATGGTGAAGACTCTGAACCAAAGCCTTTTATTCGAACGGTGCCACGCTTTACCGTCCGGGAAGGAAGTACATATACACATCTCAGAAGCGGCGTTTTTGTGGGCAGCCTTAAAAAAGGTGATGGCGAATTCGTAGAAATACAAATTTATAAATTGAAGTAAAATTGCTCAATTTTCGGTTTCCAAAAAACAAAAGGCCGTCTCCCCTCACCCGCACGGATGAAAAGAGACGGCCTTATTAATTAAATATTTCTTATTCAAATCACAGCAGTCCATCCTCTGTTCACCAAATGTGGAGAAAGTGTGGGGATGTGACCATCGGCAAAAAGTACTGGCATCTATCAGGTCGTCCACTCGCCGTTGGCAATACCGACCAGATAATAGTCGCCGGCATAAAACTCGAAGATGAGATAGAGGCTGCGCCAGTCCATGCCACCATAGAGTGGGTTGACACCGTCCAGGTAGAGCTCAACGAAAATGCCGCTGGTGTAAAAAGTCGGAATGTTGTTGATCAGGTTGCCCCGGGAAACCACAGTATTATAAACGGTTTGATCCGGTGTGGTGAAATCCCGGGCATTGACGTAGCGGTCAAAATAGTCCTGTGGTGTTTCGTCAATATTAAAGCCGCTGCCGTCCTGAATGCCCCAAAAATAAACCGTATTATCCGTCAAAAGATTTGGAAGCGCCGCTGCAGAGACGACTTTATGGGTATTATCGATATAGTAATACGGTGAGAATCGTACACCCTGCACAGGGTGAACATGAGTCGCCAGCTGGGTCATATCCTCGTCCTTCAGCAGCTGCGCAATTGTCAGCGCTTTCGCCTGCAGCATGGTTGGCACAACGAACGGTGGGTGGATTGCCTTCGCCACAAAGACGGAAAACTCAGCCCGGGTCATGGCAGCGTCAGGCTTGAAGGTCCCATCCGGGTAGCCCTCTGTAATATAATTGTCCACCAGAGCCATAATGGAGCCAAAGGCCCAATGGCTGGCTGTGACGTCTGAAAACGGCGACGTCGCAGTGCTCTGAGAAAAATTGTACGCAATTGCCAGAACGGACGCAATCTCAGCCCTTGTCATGGCCTGATCCGGCTTGAACGTCCCGTTTGGATAACCGCTCATGGTGCCGTTGGCGACAACCGCACCAATGGCGCCATTTGCCCAGTGGGTCACCGGCACATCCGGAAATGCCGCTGCCTGGGCCGTCAAGCTTAGCTCATTCGCCAGGATCGAAGCTGCCTGAGCCCTGGTAATAGTCTGATTGGGTTTAAATGTGCCATCCGGAAATCCGCTGATCAGGTTCAGTCCCAGCAGATGCTCAATGTGCGCCTGGGCCCAGTGGCCGCTGATATCTGAAAAAGTTGTGGCGGCATACGCTGGTGAGAAAGCGAGTGACAGGACCAGCGTCAAAGTCAGTGTTATGGTTAATAGGCTCTTTTTCATGAGAGTCACCTCCATTTCACTTATACCTCTTTGATGCCCAGTCAAACGCGAACGTTATAACCAAAAATACACACCATATTAATCTCAAATATGGTAGAATGAAAGCCATCTGATGACTTTCCCATCTCTCAGCTTCTGATTTGGAGTGACCCTTATGCAAGAGTTTCTAATTCATAGATTCGTTAAAAATTATGACAATATAAAGAGTCCCGAGGTCCGACAATCCTACGGCACCATGACCAGCATCATAGGCATTGTGGTCAATTTGCTGTTGTTTACCATAAAATTTGTCGCTGGTACCTTATCCGGAAGCATTGCCATCACCGGTGACGCCGTCAACAATCTGTCGGATGCCGGATCCTCAGTGATTTCGCTGATCAGTTTTAAGATTTCCAACAAGCCCGCAGATCTTGAGCACCCCTTTGGCCATGCGCGCATAGAGTACATAGCGGCATCCACGGTGGCCATCATCATCCTGCTGATTGGTGTGGAGCTGATTCAGTCGTCTATCGGCAAAATCCGTCATCCGTCCCCAGTGGACTTCACTTGGCTGACCGCCGGCATTCTGGTCTTCTCCATTGCTGCCAAGCTGTGGCTGACCCGCTTCAACTCCAGCCTGGGCAAGCGCATTGGCTCCACGGTCATGAAAGCCACCGCCGCGGACAGCCTCGCAGACGTCATGGCGACCACAGTGGTTTTGTTCTCTGCGGTCATTAGCCCATTAATTGGTTTCCAGCTCGACGGTTATATGGGGATCGCAGTGGCGCTGTTTATAATGAATTCAGGTCTTGGCATTCTGAAGGAAACCCTGGACAGTATCCTGGGTCAAGGCCCAACCGAAGAGCTCTCGGAACAGATCGAGAATTACATCCACCGCTACCCTGGCATCAGCGGGATCCACGACCTCGTCGCCCATAACTACGGCCCCAACCGCTGGTTCGCGTCCGTCCACGTGGAAGTGGACGCTGCCGTGGATATCCTTATCAGCCACGACCTCATTGATACCATTGAGCGGGACATCATGTCGGAGCTCAGCATTCACCTGGTCATTCACATGGACCCCGTGGTCAAGGATGATCCACTTCTGAATGAATTTTGTTCCCTCACTCAGGGTATCGTTTCTGCCGTGGATGACTCCCTGACGCTGCACGACTTCAGGCTGGTTCGTGGCTCTACCTTCAAGAAGCTGGTTTTCGACGTCAACGTGCCTTATGACTGCAAAAAAGGCGACCAGCAAATTCTGGATGAAATTGAATTCGCGTTAAAAAAGCAGCACATCAACGCCGTGATTACCATTGACCGTTCGTATCTGACCTCCAGCAATTACAAAATAAAGAAGAGCAGAACGCTGTAACCTCTGGAATGAGAGGTGTGAAGAAATATGACCATCGGCAAAATGAAGTGCCCCCCGTCAAGTAAACAGTACAAAAAACAAAAGCATTTGATGCCGCTAACCCTTTTATGGTTGGCGGTATTTTTTATGCTGCAATGTTTGATAGATATTGCCTGTATTCAAGCGGGGTCATACAATCCAGTCGCTTCTGAT
>WXFH01000004.1 GCA_009881125.1 Acidaminobacter sp. | reverse complement strand
GTCAAGGTTTGACCGAGTTCCAGGTAGCCAAGCCCCACGTCGTCCAGCAATTTCAGAATCTTGAGCAGCTTGCCGCGGCCGTGAAACAGCGCCATAGCCTCAATAACCGTCATCCTGAGTACGGCCTTGATGGAGTGCCCCTGGTAGGTTACGGACAACACCTCATCATTGAATTGATTGCCGCCGCACACCGGGCAGACCACATCAATATTTTCAAAAAACAGCATGTTGCTCTCAACAAAACCCAGACCTTCACAGTGCTCGCACCGTCCGCCCTTGGTGTTGAAGGAAAAATGTCTGGCATCCAGTCCCTGAGCCTTCGCCGCTTCAAGGGCGCCAAAGATCTTTCGGACTTCTGAATAGAGCCCGGAGTAGGTCGCGACATTGGAGCGCTTCATGCGCGTCACCGGTGTCTGTTCAACGGTGATGACTGCGTCAAAATGCGCCATGCCAGTGACCTGGTTCTCAAAATTGCCGTTTACCTCAGTGCCGCTGGCGGATTCACTATGCTTGAGAGCGGAACCATCGGCAGCATCCTGGTCTTTTAACCGGTCTTGTGCCCCAGCCGCCAGTACCTCAAAAATCAGCGTCGACTTTCCCGACCCGGAAACCCCGGTGATACTCGTGAGACAGCCCACCGGAAAATGTACATCCACATGCTTTAAATTAAAACGCGTCGCGTTCAGAACAGAAAAATAGCCCTTAGCCTTCCGCTTCGGCACCGCCAGAACGGGCATCTCCCTGTTCAAATAGCGACCGGTTACCGACATGGGCTGAGCCAGAAGCGCATCATAAGTGCCAAAGCCCACAACCTCGCCGCCCAGCTTCCCTGAACCCGGTCCCAGATCTACAATATAGTCGGCCGCCCGGATCACCTCCGGGTCGTGCTCAATGACCAGAACTGTGTTGCCAAGGTCTCTGAGGGATTTCAGGACTCTGAGAATCCCCTCCGTATCCTTGGCGTGGAGGCCTATGGTCGGCTCATCCATAATATAGATCAGCCCGGACATGGTCGAATCCAGCACTGCGGCAAGTTTGATCCGCTGCCCTTCCCCGCCGGACAAGGTCATTGTCTGACGGTCCAGGGACAGGTAGCCCAGGCCTACCTGGACGATCCGCCGGAGCTTGGTTTCAAGATCCAGGAGATAGGGCTCAACCAGCGACTTTTCGCGCTCACCGAGGCTTTCACCAAGGCGTAAGCACCATGCCCGAAGCGCTTCCAGGGATAGAGTGGAAAGTACCGGCAGCTGGGTCTCCATGACAGTCGCATTTCTGCTGAGGGAAGTGAGCTTCTCACCATGGCAATCCTCACAGGTTTCAGAGTGAAAAAAGGGCTCCAGGGCCTCCGTGAGGCCGCCCTTTTCTGAGAGCCGCCGCCAAAGGGTGGTCAAAACGCCTTCAAATCTGCCCTCCGTCACCTTCTTGGGCACCGGACGGTCGGGATACAGGTGCCGGACCTCGTCGCTCTCCGCGCCGTACAGCAGCAGCGCCAGCTGCCCGGCACTGAATGACTCGACGGGTTTAGCGCCCGTCGCCTCAAGACCATAGTAGCTGAAAGCCTTGTTCAGGGAGGCTATTTGATACTCCTTAAAAGCGTGATCCCAAAAGACCACCGCCCCCTCTTCCAGGGAAAGCGAACGGTCGATGATTTTATCTTCAGAAATCCTCAGCACCTCGCCGAGGCCATGGCATGCTTCACAAGCCCCCTCCCGGGTGTTCGCCGAGAAGTGGGACCGGGTCAGCTTGTCCATCTTATGGCCGCACTGGCTGCAGTACATGTAAATTTTGAATCCATCCTCAATCTTGACGAATTCTTCCTTGCACTCAGAAGCTTTGATCAGTGCACCGCACTCCGGGCAGGTTCTTTCGGCCAGTTTTTCGTAAACCATCCTGAGGTCAGTGTAGATATCCGTTACCGTCCCAACCGTGGAGCGGGGATTGCGGTTGTAAGCGCTTTGCGTGATCCTGACGGCGGGGGACAGGTTTGTGATGGCATCGACCTTAGGTTTCTGAATCCCCTGATAGCCTATGGCCTCCAGATACTGTCTCTGGCATTCCTGATACAGGGTCTCAATAGCCAGCGTCGACTTCCCCGACCCGGAGAGTCCTGTAAACACCACCAGCTGATTCTTGGGAATCTCAAGGGTAATGTTTTTTAAATTGGCTTCCCGGGCACCGACAATTTTAATCCAGCCATTCATTCTCAACGCCTCCCAAAACCGCCTACAAAGCCGCCAATATTACATTAAACCGCGACTTTTACATGACTTTTGCAATGACTTTCACAATGCCTTAAAAAGTGCCTTTAAAAGTGCCTTTTACAGCACCACCTACAGCGCCTCTACCTCCAGCTTGATGCCGTTGATCTCAACATCCTCATCCACTTGAATCAGCAGGCACTTGCGCCCCTGCCTGTCCACCACCTGCCGCAGCAGATCCAGGTTTTCCGGACTGATGACAATGTCCGCCGTGGTGGTTGAAATCTTCATGGACTTTTTACTGTATCCCGGCACCACATTGGCGGGCTTGAAATGCTTCGCGTCACCGACGATCTCGCTGGCGACCACATTAAAGCGCGACGTGTCAATGCCGTTGCCTTTCAAGACCTTCTCCAGGGCAGCGAGCTCGACCACGGGCACCTCTTCCTCAGCCTGCTCCAGAATGGCTAGATCCACAGTCTCATAGATATTTTTCACGACCTCTGCCTTAGCCTTGTCGCCGACCATGGCCTTAATGAGAGTGTCGAACTGCTCTTTTTCCTCTTTCGCAGTGCGGGTATAACCCGCGTCCAGCACGAAATCGATCAGGCCCGCGTTTAACTGGTCCGCCTTTGAGGTGCTGTAAAGCACCTTGTTGACGTCCACGGCATCATCCGTGATCGACGGAAACATAAAGCCCTCAAGGGGCGCGTTCAGGTTCAGGACGGCATTCAGATCGTGGTTCACCGTGAATCGCCTGTCTCTGTAATCAAAGCGCACCGACTTCTCGCCGCTCTCAATCTTATTGATGCTGCACAGGATGAACTTCATCTTATAATCCGTGTCCGCTGCGCCGCTGTAATCCTCCTCTCCAAAAGGCGTGTCCTTCCTGGAGGGCTTCAGGTACTCTGCCTTGATGAAGTTGGCCACCAGGTCTCCTTCGTAGACTGCGCTTCCCACGATTTTCTCCATAATCTGAACCGCCTTGGCCTCGAAGCCTGCCATAGTATCGTCCAGCAGCATGTCATACAGAAATCTTTGTCCCAGGGACTCCGCTGCCGGAACCGGATTGAAAGGCAGCTCGAAGAGCTTCACGTCCATGGCCCCCGTCAGCAGCTTTTTAAAGTTCGAAAAATATAAGTCTTGCTCGGCCTCGTCACAAGCGGTAAACATTCCGGCTTCGTGGTAGATAATGTCCTTGGATTCCCCCATGGCGAACACGCGGCCGAGATGGGAAATGGTCACTTTGCCATCCTCTTTGAGCTGTCGTTTGAATGCGGCTATGTCTTTTTTATTCATGTTGTCCCTCCACTGGTTGAATCTTGCTCAACTAATAATATACCACAATTTGGGGCGGCTGAGACATCCGGGAATTGGAAGGGGGACGCTTCAGCCCTTGGCCTTTTGAACCCCGCCGTCATGTTTAAAACCCAAAAAAGAAATTTAGCCGATGGTGGTTAGTCCCAACACCATCGGCTAAAAAGCTCTTATTATTCATCTGAAAACCGGTACCCCACGCCCACCTCAGTCATGATAAACCGGTGCTTGGCGGAGTCCTTCTCAATCTTGCGGCGCAAATTGGCCATAAACACGCGCACACTCTTGGTGTCGCTCTCATTCTCGTAGCCCCAGATCTTCTTGACAATGTAATTGTGGGTCAGCACCTTGCCGCGGTTCGCGATCAAGAGCAGCAGGAGCTTGTATTCAATGGGGGTCAGGTGGATTTCCTGGCCATCGATCATAACCTGGCGCTTTTCGAAGTCCACGTGAAGATAGTCGCAGTCAAATTCCGTCTCCTGGGACGGTGCAGTCCCTGCGGACAAATACCGCTCCGCGACGCGGATGCGGGCCATGAGCTCACCCATGTGAAAGGGCTTTGAAATATAGTCGTTGGCGCCTGAATCCAGGGCTTCGATTTTTTCAAGCTCCTGTCCCCGGGCGGAGACCACCAGAATGGGAATTTCGGAAAATTCGCGAAGGGCCTTGATGATCTCGAGGCCGTCCTGGTCCGGCAGCCCCAGGTCCAGGAGAATCAAGTCCGGCCTATGGGAAGAAAACAAAAACAGCCCCTCCGCCGCGGTCGAGGAGACGAACACTTCATAGTTGCTCTTCATGAGCGATACCGCAATGAAATTGGAAATGTACTGATCATCCTCAATAATGAGGATCTTGATTCTATCCACCACGGATCATGCCCCCAATGACTGATCTTCGAACTGTCACCCCAATAATAACTGTTTTTCCAACTACTTCCCTCTTACGACTACTCCTCCAGCGGCAAAGTGAACATGAGGCGCGTCCCCTTTGGCCAGTTGGCCTCAGCGCAAATATTGCCGCCATGGGCTTCAACAATCGCTTTACAAATGGTCAGTCCCAGGCCAATGCCGCGCTTGCCGTCTGTCACACCCTGGTCCAGCGTCACGAACTTGTCAAATAATTTGTCCTTGATATTGCTGTCAATGCCATTGCCAGTATCCGACACCACCACTTTGATCACCTTCCTGCCCTCAAAGACCTCCAGTGCAATCTCGCTGTCAGGCGGGGTGTGACGAATGGCGTTTTCGAGCAGGTTGATCAGTACCTGGACAATCAGCTTTCCATCCATAGGGACCATGACGACCTTCTCCGGCAGGTGCACGTTGAACTTGCGGCCTTTGATGTGACGTTCCACGTGAGAGATGGCTTCACTGACGACGTCATCAATGATTTCACCGTTTTTCTTCAGGACGAGCTTTGACTCATTGATTCTGGTCATGTTGAGGATGTTCTCAACCAGGTTGGTCAGCCAGAGAATTTCCTCGCTGAGATCCAGCGCCAATTTTTTTCGTTCCTCATCTGTCAGCTTTTCGTAATTGTCCGCCAGCAGATTCCCGGCGCCCAGCAGCGCAGTCAAAGGACTCCTCAGATCGTGGGCGACGGACCTCAGCAGCGTTGCCCTGAGCTGCTCCCGTTCCATGGCCAGCTTGATGTTTTCCTGTTCATTGTAGAGATTTTCCCTGTCCAGGGCAATCCCAAGCTGGGTCGCGACAGAACTGGCGATCAATTCATTTTGCTTGTCCATAATCTCCTCAGCGTTGAAGATTTGGATCACGCCAAGGTTGCCTGCGGCACTCTGGATGGGAAAGGTATGGGAGGGGATTCTGTATCCGTTTGCTGCCTCAGGATAAATGACCCCATTCCGGTCCAATTTAACGACAGACGCGCACCCCAAAAACTCCTCTATAAAGGAAAGACTCCGCATGACAATGTTTTTTTCCCCACTGACGAGCAGAAAGCCTGCTGCGATCTGGTACAGGATCATGGAGGTTCTTTCGTTCTTCTCTGCAATCAAAATCTGCTTTTGAAGTCTGGAGGTCATAGTCCCCGAGACTATGGCCGTAATCAGAAAAAATGCGAGCAATATAATATCTGTTGTGTGATACATGACGAAGGTAAAACGCGGTTCCGTAAAAAAATAGTTAAATGCCAAAAGACTGGCAAAAGAATTGAATATACCCCAAACAAAACTGCTGGTCACGGTACTAGAGAACAGAACCCCGAGCAAATACACCATGATGATGCTTTCTTTGCTGATGCCAAGATAGCTCATTCCCAGCGACACCAGGGTAGCGATTATAAACACCAATAGTGTTTTCAGCGCACAGGTTAAAGTTTTTTGCTGACTTGCTGCGATCATGTGATCACTCCCATAGCACTAGTATATAGGTTCCTTCTAAGTCTGTCCAAGCCCTGTTACAATATTCATCAGCACCGGATCCCGGTCCCCCGTCACGATCCAGTCCACGCCTTGTTCTTTGAAAACGCTTTGGTAGACGTATTTACTGCAGCTGGCGATCGTCTCCACATTCGGCTTTATTCGCTTCGCGCGATGACACAATAATAAATTGTCCAGATCACTGTCAGAAATGGCCACCACGTGGGTGAACGGCATCAAATCCTGAACATTGCCATTAGTGGTTTCCACGTGGGCGATCCCCTGCTGGTCCAGCTCCTCCAGGATCGTCCTGATGGCCTCCTCATGTCCGACCTCGTCACTGTAGATCAGGACGGTTGCCCGCCTGACTTTTTCAATGTGATCGACTACGACAATATCCTCCAGCGCGACATCCAGCCGCTTCATAACGCGATACCCCAACACACCTATACCCAGCATCGCCATGATGATGATCACATCCAGCATACACTCACCCTCTGCTCTATGATTTCTAACTTCATCATAGATCACCCTGCATTAACATAGTGTTAAGATGCCTGTACAGGTGTTAATTTTGTGCAAAGATGTCAAGGACAAAAATTATGCCGATGGTCGTGTAAAAAAACCATCGGCAAAAAATTTAAATGTTGCTTGGATTACCAAATGAAATATGCTATAATTAATTTATAATTGTACTGAATACATATTTGTTTATTTCGGTACAGCAAATCAACCTTATGGAGGAATCTCAAAATGGCAGAAAGCAAAACACTCAACAATCTCATGGAAGCCTTCGCTGGCGAGTCCCAAGCGAACAGAAAGTACCTTTCCTACTCAAAGAAAGCGGAAGCAGACGGCAAAATCAACGCTGCCAAGCTTTTTAAAGCCGCTTCTGACGCTGAAACACTCCACGCCCTCAAGCATTTTGAAGTCGCCGGCAAAATTGGAACGACTGTCGACAACCTGAAGGATGCCGTCGCCGGTGAAACCCATGAGTATCAAAACATGTACCCTGATTTCATCAAAGAAGCTGAAGCTGAAGGCAACAAGGCAGCTCTCCTTTCCTTCATGTATGCCATGAAAGCGGAAGAAGTCCATGCGAGACTCTATCAGGAAGCCCTCGAAAATCTCGATGAAGCAGAAGAGATCTTCTACTACCTCTGCCCGATCTGCGGCAACATTGAAAAGTTCATTCCTGAAAAGTGCAGCATTTGCAACGTTCCGGGAGATAAATTCATTAAATACTAAGCAGAAAGCGGATTAGGTTGTACACAATTTAAATTGTTTCTAGATGCATGTGAGCCGAAGGTTGTTGTATACACGACCTTCGGCTTTTTTATATTACAGTTACATTACCGTCCGCTCCACCAAACCCTCGAATCGCGTCCAGAAAAATATGGCCATAGGTTTCAAACTTCTTCTCGCCCACGCCTTTGACCTCGAGCATCTCTTCTTTGGTTTGCGGTCTCAGCGCAGCCATGTCGGCCAAAGTCGCGTTTCCAAAAATGATGTAGGCGGGGAGACTCTTTTCATCGGCAAGGCGCTTTCTTAAGGCGGCCAGGTGATCGTAAAGGTCACCGGCTGCCTCTGTCAGAGCAGGCGTCCCAGCATCGGACCCTTTTCCCCTGCCCTTGGGCTTTTCTTTCTTGCTCACAGTGCTCGCGTCCAGTCGGTCCTGCCGCACAAAGAACTGCGTTTCTCCCTTCAGGAGCTGCTTGGAAGTCGGTGACAGCGCCAGGAGGGGGTACTCACCCCCGGAAGTCTGAAGGTAGCCTTGGGCCAGGAGGTGCATGATGATTTCCTTGATCAGGTTCTCCGAGCTCTCGCCCATGATGCCGTAAGTCGACTGCTTGTCCAGCTGCCAGTCCAGGATTTTCTTGTCCTTCGACCCCCTCAGGACCTTGATGATAGTGCCGGACCCAAAGCGCTGGTTGGTTCTGAAAATGCAGGACAGGATTTTTTGGGCTTCCAGAGTCATGTCGACCATTTTGGATTCGTTCAGGCAGTTGCCGCACTTGGCGCAGGTTTCCCGCTCAGGTGTCTCGCCAAAATACTTCAGAATTTCGCCCCTGAGGCATTCATGGGTGTGACAATAGTTCACCAAGGTCTGCAGATTTTCATGCATCATGGTCTCTCGTTCCGCCTCCGACACGGATGCGGATGCGGATAGGACATCCATTTCAAACTCGCCTGCGGCATCTGCCAGCCCCAGGCTCCCCGACAAGCCCCCAGCGCCAGGCGAATCCGCCGACGCCATCAGCAGCTTCTGCCTCACAACGTCTGCCGGAGAGTACATCAGGATGCAGTCGCTGTCCTCGCCGTCTCTGCCCGCGCGGCCGGCCTCCTGGTAGTAGGCCTCCATGTTCTTAGGCATGTTGTAATGGATAACAAAGCGCACATCCGGTTTGTCGATCCCCATCCCAAAGGCATTGGTCGCCACTATGATCTTTGTCCGGTCAAACATGAAATTTTCCTGAACGCTTTTTCGCTGAGCGCTCTCATAGCCCGCATGGTAAGCCTCTACCGGGTAGCCCTGATCTTTCAGCGCTTTGGTCAGGCTGTCCACCGTCTTTCGCGTGGCGCAGAAGATGATGCCGGACGCGTTAAACCGCTGCTCTTTACCCTTTCCATGAGCGCCGCGGGATGACCGGGACGGATGTGTTGTTTGAATCGCGCCCGACGCATCAGGCGCCTCGTCCTCATACCGCTTCAGGTAATCCGCCACAAATTTCAGCTTGTTTTGGGGTTTGGCGACACTGTAAAAGAGATTGGGCCGGTCAAACCCGGTCGCAACCTCAAAGGGCGCACGCAGCGCCAGAAGCGTTTTGATCTCTTCCTTCACGAACTGCGTTGCCGTCGCCGTAAACGCCGCCACGCAGGGTCTTGTAGGGAGCCTGTCTATAAACTTGGGGATTTCCTTGTAGCTCGGCCTGAAATCGTGGCCCCACTGGCTGATGCAGTGGGCTTCATCCACTGCAATCAGACTGATGCTGATATTCTTCGCAATCTCGACGAACTCCCAGGTGTTCAGTCGCTCCGGTGCCACATAAGCGAGCTTGAAGACACCCTTCTCGAGGTCCCGCAGCCGCGCTGACAGCTCAGCGCCCGTGAGGGAGCTGTTGATATAGGTACAGGACACGCCGTTTTCCACGAGCCCGTCCACTTGGTCCTTCATGAGTGAGATCAGCGGCGAGACCACAATGGCCGTCCCTTCTTTTAATAGCGCCGGCAGCTGATAACAAAGGGACTTTCCCCCGCCAGTCGGCATAATCCCGAGCACGTCCCGTCCCGCAAGGATTTGATCGATCAACTGCTCTTGCCCGGTGCGGAAGCTGGTGTAGCCAAAGTGCTTTTTTAAGATTGAAAGTTTGTCCATGGGAGCCCTCTTCGAGTGATTGGATTTTGTCGTCCGCTCCATTATATCGTATTTTGCGGGACTTCACACCCGCCGCTTCAAAGACAAAAAATTTTAGCCTATGGTCGCGGGATCCCACAACCATCGGCTAATAACTGTTCTTTATTTTGAGCCTTTTAGAGGGACGAAGCCTCAGCATGCTTCTTGAAATTGTCGAGAATGGCCTGCCAGCCGCCGCGCTGAAGCTCCAGGCTGTTCTCAGCTTCCGCCTCGAAAGTCTCGACCACCTTTGTGGCCGTGCCCAGGTCTATGAAGTCCACCGTCACAGCCCGGTCGCCTATGGTATAAGCGAGATGTCGATGCGCCTCAACAGCGGTGAAGGTGCCCTCAAAGTCAAAGCCAAAAGAGCCGTTCTTGGCGGCCATCCGGTAATTGAAGCTGCCGCCGGGCTCAAGGGTATTTGTGGCGGTCGGGCAATGCCAATCCTCCGAAGCGAAGTTCCAGTGGATCACGTGGGCCGGATTCGTAAAGCATGTCCAAACCCAGGCCACAGGACGTTCGACAGTTGTCTCAACTGTGATCAAAGGTTTTGCTTTTTGTGTGGCTCCGTAATTATTTGTCATTCTTGCACCAGCTTTCTATTGGAATATGTAGTGAGTTGGTGAAGTAAAGAAAGCCGAACTGATAACCGTTATCATTTATTAACATTATACCCCCTGCTGTTCGGGATACACAGATTTGTTGGGGGGGAGACTACACGAAAGAATGCGGGATTTATAGGAGTCCGCTGAAGACACCCGCTGCTGCATTATATTTTCAATCTTGCGTGGATGAAGGCAGAGTGAAGAAGGCGGTGTCAGACACCACCTTCCACCCTTTATATTACAATTTTCCGCATAAAGAAAAGCCAAGGCACTTACACCTTGGCTTTTGATCTGCATTTTTACTCGATTATCTGTTCGCTTCGTACTGCTGAAGCAGCTTGACGAACAGCTCAGGAATCTTCGCCATTTTCTCCGGCGTTTCAACAAAGGAGATGCGGAATTGGGTCTTTCCTGGGTTCTCTTTGCCGGCTTTCGTCTCGTAGAAGCCCTTCATTGGAGCGACGAGCAGCGTAGTTTGGACGCCGTCAAGGTCGACGGAGCCTTCCTGAGCACAGTAAAGGACGAACTCAGTAGAGTCAAAACCAGGCTTGACGACATTGCGGACGTCGATGACAGAGTAAATGGATGCGTCCGGGCTGGAAACGATGAGCTTAGGCTCCAGCTCTTTCAGGCCGTTGTAGACCTTGACGATCTGCTCTTTGTAGTACTCTCTGATCTCTTTGGTCCAAGCCGCGATGCCCTCTTTAGTTTCGTGAGCGAGCGCGCCAAAGATGTACTGGCCAATGACGTTAGCGCAGAGGTTCGCCGTGTACTCCGCAACCGAGCGGTCGTGGAACTCCGCGTTGTCCGTAATGACCGCGCCTATTCTCAGGCCGCAGGCATTCCAAACTTTTGACGCTGTATCGATGCTGATTCTTCTGCCTTCGATGCCAGGAACGTCAGCGTCGCTGAGGCCCCATACGCTGACGAGTGGAGCGCCTACTTCATAGTAAAGCTCGCGATACGCCTCGTCACTGATCATCCACATGTTGTATTTGACGCAGAGCGTTGCAAGATCTTTGAGCATGTCATAAGTGTAGAACTGGCCGGTCGGGTTGTCGTAAGGGATGACAAGCAGCGCGCCAGGGTTGTATTCTTTGATAGCCTCTTCGATTTCATTCATGGAAGGCAGGTTGAATTTACCGTCTTCACCCAATTGGCGTGTGACAGAGACCGTTTTGCGGCCAATTCTCTCGCCGAATGAAATGTAGTTTGTGTAAGCAGGGTCGATCATCATGAGCGGCTTTTCATCCGTGCCAGCAGGACCGCAGACGCCGACGAGAAGGAGCTCCATACCGGAGGATCCGCCGTCCGTAACTTGAACCATCAATTTGCTGGTGTCAAAACCTTCACATTTTAAAATGTTTTTGAAAGCTTCCTGACACTCAACGGTACCAACAGTTGTGGAGTATCTGACAATGCCTTTCGCGAATGGGCTTTCAGGTGCGCCAAGGTTGAAGAGTCTCTTTTGCATAGCAGGGTTAGTAGGTAGTGACACGTTGCCAATGCCAACGTTGATGACAGCTTCAGGCTTCACCTTCCGCTCCTCGTATTTCATTTGTGCCAATCTGACTGCAGATGGCTTTCTAGATTGGAAATGCGCTGAAACAACTGGCTTATTCATAATCCATCTCCCCTGAAAAAATAGTTTTATGACAAAACATTGCTTTCTCTGTATGGACATACAATCCCCAATATGCCCGTTATTATTCTATCACTTTCAAATAAGAAACTCACGCATTTTTTGAGATTTTATAAAATGTTGCTCGCGATTCAAAATGCTGAATTTTCTTTATTTTCAGTGAGTTTAAAGAACTTTTTTTACTGATGTTCAACCCAGCCCGCACCAACGTCCTAGGCCATGCCCGCGTTGAAAATGACTTTGTGAAACTGGGTGTCAGACACCAAGTTTCACTTTTCTTCGCGATGCGTGGGAATTGAAACCATCGGCAAAAGCATAAAAAACGTCATTTTTTTGTCAATTAAAATAAAAACCTTGCATCTCACGTCGCTTGTGCTATACTAAGTTGAACGCTTGCCCAGCGTGGCTGATCTCCTTTGGAGGTCAGCCGTTTTTATTTTTTGCGAATTTGAATATTGGTGACGCGGACAACTTTCACTTTGGTGACGCGGACAACTTTCAACTTGGGGACGCGAACGGTAACACAAATGCAACATTTCGTAGGCTTGGAGGTCTCATTCACATTCACCCAATGCCCAAAAAAGACTTCAGCCGATGGTCGAAATATCAAACGACTATCGGCTAAAATCACGAGTTTCTTATCACCCTCGTCCTGAGTCACTCATTTTTCAAACGCTTGATTCCTGCCAAAGACTGTCCTCAGCTCCAAGGCCTTGAAAAAGCGGCATCGCCTCAATCCGGTCAAACGCTTCTTTCGTCCACTCAACGCTGACGGTCATAGCTAGTCTGACGTATCCTTCTCCGCAGCCGCCAAATGCATTCCCCGGAAGGACAAGCACATGAGCCTCCTCCAGAATTCGCTGGGCCACTTCTTCGGAAGACAGCCCTGTCGCCTTGATATTTACAAACAGGTACAGGCTTCCCCGAGGCGGCAGGACCGACATGCCTGGAATTTGACAGATCCGCTCGTAGGCATAGCGGATGCGCTTTTGGTATTCCGCGATCATAGGCGGCTGTATGGATTCCCGAAGCCTGAGGGCGTGCAGCGCCGCGCGCTGAGACACAGAGGGCGCCGTGAACACGTTGTTCTCATTGATGTCCTTGATGGTCTGCACAATATAATCCGGCGCAATTACGTAGCCAATCCGCCAGCCCGTCATGGCATAATCCTTAGAGAAGCTGCCGATGGTTATGGTTCGCTCCCTCATGCCCTCAAGGGTCGCCATAGGGATAAATGGCGCCTCATAGCTGAACTTGGTATAGATATCATCCGCAATAATCAGCAGATCGTGGGCCATTGCGATCTCCGCAATCGCAGTCATGGTCTCGCTGCTGAAGCAAGTGCCGGTCGGATTATTGGGCGTATTGATGACAATGGCCTTTGTTCGGTTGGTAATAAGCGCCCGAAGTCTTTCCGGATCTACCTGGAAATTCTCATTCTCATAAGTCTCAAGTACGACAGGAATGCCACGCGCCAGACGGATCTGCTGAGGATACGGGGTAAAATACGGTTCATGGATAATGACTTCATCACCATCATCCAAAATGGCCTCCAGTGCAAGCCACATGGCATGACAGCCACTGGTGGTGATCATGCACTCTTCAATTTTAACCGGAAACTGATATTCATCTAAGAAGTAGCTGCAAATCTCGCGTCTGAGCTCTCGGTCGCCAAAAAAATCCGTATAGTGGGTATGCCCGTTCAAGGCATCTTCAAAAGCGGCTTTGATGACCCTTTCATCCGTTGTGATATCCGGATCCCCGAGGCTGAAGTTGATGACGTCGTCATATTCTGCCAAATGGCTGCTGCTCTCTCCCATTGCCGTAGCAATGCTGTTCCAGTACCTCTTTGAAATAAATCGATGCTTCATAGCTATACCTCCATTCTGAAACGTCGTTTCATATCACATTGTTTAAAAAAATCAAGTGTTGCCACCTGATTTTCAATTTTGCATTTTGCATTCTGGGTGCAGACCGGCTCTGGCGCTAAAGCGCCCGACCAACGATTTGACTAATAGACGAGGTTAGCGATGAAGACGACAACCGGCAAAGTGATCAGAGTTCTTTCGAGGAAAATGACCACAAGTTCCTTGAAAGAAAGCGGAATATCGGAGCGAAGAATGACCGCGCCGGTCTCCGTCATGTATATGAGCTGTGTGAAGGAGATCGCGCCTATAATGAAGCGGGTGACTTCAAACTCCAGGTTGGCGACAAGGATCGCCGGCAGGAACATGTCCGCAAAACCGACGACAAGCGCAGGTGCCGCCTCGACCGCGCCAGGAACGTTGAGGGCCTGAAGAATCAGGATGAAAGGATAAGACGCCCAGGTAAAGATTGGAGTGTACTCCGTCACGATCAAAGCAATGGTACCCCATGCCATAACGAGAGGCATCAGGCCAACGTAGACGTCAACCACCGTGCGGATGCCGTCTGCAGCCAGGTAATGCGGCGCTCTGGCTGCTTTGGCCCGCATGATTCCCTGCTCAATAGCGTATTGATGCAGCGTTCTGCCCTCAGGCACTTCTTCCTGGATTCTGCTGGTTGAAGTCGGATGATAGTCGGATTTTTTAGAACGCAGTGGGTAGATTCTTGGCAGAATAAGCGCCGCCACCAGGGATGCTGCGCAGATCGCGCCGTAAAACTGCAGGAAGACGTGAGAAAGCTTGAGAAAATCCGCGACAACTACCGCGAACGGCAGGGATACCAGCGAGAAGCAGACAGCAATAATGGAGGCTTCCTTGGTGGTATAGTAGCCGGCTTGGTATTGCTTGTTTGTGATGACGACGCCAACCGGGCCGCTGCCAATCCAGGATGCGACTGCATCAATAGCCGAGCGGCCGGGGACAAGGAACAGCGGTCTCATGAATTTTCTGATCAAGGTTCCAAAGTAGTCCATGCTGCCAAAATCCATCAACAGCGGTAACAGAAATCCTGAGAAGAAGAACCAGGTTGCCAGGGTTGGCATCAGATCGAAGAGAATGGTACCGCCGGTAGCTCTGGAAGTGATGGCAACCGGACCAATTTCATAATATGTAAGTACAACAAAGATGGCGCCAAGGATCCTGGAGATTGTCCAGAAACGCGTCGGCATAAGGAGCTTTCGCCAAAATTCATTTTCTGTGACAAATGCAGGTTTGAGAGCCAGCGCTAGGACTGTCAGGACCGCAGAGACTGCGACGACAAGCGTCATGAATCCCGGGAGGTATTGGCCCCAGTTGCCTTTGAACCAGTCCGCCATGACGCCGACTCCAATGGTGAAGTTGTCGCCATAAGGCAGCGGGATGACGAAGAGAATCAGACCAATAATCGATGGAATCAGAAACTTTAGGAATAAGGACGTAGAATAAGTGATTGGTACTTTGTTAGTGTTTATGGACACGTTTTCATTTTCCATAATGCGACCTCCTTATTATGTTGAAACGTCGTTTCATAATGAAGATACCATTAAAATCTATCTTAGTAAAGTGTTTTTATAAAATAGTCTGTCTATTTTGAACACGTCTTTTACTCTTGCAAGATCAAGTACATTGGCACGTGGTCGAGTGCTGCTGGGACCATCGGCTAAATCACTGCTTCAAAAGAAAAAATCCACTTGCGTGTTGACGCAAATGGACTTGTATTGTCTCTGGCTTTAACTGTCATTCCAGGTACTTTGTCATTTCCGTTAAAACCTTGGAGGCACTGCTGATCTTGGCTTTCAAAGTATCCATCCCCTTATATTTCAGCCTGCTGTAGGGACCGGAAATGCTGATTGCCGCTATGATATTGTCCTTGCTATTGAATATGGGAGCAGCGATGCAAGCCAAGCCGTACTCGTATTCCTCAAGGTCGTAAGCGATGTTTTCCTTCAATATGCCTTCACGAAGGGCGAGGAAATCTTTAAGCGTCTTCTTTGTGTGGATGGTCTCAATGGTCGCGTCGAGCGTCGTAAAATAGGCTTCCAGCTGAGGGTCCGCCATGTGCGCCAGATACAGCTTGCCCATGGAGGAGCAGTAAAGCGGCGATATGGGCACCAGCTTCGACACAAGTGTTGAAGACTCCCCTTCATAACCGAGCATGTTGAGAATATTGTCCCCGTACTTAATGCCAAGGTTGACCGACTCCCCTACCTCAGCCGACAATTTCGACAGCACTGGCGACGCGATCTGGTTGAGATCAAAGTTCTTGCGGGCCTTGTTTCCAAGCTGGACCAGAAGCCTCCCGAGGGAATACTTCTCGTCATCATACTTTTCCACCGCGCCTACCTGGTGCAGGGTGCTCAGAATCCTGTAAGCGTTGGCTTTGGGGAGCTCCAGGTCTCTTGAGATCTGAGAGACACCAACGTGCTTTTCGTGCTCAAAGATATATTTTAAGATGTCAAACGCGCGCTCAATCATGACGATGCTGTTGCTGCTGTTGTCCATGGCGTCCTCCCAAAGGAAGTGATATGATGTTTCAGTTTATTATACCGCAGTTTGGGATGGAGGGCAATGGAAGGTGTCGGGGAGAAAAGGTTGGGGACGCGGACGGGTTTTGAGTTGGTGACGCGGACAACTTCTGAGTTGGTGACTGACACTCAATTCAATTTGGTGCCAGAGCTTTGTAATATTTCTGTAATATTACTCCAAAAACAAAAGAGCCAAGACCATTTCTGTTATATGGTCTTGGCTCTTCACCTTGAAATCCACTTAATACAACTGATTAATACAGCTGCTCCATATTAAAGCCATAGCACCTGACATAAAACTTCATCAGATCTTCAAGTGCCATGACAGGAACCGGTCCGACCAACTCCGTATCTGCAATGAGAATGCCTCGGCTATCCGCCTCTGACTTAATTGTCTCGAAGACTCTGTGAATTGGCGTTTTCTGGTATTGTGTCAGATTCATGGAAATCTGAACCATCTTCTTGTCCGGGATCTCAAGTGCGATTGCTCTGACGTTCTGATAGCCGCCAGTCGCCGCGCGAACAGCTTTAACAATCTGTTTTCCAGCCGCGAGGTCGTCCGTGCGCAGGTTGACGTTAAAGGCTATGAGTGGGAATCTGACGCCCGTCACCGTTGCGCCGCTTTTCGGAACAAATTCAAACGGCCCCTCGTCCGGTCTCCATTCTTCTTTCGTCATTTTTTCTTTGAAGGACTCATATTCACCCTTGCGAATGTCCACCAGGCTCTTTCTCTCCGGACGCGTCGCCGCATCCTCGTAGTAATAGACCGGTACACCTATTCCACCCAAGAATTTGCCAAAAGCTTTCGCCACTTCGAGAGCCTCTTCCTGGCTGACATTTCTGGCTGGAATAAACGGAACGACATCCACTGCGCCCATTCTAGGATGAGCACCGGTATGCACTGTCATGTCGATCAGTTCTACCGCCTTTTGCGTCAAACGCTTTGTCCCCTCCAGGACTTCTGCTGGCTCACCACTATAGGTGAAAACAGTCCTATTGTGATCCTTGTCCGAATTAACTTCAAGTATGCGAACCGAAGCGTTTGAAATTAAAGCTTCTTTGATTTGCGCGATTTTTTCTAAGTCTCTGCCTTCACTGACATTGACCTCTGCCAATAATACTTTCATTCAGTTACCCCTCCGATGAATTATATTCGATAAGCCTTCATTTGACCTTGAAGATGTCTATTTAAAGAAGTTCATAAACCAGACTATGTTTGGAATGTGAATAATATCGACCAGGAATGCACCTACCAACGGCACAATGAGAAATGCCTTAGAAGAAGGACCATATTTTTCTGTGACTGAACCCATGTTTGCAATTGCGTTAGGTGTCGCGCCGAGACCGTGGCCAAGCATGCCGGAAACCATGATAGCAGCGTCAAAGTCTTTGCCAACAAGTCTGAAGACAATAAAGACAGCGAAAAGTACAATAAACACGACTTGTGCAGCAAGAATGATGAACATTGGACCTGCAAGACCTGCCAACTCCCAAAGTTTCAAGGACATCAGCGCCATGGACAGAAAGATTCCGAGTGATACGTCTCCAAATAAATCGATAATTTTGAAGTTGAATTTAAAAAGTTTGATTTTGTCATTGAGGTTTCTTAATATAACTGCGACGAACATGGCACCAACATAACCTGGCAGGATCAGATCACCCATCATGGAAGACAAGAAGCGGCTGGCAACTGAACCTATAACCATAACCACTGTCAGGATAGCAAGATGGTACATGACACTGTGGTAGTTGATCTCCGTGCTGTCGCTTGTGCCAAGTGCCTCGTCTACCGTGCCATACTTTGCAAAAGTCGGTTTAAGATCATGCTTTAGAATCAAAAATCTTGCAACCGGCCCACCCAGAAGACTTCCGGAAATCAGACCAAAAGTTGCAGCTGCCATACCTACTGTCAGTGAGCCAGTTATCCCCATAACCGATTCAGCCGTTTCACCGAATGCCGCAGCACCACCGTGACCACCCGCCATGGAGACCGCACCAGACATTATGCCCAGTATAGGGTTGATGCCTGTAAGCTTGGCTACTGCAACACCAATGACGTTTTGTGAAATTGACAGAACGCCAGCGGACAGCCAATATACAATTAATACAATACCGCCCTTTTTAAGAAGTGCCAAACTGCCGCCAAGTCCAACTGTCGTAAAGAAGGCAATCATTAACGGGGATTGAAGTACAGTATCCATTTTGAACTGAATCAAGTCACTTTGTCTGAGAACAAGCGCAAGAACGGAAAAAATAAGTCCACCTATGACTGGTGCGGGAATGCAAAATTTGTTGAGGAACGACACGCGCTGACGGATCGCATAACCCATCATCAGAAGAATAATTGCCAGAGCCAGAGTTCCGATCAGATCGAATGATAATGTTGAGACGCCTTCAATGAGTTCAAATTTCATTAAAATCCTCCTTCTCCTTTGTGATGTAAGTCTATATTGCAATAACAATGCCAACTTTGTAGGCCCTTGAAAACACTGCATCCCTGTCCACAATAAAAGCCTCACATCAAAAAAACCGGCAAAATTATCCCACTTTTCGGATAATTTTGCCGGTTCTCGACAGAGAAGAACTTTATTCCTCCAGCGACTCTTTCAACTTATACCGCAGCGTTCGCTCCGCGATCCCTAATGACTCCGCCGTCAGCCGCTTATTGCCTTCAAAATGCTGCAGCACTTTAAAAATAATCGCGCGCTCTGCCTCTTCCAAAGTGCTGGTGACCGGAATTCGGATACTTCCTGTCATATCACTATCGGAAAAAATCTCTGAAGTCTCCAGACACCCCCGGACTACCTCTTCGTCAATGATCGGTCCGTCACTGTAAATCATGACGCGCTCCACCAGGTTCTGGAGTTCCCTGACATTCCCCGGGAAACTCTGAGCTTCAATCAGGCGCATCGCGCCAGCACTGACCATTTTCGCAGGAATTCCATCTCTGTAGGCCAACCCACGAATAATGTAATTCACAAGCCCCGGAATATCATCCCTGCGGTCTCTGAGGGGTGGAATTTCAATTCGCAGAACGTTGATCCGGTAATACAAATCCTCCCTGAACCTGCCTTCGCGAACCTCCTTCGCCAGATCCCTATTTGTCGCGAAAATAAACCGCGCATCGAAGGTCTCCAGCCGATTCCCGCCCACCGGCCTGAATTCCCGTTCCTGAATCGCCCTCAGCAGTTTCGCCTGCAGTTTCAGATCCATTTCTCCAATCTCATCAAAAAATAGGGTTCCCTGATGCGCCATTCTGATTAATCCAGGTCGATCCTCCGCCGCTCCGGTAAAGGCGCCTTTGACGTGCCCAAAAAGCTCACTCTCCATGAGGTGCTCCGGGATCGCCGAGCTGTTGACAGGGATAAAAGGCCCTGCCGATTGTCGCCCAGCCCCATGCACCGCCTTAGCCACAACCTCTTTCCCCGTTCCGCTTTCTCCGGTTATCAGGACATTACTGCTGGTCCTGGCACTCCGCTCAATAAAATTGATTATAGTCTCAATCGCTTTCGAGCGTCCAACCAATCCATACGCGTAGCCCTTGCTGCCGTCCATGCCCTGAAGAGTCTTCCTCGCTTCTATGAGTTCCATAGCTTTACTGACGAGATTTCTCATTTCCTCAATTTGCAGAGGCTTCTGAATATAATGGTAGGCTCCAGCCTTCATAGCTGCTATGGTGGTTTCAATTGTCCCAAATGCCGTCATCATAATGACTTCAACTGCAGGCATCAAATGCTTGATATTTTGCAGCACCTCAATGCCATTCTCATTTTTGATGCGCAGATCGAGGAGTATCAGATCAGGCCGCTCCTCTTTTAAGGCTTTTAAAGCCGAAGATCCTGTCTTATACACACAAACCTCATAAAGATCCTCAAACGCAAATTGAATAGTTTTCAAGATCAGCGCTTCGTCATCAATAACCATCAATTTGTTTTTCATAGCGAAGCCCCTTTCTGTAAGCGAATGGTGCAAACGGTGCCCTGCCCTGGTTTGGATTTAAAATTTATGGACCCACCATAGAGTTTGAGCAATCGATCGCAAATAAATATCCCGAGACCGGTACCATCACGCTTTCTACTGTAAAATGGCTCAAATAATCTCTGCACCTCATCTTGATCCATGCCTTTTCCGTTGTCAGAAATATGAATTTCCACACCTTGATCTGAATTCATCTCAACCGAGGTCCGTACGATGCCGTCAGCCAACTCAATTGCCTCAATGGCTTCCATGGCGTTCAGATAGACGTTGAGTAAGACTTGCTTCAAGTGTTTGCTGCTGATGCGGGCGTGGATGTTTTTTACCTCACACCACTCAATATAGCCCTCATTCACATGACTAGTGTCATTTTCCGCAATTTCCTCTTCATTCTCAGCTTTCATGCCGCAAAATTCAAGCGTTGTGCCAATCGACCGTTTGTCAAATCGCATTTCCATCATTTTGAGCGTTTCCTGAATCACGGCTGCCACATCGACACAATCCATAAAGGCAACACCCGGTTTTGTATAATCCAGGACATCGCTGATTATGTCGTTTAGACGATCGATTTCCATCGGCACATCACTGGAAAAGGCTTCTAAAAATTTGGGGCTGTTGACCTTCTCCGGTATGAGCTGAGCGTAATTTTTGATGGTCGTCAGCGGGTTGCGGATTTCGTGGGCAATTTCGGCCATTAGAAGGCCTATGTTGCGCAGACGGTCCTGGGAGAGAAACGCGTCCTCGAAATATCTTTTTTCGGTTTTGTCAGAGAAGACGATAATATGGCCAAATTCCTTCTGATCCGGCAGCTGCACTGACTTATGCCGCCATTCGAGGTTCAGGATCCCCATGGGGCCTTTGAATTCCCGTTCGTGAAAGACATCCTCATCACTGCTCAAAATTAGGGCTTCCAAATCGTCTGTCGAGATGCCATAGGTGGCCATGACTTGGTAAAGGCGCTCCCCTTCGGCATTGAGGTAACGGCTGGCAGTATCCGCCTTTAAATAGAGAATGCCATTGGTCATGCTCTGCAGCAAAGCATGGTTGAACTGAGACTCGCCGTAGAGCTCCTTCGTTCGAATCTGAACTTGCTTTTTCAACGCATTGTTCCAGAAGAACAGTGCGAGCGAAAATGCCAGAACACCGATGAGCCCAATCCAAAGAAACCGCAGTGTATTGAGGATGGCTTCCTGCTGGTAATTGAGGGGGCGGCCAAACCACTTTTCATAAATGGTGTCGAAGGTGCCGTTCTTTTTGATTCGGTCAAGGCCTTGGTCCAGCTGTCTCTGAAGGGTGACGTTTCCCTTCTTGACCGCCATGCCGTAAGCGGCCGAGCTGAGATCTGTTGAGGAGATGTCGATCTGATCGTTAATGCCCAACTTATTGATGTGATAAATTCCAACAATAGGATTACCTATTGCTGCATCTGCTTCACCGCTGACCACGAGCTCTATGGCACTTTTGACATCCGGCACGTTTTTTACGGTTATTCCTTTTAAACTGACCAAGATTTGATTGGAAGCATCGCCTTGGATGGAGGTAACATTTTTCCCATGGAGATCGCTGATAGAGTCAATGCCGCTGCCTTTAACTGAAAAAATGGCATAATTATTTTCGAAATAGGGCTCTGTGAAGTCGTAAAGCCACTCTCTAACTTCCAGCCGTCTCATCCCCTGGATAGCATCCACCTCTCCGTTTTGCAGAGCGACCTGGGCATCTTCCCAGTTCATGGGGATTATGGTCACTTCAAAACCCATCTCCAGAGCAATGGCACGCATGATGTCCACATTGAAACCAGTATACTCCCCGTCCTCTTCCATGAATTCGTAAGGCGGAAGGCTGATATCCCCTGCGACAATGACTTTTTTATATGCCAGATCTGGTTCGACCGGACCTATGACATCCAACTGCATGAAGTAATAGAGAACACTGAGAATAATGATGATAACCACTAATAAGAGACTCGTCTTTTTGTTCATTGGACACCTGCCGAACTTTTGATTTTGGTCATTCTTTAGAGAGACTTCTCACGTTTGCTGCGACAGTCTATTTAGAATATAGGCGTAAAAATGATTTGAGTCAAATAAGATGTAAAGTTATGGCTATGTTGAACAACACAGGAAGTGTATGACGTTGGGGACGCGGACGACTTCTGAGTTGGGGACTGACACTCAATTCAATTTAGTGCCAGAGCTTTGTAACACAATTGTAATATCACCTTCAAAAACTAAGAGAGCCAAGACCGTTTTTCCAATGATCTTGGCTCTTCCCCATTCACTTCAACTTAACTTTCATCACATACTCCGACGTCATTGCACTCAGCACTGCCGTGTAATGCATATTGAAAGACAGTACCGCCCCCACTTCCAGTGGTCTGTTGCAATCCTGCACATCCACAATCAAATGGTCGCTGCTCCCGCCCAAAACAATAATCCCAGGGTCGAGGGGCTTCAGCGTATCCAGAATCACGTCCTGCTTTCCAATGCCGAGAATGGCCCTCCTTCGAATCCCACGATCCACAAACACCGGCTTCCTCCCAAAAGCATCCAGCCCAATCTCCCCATAAGGCACAGACCGTTTTTCCTGAAGTTCAATGATTTCCGCATGCAGCTGAAAAACATCAGAATAAGTCCCCTCAATCCGCTCGCCATAGGCAAACTCCGTTCCAAAGAGAATCGCCTCTCCAAAACGCAGCTGATTGATGCGCTCCGGCAGCGCGCCCCGTTCCAGCATACATACACTGCTGGAGTTTCCACCTGAGACGATCTCAAGGCTTATCCCCCATGCTGCTTCAACCTCATTTACCACACCCTCCAAAATTGCCATATTCTCGGGTCCTGGCAGCACGCCACCAAAGCAGGTCAGATTGGTTCCGATCCCCTTTAACGCGACCCCCTCAAGGGCAAGAATCTCACCAACCGTTGAAACCACTTTTGACGGCGAAATCCCCTCTCTCAAATCCCCAAGATCGACCATTAGAATCACGCCGTGAACCAGCCCCGCTTCAAGTGCCGCGGAAGACAGCGCCCTGATCGTTGCCAACTCAGAATTCAGGCTCAGGTCTGCATAACGCACGACGTTGCGGGCTTGGGAGACCATCGGCAGACGCAGTAGGAGTTTGGGGATGTCCAGCGCAGTCAGACGCTTCAGATTTTCGAGTCTGGAATCCGCCAGCCAGGCCGCGCCGCCGCGAACACTGGCCGCCGCGATCTCCGGATCCCCGCAGTAACACTTCGTGACAGCTGCCGCCCGCACCCCATGCCGCGCGCAGAGGTCCACCACAGCACGGGTGTTGTGCTCAAGCTTCGCAAGATCAATGGTCATAGCCGGGAAATTCACCACACGCCTAGCCAAATTCAAATTCGAATCCAAAACCGTACTCAAAGCCCATCCTCCTCCATAAAAAAAGCGCCACGGTGCAGCCTCCCCAGTGAAGTGCCGCCCGTGACGCTTTGTGCTGATTGCGCTTTCACCGACTCAAGAAGCGTTAAGCCCGCTTCTCCATCTTCGTCACCTCAGCCGCCCCCGCCTTGCGAAGCCTGACCTTCGGCTCAGACGGCAGACTAAAGAGCGGAATGAACCGGTCCAGCCCGGTGATCGTCAGCACCAGCATCGACCCCACGGCAATCATCGCCATGAAGTTGTACTTGATGATCCCAAGCGCGGTAAACTCGAACAGCGGATACACCGCCGCCGCGATCGCCACATAAAAGCCCATGTAACAGTGCCACGGAATCAGCTGAGACCCGAAGACCCCCATAGCATCCCCGAACGCCGAGTTGCGCAGCCTGAGCCGGTACATGTCCTCATCGCTGGCTTCCACATTCTCATCCGTAATCGTTTTAATGATTGGGCCGATGGTCACAATCTGCGCCATCTCATCCGCCAGAGCCGCGTTGCCGAGCAGGCTGAGCAGCGCGTTGGAGAACATCAGCTGTCTTACGTTTCGCACGGATCTGACAATGAACCGGGCCACAGGCTCGAAGGCATCCATAATGCTCATGATCCCGCCAAACGCCCCAATCCACATCATCATGACAATCGACCAGCTGCCAGCGCTCTCGAAACCGCCCTGCACCAAATCGAGGAATTCACCCACGGAACCCACTGTTCCCGCGATCAGACCGAAGATCAGAGAGCTGATGATGCCCGAGCCCAGACAGATGAACGTCGGAAACCCTTTGATCGCCAAGGCTAATACGATCAGCAGCGGCGTGATGACGTAAATTGGCACCCCTGTTTTGACCTGTTCCAGCAAAACCACCGCCGATGGTCTCTGCTCCGTCAGCGCATCCCAAGCTTCCTGCGGGATCGCATTGATCGCTTCGCCCGCGTTGCCGGTCACCGTCGGAAGACCCATGCCCACACTGACCATGAAAATGACAGCTGCGGTTGCCACCACGCAAAGCAGCGACCAAACGCCTTGGTGCTTAACCCTATGTACAACCTCAACCTTTTGAAGACCGGAGCTGACAACCGTTGTGTCTGAGATCAGCCCTATGTTGTCACCAAAGCACGCGCCGCCTGCAATTGCCGCTGTCGTCAAAAGCACGTCGCCGCCGACAATGTGATTGAGCCAGAGGAAGATTGGCGCGCAGGCTGCGAAGGTCCCCCATGAAGTACCCGTAGCCACCGACAGGACGCAGGTGACCAGAAAACCAACCAGCGCGACGGTTTTAGCCGTGACGCCTGCGCCCAGCGACAGGTTGATGACCGCTGCGCCGACACCCGTTGCCATAAATGACTCGGCCACCGCGTAGGCCAGCATCAGAATAAAGAAGACAATAATCATTTCTTTCACGCTGTCGATGGCTTTGTTCATCACATCGGTAAACTTCATTTTAAGGGTGAGCATGGCGATAATCGCCGCGTACATTGTCGCGATTGGTGCCGCCATTAAAACGTTCATGCCATTGATCATAAGTCCGGTCAGGAGAATAATGGGTGAAAGCTTGAGTAGTGCGATCATGGGTTTCCCTCCTCTTATGGGTGATGCGGGTTGAGATGCGTGGCATTTTGTGTCGGTTGGGAGGTGGGGTTAACAAACTGGGTGTCTGACACCGAGTTTCACCCCTGACATACTGGGTGTCAGACACCCAGTTTCAACCTAACCGAAATTCAATATCATTTTTTTCTATATTTTCATTTATATGTAAATTCATAGTCGCAAAACGCTCTAATCATTGTATGAATTGGCTGTCTCGCTTCGAGTTTCAGAAACTGGGTGTCAGACACCCAGTTTCATCATTCTCAAGTTTTAACGCATCGCAACCATCACCGCGGTCTTAAATCCCGTCCATACTTTGACGTAGCCTCTCAAAAGCGCGTCGATCTCCGGATCCCCGGTGTCCACCAGCAGCGGCTGATGTTTCAGCTCTGCCAGCTTTTCCTGGGTAGCGATCACCATAAGGTTTTCTCTCCCAATACCCCTTAAGACCTCAGGGCTGAGCTGCTGGTTTCCGCGGCCAAGAAGAAAACCCTGACCGCCGGTGGGTGTGACGATCAGCCGGCAGGGATGCTGTGACTGAACCGTCAACAGATCCTGTTCTGAGGCATCCCGGCAGATAACTTTGCCGTCCAGCACCACATCCACGCCCAGCAAAGTATGTGGCTGCCCCAGTGCATCCAGCACCGCCCGAGTCGTCGTCCCGGGTCCAACAAAATAAGCGGTACCGGCTTCCATTTGCGCCACCATCTCCAGGGCAATTTCCCTGTGGGCGTTGGCTTCACTTTGAGGGGAAGGGGCTTTTTTGTTCTGCATCCTCCCACGGTCACTCGGAACCATCAGATAGCCATAGAGCTTTGTCATCACTCGGCCGCTGCGGTAATCCTCTTCCGAGATATCCAGGACCTCGGCCTCTCGCCATTTGGCGCCAGTGGCAGAACCGGTGCGGTTCAAAACACCAGCCGCCAGCTCCCCCGCCTTTTCGGGGTGTGTCGCGAACACCGGCGAGTGAATCTTTACCCCCGCCGGAATCCCCACCACCGGTAAGCCAGCTTCAAAAATCCCCGCTTCTACCAAGTTGCGAGCGGTACCATCGCCGCCTGCGAACAAAATGAGCTCACCACCTTGAGCCACGACCGCTTTCGCCAAAGCCACTGTATCTTCATGCGAAGTGACCTCTCCCGAAGCGACCTGTACCACTTGGACCTCAAATCCTAGCTCCCGTGCAATCCGTTCGCCGAGCTCCCCAGAGCCCGTAAGCAGAACCACTTCGTCTCTCAATCCAACGAGTGCTGACAGGGCACGCGCCGCCTTGGCGGGCGCCATCGGCAGAGCACCCAGGCGAAGGGCCTCCTCGAGCACGCCGTCTGTGCCTTTGAGGCCCACGCGGCCACCCATGCCGGCGATGGGGTTGATGATGAAACCAATTTTTCGAAGGTTAAGTGCCGATTCCAATTCTGCCATTTCTACCATTTCCACCAATTCCATCTCCAACCACACCTCCCAGGCAAATTATGACTTTTTATGACTTTTACTGCGTCTTTCTCAAATACACCCTCCAGGACGGCGCCCAGCGCTGCGGATCATCCATGTCCGATTCGTCGACCTGGTGGCACACACTGTTGTGCGGCGCCGTCTTGATGATCTCCGGATTCGTGTAAGCCTCATCAAAGATGTGCTTCAGCGTGTTGATGTACTCATCCAGATCCTCTTTGGACGGCGTTTCCGTAGGCTCCAGGGTCGCCGGCTCAGGGATGTAATACGGGTGATGGCTCGTCCAGTAGTGCATGCCAAAGTCCATCATCCTGCGCTGGATGTCGCCGCTGGTGACCCCTGTATCCTGAGTCAGCTTCTCGATGGTATACCTGACCTGCTCAATGCGCTGTTTGCCCGGTGTATAAGGCGCATCCACGCACTCCAGGGCCATGAGCTTCTGGAACAGATAGTTGTTGTTGAGAACCGCGACCTTGGCGACCTCGTAGAGGCCTTCCGCCCCGAGAGCGCGCATCCAGGTGTAAGCCTTCAGAATGACCGGCGCTACGCCGCTGAAGAGGCGAACTTTGCCAATTCCATGAGCCGGATGCGCAAAATCGTAATTGAGGAAGTAAGTGACGCCGTTCGCATCATCCTTCCGATCAATCAGCGGCGCCGGGAGGAACGGCACCAGCCGCTCGACAACGCCGGTCGCCCCGACCGCAGGGCCGCCGCAGCCATGAGGCGTTGAGAAGGTCTTGTGGAGGTTGAAGAAGCACATGTCGAAGCCCGCTTCCTTGGCACGGGTGACACCCAAAAGGCCGTTGGCATTGGCCTGATCATAGCCACAGAGGCCGCCACGGGCATGGACCAGCTCCGTAAAGGCTTTGACCTGGGAATTGTAAACGCCGGTGTCTTCCGGATTGGCCACAATAAACGCCGCCGTCCTCGGACCCACCGCCGCCTTAAAGGCCTCGTAATCCGGATAGCCGTCCTCGTCCGGATGAATGTAGATTATCTTGTAGCCCATAACCGCCGGTGCCGCCGCGTCTGACGGGTGACTGTAGATCGTCGTGATCACTTCGTCCCGCTGGTCGCCCTCGCCGTTCGCCGCATGATACGCTCTGGCCACCGCCGCCATGGTCATGATGGCCTGGCTCCCGCCGCTCGGCTGGAACGTGAACCGGTCCATGCCGGAAATCTCCCGCATGTAAAGGTCCGTTTCGTGCATGATCTCGAGAATCCCCTGCACCGTAGACGGGTCCTGCAGCGGATGCAGCTCCGTCATCTCCGGCATTCTGGCGAGGACCTCGTTGACCTTCGGGCTATATTTCACCGTACAGGTTCCCTGCCCAATCTCAATGTTGACGTCCGCCCCCAGTGTCTGCTGGGAAAGGCGCATGTAGTGGCGCAGTACTCGAGGCTGAGAGATTTCAGGCAGGGCTGGTGCCGATGGTCGTCTCATCCCAGCCGGCACAAGCGCATCCACCGATCCCGTAACCTCCTGGATTGCCTTTTCCGCCTTAGGGACCAATATGCCCCGTTCCCCTGCCTTGCTGAGTTCAAAGATGATGGACTCGTCCCACTTTGCTTGATGGAATCGTCTGACTTTATGACTTCTGTCAATTCGCTTCATGTAATTTCCTCCTCCCGCCTTAGCGCGCGCCGCCCAGAATCTCTTCCAGGGCCTCAGCGAGTTTGTCTAGTTCTGATTTTGAGTGAACCTCAGTGACGCAGTAGAGCGCGCTTTGACCGAGCTCCGGATGCTCTTTGGAAAGATCGAAGCCCCCAAAGATGCCCTTTTCAAGGAGCGCTTGGTTGATCTGCGCGACGGTTCTGCCCGTTTCGTTAAAGTCGACGACGAATTCTTTGAAGAACGCGCTCTCGAATTTGTTCGCCTTAATTTTAGGGATATTTGAAAGTCTCTTCACCGCGTAATTAGACTTTTGAAGGATGGTCTCGCCGACTTCCTGCATGCCCTTCGGCCCCATGGTCGATAGGTAGACGCCGGCAGTGATGCCCCAAAGTCCCGTCTGAGTGCCAACATACTCTTTGCCGTGCTCCCTGTGATGCCCAAAGGACGTACGGTCATAAGCGACGTCGCCGAAGCCATACTCTCCTGGTTCTGAGGTTGGCGCTATGCCAAAGAGTCTGGATGGGAACTCCATGACGAATTTTTCTTCGTCTCTCGTGGACATAAAGCCGGACTGGCCGCCGCCGTAGTTCATATGAATCCCGAGTGGCTGGAGATCTCCGCAGATGATGTCAGCGCCGTAGTGGCTTGGCGGTGCCAGGACACCCAGAGTGATGGGATCCACACTGACGACGCTGAGGGCGCCGGCGGCGTGGGCAAGGTCTGAAATAACCTGACCCTGGTCCTCAATAACGCCGTAGAAAGTTGGATTCTCAAAATAGACTGCTGCGGTACGCTCACTCAGCTTGCCTTTCAGGTCGCTGAGGTCCAGGCGGCCGCTCTTTACGCAGTAGTCGACTTCAATGAGATCAAGGGCCGGCTTGCCATAGTTGATCATGACTTTGAGCTTTTCCCGGTCCATGGCTTTAGGAACCAGAACCTCTCGTCTGCCTGTGATGCGGCCTGCCATGCGGATGGCTGTGGAGGACGCCTGAGCGCCGTCCATAGTCGGGACGTTGACGATGTCGAAGTCCAGCAGCTCTGCCATCAAGCTCTGATATTCGAAGAGGGACTGGAAGCGGCCGTGGTCGTTATAAGGCTCACCGCCGTAAGCGGTGAGGAATTCGCCTCTGGAGTTTATTTCATCACAGATCGCCGGAACGTAATGCTGGTAACAGCCGGCACCCAGGAAGTTTAAGTGGTTTTTGCAGGTCTTGTTTTTAGCAAGCAAGGACTCAACGTGGCGCTTGAGTTCATATTCAGACTCCAGTGCCGGCGGAAGGTTCATAGGCTCTTTAAGGCAGATTTCCTCCGGAATCTCTGCATGCAGCTCTTCCAGTGAACTGAGGCCAATCTCTTTCAGCATCTCCTGCTGCACTTCAGGCACAGAGTTCGGGATGTAAGGGTGATTCTTAAAACCTCGAAGGGTCATAGTGGTTCCTCCTTGTTTGGATGTCGGATGATAGTTGCAGGTGAAACTGGGTGTCAGACACCGAGTTTCCATTCAGGTGAAACTCGGTGTCTGACACCCAGTTTCACATCGAGTTTCTGGTTAGGCGATTCCGCCGCCATCGACGACTAGTGCGGTGCCGGTGATCCATTGGGACATGTCGCTGGCCAGGAACAGGACCGCGTAGGCTATGTCTTCCGGCATGCCGAGACGCTCAAGGGGTCTGCCTTTTGCGGAATCTTTCAAGAATGCCTCCACGTTCTCTCCCAGCTGGCGGCCTTCCTCCCGCAGCATGGCGGTGTTTGTGTCGCCGGGATTGATGCTGTTGACGCGGATGTTCTGCGGACCATGATCAATAGCCATGGCTCTGGTCAGATTGACGATTCCGCCCTTGACCGCGCAGTAAGCCGCGGCTTTGTCGCCGCCCTTGAGGCCCCATCCGGAGCCAGTGTTGACAATGCTGCCGCCGCCGTTTGCCGCCATAACCGGGATGACGTGCTTGGACATAAGGTAAGTGCCTTTGAGACCGACATCCAGAACAAAATCCCACTCGTTCTCTTCAAGTTCCACAACTGTTTTTCTAATGGTGACGCCGGCGTTGTTGAACAGGATGTCAACGCGGCCAAATTCCTTAACCACTTCCGCGACTGCTGAAGATACTGCGTCACCTGAAGTGACGTTGCACGTAAAGAATTTAGCGGTTCTGCCGGCTGCGCGGATGGCCTGGGCCTCTGCTTCACCGTTAGGGTTCATGTCAAACATGGCGACTTTCGCGCCATAGGCACTTAGAAGCTGTGCGGTACCTAGTCCAATGCCGGATGCGGCGCCTGTGATGATTGCCACTTTACCGTCCAGATTTAAAACGTCTTTACTTTGCAGCATAGTTCAGTTCCTCCTTTTGGGTGTTCGTTGCTCTCGCGTTCTATATACGCAAGTTGCGTGCCAAATATTCAACTTGTTTGGCTGCCTATTTTAGATGTTCCGCCGAAGCCTTCCAATGAGCAGGTTTTGGAGGTTTCGATTTGGGGTGGGCGGGGTGTGGGCTGGGGGAACATCGGCAGGGGTTTTGGGTATTTGCTTGCCAATATTGACAAACGAATTGTCAAACACCAGGCAAAGATCTATAATGGTGACAACTCATTATGCTGCCAGTTTCAGAAATGGAGGTCACAAATTGATCCATTTAAGCGATTACAAACCCATGATCCAAAACCTGGTGGAGGGCATCAGCCGCGCCTTTGAGGTGGAATGCGCCGTCTTCGACGCTCACAGTGCCCTCGTGACCAGCACGGAGGCTTATGTAAAAAGAAAAGGCAGCGCCGTCCACGCGCCGTCCATTGAAGAAGTGCTTCTCAACAACAGCATCCTGGTCAACAAGCCGGGGTTCATGAAGTCCTGCGAAGGCTGCCGTTTCAAGGAGAACTGCCCCTCCACCATTGAGATCCTGAGCTGCATCCGCATTGGGAACCGGCCAATCGGCGTCATGACCATGACGTCCTTTACCAAGGAGGGCCACGACCGGATCACCAACGACATCCACATTTACACCTCTATAGTAAACGAAATGTCGCTGCTGATCGCGAACGTGGTGGACTACAGCCAAAAGGGCGATCATTTCAACCGGCTGGAAAGTGTCCTTTCGACAACCATGGATGCGGTAGAGGACGGATTGATTGTCGTGGACCATGCCGGGTATATCAACTACGCCAATCCTCCTGCTGTTGACCTGTTTTCATTCTGCAGCCTTTTTACCCAAAATTTGAACCAACTCTTACCCGAAAGCGTTGTCGAGAAGGTTTTGAGCGGAAGCAGTGTCAGCAGCGAGCTTTGCCAGATTGGGGATTTTTATGCAAACGTTCAGGCGCGGCCCATCCAAATGGGGGATCAGTACATAGGCTCCTGGATCCGGCTGAGTAAAAATCACGCGCTGACTTTGAAGCTGAATAAGCAAAGGGAAATCGACTATAAGGACCGCTTTTCCCTGCAGCAGCTGAAGGGCGAGCATTCGTCCATTGTGGCGCTGAAGGGCAAGATCCACAAAATCGCGAAGAGTGCTTCCACGGTCCTAATCACAGGCGAAACCGGAACCGGCAAAAGCCTGGTGGCAAAGGCCATTCATTATGAAAGTCCAAGATCTGGCCGGCCGTTCATTGCCATCAACTGCGCCAGTATTCCGGAATCACTGTTTGAGAGTGAGCTTTTTGGTTATGAGGAAGGCGCCTTTACAGGCGCCAAGAAGGGCGGCAAACCCGGGATGTTCGAGCTGGCACAGCACGGCACGCTCTTCCTGGATGAGATCGGTGAGATGCCTATGACGATTCAGGCTAAGCTGCTGAAAGTGCTGCAGGATCACATGATTGAGCGGGTTGGCGGCACGCGTTCCATTTCGGTGGATGTGCGGATCATCGCTGCCACCAACAAGGAGCTGGAGGAGATGGTCTCAGCGAAGGCTTTCAGAGAGGATCTATACTACCGTCTGAATGTTATTCCACTCGAGGTGCCTTCGCTGGCTGAACGCATAGTGGATGTGCCGCTGCTGGCTGAGGAGTTTCTCAGGTCCCAGTGCGACCGGCAAAAATGTCCGAAAAAAATGTTGTCCCAGGATGTCCTCGACGCCTTCATGCGCCATAGCTGGCCAGGCAATATCCGTGAAATGGAGAACCTCCTGGAGTATGCGGTCAACCTTGAAGATGGCTGCACCATTCATATGCACAGCCTCCCCGAGCGTTTCCAGAGGCAAAGTGGATTTCAGACTTTGCCCGAGCAGGTGGATCAGGCTGAGACACAGGCGATTCGGGAAGCTCTCGATCAGCACGGCTGGGATCTAAAGGGCAAAGAAGCCGCAGCTCAAGCTCTGGGCATTGGCCTCAGGACCCTTTACAGGAAGATGAAGAAGTGTGGGATTGAGAAAAATTAGAGTCAAAGTTAGGGCCAGGTTCGGAGTTGAACTCGAAATCAGGTTCAAAGATGGACCCTGAATCTGGTTCGGAGTTTGTTTCGGTACCGGAAGCAGCAATATTTCTGTAACAATGCAGCATAACTTTATTTTATTAAAGGCAGGCGACCCCCATGAAATCACTTGAACTAACCGCCAGCGACGGCCTCAAGCTGTCCACGGTCATCTTCGAAGCCGCAAGCGCAAACAACAACGCCAGCACCAACACCAGCACCACCGCCAGCACCACCGCCCTCATTCAAATCATCCACGGCGCCCAGGAACACAAGGGCAGATACTATGAGCTGGCTGAGTTCCTCAAAAATCACGGCTACACCGTCGTCCTCTCTGACATCCGAGGCCATGGCGAATCCGTCAGCAAAGACATCCCCCAGGGCTACATGGACAGCCTGGAACAGGTCATAGCAGATCAGAAGCTGATCACCGACACTGTCAAAAAAATGTACCCAGGGAAACCCCTTTACCTCTACGGCCATTCCCTGGGCTCCCTCTTCGCCAGATGCTATCTCCAGGCGCATGATAACGAAATCGAAAAACTCATCCTGAGCGGCACCGTGGACTACCGGTCAATCGTCAAAGCAGGCGTCCTCCTGACCAAGCTTTTCACCCTGATCTCCGGTAAGCACGGCCACAGCCGCCTCCTGGATCACCTGCTCGGCATCAACGGCAAGGACGACAGCTGGGTCAGCGTCAATGCCGCCAACCGCGAGAAGCGGCGCAATGATCCCCACTTTTTTACGTCCTACAAGAACGCCGGCAGCCTGACCATAGCCACCTCCAACCTCTATCAGCGCGCGTTCGACAGATTCAAGTGTCAAAACCCCGATCTTAAGATCCTCAGCATCACCGGCGAACACGATCCTATCACCGGCGGCCCGAGGGGTCTGGAAGGCTCCATGAAAGCTCTCATAAAAGCAGGCTACAAAAACATAGAGAGCAAAGTCTACAAAGGTCTCCGGCATGAAGTGATTCATGAGGATGAGAAAGAGACCGTTTTTTCGGATTTGTTAAAATATTTAGGTCAATGATCACAATTAACATCATTTTAAAAACCGCACAAGCAAAAAGCGCCAAGACCATATTCCACCCATGGTCTTGGCGCTTTACTTTTACTGATGCCTATACTTCTCGAGCTCTTCCAAAATCTCAATAATCATGGTATCCGTCGTTACCTCGCGCAGCCGCGCCAGCTCAGCGCCCTCCATTTCGAAGGCCACCGCACTGTCCGGTTGACGCTCGCCCTTATCGACCTTGACCAGCACGACCTGATCCGCATTCACCTGAACCACCGCGCCATACCGTTCGTTCACTATGACGGTGACTTCCCAAGATGCCTCGGCCTCCCGCCGTATCTCAATCTCATAAGACTTCATAAAGCATCCTCTTGCGTATTCATATTCGAACCTCGACGGATTCCCCAGCTCTAACTCCAGTCCCTTGAGCTGCGCCGCAAGTTCGCTGAAGGTTTTGATTTTCGACATTCTGAATAATCCCCCTGTTTCCTGAACCGTTAATAGGTTGAAGATCTCGCGACCATCGGCTAAATCCCTAAAAAACTTATGCCGATGGTCACCCAACCCACATCCACCCAAATTTCACTAAATTGATGAAACTAAAAACTCGGCGGCGTCATTGCCCACACGGACTCGCAGTCCTCGTCGCCAATATTGACATACCTGTGGGGAATGGTACTGTCGTAATAGATGCTGTCCCCTTCCTCAAGGATGTACTCTTCGTTCTCCATCTTAATCATCAGGCGACCCTTGATGACCACGCCGCACTCCTCACCTTCATGGGTGACGAGACCGCCCTCCGACTGCTCACCCGGCTTGATCGTGATATAAAGAAATTCGATCTTCCGGTTCAGATCCTGCGACAGCAACTCATAAAGCGCTTTTCTGTTGGAAGTCTTGATAGTTTTTCGCTGATCGCGTTTAACCACAGGAGAGAGAACCGTCTGCTCCGCTTCTAGCTCATCAAAGAAGTAACCAAAGGATACCTCAAGGGCTTTCGAAATCTTCCAGAAAGTGACCACGGAAGGCGTGACCAGATCCCGCTCAATCTGGCTGATGATCCCAGTGCTGAGGCCTGTTTTCTCAGCGAGCTCAGCAATGCTCAGGTGCTTGCTTTTTCTCATTTCTCTGATTTTCGCGCCAATATCTATATTCAAATGAACTCCTCCAGTTTTATACTAATTCTATTTTACCATAAAATGACGATCTCACTAAATTTAATATATTGAAATTTTCATCAATAAATTGATATTAATATATTGAATTTTTAGTTTTTTTAGTTTAATATATTGATTGTAACGAAGAACTCATTTTAAAGAGGAGGTATTATAATGAATTCTTTCATCAGCGCAGACAATGCTTGGGCTCTATGGTCAATCTTAGTCGGCATCGCGGCACTCAGCATCTATCTCGAGCAAACTTACGCATGGGCATCAAAGATTACTGGCGCCATTATCGGTCTTGTCATCGCCATGGTCCTCGCCAATCTCAACATCATCCCTACCGCCGCACCAACCTATGACGTGGTCTGGGGCTATGTCGTACCGCTGGCCATTCCGCTGTTAATGTTCAACGCCAACATCAAAAAGATCTGGCGTGAAAGCGGACGTATCATGATCATCTTCCTCCTGAGCTCAATTGGAACCATTGCAGGCGTTACAGTGGCACACGCCATGCTCAAGAACTCAATCCCTGAACTGTACAAAATGTCCGCAATCATGACCGGTTCTTACATAGGCGGCGGCGTCAACTTCGCGGCAATGTCTGAAGCCTTCGGCGCCGGCGAATCCTGGATTTCAGCCCTCACCGTCGCGGATAACCTTCTGATGGCCCTCTACTTCTTCGTTTTACTTGCAATCCCAACAATGAACTTCTTCCTCAAAAAATTCAAGCATCCGCACATCGACGCCGTCAACGCTATGGTGGACACATCTGAAGGCGAAACCCTCGCGAAGCAATATTGGGGCCGCAAAGAAATTTCATTGAGAGATATCGCCCTTTCCATTGCACTTGGTCTTGTTATAGTCTGGCTGTCGACAGAACTCGCCGCAGTCCTCAAAGGCATTATTCCAACCGGAAACTTTTTACTCGACCTGTCAAATGGTCTCCTTGGAAACAAATACATGTTGATCACGACTTTCACTATGCTGCTGGCAACCTTCGCCCCTAAATTTATGAGCGGCATTCACGGCGCACAGGAAATTGGAACTTTCCTCATCTACATCTTCCTGGTCGTCATTGGTGTTCCGGCTTCCATTTCAGTCATCATCAACCAGGCGCCGCTGCTTCTCGTCTTCACAGCCATTATCGTCATAATCAACATGCTGGTATCTCTTGTTCTTGGCAAACTCTTCAAATTTGACCTCGAAGAAATTCTCCTTGCTTCCAACGCGAATATCGGCGGTCCTACCACTGCCGCTGCAATGGCGATCGCAAAAGGCTGGAACAAGCTGGTTGGCCCAATCATTCTCGCAGGTGTCTTTGGTTACATTATAGGCAACTACCTGGGCATCTTTATGGGCAATCTTCTTCAGTACATGTAGAGTAAGAAATTATCCGCAGGGCTCGGTTGGCCCGCGCCCTGCGGCTTTTGGAGGTGCAGCATGCTGCTCGACATTCACGGAGATATTTGGACTGACGTCACAGTCAAAAGTGCGCAAGGCAAGAGAAACATAATAAGGGATTATCATTTGGAGGGATTTAACAAAGGCAATATGGCAGGCGGGATCTTCGTAATCTGGGCGGATCCGCCCCACGATGCCCGCCCAAAAGAAAGGCTGCTCGAGAGTATCCAGGCAATGAGCAAGGAACTCTTCGACAGCAGAGACCTTGTCCAGGTCATGTACAGATCTGAAGATTTTGCGAAAGCCATCGCAGCCAACAAGCTCGCAGTCATGCTTGGGCTCGAGGGCCTCAGCGGCATTGGAGAAGATGTCGATGCCCTGTATACGCTCTACCAGTTGGGCTTCCGACACGCAAGCCTGACCTGGAACGAGCAGAATGCGCTGGCGACGGGCGTCAAAGGCGAACCTAGCCGCGGACTGACTCAGAAAGGCAAAGAGGCCGTTTCACTGATCCATGACCTTGGCATGATTATGGACGTCTCCCACTCCAACGTCAGAACCTTCTGGGACATTGCCGACCTTTCAAGCAGACCAATCATTGCGTCCCACAGCAACGCCAGAGCCTTGTGCGACGTTCCCAGGAATTTAACGGATGAGCAGATCAAAACCATCGGCAGCAAAAATGGCTTGGTTGGGCTTAACGCCTACAACGAGTTTATCCACGAGGTGCCAGAGGAGCGAACCGTCGACCGGCTGATCGATCACCTAGTGCACGTCGCAGGGCTGATCGGGATAGACAAAATTGCCCTGGGCTTCGACTTTTTCGAATACCTGTCCAGCTCGACCACGGACAGCTTTACCTCGTCAACTTACGCCGGCACCATAGGCCTCGAGGATATCACCCAGGCGCCGAACATGATCTCCCGACTGAGCGCCAGGGGCTTCAGCCAGGAAGAAATTGAACTGGTCAGCTATAGAAATTTCCTCGCATTAATGGATCGGGTAATGAAGTAAGCCGTTAATAGTTTAACTTGGTGACGCGGACAGAAATGAATTGAGTGCCTGTCACTCACTTCATTCCGGTGCCAGAGCTTGAGAGAATAATTCTAATCTATTTAACGCCTTCACTCCCCCAAATTTCATCACACAAAAAGCGCCAAGACCCAGCAGAGCTTTTCTGCCGATGGTCTTGGCGCTTCAAATTTCATTCAATTATTCATTCTCATCAGCCAGCATGGCCTTCACAACCCACTTACCAGAGCTCTTTGAACCCTCTCTTACAACAAATCCGTCTTCCCGCAATTTCTTTAAATGTCTTTCAACAGTCCGGGTAGACCTGTTAAGTTTTTCTGACATCCCGGAAATCGTAACCCCAGAATCCGCCATCATCAGCTCGAGGATCCTTTCCTCAATACCCAGATCCTCATGATCTCTGTCCTTCTCAATCCCTTGACTAACCTGCTTTGAATTTCTGTATAAAGTCACAATAAAAAAACCTTCAAAGTCAAATTCCGGCTCGGGTAAATGTTTCTCCGCCATGGCAATCCGCATCCGCTGAATGCCAGTCCCCATCTTTTCAATATAGTCGCACTTTTCAAGAAGTGAAGCAATGACCGGATTTCTCGCCATTGAAATTTTACCGAAGTTCTTCACTTCCAAACCTTTAGGCAATCCCCCGGGGTTAGAGATCACAACCCGGTCATCAAATATTTCGATCATGACTTGAGCGCCTTTTTCAAAATAATCTCTATGGCAAACCGCATTAGTGACCGCTTCCCTCAAAGCCACCTCGGGAAGTTCCAAAATCTCCTTTCTCCTTAAGCCCTCAATTTCATAACTTAAATTAAGATGTTTTTTCAAAAACAAAATACCATCATCTATCATCTGCAAAATAGATCCACTCAAATCCTTTTTGTCCAAAATGATCACTTTATCTTTCCCTTTATATAACGCACACACGACCGAAGCATGACTTATATGTCGAATTGGATTGTCAGAGAAAAACAGAATTCCAGCATTATTGAGCCTAAATCTCTCGTCATCAGTCTGGCCACAGTTCAGATTTTCCAGAACGCTGACTGGATCCAGGACATTTGAAATTCCAGCAAGCCTTATGAAATTATCGTATGCACTCTTATTCAGAACGCTATCGACCTCAAGGTCCCTATTAATAATTTCGTCGAATCTAATCCTGCCTTCACTCTGAAAGAACTCCATAATATCATCCCGATCTAACTTTTGCGAATTCGCCCCAACACGCAAAAAGAACCCTTTTGAACAAGCATATGGCTTGTTTCTTCCCTCTGGTACCTCAATCACCATTACATTCTCAACAATTTCAATACTTATGCCGATGGTCGGCTTTATCCCCATCAGTGTATCCTGCACTCTTGATCTCGAAGAATTTGAGGTATCAATACCTTTAATTTCCCCGCGATCTGTAATACCCATAAGAATTTTTCCACCCGATGCATTTGCAAATGCTACAGCTTCTTCGACAAAAGTCTTATCGATATTCTCCTTGAACTCAATCTTATAATTTTCACCTGTCGCAACGATAGTATTTAGTTCGCTTTTGTTCACAAAACCACTCCTACCTGTCCAGCAGAACATTCTCTAACTAACTGTGCAAAGGATAATAGATTACAGACCTGCATTCTACCATCAGATAAAATTAACTTCAGCTAATGGATTATTTATTGTTCAATTTACGAAATGGCTTATTTCCACAGCCCTACCAACATTCTTTCCGACATTCTTTCCGACATTCTTTCCGACATTCTTTCCGACATCCTTTCCGACATTCTTTCCGACATTCTTTCCGACATCCAAAGTCACTTTACCATTTTTTAGACTTCGAAACATAAACTGTGTTCTTCCCATTTCCACGACTATGAATCAGGCCTTTGTCAATAAGACCGTTCAATGTCCGCACAGCTCGACTTTGAGAAAGTCCAAATGAAGTTTCTAGCTCTTTTCTGGAAACCTCATATTTGCTGCCTATAAATTCAGCAATTGACCGCTCAATTTCTGAAAGGTCTTCAGTCTCTCGAACGTATGACTCTGAATGAATTTGGGGATGCTCCCTATCAAAATTTAAGTTTGGCAGAGTTAGCATAAACACATTTTCAGTAACGTCTACTGACGGTTGGATCCTTTCCCCTTGGTAGCATCTCTCAATCTTCTTAAAACCAATTCCAACAGAGTCAGCCAGATTCAGCCTGCGAAACACGTCCAACAAACGCAAATTACGAGGCACAGATATGCCAAATTTAAGATCAGAGGATGTCAAGCCAATTGGCAAACCACCAAAGGTTAAAAACTCAATGCGATCTTCAAATATTTTTATCAAAGTACTTCCGTTGAATGCGTAGTCCCTATGAACCACAGCATTCATCAACGCTTCACGTATAGCCTCTAATGGATAATCACGGAAGTCATGACGGTATAATCCTTCAATTTCTGATCTTGTTCTATTGAACTGATCTACATAGTCATATAAAGCGTAACATTGCTTCAGAATTGATCCGGTGAATTCCTCTCTAAACTTACATATCAAACTGCTGCCGCCCTGAATGAACGCTGCAGTAATCGAGTAACAATTCTGATCCGAAATGAGCAATCCCAAATTTGTAAAATCTCCTTCATCATTAATGATCCCCATAGATCTTTTCAGCTCATCATCCATCCTAATTTGAGATTTCTCAAAAATCCCTTCTGCTTGAATGAAGGTTAGCTCTTGATTATCAGAGCGCCGAGTTTCAAAGTGGTCTGTTTTTGAATCCTTACTTAAAATCCCATTAGAAAGCTCATCAATTTTCATTAAAAACACCTCATGCCCATTTTACCCAAAGTTGTCTATTCAAATCATTCCCGAGCGAAAAAATGATTCGATACGATTCGAATCATTTTCGCTTTGTGTTGCAGACTGAATCGAAAAAATATCATACACAAAACTACAATGAACGCCTGACACTGAACCTCTTCACACAGCAAAGCGCCAAGACCCAGCAGAGCTTTTCTGCCGATGGTCTTGGCGCTTTCCATTTCTCAAATCAAAAAGCACGCCGCCCCCTACACTTCTTCCGGATCCCAGGACAGCACACTCGTCTCCACGGCCTCTTCATACCGACCGATCTTATAATTCAGCTTCTCCAGCATATTTTCAATAGCCACCTTCTGGGCCAGCAGATGAACGCGCTGCTCCACCAGGAGATCCCTGCGGGCCTCAATGGTCCGATCCCCCTGCTGTACCAGTCTGACATACTCAATCATTACCTCAACAGGCAGCCCGGCACCGCGCATGCATTTTGCCAGCTCCACCCACCTGCAGTCCAATTCAGTAAAATCACGAAGACCACTTGGCGTCCGGTTCACAGGCGGGATCATGCCCACCCTTTCGTAGTAGCGCAGCGTATCAGGCGACAGTCCGTATAGTTCACTAACCTCAGAAATGGTCAATTTAAAATGCCTCCCTAAACCTCAACGAATGAAATTAGTATAGACGGCTTCTTCCTTTTTCGGCAAAGGCACGCCGGCTTTTGCGCCCGCTTCCTTGCACTTCAAAAACCAGGCCATATTCCGCCCAAGGGTCCTCATGATCTTCATGCCTTCCAAATCTTGAACAACCTCTTCCGGTGTTAACCCATGCACGTTGTTCCAATAATTCGATGAAATGATAGGCATCTGGGAAATCGAAAAATATTTATTCAGCTGATCAAAAGTCGCCGTCGTCCCGGCCCGCCGCGCGCAGACGATCGCCGCTGCCGGTTTCAAATAAAAGTTGCGTCTGCCAGAGCGCCCGTCCGTATAAAACACGCGGTCCATGAAAGCAGTCATGGCGCCATTCGCCGAAGCATAATGCACCGCCGCGCCAAAGATAAACCCATCATAGTGACCAGCGATCTCAGTGAATTCATTCACCTTGTCGCCATACACGCAGTTTCCGGTTCTGCCGCACGTCCCACAGTCTATGCATCCCGCCATAGGGCTTGTACCAATCCAGAAGAAATCCGTTTCGATCCCGTCCTCATTTAAAGCCTTCGAAACCTCCATCAACGCAGTATAAGTGCAGCCCTTTTCATGAGGGCTCCCGTTCACCAGTAAGACTTTCATCCTTCATTCCCTCTCTCTAAAAAACTTTATTATTTAATACCCGCCTGCTTCAGCCACTTCTCCAGCGCCTGTCCAGCACCAACCACACCGGTTCCGTGAATCGCCAGACCCTTTAAAACCGCAGCGTCCGGACAAAGCTTCTCAATCTCCTTTTCACTGCGCCCGAGCCCGCTGCCCTCATGGGTGCAAAACGGCAGGATCTTCTTTCCGGAAAAATCATAGGCTTCGAGGAAGGTATACACAGCCATGGGCATAGTGCCCCACCAGTTGGGATAGCCCAAAATAATGGCGTCATAATCCTCCATGCCCGCCACCTGGGCCGTCAGTGCCGGACGCGCACCCGCACGCAGCTCCTTCTGAGCCACCTCCGTCGCTTCCTTGTAATCCAACGGATAAGCCGCAACGGTATCAATCTCAAACAGATCGCCACCCGTCAGCGCCTCCAGCATCTCAGCCGCTACGGCCGTATTCCCGACCTTCAAATCTTTAATAGCCCCGCTGACATAATTTTGTCCTTTACGCGAGTAATACGCAATAAGTATCTTCCCCATAACAGTCACTCCCACTTCCCAAATTTCTCTACAAGCACATCCTGTAAATCTTCTCAATATCCTCCGCAGCCAAAGGCCGGAACGCGTACTTAGTCGCCCCAAGCTCCGCCGCCTTCTCCGCCATCAGTCCAAAATGCGTGTCGTCAATGTCAATCTCCGTCAGCGTGCTCTGCAGCCCCAGCGTCTCGAAGAAGAACGCCTTCAACCTCTCAATGCCCTGCTGCGCGATCTCCATCTGCGGCAGCGTCGGGTCAATCCCGAACACATTCACACCATATTGAACGAATTTGCCGATGGTCTTCTCATCCAGCGTATAACCCATCCAGCGCGGCGTCAGAATCGCCAGTCCCAGCCCGTGTGTGATGTCGTAAAACGCCGAAAGCTCATGCTCCATTGGGTGACAGCTCCAGGCATGACGCTTCCCGCCGTTCACAAACCCATTGATTGCCCAGGAAGACGCCCACATCAGATTTGCCCTCGCCTCATAATTGTCCGGCTCGGCCAAAGCCACCGGCGTATACTTGATCACCGTCTTCATTAAACCTTCCATGACCGTATCCAGCATGTACAAGTCCTGATTCATATTGAAATAGACTTCAATTATATGACTCATAATGTCCGCGGCGCCACAGGCGGTTTGATACCTGTTCACGGAGTATGTCACCGTTGGGTCCAGGAAGGAGACTTTAGGCTGCATGACCGGAAAAAGCAAACCAATTTTATCGTTCGTCTCCGGGTTGCTGATGACACCGCCGGAATCCATTTCGGAACCCGTGGCGGAGAGGGTTAGGACCGTGACAATAGGTAAGCACTGCTCTACCGGGGTTTTCTTCAGGAGAATATCCCACGCGTCACCATCATAGTAAGCCGCCGCTCCGATATACTTCGTGCAGTCAATGACCGACCCGCCGCCGACGGCCAGCAGCACATCAATGCCTTCTCTCTTGCAGATGTCCGCACCGGCATTGACCGAGGACACTCGTGGATTAGGATCTATCCCAGAAAGTTCGAAAAGCTCGAGGCCCGCCTTCTTGATCTCCTCCACGACTTTGTCATAGAGGCCAATCTTCTTGATGGACCCGCCGCCGTAAGTCAAGAGCACCTTCTTGCCGTATTTGCTCAGCTCCGGGCCCAGGTTCCCCAGCTGATTTTCACCGAAATACACTTTGGTTGGAATGTCGTATACAAAATTATTCATGTGGAATCATCCTTTCATTTTCAAAATAAGTGGAGTAAAGTATTTTTTTTCTCACGATCCTGCGCTATCAAACATCACACTAACCTTCAAAAACCTCAGCCACCGACTTAAGATGCTGAACAATCTCAAGATGCTGCGGACAAAGGGCCTCGCACCTTTTACACTCAATACAATCCGACGCCTTGCCAAAAGCTTTGGCATAATTCTCATAATAGACCTTTTGCAAGGAAAATCTTTTGTTCGTCGACTGCATCTCTGCGTTGTACAGCGCCAAATAGTTTGGAATAGGAATGTTTTTCGTACAATCGTCCACACAGTACCGGCAAGCCGTACAAGCTACAGCTATGGCCTCATTGATGATCGACACCGCCTTCTGGATGGTCTCGACCTCCGCCTGCCCCAGCGGCTCGAAAGTCTTCATAACACTCATATTGTCCAGCAGCTGCTCCATAGTTGACATGCCGCTCAACACCATAAAGACGCCCTCATAGCTCCCGGCAAATCGCACTGCCCAGGAAGGTACAGACCAATCCAGCCGATGGTTCTTAAACAACAGTTCCGCCGCCTCCGGAATACGAGCCAAAGCGCCGCCTTTCACCGGTTCCATAACAATAACGGGTTTATTGTGGCGCCTCGCTGTTTCATAGCACTTCCTCGACTGAATCCCCTCGTGCTCCCAATCCAGATAATTAATCTGAAGCTGAACAAAGTCGACCTCGGGATGCGCGCTCAATATGTCCTCAAGCAGCCCCGCATGATCATGATAAGAAAAACCAATCTGCCCGATCTTGCCTTCTCTCTTCTTCTGCAGGACAAACTCAAAGCACTCAAGATCTTTGGCAATCTCATAATGTGAGATGCTCAAATTGTGCAGGAGATAATAGTCAAAATAGTCAACGCCGCACTTTTCCAGCTGCTCATTGAAAATTCGTTCCCGGTCCTCTTTCGTTTTCAGAAACATGACAGGCAGCTTTGACGCCAGTTTAAACCGTTCCCTTGGATGCCGTTTGACCAGCGACTCGCGAATGGCAATTTCACTTTTGAAATCATGGTACATATAGGCGGTGTCAAAATAAGTAAAACCTTGATCCAGGAACGTATCCACCATCTGATTAAGGGCTTCCAGATCTATACTTGACGCCTGCTCCGGGTCAGACAGCGGCAGCCGCATTAAACCAAATCCGAGTTTTTTCACAACATTACCTCCAGTGCTAGATTCTAATAACAGTAATGAACTGGATCTCACCATGGGCTTTGCTTTGTAACGCCAACGACAAAACCAGCAACGGATCTCTCCTTATCCATCATAAACCCTGGAGTTAACTTCAAGTCAAGGGTTTATGAAAAACTTTTTTACCTTGAACTAAAGTTTCACTTCACCCTTCAAAAATTAAAAAGCCAAAACCACCTTTAGCCGATGGTCTTGGCCCTTCACATCTCTCAATTCAAAACTCTTTACTATGCCTTCACATAAGAACAACAATAATCCGTAACTTCCTCTACCACTAATTTGAATTTGGAATTTGCCGGCACCTCAAACGTAAACGCATCTTGAATTTCGATCCACGGCTGATCCTCAGACAGCTGAACACGGAGTCTGCCTGACATGATTTCCATAACTTCCTTCTCCGCCGTACCAAACTCGTATTCTCCAGGCATCATAATGCCCAGGGTCTTCTTCTCCCCATCCTCGAAGATCACAGTACGGCTTGTCACCGCGCCGCCAAAATACTTGTTTGCTTCTCTAACCACGGTCACACTTTTGAATTCACTCATGCTCCAACCATCCTTCAACCAAAATTTATACCAAATTCGTTCTTCACAGACGCACTTCAAGAATCCTTTCTACCATTATATCTTCTTTTTCTCTACGCTCAAGTCCGCCATTAACACAAAACTACCCTATCCAACAAATATTTCTGGAGATCCGAATAATTATCTTAAATATATTTTGATAAGTGTTCACGCACCTGTTACACTAAACACGTATACGCTATAATCCCATTAACCAATCTGCCTTAAAACACAAAACATCCACTTCACAAGGAGCCCTTGCCCATGCCTAAATCCAACAACAAAGAACTTACCAACTGGCTTGCCTATCTGGCCGTCTGCATCTTCTGGGGCTCCGCCTATGTTGCCATTAAAATTGGCGTCACGGACATTGCGCCGCTGTTCTTCACCGCCCTAAGGTTCTCCATCGCTGGCGCCCTGATGCTGCTTTACGCATTTCTGAAGGGCATCCCATTCCCCAGCTATCCACGAGAATATGTTCAATCTGCCATCATTGGTCTCTTGATCCTCTTTGGCGGTCCCGCCTTTGTAGGGCTGGCCTCACGCTACATCAGCGCCGGCGCCGTTTCCCTGATCGTCGCTTCCATTCCTCTGGCCGTTGCGGTCATGCAAATGATCTATTATCCAAAGCTCAGAACCGCGAGCCTTCGCATCTGGTTAGGGCTCTTAATCGGTTTCAGCGGTGTTGCCATCCTTATCTTTGCAGGAGGCGGCGAAGTGAAGCTGGACCTGCGCGGCGTCATCCTGTGCCTGATCTCAGTGGTCTTGTGGTCCGCAGGCACCATTTATTCGGGGACGGTGAGGCTGGGAAGCCACATGATCGTTCAGTCCGGACTTCAAATGTTCTTTGCCGGTCTTGGGATCCTGGCCGCCAGCTTTGCCACAGGCGAAAACCACACCCTCAACGTCTCCATAGAAAGTCTCATGGCGCTTCTCTTCCTGATCATCTTCGGTTCAATCCTGGCTTACAGCGCCTATATGCACATCATCAAGTCCTGGCCTCTTGCGAAAGCCAATACTTATGCCTACATCAACCCTATGGTCGCCGTCCTTATGGGCTGGCTGATCCTGAGCGAACCCATCACCCCCGGCATTCTGCTTTCCATGGCCGTCATTCTATCCGGTGTCATCCTTGTACAGGCCGACACTTCCAAACCACAGCAAGTCCTGGAGACTGCGGAGTCAGCAGCGTAAACTAATAAAAGAACAAGAGCCAAGACCATTTATTTGCCGATGGTCTTGGCTCTTTCATTTAATCCCTTAAATCAGCCATACCGGAACAGCCCATACCTCACGAGTTATAGGCAATAAATCATCCGCCATGCATACAACATTTCCCATGCCACATTCCAGACCGGTTTTCTCCAATATTGAAAAATGACGGCCTGCACTCTTTTGGGGATTGCTGCTTTTCTTAATCTCTATTGGATAGAGTCTTCCATTTTCTTCTATGATTAGATCGATTTCTTTTTGATCTGAATCTCTATAATAGAACACAGGTGGTCTTTTTCCAGCATTCAAATAACTCTTTATTATTTCAGAAACTACAAAAGTCTCAAAAAACGCTCCTGACATGGCTGAAACCTCTAAAGCTTCACTGGATGTCCATCTCGTCAGATAAGCACAAAGACCGGTATCCATAAAATACATATTGGGTGCTTTAATAATTCTTTTTAGAGCATTGTTGAAATAGGGTTCTATCAGAACAACAATTCCAGATGTGACTAAAATTGACAACCAGTTTTTTGCAGTTGGCGCAGAAATGCCAACATCCTTTGCCAGTTCAGAGTAATTTACCATTTGACTCGTTCTTGCCGCGCAAGCAGTTAAGAACCTCTGAAATTGCATTTCATCAGCGACTTGAGTCAAGTCTCTGATATCTCTATGGATATAGGTGTCCACATAAGAGGCATAAAATCTTTCAATACTTTGCTCTCTTTCATAGAGTGCCGGCATGGACCCTTTATAGATCCGTTCATAGACTTCAATCAAATTCATCTTTTTTGCAGAACCAATTCTGTTCATTAATCGTTTAGTATCTGTTGAATACGGCTCATTCGGTATCTTGTTCAACTCTGAGATAGAAAGCCCCTGCATAGGTATAATACCCACTCGCCCTGCGAGACTTTCACTTACCCCTTTCATCATATGAAACATCTGAGATCCTGTAAGCCAAAATTCCCCCATTTTCTTTCCTTTATCTACATGCATCTTTATATACGGCAACAGTTCGGGCGCATACTGGATCTCATCAATAATCACCGGCGGTTCGTACCGCTGCAGAAATAATAAAGGATCTTCTTTTGCCAATTGTCTGGCTGCCGGATCATCCAGACTTACATATTTCCGCTCCTTTTCAGCATTTTTTTCTAAGAGTGTTGTTTTTCCGACCTGTCTTGGACCAGTTAACAACAGTACAGGAAATGAATTAGCAACTTCTTTCACGATCAATTCCAAAGCTCTGTTAATAAACATCCCTTGTCACCTCATCTCATAAAAACAATAATATCCGTATAATTGAAATTCTGATTTTATATTACACGAGTATAATGCAAAAAACAAGCAGTAAAATCCGTGTAATTTAAAATCAAATTTTAAATTACACGGATTTTTCATATACCAATAATCATAAAGTGGCGAGGTGGTTCCAAACACCCATTTCCATCAAACAACTCACACAGATTTCTGATCCATTCTAAACGCCACTGCCTCAATAATCACACCATACAAAACCCCAGCCAGAAAACTGACAACATCCGTGAACCCAGTTGAACTGTAAAAAGCAAAAGACACAATAAGTCCGAGTATCGCACCTCTAACGACCACATTAAGCAGTTTAATCCCTCTGCCAGACAGACCAATAACCAGCCCCATAATCACCCGGTTATACCACAGAGAAAACAGAAAATAAGGCTCACTTTGAAAGCCCGACCTGACAGATGCACCGATAATGCAGACAATCCCAAGCATAACACCCGTAATCAGGCAGATTTTCATTCTTTTCGTGAACATGCAATACACCTCACTTTTCCTTCACTTGTTCCTTACTTAGACTCCCGCGTCCTACATCACATCTATACCCAATTTCCAACCCCAAACAAAAACTTCCAGCCAATCCACCCACTAACCAAGCATTTTCTCCAAAACTATGTTACAATAAATTATCCCCCCCAGGGGGTTAATTCTCAAAACGAAAGGAAGTCAGATCATGCCCCATGAGCACGAGCACAAGCACACAGAAACCAAAAACGTCGTCAACCGCCTCTCCCGGGCGATCGGACACCTGGAATACGTTAAGAAAATGGTCATAGACGGCAAAGACTGCACCGACATCCTCATCCAGCTCTCCGCAGTCACTGCAGCTATCAACAACACAGGCAAAATTATTCTGGTAGATCACATCCGACATTGTGTGGCAGACGCAGTGGAACATGATGATCAGACCGTTCTGGATCAGCTTGAAGATGCCATCCACAAATTCATCCGCTAAGTTACATAAAAGCACCATTGATAAAACCAAAAACTCTGCCGTTCTTTTCGCGTTCATAGCCGCCACCTTTTACGCTCTGAGCACGCCCTTTTCAAAACTCCTGCTGACCAATCTGGATGGCACCATCCTCGCAGGGCTTCTCTATTTGGGCGCCGGCATTGGCATGCTCGCCATCTTATTGGTCTACAAAGTCTTCAACCTCGATTCCAGCGAAATCTCCCTCGGGAAATCCGAACTGAAATATATTATCGCGATGGTCCTCCTGGACATAGCCGCACCCATATTTCTGATGGCTGGCCTTGCGACCACCTCAGCCGCCAATGTATCCCTCCTCAACAACTTCGAAATTGTCACCACCACCATGATCGCCTCGCTGGTGTTTCACGAAAAGATCTCCAAGTCCCTTGGCATAGGCATCGCCCTCGTTACTTTATCCACCATGATCCTCAGCTTCCAGAGAGAAGGCAGCCTTTCCTTTTCCATCGGCTCAGCCTTTGTCCTCCTGGCCTGCCTGAGCTGGGGCCTTGAAAACAACTGTACCCGGATGCTGTCGAGCAAAGATCCCAAGCAAATTGTCGTAATCAAAGGCTTCGGATCAGGTCTCGGTGCCCTTGGCATTGGGCTTTTCATCGGCAAATCCCTGCCTGAACCCAAGCTCCTGATCGCCGCCTTAGTCCTCGGATTCATTGCCTATGGCTTCAGCGTCTACCTGTATGTCCTGGCCCAAAGGAGCCTGGGCGCGTCTAAAACCAGCGCCTTTTACGCCGTCGCGCCTTTTATTGGCGCTGCGGCTTCCATTGTGGTTTTCAGAGAACTTCCCGGACTCAATTTTTGGGTGGCACTCGCCGTCCTTGCCCTGGGGACTTACTATACGAACAAGGGATGACGCCAAGTGGAAGAAGGTGTCTGACACCGCCTTCCAACCCCTCCCAAAGAACTTAAAGAGCCAAGACCATTTTTGCCGATGGTCTTGGCTCTTTACAATTCCCTAGAGTCTTACTTAATAAAGCTAACCTGCGTATTGATCTCCTTGATCGCTTCATCCTTCTTCTGGTTGAAGACGACCTTGTTCTCCTCAAACATGTTGCGGCCTTCCGCGTCAATCGACACTATCAGCGGCCCAAATTCTTTTACTCTGCATACCCAAAGGGTCTCCGGCATGCCAAGGTCCTGCCACTCGGCGCGCTCAATCTCTTCTACCTGCGTCGCAGCAAGCACCGCGCAGCCCGCTGGGAACACCACATGAAGCGCCTTATGCTCTTTGCAGCCCGCTTCCGTATTCGGCCCCATGCCGCCTTTGCCAATGATCAGCTTGACGCCGGTTTGTTCAATAAATTCTTTCTCAAACTTCTCCATACGCATACTCGTAGTTGGTCCAATGGAGATCATCTCAAACTTCTCATCCTCTAGCTTGCGCACAATTGGACCCGCATGGAAGATTGCCATGCCGTTCAGATCCACCGGAAGCGGTCTGCCCTGCTCAATCAGACGTCTATGGGCCACGTCTCTGCAAGTAACGAAATGACCGCTTAAATAAATGATATCTCCAGCCTTGATGCCCTCAAGATCCTCTGCCTTGATCGGCGTCGTCAGCACTCTCTTATTATTCATACTTCACCTCCGAATGTGACGTAATCGTGACGTTCATCTCTTTGTCAAAGATGATATGTCCCCGTCTGTGCGCCCAGCACCCTGTATTGACCGCAACACCAATGGTGGACGGATGACGCGCCGCGTTCTCTATATGAACGCCCATAACAGAGAGATTTCCGGACATGCCCTGTGGTCCAAGGCCAATCTTGTTGATGCCGTCCTCAAGCAGCTGCTCCAGCTTCGCAGCCCGCTCATTCGGGTTATGGGATCCAATAGGACGCATCAGCGCTTTCTTCGAAAGTACCGCCGCTGTCTCAACAGATGTCGCCACGCCAACGCCAACAAGCAGCGGCGGGCAGGCATTCAGACCATAGCTGGTCATGACATCCATAACAAACTGCACGACGCCCTCATAGCCCGCGCCCGGCATAAGCACCATAGCTTTCCCAGGAAGCGTACAGCCGCCGCCGGCCATATAAACGTCAATCTCGACGCTGTCAGAGTCCGGCACGATCTCCCAGAAGAAAGATGGTACACCTTTGCCAATGTTCTTACCAGTATTGTACTCGTCAAAAGTCTCCACACTGTTGTGTCTGAGCGGCGTCTTTACAGTCGCTGTGTATACCGCCTCAGTAAGAATGGTCTCCAGCTCGCCCATTAAAGGGAATCCGGTCCCACATTTAATGAAGAACTGCAGCACGCCCGTGTCTTGGCAGCTCGGTCTGTAGAGCTCCTTCGCCAGCTTCTGATTGGTGAACATGGAATCATAAATGGTCTTCGCCAGCGGGCTATTCTCCAGAGCCCTCATTTCAGCGAGTTTTTTCTCAACATCGTCAGGCAGTCTGATGCCCACGAAACCAATAAATTTTGACATGGCATCTTTAACCACTTGAACAGATTGCTCTTTATTCATCAGTAAACCTCCTTGAAATATTAGTCAGATCCAGGGCTGCTAAGCCGGGAAGAACGGGAAGAAGATTGGCAGCAAAATCATGCTCACAATAGTCGCCACCACTATCAGCGGCAAACCTGCTTTAACATAGTCCATGAAGCGGTAACCGCCAGCCGCTAAAACCATAGTGTTGGCCGGCATGCCAATAGGCGTCGCGTAAGCCAGTGAACCGCCTATGACCGTCGCCATCAGAACCGCTCTTGGATCAGCACCCATGCCAGAAGCAATGGAGACACTGATAGGCACCAGAAGTGCCGTGGTCGCCGTGTTGGACATAAAGTTTGTCAATACTGCTGCGATCATGAAGATGGCAAACAACAACACAAACGGTGACGCGTTTTGTCCGAGGGCACCCATGACCGTCTCAGCGATCAAGGCGCCAGCGCCTGTTTTATCTAGAGCCGAAGCCAGCGCCAATGTCCCGCCAAAGAGGAAAATAACATTTAAGTCAATCGACTTATATGCTTCCTTCTCAGTCATAACACCGGTGAGAACGAGAAGCAGCGCGCCAATACTGCCTGTAACGTGTAACTTGATCCCGATCTGCTCTTCAAAGATCATCCCTATAATAGTCACAACCAGAATCAGCAGCGAAAGAGTCTGTTTCCAGGCAGGCACATGACTGTAATCAATGACCTCATTGAACACACTATCAGGATCCCCTTGTGTCTTAGGTAGAAACTTGTAGCCTATAAACGCGAAGTATATAATCCCCACCACCAGGATAGGAAGACCAATCTTAGCGTATTCAAAGAATCCAAACTGCATGTTCATCTCTTGAAGAGCTGACTGCGCGATCAAGTTGCCCGGGGCTCCAATCAGGGAGAGGTTGCCGCCCATTGCTGCAGCGAAAACCAGAGGCATGAGCAGTCTTGACCTTGCGAAGCCCGACTTGGCTGCTATACCAATGACGACAGGGATCAATACCGCCGCCGTACCCGTATTCGAAAGCACACCCGACATGAGGCCTGTGATCACCATGACTGCCACGATCAACTGCCGTTCAGTCTTGGCAAATTTCGTTACAACGCCGCCAATCTTGTTGGCCATTCCAGTCTCAAATAGCGCGCCGCCAACCACGAACATGGCGACAAATAGAATCACGTTATTGTTGACAAAGCCCGCAAAGGCTGCCGATGGCTCCAGTACCTTAAACAAAATCAAAGCAAGACAGACGATCATGGACGTGACAGCTAGCGGAATTTTTTCCCAAACGAACATAACGACGGCGAAAAGGAGTAAAAGTAAAGTAATAATTGCTGGACTCAAAATATGTATCCTCCCTTCAATTTGAAGACACCCTCAAAGTTAAACTACCAATAATCGAACCAAATAACAAGTCATCATTCAGTGTTTGATATTTGATATTTAACATTTGATAATGTATCCATTTGTGTCTTAATAATATACGGGATCTTTTATGTTGTCAACAATCAAAAATTTCATTCTGCAACCTCAACATATTCTGTGGCGGTTACTTTTATAAGAACATCATAAAACAAAAAGGCAGTGTCCCATAAGACACCGCCCCTAAAACTCAATCAATCTCTGACAAAACCTCGTGATCCTGCACGAAGTGCGTCAGTATATTTTCCATACTTCTTATAATATGTGCATACATCAGCTGCTTTGCTTTTTCCTCGTCGTAAGCTTTTATAGCCTCCACCAGTTTGCTGTGCTCACTGTTGGAAATTTGAGCGTAGGCGTCCTCTGTCACCTTGTGCCCCATGGAAAGTCCATTCCACATGGAGGACAAAATCGACAGGATCCGGTCATTGTCCGCTGCCACCCAAA
>WXFH01000003.1 GCA_009881125.1 Acidaminobacter sp. | reverse complement strand
GACACCCAGTTCCCGCCGACACCCAGTTCCCGCCGACACCCAGTTCCCGCCGACACCCAGTTCCCGCCGACACCCAGTTTCCGCCCCCAGATCCCGTGTACAATATTACCAAAATTCAAATTGGCAGAAAATTGTCGAAATTTCAGTTGACGTTCTGACTGTCAATATGCTAAGATTCAATTCAACCAAATATCGAGACACTCTTATCAAGAGCGGCGGAGGGACAGGCCCTGTGAAGCCCGGCAACCAGCAGTCATGCATGGTGCTAATTCCTGCAGCGAAAGTATTTTCGCTGACAGATGAGTGAGGATCCGACCATGTGATTATCGACCTCTTTCATCAAAGGGGTCTTTTTATTTGGAAAAATCACAAAAAGGAGAAATGAACATGACAGACACAACTTACAGATTCGAAACCCTTCAGGTCCACGCGGGTCAGGAACCGGACCCGGTTACTGGCTCCAGAGCCGTGCCCATTTATCAAACCTCGTCCTATGTCTTCAGGGATGTGAACCACGCAGCAGATCTCTTCGCTTTGAAGGAAGCCGGCAACATCTATACGCGCATCATGAACCCTACGACGGATGTCCTCGAAAAGCGCATTGCAGCCCTGGAGGGCGGCATTGGCGCTTTGGCGGTCGCCTCCGGATCAGCGGCAGTCACCTATGCCATCATGAATATTGCCCAGGCAGGGGACGAGATTGTCTCGGCAGCGACGCTCTACGGCGGCACGTATAACCTTTTCAAGCTGACTTTCCCTAAATACGGCATCGTGACCCGCTTTGTCCAGCCGGACGACCCTGAGAACTTCAGAGCGGCCATCAACGAGAAGACGAAGGCGATTTATATTGAGTCCATTGGCAACCCGGGCATTAACCTGATCGATTTCAAAGCCGTGGCGGCCATTGCCCACGAGCACGGACTGCCGCTGATTGTGGACAACACCTTCGCGACGCCTTACCTGTTCAGGCCCTTCGACTACGGCGCGGACATCATTATCCACTCGGCGACGAAGTTTATAGGCGGCCATGGGACGACCATCGGCGGACTGATTGTGGACTCGGGCAAGTTTGACTGGGCGGCTTCCGGGAAGTTCCCGGGACTGACTGAGCCGGATCCGAGCTATAACGGCATACGCTACGCGTCAGACGTCGGACCGGCGGCGTATATCATCAAAGCCAGAGTCCAGCTCCTCAGGGACACCGGCGCCTGCATCAGCCCGTTCAACTCGTTCCTGCTGCTCCAGGGCCTTGAGACCTTGTCCCTGCGCGTGGAGCGCCACGTTGAGAACGCCCAGAAGATCGCCAGATTCCTCGAAGCCCATCCGCTGGTCAGCTGGGTCAGCCATCCAGACCTGGAGAGCAATCCGTACCATGACCTTGCGAAGACCTACTTCCCGCGGGGCTGCGGCTCCATCTTTACCTTTGCCATCAAGGGCGGCCTCGAAGCGGGCGTCAAGTTCATTGAAAGTCTCAAACTGTTTTCTCTGCTTGCCAACGTGGCAGACGCGAAATCGCTGATTATTCACCCGGCCAGCACGACCCATGCTCAGCTGGATCCGGATGCCCAAAAGGCGGCGGGCGTCACGCCGGATCTGTTCAGGATCTCAATTGGCATTGAAAACGCGCAGGATCTGATCGAGGATTTGGACCAGGCTCTGAAGGCGTCCATGAACGTATAAAGTACTGCTGCCGATGGTCGCGAAGCCGGCATTCCCGGGTTTCGAAACCATCGGCAAAAATTATCTTTTAATCCTAACCTGCAATCTGCCGCGCGGCCGGGCTTGAATTTGGCCAATTTCCGACGCGGTTATTGCCTTAAAATCTAGGAGGCGACCCAATGCCTGTCATCATTCCAAACGATTTGCCCGCTGCGAGTATCCTTGCGGCTGAAAATATTTTTACCATGACGGAGTTTCGCGCGACCCATCAGGACATACGACCCCTTCGCATCGCGATCCTGAACCTGATGCCGACCCGCGAGACCACAGAGACGCAGCTCCTCAGAGTGCTTGGAAATTCACCTATCCAGACGGAGGTCGTCCTGGTGCGACTGGAGTCCCATGAATACAAAAACACGTCCTCTGAATATCTGGACCGCTTCTATGTGCCTTTTTCCCAGATTGAGCACCAGAAGTTTGACGGGCTGATTATTACCGGCGCCCCGGTCGAAAACCTGGAATTTGAGGAAGTGGGCTACTGGCCGGAGCTCGCCAAAATTCTGGACTGGAGCCGGCATCACGGCTTCGCCACATTGCATATCTGCTGGGGCGCGCAGGCGGCATTATACCAGCATTACGGCATTCCTAAGCTGCCTCTTCCGGAAAAGTGCTTCGGTGTCTTTGAGCATAAGGCCACGGTACAAAACTGCAAGCTGCTGAGGGGCTTTGATGATGTCTTCTACATTCCGCAGTCCAGGCATACCACCGTCAGCGTAGAGGACGTCAGACGGATCGATTCCCTTGAAATCGTTGCGACATCTGAAGCGTCGGGGATCGGTCTGATTGTGTCAAAAAACGGAAGAGAAATCTACGCGACAGGGCATCTGGAGTATGACCCGGAGACCCTGGGGGCTGAATATTTTCGAGATGTGAATAAAGGCATGGATATCCGAACGCCTGCCAATTATTTTCCGGATGACGACCCTTCTCGAGCACCGGTTGTCCGGTGGCGGAGTCACGCCCACCTTTTCTTTTCCAACTGGCTGAACTATTTCGTCTATCAAGAAACGCCATATAATCTAGACGAGATCGACTAAATCTTAACGGACTTTCTGATTTAGAGGTTTCTATCCGGGTATTTATTTACAGCGATGAATAGTTGCCTATTATGAACTCATCTTATGAATCGGGGAGGTTGAGCAATGAATTATGCATTTCAAATGCTGATGAACCGGCGATCTGTACGAAGTTACAGACCTGATCCGGTACCCAAGAATGTACTCGAGCGCATCATGGAAACCACAGTTTTCGCGCCGTCTGCAAGAGGCGCTCAGCCATGGCATTTCAGCGTGGTGACTGATGCTGAACTTTTAAAGCGGATCAGCGGTGTGAATCGCGAGATTGCGCTTTCTTCCGGAGATGAGCGTCTGAAGGCGAGTGCGGAAGATCCGAATTTCAGCAATTTCTATCACGCGCCGGCCGTTATATTTATTTCAGCGCCGGAAGCCAAACATGCCCTGGCAGATTGTGCCAACGCCGCCGTCTACGCCAGTCTGGCGGCGACTGCCCTCGGTCTGGGATCATGCTATATTGCCTCCTTCAGACCGGCGTTTGATTCTGAGCATGGGGCAGAACTGAAGTCGGCGCTGCTGATCCCGGAAGGACACAATCCGCTCTATGCCGTTGCTGTGGGATATACCTCGGGTGCAGAACCCAAAGCGGCGCCGCGGGTACAGGGCTTGGTTTCCTGGATTGGATGATTTCTGATGCGCTTATATGGTTTGAATGTCGAGCGGAAAAACAGGCCATTAGGCGAAAACACAGGTTTTGTTCTTTCAGTCACAAAATAAAAAGGCACCGGTAACGGCGTTTTTATCCGTTATCAGTGCCTTTTTCGCTCTTTAGTTAATGTGAAACGACCTTAGGAAGCTCTTTGGCTTGAGCAACCCAGTCTTCCACTTGCTTAAGAACAGGTAGTTTCCTGACTAAATTTTTAGCTTCGTTGATCTCGGTCATTTTAACGAGGAGATTTTCAGGCTTTCTCTGAGCGAGCTCAGGAACTGTATCAACGCCAGCGGCTTCGAGCAATTCAGCGTATTCGCCGCCAATCCCTTTGACGCGCATGAGGTCCACATGGTTAACCCATTTTAGAATGAGCTTCTCAGAAATGTCACATTCTGCTGCGAGTGCGGCTCTCCCTTTCTTTGTAGCGCCTTTTTCCATCAGTGTTGAAGTAGAGCTGACGCCCGCGGCTTTCAGTTTCGCTTCAAAAGCTTCTCCAACGCCTTCAATGATGCTGAGTGATGCCATAACTACACCTCCAAAATGTATTTGTCTTATTCTTACTACAAATTTAGGAAGTTGAAACATAATATTATTATTTGTAACCTTAAGCTCGAAAAAATCTTTTATAAAATCAAAAAAAAATGCAAATGTTTATACAGTTATTTAGCAGTTTTCACTTGTTATTTCTTAAACATTGTGAGATGATAGGGAAGCAGAATTCGTCGCGCTTCTTGTACTTGAGAGGCGTCTTTTTCTGTCAAAGTATACGAATAAAGGAGGGAACGTTTTCATTCGATTGAAAAACGGATGGAACGGAAATGAGTGAGCAAACAAGAAGTACAGTCAGTTATGGTTAAGGTCGCAGACCCAAGCGCGTTAGGTCTTTTTGGCCTCGCAATGGTAACGCTGGTAGCATCAACCCAAAAGATGGGTGTCACTACAGGCCTTTCCTATGTTATCCCTTGGGCAATCTTCCTTGGTGCCTTTGCGCAGTTGATGGCCGGTGTTTTCGATTATAAAAAAGACAACCTTTTTGGCGGCACAGCTTTTTGCGCTTATGGATTCTTTTGGCTTGCAGTAGCATCCAGCTGGCTGATTAATCTCGGCGTTTTCGGCGAAACTTTGAAAGGCGCTGTGGACACACACCAGTTAGGTTACGCATTTTTCGGGTATCTTATTTTCTCGGTGATCATGACGGTTGGCGCAACGCAAACCAACAAAGTGCTTTTGCTTGACTTCATTTTTATTGATCTCCTTTTCATTGGTCTCGGCTTCAGTACCCTTGGCATAGCAGAGCATACAATGCATA
>WXFH01000002.1 GCA_009881125.1 Acidaminobacter sp. | reverse complement strand
CAAATACCTTCTCCATCATGGCTTTTGAGATGCCCATTGCATTGATAGGGTATGCCGCTTTATCAGTAGACAGACAGATAACCTTCTTAATGCCCATATCAATTGCTCCAGTAAGAACATTGTCTGTCCCCATTACGTTCGTCTTGACTGCTTCAAGGGGAAAGAACTCACATGATGGTACTTGCTTAAGTGCAGCTGCATGAAATATATAGTCAACTCCATGCATCGCATTTTTAACACTAGCCAAGTCTCTGACGTCCCCTATATAGAATTTCAATTTATCATTTTTGTATTGTTTTCTCATGTCATCCTGTTTCTTTTCATCACGAGAAAAAATACGGATTTCTTTTACATCTGTATGTAAGAATCTCTTCATAACAGCATTTCCAAATGAGCCTGTTCCACCTGTGATTAATAATGTTTTGTCCTTAAACATATTCCTTATCTCCTTCGTTTCGATTGATATTTGAAAACCATTTATCCATTCTATTAAGTAATGTTTCTTTATCAAAATTCTTATGATAGTAGTCAACAGCATTTTGAGCCATATTTTTATGTTTCTCAGTTGGCATACTAACTAAATTTTTAATATTCTCAGCTAGTCCTTTCGCATCACCAGCATCACTACAGACGCCTGCATCAGCCTTAGTTATTACATCTTGAATTTCTCCATCAGCTGAAACAATTACTGGAACTCCACATGCTAGACATGATTGAGTTTTTGCAGGAAGTGTTATTGAAAACACTTTGCTTTTAGATAAACATATTAAAGTTGCATCACTAACAGCCATAAATTCTGGAATACGTGTAGCTGGCTGCTTATCAATAAAATTGAAGTATTCTGCAACTTTGTTTTCTTCAACTTTTGACTTAAGTGTTTCTTTAAACCGACCATCTCCAACTATATTGAATCTAACTTTTGTATTTGACTCTTTAAGAATCTTTGCTGCTTCAGGAAGAACATCTAAACCTTGTGCAAATCCAATATTGCCGGCAAAAATAATATTGAATATATCATCATTGGGGATCTCGGGGATGTTTGCATTACCTTTATCTACCGGCTTATAGTAATCCTCTGCATATTGAGGCCAGAATTCAAGTTTTTCTCTTTCAGTTCCCCGATCTATAATTGCTTGTATAAAACTTTCGGATGAGGTAAAGATTCTATCACACCGTTTATAAATATAATCAACCATGACACCAATAGCATTTAAAATTCTTTTATTAGTGATACCTGCAACTATTTCAACATTCTCAGGCCATAAATCAGTTACATACAAGTAACATGGAATCTTTCTTTTCTTTGCATACCAAACTCCAGGAAGTGCCTGTGTCATAGGAGATACTTCAAATATGAATACATAATCTGCTCTAATCTTGGTGAAACCTTTCCAGAAGAAACCTGATACCACAAATGACAAATAATTAAAAGCAAGCATGATTGCATTGTTTCCTCTTGGTATCAAAGGAATTCGTATAATATCCATACCGTTATACGTTTCTTTTCTCTTCTTGAGTAGCCCATATCCATCATAATATTTGCCTTGAGGGTAGTTTGGAATGCCAGTTACTACCGTTACTTTGTATCCTCTTTTAACCCACTCTGTGCAAATGTCATTGATACGAAACTGTTCAGGGTAGAAATATTGTGCGATTACTAATATGTGTTTTTTCAAGTTTGTATCCACCCTTCCTGTTTAATTCTCAGTCAACTCGATAGATTCTCTAAATGTTCTTACTCGGTAATTCACCTTATCATAGTCGCTCATTGACTTCTCATAAACCAAATTGCCGAATATCTTATTCACTATCCCAATTCCAAACATCAGCCTCAACACAGGGTTAAACAACTTAGTCATCCATATCTTCTTTCCATGCACTTCAACTATCGTCTTTACCAGCTCACTAGTCTTCACATACTCTTTGTTCTGTGGGAAGTACAATCCTGACTCTCCATGATCTATCATGACCTTAATGAACTCACAGAGGTTATCTATATGAAGCATGCTGCGCTCGTTATCGATGTCAGGGAATACTGGTATCTTCTTAGCCATGTTAGCCAACCTAGGATAGTTCCCTTTAGATCCTCTCCCATAAATCATAGGTGGCCTAAGAACCACAATCTTGAAGTCATTAGTCTCTAAATTCTTGATGCCTTCTTCAGCCTGCAGCTTACTATTTCCATAGAAGTTGCTTGGTGTCGGATCTGTATTTCTATCAATGACTCTCTTATTACTACTGCTATCACCATAAACAATAATGCTGCTCATAAAAACGAACTGCTTTACACCTTCTACCTTGGCCTTCTTGGCAGTTTCAATTGTTAAATCTCTATTTACTTTATAGTAAAGGTCTTCCATCTTTGGATCAGATGACACATGAGCAATCCCAGCTACATGAAACACAACATCATACACAGAAAAATCCTTCTCTTTCCATGATCCATCTTTCATATCAACCGTATCTACGTTATATTTATCAGGTTCTCTCATGAGCCAATTCTCTAGAGATGTACCTATGTAACTGTTCTTTCCAGTGATTAATATATTTTTCATTACTTCACTGTCTCCTCAGCTTTAGAATTACTGGAATTTATTTCAGTTACTTTCGCTTTAACCCCAGTCCCACCTTCAACAACACCATCACTTCTAAGTACGGAAAATATCGTCCCAAAGAAGCATCTGACATCCATAATGAAGCCAATCTTTTCAGCATACTCTCCATCAAGTCTAGCTTTAACATCAATCTCAAGTTCGTCTCTACCATTAATCTGTGCCCATCCAGTAAGGCCAACCGGCACGTTATTTGCACCGTACTTATCTCTTTCTTCAATCAAATCATATTGATTCCAAAGAGCCGGTCTTGGACCGATGATACTCATCTCACCTTTAAAGATATTGATAATTTGAGGTAACTCGTCTAGAGATGTTCTTCGTAGGAACTTACCTACCTTTGTAATCCACTGATCTGGGTTCTCTAGAAGATGCGTTGGGGTGTCCTTCGGAGTATCGATTCTCATGGTTCTAAACTTCAATATATGAAAATGACTCTTATGGATCCCAACTCTCTTTTGTTTAAAGAGAACTGGTCCATGGGAGTCAAGCTTTATTGCTATGATGAGTACTAAAAAAAAAGGAGATAAAATGATTAGTCCGAGTGTTGAGAGTATAATATCTAATAATCTTTTGATTTTTAAGTAACCCATAGTAATTGATCCTCCTGCTACGTATATGTAATTGCTCAAGATGAGCATTCGCTTTTGAATTTATCTGTTCATCTCTATATATTAATAGAATGTCATTACACCTACACGTCATTTTCCTCTATCGCCATAGTATTAGCAACGCTTCGAGTACGCATCCTTATGCGATACTAACCTCGTTTGGTTAACATAACACTTTTGCATATATATTCCATTTTTTTAAATCTCGAAACCATTGCAATTGCTATATTTCGCCATATAAATTATTTGTACATCCTCATCGGGTAACCCCTCGTTAAAATACTTACTCGCAAAACAGCAATTTCAACATTTTGCGATTTTTACATATTTATACACTAAATTTTAACATATTTTGCATCTTTTCGCGAATATCTACATTCATTTTCATGCCCTCTGAAACCGTTGCAATTACTGGCATACAAAATGTTAATCCTTTTACTATACTAATCAGTGTTATTTCATACTTGCCTCAAATCACTATATCTTGTGTAATTAACAATTACAGTGCAAAATTTATGCTATATTTAGTGGTCATCCTTATGCGATACAAACGTCGATGCACAAAAATCCAATAATATTAATATTTATGCTAGATATCACGTTAGAACAGGTGTTCTGAGTAAAATTTTGTATATTTATTCATCAAAATCCTCGTTCACATTAGTATGCTAAAAGGATAAAAACTCTATCACAATATTTTAAAACTTGATCCAGATCATTCACAGGTATTGTATTTCGATTATATGCTCCAATCTATATCTTGCATAAACCCTGAGATGTCTTTTCATTGTTTATGCTATATATTGTCTTTTGGGTTGATTTTTCAGCTTCTTGATCAGCCTCACATCCTCATATAATAATAGTCTTTTAACACACCTACTCGAAAAATCGCATTTTCAACACATTGCGGTTTTTTCATTTTTGTTCACTATAACTTAACTTTTTTTACATCTTTTCGCGAAATAGGTATTTCATAGCCTGCTACTTTTTTTACTTCTTATAACCCTTGCAATTACTCGATTACAACCAGTAATCCTTTCTCCATGCTAATTCGCATTAGTATCCTAAAAGGATGAATTACTATATCTTGTTGTTTTTATGAAAATATTTTCATATTCTATGCAATATTTAGTGCTTATCCTTTCGCCATTCTAAGCTCGCCCATTCCATCCAATCCACGCCCATAAAGCTCTCATTGCTAACAAATATATATCTGTACCTTACCCTCAATCCCTATCTCCAGCTTCACATAACACAAAATAGTAAATATTCAAAATTGTTCACCAATTTCCATTTACAGCCACCTAAATTCCCTGTATAATTAACTTATCAAATTCGAAAGGATGATCCTTATCAGATCGACAGGTATTGTTCGCAGATTAGATACACTAGGCCGTGTCGTACTACCCATTGAAGTCAGGAGACAAAAAGACCTTGAGGAAAAGGATCCTGTTGAAATTTTTGTTGACGGAGATTACATACTTTTAAGAAAGTATGAACCTCACTGCTTATTCTGCGAAGACAAAATTGGTACTATCTATTTTAAGGGCAAACCACTTTGCCCCGACTGCATCGACTTTTTTAAACAAGCAGGTGTCTAACCTGCTTTATTTTTTTCAAGCAGGTTTGATACCTGCTTGTTCAATTTTTTGACCAATCTCAACATCATTGTCTCAATCCGTCTTATATACGGATCCTCCATATCCATTGAGACATCCTGTTTTTTCACTGCCCTGCCAAACACACCGCGTCCATGTTTTCATAATCCAAGGCATCTCATTCTCTATAGTAGGCTCCATCTCCACACCCCTGTCCGGGTGGGCGCTACAGCATATTTTCCCCTCTGAATAAGTGATATCCCCATGCTTCGGACAATAGTCTTGATTCGCTGCACCTAAAAATTGAGCGAACACCAGGTCATTATGTATAAGCTTTTCTTCCTGCAAATAAAGAGTGTAATGCGTCGCGATCATTTTCCTGTTGCATTCACAGACGAAACCCTCAACCTCATCAACAAAGCTGCCAACTGCAGGAGCTGTTACCAAAATAATAACAGCGGCAATTACCAGAAATGCAATTAACTTAAACATTCTTACGCCTTGTATGGTTTGAAGCAGCGAATCCAAGAGGTCAAAAAGCTTCACGAGCCACACACCCAGTCAGGTATATTTCTTAAGAAAGCGGAACTGCGTCAGCAGTCCCGCTTTCTTTTGCATAGCATCTAATTTCGCTTAATGGTTAAGAAGCGGCTTACTTGAGATGCCAATCTACTTCCAAGCGGAAGCTCCGAAGGAGCTCACTTATTTTTATTTCGACAGCAAATTCCCCACCATCTGCCCCGCCTCAGCACGAGTAGCATTCGCCACTGGCATGAACGACCCATCCGGATATCCACCAATCAACTTATTAAATCTAGCCGCGAGTACTCGATCTTTGGCATAAGCACTAACTTCCACCAGATCCTTAATCCCTACCGGTACACTCTTAACCGTCTTACCAATCATCTTCTCATAAGCCTTCATAATCATGATGGCCATATCCTGGCGGGTAATGTTGGCATTAGGATCAAACTTACCGCTGCCTACACCGCTGACAAGTCCATGGAGCGCAGCGACATTGACATATTCGTAATACCAGTCACTACTGTAAACATCATTAAACGTCACTTTGACATCCCCTTCAAGCTGAAGGGCTTGAACCAGGATTGTCGCAAATTCCGCTCTTGTGATCGTCCCATTTGGTTCATAATCTGTCAAAGATCTGCCGGAAACTATACCCTTCACAGCGAGCCCTTCAATAACTGACTTAGCCCAGTGCGAAGTCATGTCCGAAAAGACGACATTTCTTTGAAGAACGCCGTAAGTACTGAGGTGCGGCGCGTGGAAGACCACGCGGTCATTCTCCACTCGGCTTCTGATATACTCCCAGACACCCGCGCTTTGATTGTAATAGTAAGCGCCAACCGTATGAAGATTTGAACGGAAGCTGCCAAGCGGAAGCGCGATCCATGGTTCAATATTAGAGAGGACTTCAACGACAACACCCAGATCATTAATTAGATAAACCGAAGGATCATAAACCGAGCCCAAAATTCCTTGGGCGCCGTTTACAAGTTTATTTGCGAAACCATTAGTTGGCACAGGTTTTAACTCTACCACCAGTGTGAGTCCCGCTTTTATGGTGTCCATAGTTTGCTCTGAGAGCATCATTGACATATTTCCAATCACAATATGGATGCCGATATTATTAGACTTCATGTAAGCCACTGCCGCAGGCGCAATTTTGACCGAAGTACCTGTAATCTCAACAGACACATTCTGGCTCAGCGCAGCGATTTCAGCATCTGTAAAGATGGCGGAAAGCCCTTCCTTCATCATGACCAAAGCGTTGTTCTGCTCAGCAACTGCCGCTTTGACCATAGTGTCCGTAATCACATCCGTTATTTCGATGCTGCCAATGCGCTCAAGAACGCTTTCTAGCATGAATGCCGCTAGTGCTTCTAGCTTATGATGCGTTCCACCTGTGGTATCTTTCGCCATGGCTGGCGCGATAAACTGTGTGAGCAGCTGATTCGTATAATTGATTGCGCCTTGATCCGTCAAGGCGTCGTTCTCCAGAAGTTTGGCGATGAGGTCTGCTGCACGTTCTACAATTTGAAGGGTTTCAACGATGTCCTGACTTGCAGCAAGGACTTCTTTTTCAAGATCTTCAAGAACCGGATCTGCCTGAGACTGGGTGACGACAGCGCTATTGATCAACTGCAGCGCTTGACGCATAGCCAGTGACGTATAAGTGGCATCCGGATTAGGGGTAGTGTCTGTTGGTTTCTCAGGCGTTGGGATAGGTTGTTCAACCGGAGGCGCTACAGGAGGAGGCGCAATACCGCCGCCACCGCCACCGCCGCCACCTCCGCCGCCCGGAGCGGTGTATTCATCCACTTCGAGCAGATCGAATTTGATCAGGACGTTGATGATGGTCTGATAAGACGCGAATTCACTCTCAAGGACGCCAAATACCGCGTCTGCCACTGATTTTGTGGCGTTGCTGAATTCGGCCGGATTTGAAAGGTCCAAAACAGGGTCTTGAATTAAAGTCAGATAAGCCGCCCAGTTCATCAAGGCTGAATCCAGCTCCAGAGTGTAATCCCCTGAGGCATCCTCTGTCGCTGTTCCAATCTCGGAAGTTAAGACCACATTCTGAACAAACAGCTGAATCAATTGAATGCGCTCTGCTGGTGTATCCGCAAATTCATTGACTCTTGCTTTGAAGTCTTCAGGCATGAGGGTCCAAACCTCTGAAGCCCAGCCTTGCAGTACTGCGCCATAAACGGTTGATTCTGGAGATGTATCCGCAACAACGTCGCTCAGGAAGTCCTTGATTTCAGCAGCGTTATTTCTTAGCCAGTCAAACAATGCCGTATAGACAGCGTTATCAAAGCCATAATCGTCAAGATAGCCATATTGATCTGCACCCAGCAGCGCTGTTTTTAACTCTGCTTCGTGGTCATAAATTGCCAGCAGCGCAGCGCCAACGGCAATGACATCATCATTTGTCAAATCATCCAGATAAAGTCCATAAATATAACTAAAAAGTTCACTATAAGTGTCGGTATCTGAGGTGTAAGCAAAGCCCGCGCCAATACTGCTAAAGCTTAGAGCTACCGCCAGCACCATAGCCAGCCATTTCTTCCTAAATAATTTCATCCTTCTGCCTCCTCATAGTCTGTTGATCTGTTCTCCTATTCCAAATTCCCGTAAAACAGCTGCATCATCTTGATCATTAGGACACTGGCTTCCGCACGTGTCAAAATTTGATTAGGTTTGAACGTTCCATCCGGGTACCCAGAGAAAATGCCCATTTTGGTAAGCCAAAGGAGATCCTCTTGTGAGGTGGCATTTAAGGTCTTAATGTCTGAAAAGCTGAGGCTGGTGCCGCCCTCTGTATTGAGTTTAAGGACCATAGCCATATTTGCAAGGAGATTCGCCGTCTTTTCGCGAGTCAGCGGCTCATCCGGCAGTGCTCTTCCGTCGAGAATTTCATAGAGATTTAAGTAAGAGGCATAGGACATAAAGTCATAATGCCAATCCCCGGCTTTGACATCCATAGGAAGCAACTCCGGTTTTAAGGCTTTGTACTCCTTGGAAAAAGCCTTCACCAGCATAGTGATAACCTCAGCTCTCGTCAGTGGCTGCTCCGGTCTGTAGGTCTGGTCCGGAAAGCCTGCTATAACGCCTGCCCTTGTAAGCAGCGTGACATAATTGGCTGACCAATGCTTGGTCATATCTTTAAAGCCTTGGCTTGCACCAAGTACAGGCTTTGTAATGGTAATGCCGAGATCCGGCAAGCCCAGCTTAACCTCGTCCGGTGGTGTAAACACCGAGCCGCCTGTGCTGGTGGTCGTTATGTATTTATTGTTGAGGCTCAGCATGCCATTTTTATTCAGCGACACCGCTGCGTCCACCAATGCCATACGATCATTGAAAGACCAGGTTTTCAGCGCTTCAAGATTTTCCACTACTGTCGCCGAAGTTATGCCGTTTTGTGTCATAAAGTCTTTTTGAGAGTCAGTCAGTTGAGATTGATAGTTGGATTTCGTCGCCTCAATGGTTTCGTTGTCATAAAGTGTAATCTTTAAAACATCGCCAAAGTCCACCCGTTCTTCAACAGGCTGTACTTCCAGCGCCTTCAACATCAAGTCAATATACACCGTATCCAAACCATCGGCAAAACTCATTGAGCCTGTAAGGGAGATCAGTGCTGCCAGCGCGCCTGCGGCGCCTTTTTTCCACTTAAATGACATAATTGTTGGCCCTCCTGACCTTTTTAGTTATATTTTTTGAATAGTCCAAGGATCCACTGCTGTTCTTCCTCTGAAAAACGACTATAAAAAAGCGACTTGGCGCTTTCTTTCTCTGTTTCATTAAAACCATCCTGACTCCACTGGATCAGCGCGTTGATTTCTTTTGCGCTCAGCTTGGAAGAAGCCAGTTTGTATGCTTGAGCTTTTTCAAACAAGGTCGCTTCCTCTGCACTGATATCTGTGGTGTTTTCAGTAGCTTGTTCGGTTACATTGTTTGAAGATTCAGGGGCTGGCTTTTGAGGCGCTGCTGCCGGGAGTTTTGTTTGATTATCTGAAGAAACAGCCTCACCATCAGAAGGAGTTGCGCCCTCGGTGTCGTTCTCCGTCAGATCAGTCACCTCTGCGACTTTCTCCGACTCTGTTTCTACAGGTATTTCAATGACATGAGGCTCCAAAACTTCGATGATCTCTCCTGAGGCTAAGCCCATCATTTGATCCGTTTTATAATCCACATAGACAACTCCGGCCACTAAAACAAGGCACACTGCGGCCAAGAGGAGCACCCATTTTTTTTTGTCATTAGCGCCGCGCAAATCGCCAAGCCTCCAATCTCTTCCAGAAGCTTTCCTTCAGCAGAACTGCACTCGTCATTCCAGGAACATCAAAAGTCGTCCAAGTTTCATCAAAACTATTGTCAACCTCGAAGCCTTTAAAAGCGCGTTCAGGATTCAGTGCGCTCAAACGCTCAAAATAATCCTGACTTGTCAGTGACTTTAAAATCTCAAGGGCTTCCCCCACCTGGGGTGAACGCGTTGTATCATTATGGGCGTCGCTGCCAATAAAGTGATACATTTTATACTTCAGCAGCTTTCTGGCTGTTTTTCCAGCACTGGATTTAGGATGCTTGAGGCTGCCAAGATTAAGCTGAAGATAGGCACCTGTGTCAATGAGCTCCACGGCCAATTCGGGTTTTTCCGTTATGGCAGCGCAGCGCTCAGGGTGGGCAATAATCACTTTAAGGCCCAGCTCGTGAAGATCCGTAATCAATGAAAATGTCTCAGGCATCCAGCCTGTCATAGGCAGTTCAAGGAGCAAATATCGATTGGCAATGAGAATGACTTCGCCTTTTTTGATGTGATGGATCAATTCGGGCATAAGGTACGCTTCATGTGCCGGCGTGATCTGAAGATCCATGCCTTTTGACTGCAGAAATTTTGAAATAGCGCGAGCAGATATAATCAGATCTTCGCGCTTACCAAACGGCTCACCTGAAATAAAATGCGAGGTAGCCAGCACGTGCCTAAAACCCGCATTCAAAGACTGTTTGGCCATGCGATACGCCATATCATGGCTCCTGGCACCATCATCACCGGGAATATTGGGGAGAAGGTGGGAGTGGATATCATACATAATGTCTCGATCACCTTGCTTTCTGCAGTTATCTGAAGCTTAAACACTTATTAGGCCCACTTAACGGCGTTTCTTTTTAAACAGGCCACGTTTTGGAGTCTCTTGTTCTTCCCCATAAGCCGCGCCGTAATACGCATAATATTTATACTTATAATAGCCGCCTTCGTTAATTGGAAGCCGGTTCATGACAACACCCAAAAGATTGGCATTCACGTTTCTCAGTAGTTCTACAGCATAGGCCGTCTGTTTGCGGTCACCGTGACCTACTCTCAGCACCAGCATGGTCCCATCCATAAAAGAGGACAATATTTGGGCATCTGTGACTATGCCCACAGGTGGTGCGTCTATCAGGATCAGGTCATAGGCGTCCTTCAGTTTATCCATTAATGCTCGCATACGCTTGGATCCCAGTATTTCAGAAGGATTGGGCGGTATAGGGCCTGACAACATTAAATCAAGATTCGGTTCTTCAGTTGGGATGACAAATCTAATTGGGGATTCGTCTGAGATCAAAGCATCAGATAAGCCTTTGGCATTAACCTTCTTAAACATTTTGTGAATACTGGGTTTGCGAAGATCTGCGTCTATAATCAGAACTCTTTTGCCCGCTTTAGCTGAGACCACGCCAACATTGGAAGCCGTTGTTGTCTTTCCCTCACCTGCCATGGCACTGGTGAAGACAATAGTTTTGATGTTTCGATCCAAATCCGAGAACTGTATATTTGTCCTAAGGGTTCTGTAAGCTTCAGAAATAGGTGACTTAGGACTGATATGCGAAATTAGTGTATCCATACTAGTTCTCCTCCTGCATTTCCGGGATCATGCCAATGACCGGGAGCCCGAGCAACTGCTGCACTTCTTCCGGGGTCTTGATGGAGCGGTCGAGAAACTCAATCAGGAACGAGATGAATACGCCCAGCATCAAACCAAGCACCAGGCTGATGGCCAGATTCATTGGAATACGAGGAGACACCGGAGAGCTTGGAATCTCCGCAAAGTCAATTACCTGCACGTTTTCAATCTTCATGATGTATGAGACTTCTTCCATAAAGGTTTTTGCCACTTCATTGGCAATCAGGGCAGCGCGTTCTGGGTTGGTATCTCTTACCGCCACTTTGATTACCGCTGTATTGTTGAGCAGGGTCACACTCATCTTGGAGCGCAGTTCGCCCGGACTCAAGTTGTTGCCGAGATCACTGACCACTTGATTGACAACCGCATTGGATTTTGCGATTTCAGCATAAGTTCCAATCAGCTGCTGATTCGTCAGAATCCCTTGATTGTTGATTTGAGAGGTCGACAGCTCTTCTACAGGTTTTCCCAACATCAAAGTGGTGTAGGTTTCATATTCCGGAGTCAGCAGAAAAAACGAAACACCGGCACTGATCAGTACTGCAAGAATAGTCAGGATGGAGATCAGTTTAATGTGCTTTAAAAGCATGTAAAACAGTTCCCTGAGATCCAGGGTATCAAATTCTTGGTCCATGTTACGAAAGCCTCCACTTCTAGATTTAGGATTTCAGGTGTACGATTTGTTGGCCGGCTGCAAAGATTCAAAATACAGCACAACAATTTAATCCTATCATGATTTCGTCCTTCCGTCACCCGAGGGCTTTCACAACAGTTCAAATTGTCCAAAACAGTGAAGGGCAATGCGATCAAGCACAGTGTCAACTAACATATTATGGCGTTACGACATTCCACTGCTGAATCTCAGCAGACGGCATATTGCATCCGTTTTCAATGAACGCCTCATTGATCTCACGATTGTCTCTTTGATAGGAAGGCACAAGGGATTCCAGCGTCATAACCAGTGTCTCCATATCCCCTGAGTGGATCACCTCTCTGAGGCTCTCCAACCGCTTCAGCAGAAAAGCGTATTCCAAACGATTTGGCTTTCCAACGAAGATTTTCTGATGCTCCGTTTCTCCTTCTACTGATTCCTCAGAGGTTAAAAGTTCCTCATAGAGTTTTTCGCCAGGTCTAAGGCCGGAAAACTCGATTTCGATGTCTTTGTAGGGCTCAAGACCGGATAAACGGATCAAATCCTCCGCTAAAGTCAATATTTTGACCGGTTCGCCCATATCAAGGACGAAGACATCTCCGCCTTTGGCAATGCCGCCGGCCTGAAGGACCAGCCTCGAGGCCTCAGGAATGGTCATGAAATACCGAATCATGTCTTTATGGGTCACTGTCAGCGGTCCGCCCGACTGGATCTGTTTTTTGAAAAGTGGGATGACACTGCCATTTGAGCCCAGGACATTGCCGAAGCGTACAGCTGTAAATATGGTCTTGTTCGACTCCACGGACTGAACGATCATTTCCGCGATGCGTTTGCTCACACCCATAATACTGGTTGGATTAACCGCTTTATCAGTCGAAATCAGGACAAACCTTTCGACACCGTAGTTGAGGGATGAATCTACCAGATTCAGGGTACCAAAGACGTTATTCTTGATAGCCTCCCGCGGGCTCCGTTCCATCAGAGGCACGTGCTTATGGGCAGCGGCATGGAAGACGACCTGTGGTCTGATCTCATTAAAGATACTGCAGAGTTCTCCGCGGTCCCGAACTGACGCAATGATCACATCCAGTTCTACATTTCCCAGTCCTCTGGTTTTCAACTCATTTGCCAGATCATAAACTGCGTTTTCGTTAATGTCGAGGATGACAAGTTTTCTAGGCGAAAATCTGAGAATCTGTCGGCACAGTTCTGATCCAATAGATCCGCCGCCACCCGTGACTAAAACGGTTTTGTTCTTCAGATAATGCTGAATCCCTTCAAGATTCAACGTGATCTCATCTCTCCCCAACAAATCCTCAATTTCAACATCTCTGATCTTTTTCATGTCCACATTGTCGATCATCATTTCTTCCAGTGAAGGGACAGTTTTCACTTTGGCGCCTGTGCGTTTGCATTCCTCCAGGATCTCCTTGCGGTCCTGCATGGATACCGAAGGGATGGCGAGGATAATTTCGTCGATCTTCTGACGTTTCACCACACTTAATATATCGTAGCGATTGCCCAAAACTTTAATGCCATTGACTAAAGTTCCTTCTTTTAATGGATCATCATCTATGAACGCTTTTGGGTATCCGAAGCGCTGCGGTTCTGACAGCAGGTGTCTGGCGGTCATCCCGCCGGTATAGCCTGCGCCTATGATCAACACATTTTTGTAGATCTGCTTAATGGTATAAGCCCTGTTTTTCAACCTTCTGACGACCCTGTAACTCAATCTGAAGCCGCCTATCAGAACCACGTCGAAAAACGAGATCAGCAAAAGGCTCTTATAACTGAACACGGACCCTATGGAGGCATCCAGAATGGCTATGAACAGGTGGCTGAGGACACCAAAGCTCGCGATGCGGATTAGTTCATCTACGCTGGCATGCTCCCACAGGCTGTCATAGAGCATCAGCACTTTGATTAAGATCAGTTTGATGCCAATCATAAGTACTATATACTGCAGCGCATTCTGGAATAAAAACATAAGCCGGTCGAAATCTGCTTTAAGGATGATCGCGATGACTATAGACGCAAAAAGAAATGCGATATCAAGAAATAGTATAGAAAATTTCCGCGTCGATTTCATGTACATGCCTCCCAACAAATTGTGCGGTTTACATAATCATGTAAATTTGTATGTCAACCACACGCCAAGCATTATTATACTATAATATCAATGTCGAAATTTATACAAGAATGTCGAATGAGCGCTTTTACAAAAAAAGAACACAAATAAATTCAGGTATCAAAAAAAGCCGCTATTAGCAGCCCTTTGATGTCAAATTTGCAACTGGCTGACTTTTCCCCGGGGAGGAAGTCCCTATAGCTTTGTGTCCTGAAGTTTCCCTCAGTTTACCGATTTTATTCATTTTTTTGTTTGCTTTATGTAGTCTGAAATGAGTATATCACAACCAAAAATATTTAAAAGGTCGAAGATTGTCGTATGCGTTACAAATAAGTAAATTGTTTACATAAAAAATTTTTTATGAAGAAAAAGCGCCGGATTGGAAATTGAGGATCCATTTTCCAATCCAGCACTTGCATTAACTAATACAACATTCTTGAAATATCTATGCAAAAGAACGTAAAACCTGCTGGCAATATTCAGGCTTATAAATCATTTTTTATTGCACAGTTATTTCCGGAATGTGCTACTAATCCTCAAACGGCTGCACATCAAAGGACATGGACCTAAAATAATTAGTTACGCCATCCGCATTCACCGGATCATAATAATCGATGTAAGCTCCAATGGTATAGAACTCACATACTCTGAACTCAAATGGATCCTCCCCCGGTTCAAAGACCGGTGTAATCCAGGCCAGGAAATGATCGCTGTCCGCACTGATTTCTGTCATTGTGATGACGCTTTCGAATTGGTCGTAGGAAAACATCAAGACCTCAGCCGTCTCAACGACGTTTGGATCTGTGTTGAGATCCGGATCTATCAGATAAAGCTCAATGGGAACGTAAGCATAGTGCGTTTTGCCCTCCGGCAGGAGCATCAGGATTTCTGCGGTGTGGGTTGGTTTTGCCTCAGGTACCTGTGGCTGAGGGTCTTCAGTTTGCGGCTCTTCCGGCAACGGATCTACGGGCTGTGGATTTTCGGGCTGAGGATCCGTTGGCTGCGGGTCTTCCGGTTGTGGGACCGGATCCGGCTGAGGCGCTTCAATCACTGGCTCAACAGGTTCTGCAGGCTCTTCCGGCGTTTCGGCTGGTTCTGTATCAGCCGGAGGCTCAGAGACAACCGGAGGCTCAGTAGTGACAGGAGGTTCCGGTTGTGGGGTTTGGTCCGGATCAGGTTCAGGCTGTGGTTCAGGCTGTGGCTCCGGTACGGTGACTACCGGCTCTCCCAGTGGCGCCGGTGTTGGCACTACGGCCGTCAATCCTTCTCTCATCCACTGCAGCTGAGATTTTGCCACCAGACAGATGGCTTCGGCATGGGTAAGCCACTGGCGGCTTTTAAAGGATCCGTCCGGGAAGCCTTTAAAGATCCCCTTCTGAGTCATGCCCAGGACGGATTCAAGAGCCCATGATGGAATATCCGGCTGATCCGTATAAAGCTGCTGTTCCATGATCCTTTCGGCTTTCATAAGATGATGAAGATAAAAGGCGCCTTCCATTCTTGTGACATAGTACGTTTTGGTGACTTCCCGGCTTTCGCTTGAACCCGCCGTAATTTCAAAGGCTTCAAGACCCTCAAAGCTGTTCTGAATGAGGATTTCAAAAGCCCCCCGCGTCATAGGCGCGTCCAGCAGACCAAGGGACTCGAATTCATCAATCAAAGGGTGCCATTCCTGTGTTATGCCAGGTGACTGCTTGACCCAGTGCGTCGACTGTGCGGCGCTTGCGGCTAAACTTGTACTGAAAGAGGCGCTTCCAAAAATCAAGATTAAACTTAACAGCATGGACAATAGGTTTCTCGTTTTGTTTTGACGGCTAGCCTTCATGTAGTGCCACTCCTTCTGCGATGATTGCTAAAGTGGTTGTTGTTTACATTACTGTGTGCCCGTCTCAATTGTCATTTGAAGCGCTCTTTTATACCCAACCGGTACTGGATTGACGCTGGATCACCTCCCTGGATCCGAAGTCGCAGTCGTTGACATAAAACTGGGATAAATTTCCTTCCCCAAAGGATTGTATCTAAAAATATACACTGTGTAAAGAAGTTTTTAGGGATTTACTATTATTTAATCCTTATATTTACATAACATTTAATGGAAATTCTTAAGAAATTTCATAAGGGTTTCCAAGTCTCTTAAGAAGGGGTAACAATGTGCCATCCGCCTTGTGTCAAAAGGGGGTCTGATGGTACACTATAAGCATTGTGAGGTGGCAGTTTATGCGAAGAAGCTTAAAATTTAAAAGTTATAGAACAATTGGTATCGCTATGCTGTTGGCGCTGATGCTGACTGTTCCCTTTGGAATGAGCAGCGTTTGGGCGGACAGCGCCAGTGATGAGGGTGCGGTGTCTGACACAGGGACCATCGGCGAAATCTCTGAAGAAGTGCAGTTAGAGGAAGACATGGCGGAAGTGCCTGAGGTGGACGAGGACTATATTACGCACTCCGAGAAAGCCCGGGTGCTGTCTGTAGTGGAGCGGACCCCTGCTCCGGAGGAGCAAATTACGCTGGAGCAAACTGTGCAGCTGGAGATCCTGACGGGGAAATTCAAGGGTCAGATTACGGAGACCATCAATGTTCTAAGCGGCAACTCGATTTATGAGCTGCCGGTGTCAGAGGGCGACAAGGTCATGGTGCACATTGAGGAGTACCCGGACTCAGGGGATTATGTGGTCTATGTCTCGGACTATGTGCGGGATACCTACATTTACTGGCTGGGTGGATTCTTTCTGCTGTGTGTGCTGGCCATTGGGGGGATGCAGGGTCTGAAAACCATTGTGACCCTGGGGATCACCATGACCCTGGTTTACAAGGTGCTGCTGCCGGCGCTGTTGGCGGGGTACAGCCCTATTTTGATTACGGTGGGTATTGCGATAGTCATCAACATTGTGACTTACCTGGTGATCAGTGGGTTTCAGCGCAAAAGCTACGCGGCTATTATTGGGGCGTCACTGGGGGTTATTATTGCGGGGGTTCTGGCCTATACGGTGGGCTCCATGGTGCGGCTGACCGGACTGTCCGGGGAGGAAGCCGGGATGCTGCTGTACATCCCACAAGGGACGGTGTTCAACTTTAAAGAGCTCATGTTTTCCGGGATTTTGCTGGGCGCCCTTGGGGCGGTTATGGACGTGGCTATGTCGATTTCCTCTGCCATTGACGAGGTGCACAGGGCGAATCCTCTTCTGAAAAGCAAGGCACTATTCGCGGCGGGTATGACCGTGGGCAAGGATATCATGGGGACTATGAGCAATACGCTGATCCTGGCTTATACAGGGAGCTCCATTCCCCTGCTGCTGATCTTTATGGCTTATGACACGCCGCTGGCGAGGATTATCAACCTGGATCTGATTGCCACGGAGATTGTTAGGTCCCTGGCGGGGACCATTGGGCTGGTGCTCACGATTCCAATCACGGCGGTGATTGCGGTGGGGATGAAGGGGAAGTAGATATATAATCAAAGCGCCCCACACCCCTTCAGCTGGAGTACGCTGAAGGGGGTGTGGGGCGCTTGGTTTTTTGATGTGAAGAGAAATACGATTTCGAAGACATACTGTAATGTGGTGAAAATATTCATACTTCATAAGTCCTTATTAAAAAGATCACTCAAACTGAGCTCTTTATAATTGGTTAGACTTTTATAAGTTTTTATAGCGTCCATAATTTGTTCTACACCTTCAAACTCACAAATAAAGCGGCCTTTAGACTTGATATTCTTAATTCCGTATTCAGCTTGGCAAAATTCACTGGGCTTGTTTTTTGACTTATGCTTTCTTGAATAACGTCCGTAATCTCCATTTTTGATAACGATCAGAATTTCAATTTCTGGTCTTGTGATAATATTAAAGACTTTATCTTCATAGCGATCTTCATAGACAGCATCCAATTTGAACTTCTCATTCTTTGAGTCGACAATTCTAATTATGATGACAGGTTTTTCAAAGTATAAACTCAAGAACTCTTCTTGAATCTTCTTAACAGCTCTCGTACGGGTGATTTTCTCAAAAAGCAGATCCTGTCTTTTGAATATCAGAAGATCGTTCTCAAGCAAATAGTTTATTAAGTCTTCTTCTGCCCTTCCCTCGCATATACAAAGAACATAATACTGCCCACTTATGAATTCACCAATTTGCATAATAGCTCCCTCACGTCTTTAATGAGTTCATAACTCGGCGAAGTGCCGTCGATATAATTCGACAACAGAATTTCACTTTTCTTTATATCATTTCTATTTACTATTTCTGAATACCTGATGACTTTACTGACGAAGTCCTGATCTCTTACAAGTACGTAAATATTGTCTTTTCTATCAATCACATCTATAATCTCAGAATAGTGCGTCGAGAAAATGAGAGTCGCTCCGAACCTGTTGATCTCCTCGTCTGTAAAAAGACCTATCAGAATCTGGACAAGTTTTTTTTGTATATGATTCTCAATTTCATCAATGATTAAATAACCACCGGATTTCATGACTAATGCAATTGTAAAAATAAGATTGCTTCCTTTTATTGTGCCGGAAGACAAATAATTTTCAGTTTCAAAAATGTTGGTTGTATACTGTTTATCTTTATTCTTAAATTTGATCTCACATTCTTCATTGTTTGACTTAATAAATTCGATGCTGTTATCAAACAAATTGACAAAGGGCATGATGTCATTCCCTCTATTATGGTAAATATTGATATTCGTCGCGCTAATGGTATCTCTATAAATGACATCGTTTCGAGTATAGATCGATACGATACTGTCTTGTGGTTTTAAAAAGTTATTTTTGTTATTTGTTACATCACTTCTTCTTAAAAGGATTTTCTCAAATTCATTGACGCTTTCCTTATTTCTTACTTCCGATTTAACTTTTGAATAAACAATCTCATCTTTGAAATAATACTTATTGTCCTGCAATTGGTCCTGTATGCCTATAGTTGAGATCAATCGATAAAAAATATCTTCATTATAAAAGTCAACTTTCATGATCGTTCCATCATTAATAACGCCACTAATAGGGCCAATATCATCAAGTCCTGCGTTATGAATTACTATTTTAAATGCCAGTCTAAGAAGTTTTAAAAGTGAGGTTTTGCCTGAAGCATTTGGACCTGTTACGGCCACTACATTCTGTGAGTAAATTGACCTATATATATTGGCAACTTGACTGGATTCAGTCACTCTATCCGCGGCAGTTAAATCGATTGTAAACCCTTTTTCAAAGATTCCAATGTTTTCAAATTCAATTTTAAGCAGCTTCATAGTCTCACCTCCAATTTAATTATATCACTCGAATTGCTATTGTAAACACAAAATCTGTTTATGTTTGCAATTTTATAATTTTATAATGCAAAGAGAGGCAGCGTATAGAGGATGACTCTTTTTGACATTACATCGAATATCTTGGGATGGTGTGCGTTGGAGGAACCATCGGCAAAAACATTATTGCTTTAAATTAAACATAATCTCCCCATACCGCCCGGTAGCCATCTCCGAAGGATCACCCATCTTGCAGAACTTGAGTTTTGCCAGCTTTGCATGTGGGCGTTCAACAATCAGCTGACCTTTGTCGACCAGCTTTCCGCGGAGGGCATCCAGCATCTCGAGAAAACGGGGATCATGCTTAGCTGCTTTATAGTAAGAAAGGACGTAAGTGGTATAGAACATGTTGTAGCGGAGGAAGGGATATTCAACTTTCATATACTGCGCGCCTATGCCAAGATGGCAGGGTCCCGTTGGGACGCGGACAGTCCAGTGATCCAGAAGTTTGCGCCGTTGTCGTGCCGGATGGAAAGGTAGTCGTCGAGATCTTGCGTGTACATAGACTCACCTCTTGGATGGATTCGGGTTTTGATTTGTTAAGTACTATTAATATAGTTTCCCTCCATAAAAGGGAAGGTCAAACAGACTTGAAAGAATGCAATTTTGTGATAGAATTATATTAACTACTTACGAGTAGTCAACTCATGAGTAGTCAACTTATGAGTAGTTATGTGACCATCGAAGCAATTCTTGAAGGGGCTGAGCCACTTGTTTATTGGAAGGACAAACGAATTAACGAAGCTTGAAAAGCTATACAAAACAAATAAATTCGAATTCATGATAATGTTTGGACGCCGCAGAATTGGTAAAACAAGGTTGTTAACCGAATTCATCAAAAATAAAGAGGCCATCTTCTTCTCCGCAGAGGAGAATAATGACAAACTAAACTTGTCAAAATTTACAGATGCCATTAGAGAACACTATCCGCAATTTAAGTATATCCCCGACTTCGATAAATGGGATCACGCTTTTAAGTTCATCGCTGAAATTGCTTCAGATCAAAGGATCGTTGTCGTTATTGATGAGCTGCCCTATATTGCCCAAAGTAATCCAAGCTTTTTATCGACGCTTCAGCATGTGATTGATCATACCCTTTCAAAAACAAATTTGTTCTTGATAGCATGCGGTTCATCGATCAGTTTCATTGAAAATGAAGTCATTTCAGAGAAGAGTCCGCTTTTCGGGAGAAAAACCGCTCAGATGCATGTACAACCTCTCGATTATTTTGACGCCGCGAAGTTTTTCCCGAATTACACCTATGAAGACAAGGTCAAGACTTATTGTCTCTTAGGCGGCATCCCCCAGTATCTGAATAAATTTGATGCTTCACTAAGTCTGCCAGAAAATATTATTGAACACATTTTGGATACCAGTGCCTATTTATATGATGAACCAAAAAATCTCATGCATCAGGAGCTTCGTGTGCCCGCAGTTTATAATGCAATCATTGAAGCCATTTCATCAGGCGCAACAAAACTCAATGAAATCTCGACAAAGAGCGGTGAAGACAGCCGCAAATTATCAAAATACATTTTGCATTTGGTAGACCTCCATATCTTAAAAAAAGAATTTCCAATCACTAATGAAAAATTTAAAAATACGATTTACAGAGTGAATGACTTATTGTTTAAATTCATCTATAGGTTTGTCTATCCTAATAAAAGTTTGATCGAACGCGACAAAAGCCGTTATGTTTATGAGGAGAAAATACTCCCTGAACTCAGTACATTCTTAGGAAGCGCCTTTGAAACTGTTTGCATGGAATATTTGCTGCGAATGGACCATCAGTCCAAATTGCCATTCACCATTGAAAACATTGGCCGATGGTGGGGAAACAATCCCATTAAGCAAAAGCAGGATGAAATTGATTTAATTGCCCTTGGAAGAGATGCCGTCATCTTTGGCGAGTGCAAATTCAAAAATGACCTAATGGACGTAAAAACGTTAAATTTGCTGGTAGAAAGAAGTCTTATGTTTGCGCACGAAAATAAATATTATTATCTGTTCTCGAAAAGTGGTTTCACGAAGCAACTGATTGAAAAGAGCAAAGAACAATCCAATATTAGGTTGATTCAATTGGACAATCTGTTTTTGGATGTGGTGGAAAGTTGAAAATTTTTGAATGACTTAAATGTTATAATGGATTTTTTCAAATGAAGGCCCACAGATCCCAGCGCGCATAAGAGGCGCTGAGATCTGTGGGCCTTTATTTTCCTTTTAAAAAAAGGAAGCGACAACAGCGGCTGCCGCCGCCATTGTCGCCCCTCCTTTGAATTATTTCCCTACGTACTCTTTTACCGCAGTCAGTACAATAAAGCCTGGACTGCCTTCCACCGGATCTCTCCACGAGACATCCTCATAAGCGAGGTGTCACGTTTCGCAGAAGTTGCCCTCGGCGTCATAGGCGAAGCTGTCAGAGACTTTGTAGCGGTTATTCTTGAAATCGATGTGCCACTGCTGTTCATCTCTAACCGCGGTGCCAGGGTTGTTTTTGTAGTCTATTCGGACCCAGACATCCAGGATTTCGTCGCCCTCTTCGTTGATCCAAGTCTGAAGCGAGGCAGGTTCGAAGCTGTAGTCGCGCCACGGGTCTGACCCCGCCTGTTCAAAAATTTTCTCCTGAGCTTGCGGGAGAGTTGGTGCTGCCGGGGTTTCTGCGGCAGGTGGCGTGGCAGGTGGTTCTACAGCCGGTGCACATGCTGAGAGGGTTGCTGCGGCGGTGAGGAGGAGGGTTAAGGTGACCATCGGCAGAAGCTTCTTTAGGTTTTTGGATGTTTGCATGAGGTTTCACCACTTTTCTTATTGGGGTGTTGAGCTAGGTTTGGTTAGATGATACCCATTCTCAACTGGATTATAGCACCACTATACCCCAAGGGTGAAATAAATACAATTAAGAAATGATTAACGTTTGATCAGCATGAGCCACTGGTCAATGGTGTCGAAGCCCAGGCGGTGGTAGACTGAGCCGGCGCGGGGGTTGTCGTAGAAAAGGCAGAGGGTTTTGCCTTCCCCGAGGAGGTCGCGGCAGAGGCTGGAGAGGCAAGCGCTCATCAGGCCTTGGGCGCGGTGGTCTGGGCGGGTGGCGACGCCCACGATCATGGCGGAGGCGGAGTTTTCGGCGGCGGTCTGGGAGACGGTCAGGAGGCGGCCGGTGGAGTCATCGATGAAATAGACACGGGAGGCGCCGGTTTCAATGTTTTCGCGCATGCGGTGCTCTGTAGTGGTGATGGAGTCGCTGAATTCATCAATTTCTTTGATGAGATCGAGGATCCGTGGGGCGTCGTCTGGTATGGCGATTTTGATGGTTTGGGTTGGATTTTCTGGGCTGAGCTGGGTGGCCTCTGTCAATTTACAGAAGTAGGTGACCTTTTCTATATAGGCCGGTTCAGGGCGTTCCAGGGCTTCGGTGGCTATGGCTATTGCCTCCTGGACTCTCCGGACCAGGGGCAGGCGGCCGGAGAGCATTCTGAAGTCGGGGTCTGAGAGCATGATATTGGCGAAAATGGCCGGGTTATAGTGATTGTTTTTGAAATAGGGAATGTAGTTGCTTTCGTAGCGAAGGAGAACGGCCTGAAGGTGATCCGTGTCGGCCTCAAAGTCGCCCCAGAGGGTTTGGAAGTGCGCGTCAAAGCCGAAGCGCTCAATGTCGCCTATGGCGAAAAGATTGATTTCAGGTTCTTCCAGGAGGAAGCTGAGGGTGGTCTGGCGGTCGGCTTCAGTGAGTCTTCGGATCATGGAGGGACCTCGCTTTCGGGGGGGAATGGGTTGGGGGCTTGGGGCTTGGAGGTGGTGGGTGTGTGGGTGGGTGTGTGGGTCGGTGGATCGGCGCGTCGGTGAGTGTGGGGATTGGGGTGGTCAATATTTGGTAATGCGTGAGTTATTTCTTCTGACTTTGTTCTTTTTCCCTATGGAGAGGGATTTTAAACGCTTCCGGGATGCCGTAGGCTCTTAATTTTTCGATAAGGTGATCGTCGAAGGCATAGGCGGCGGTGGCGCGCTTGATTTCTATGTCCTCTTCGGTGAAGGTCGCGATTTCGATGCCACGGCAGTAGAAGGTGATGCCTGTTGGGGCGGAGGCTTGGAGGGTGTCTTGATCATGGTCGTGATTCTGAGCGGTGTTCAAGACGGTGGTAAGGTCGCCGCGGCTCTGGAAGTGGAAGCGGTCGAGGTTGTCGATCAGGCGGGCGGCGTAGGTGAAGCTGTCTGCGGTAAATCTGAACATGGCGCTGGCCCAGCTGTTGCCGCCCTGGACGCGCTTGTAGCGCGGGGTTGGTGATGTTGCTAGACTTGCGAAGTCAGTGGACTTAATAATGTTTGAACTTGTCATGAGAATCTCTCCTTGGATTGGTTTCTTTTGGGGTGGATAACGGCTTTTAGAATTTGGGGGCTTTCAGAGTTATTCGTTGAGGTTCTTTTTTAGGCATTGGCGCTTTGGGGTGGACCTAAAATAACAAAAAAATAAAAAAACCTCTTTCAAGCAAAAGAAGTTAGGTCATATTGGCTCCCTCCTTATCGCTTTCAGCTGGACCACCTTGCTTTGCAGCAGGTTGGCGCAGGGTCATAGAGCTGAACCTCTACCCTGACTCTTGATAAGACTGTTTATGAAGTTGTGGGTGGTGCGGTGGTATGGATAAAGCATAGCATAAATTTGGAAGGAATGGAAGATGGAGATTTAGTGATTTAGGGTTTTGAGATGGGGACGCGGACAAAAACGGAGTTGGGGACGCGGACAGCTTTTGAAATCAGCCCCGACACATTTAATTGTTATTTAAGGTTTGGGGGTATAAATGGATTACAAATCCTATTATGCAATGCCATTTCCCTGCCTTCCCAGGTTTAAGAAAGGAGCACCCGTTATGAAACACAGACGATTACATAACCTTCTTCATAATCTTCCCCCTACACTCCCCCAACGCCTACCGCGTCACCTCTTCCTTCTCATCCTGCTGTCTCTTCTCCCCCTCCTCTCCGCCTGCAACATCGTTGACAGCCCCGAACCCGGTCCGGACGGTGTCACAAGCGCCACCGAAAAGCGCTATCAGGAACTGGAAATCAGGGAATATGAAGGGATGCGCCTCGATCCTTCAATAGGCCCCAGAGACAACTCCATCAGCGGCATTCAGCAGGTTGACATTGACAACTACGAGTTGACAGTTACAGGTCTCGTCGACACGCCGTTGACTTACACTTATGATGAGGTGCTGGCGTTGACAGCTTATGAGCGGCTGATCACCCTACACTGCGTCGAGGGCTGGGACGCCACGGTGCTGTGGGAAGGCGTGAGACTCGCGGATTTGATCGAGTCCGCCGGGGTTCAGCCGGAAGCCGTCACAGTCATTTTTCACTGCGTTGACGACTACACGACCTCCATGCCGCTGGAAACCATACTGGAGCGGGACATGCTGCTGGCTTACAACTCCAATGGGATCCAGCTCCCTGCGGCCCTTGGCTATCCTTTTATTGTCATTGCGGAAGACAAGCTGGGCTATAAATGGGCCCGGTGGGTCAATGAGATTGAACTGACCGAGGATGCCGACTACGAAGGATACTGGGAAAGTCGAGGATACGAAAACGATCCGGATTTGAGGGAGAAAAGTACGACGCCTTGATGGCGTTTGGGCTTGAGAGCGCGTTGCATACAGAATTAAAGCCTTGATCTCCTGAATAGGTGGCGATCAAGGCTTTTTATCTGGATTTCAGCACTTTAACCTACAGCAGCTAAAGTGATGTGTATGTGCGTGTCTATAGTCAATTGACCTTCTTAACTGATTGCTCTATCCCCGCACTGCGTTTCTTAAACCGGTTAATAAACACAATCCACGCCAGAAAGGTTGACCCGGCAGCAAACAAGGTCGGAAGATTAAGATTAATAATCGTTAAAAATCCAGCCAAAATAGGCGGGATAGCCTGAGCCAAGCTGACAATGGACTGGTTGATCCCAAGTATTTCCCCTTGAGAAGAGCGATCTGACAATCCCGAAACAATCGCTGTGCTGTTCGGTTGGATCAAGCCCTGAAGAATTGCAATGAATGGAATGATGACGTAAATCCAAAGAGCGTTATCCGGGATCAGCAGAATTGGGAATACAATGGCAAGAAGCAAAACCGCATAAGACAATATTTGAGTGGATGAAAATTTTCTGGAAAGTGGACGCAATACCGCACCCTGGGCAATAGCTATCCAAATGCCCATATAAGCAAATAAGTCACCAATCTGTGATTGATTATACTGAAATTTCCCCACCAGGAAAACTTGAAAAAATTGGGTGAAGAAGTTGAAGCCTATGGTCAACAAAAAAACAACTATAAAGACGGTTCGCATCTCATTGATCCCAAAAGCACGTCGAATGTTCCCAATGCCGGCAAAGAGATCCACACGCCCTGTTTTCCTTGCTTTGAGCGTTTCAGGGAACAATCTGAAGACCATCAGCAGATTGATTATGGACAATACAGCCGCCAGCCAAAAGGGTGTGTCAAAATTAAACCAACTTACAATTGAAGGGTCAGACAATTTACCACCTATAAACGGACCTATTACAAAACCCAAACCAAATGCCATACCAATCAGACCAAAGTTTCTGGCTTTGTTGCTTTCATCACTGATGTCAGCAATGGCCGATTGAGCGATAGAAATATTGCCGCCGGTGAAGCCATCAACGGACCGGCCCAAGAACAACAGCCAAATATTCTGCGTCACAATGCCTATTGCAAACAGGATATACCCTATCATCGTCCCAACCAGTGAAGCCAGCAGAATTTTTCTGCGTCCCATACGATCTGCGAGAACACCAAGGATTGGTGCACCAAAAAATTGCATGATCGGATAAGATGCAATCAGAAAGCCATAAATGATGGTCCGCAGGGAAAAGTCATATTGCATAGGCAGTAAACCTGCCACAGGATTGAGAATAACCGCCGGAAGTATTGGAATTATTATCCCCAGGCCAAGCAAGTCAATAAAGACAGTAAAAAATATTGGCAGTATGGTCATAGATTTGTTTTTCATGCTTTTGCCTCCGAATACACCTTTATGTAACGTTACACATAATTGTGTATTTTGTTTTGATTTCATGATATACTAATCTATAAAAACAAGCAAGCAAAAAGAAAGGTGATCAGGATGCACGAGCCTATGCCTTCACGGACAATGAAGAAGCGAGACAAACTTCATCATGATATCCTTAGCGTCGCGGCTAAACTCATTAGTGAAAAAGGCTCCCTCGGCGTGACACTTGAGGAAATTTCCTTGCATGCGGATGTGGCGCGAAAAACCGTTTACAATCATTTTGAAAATAAAGAAGCCTTAATAAAAGAACTGGTGATGCCAGTCTGCAACCATGCCAAAGCTTATCTGGAGCACTTTGGACTTGATCAGCCGCTTAGTATGGATCATATCTGGAACTACTGCATAGAATTATGGGAACGTGAGGATTTGCACGTTATGATGCTCTATCAGGTGAGTCCGGAAGACTATCCAAATCTCGCTAAAAATAGACATGGCTTTATCTTGATGTTCAAAATGCTGATGGAGCGGATTCCGGAGTTTAATGGGTGTTCTGCAGAACAACTGACACAAATGTCCAATTCTGTTTACATGACCTATATGCCGCTTTTACAAAGCCTGGATGGTCAAGAAGATTATCAGAATACATTCAGGCGTGCCATGACCGGCTTGACTCTGGGATTGCTGTCGGATTGAAGAGCCTGAATTCAAAAACTCGGCCCACATTTATAGTACACTGAGATGCCTGCCAGAGCTGAATGCAGATTCCTTTTTTTGACAAACAATATTCAGCATACAATTGAAGCAGTTTTTGCTAATAAAAAAGCGTCACTTTAAACAGCACTGAAATTTGATCATTTCAGGTGTCTATTTGAAGTGACGCTGATTCGTTAATATGAGAAAGATGGAAGGGGGGTGTCCGATCCCCCTTCCTTTTGGTTTAGGTGACCATCGGCTAAAGCTAAGCTTTTTTACTGGTTTCTACGGACGCAGCAGCCCCCGGAACTTCCTCATAGAAGACCTTGAAGTTCGGGTCGACCTTGCCTATGCCCATGTAGCGGGCTTTGTAGTCCTTGAGGAGGTCGGAGAATTTCGGGCTCAGGATGGCCAGGGCCACGACGTTGGCGAAGATTGGGAGGGCGGTGGACATGTCGGAGAAGAGCCAGACGGTGGTGCCCGGGAACGCGTAATAGACAGCGATCATGACCAGGGCGAGGCCTGGAAGCGGGTAGGTCCACTTGTAGATGTTCAGGATAGTGTTTTTCTGTTTGGAATCGCCGATCAGGTAACGGACGACGACTTCCATCTGGGCGAAGAGGCCGCTGGCGGTGGTGATGCCAAAGAGGAAGGTGCCGAAGGCCAAAACGACGCGGCCGGCGCTGCCAATGCCTGTTTCAAAAGCGGTCAGAGTCAGCTCGGCGCCGGCGAGGCCGGAGCTCCACTGGCCTGTGACCATGATGACGAGGGCGGTGATGGAGCAGATGAACAGGGTGTCCACGGTGACTTCGAAGACGCCCAGGATGCCTTGTTTGACCGGGTGGTCGACTTTGGCGGAGGCGTGGACCATTGGTGCGGAGCCCCAGCCGGCTTCGTTGGAGAAGACGGAGCGGGCCATGCCGGTTTTAATGGCGTGGGAGAACGCGGCGCCTGCGAAGCCGCCTACTGCGGCGGTGCCAGTGAAGGCGCTGCCAAAGATGAGTGCGAGACTTTCAGGGATCATGCCGATGTTCTTAAAAATTATAAATAAGCCAGCGCCTAAATAAAAGACGATCATGAACGGCACGAGGAATTCTGCGATGCGGCCGAGGCCCTTGAGTCCGCCGGAGATCATGAGGTAGAGAATGATGGTGAAGGCGACGGCCACCGGGATCATGTCGAAGTTGAAGGTAGTGGCTATGGCTTCCGAGACCGTGTAGATCTGGATGTTGATGAAGAACCCGACCAGGAAACCAAAGGCGAACAGCGCGCTGAGGAATTTGGCGACGCCCTGCATCTTCTTCTGGATCCCTATGCCTTTTTTCATGTAGTAGTTCGGACCGCCATAAGCGGAGCCGTCCGGGTTGTGTGAGCGGTAGTGTAGGGCCAGGGAGATTTCGGTCATCTTGATGACGGTGCCCAGGACGCCGGCTACCCACATCCAGAAGATGGCGCCCGGTCCGCCTATGGCGATGGCCGACGCGACGCCGCCTATGTTGCCGACGCCTACCGTGGTGCCCAGAGCGACGCTCATGGCCTGGAAGGACGAGATGACGCCGGCGTTGTCTTTCTTGTCTTTGCCGCCGCCGGTGAAGGCTTTAATGGCCTCCTTCATGGCGAAGCCGCCAAATCGGAACTGGAAAAAGCCAGTTTTAACCGTGAGGTAGATGCCGATAGCCAGGATCGTCACAATCAGCGGCGTTCCCCAAAGAACTTCCCATACGATATACTCGATCGTTGCCTGTGTCATTAGATTGCCCCCTTCATTTTAGGTTCTGTAGTGCTGGTAGATGGAACGAGTTCTAATAATGAACAATAACGAAATTATTTGTTTCGATTATATTACTGTACCTGACACCAAGTTCACCTCGGTGTCAGACACTCAACTTAACTCAGTGTCAGACACCAAACTTAACTCAGTGTCAGACACCAAACTTAACTCAGTGCCTGACACCAAACTTAACTCAGTGCCTGACACCAAACTTAACTCAGTGCCTGACACCCAACTCAACTCGGTGCCAGACACCCTTCTAAAACCTAAAACCTCAACGACAGACAGCTCAACCCGCCATCGAGCTTTCTAAATTCTGACGTGTCAACCACAATCACATTATAGCCCATCGCCTCAACCTTCGCCTGGGTCTTTGGATAGCCCGCCGGTACAATGACATTATCGTTGATCCAGATGCAGTTGCAGGAATAGGCTTCGTCATCGGAGACTTCAAGTCTGTTGAACTTCTCAAATACCGGTGACGTGATAAATTCCCCGCCAACGATCAGGTTGTTGTTTTCAAGATACGCAAGACCCGTCTTAAGGTGAAGCATTTCCTTCATCTCCACAGCCTCGCAGGTCATGCCGTGCTTGGCCAGTACCGCGGTAAACTGATCGATGCCTTCTTGGTTAGTCCTTTCTGAAAGGCCTACGTAGAAGTGGTCCCCCACCATCATGACGTCGCCGCCATCGAGGGTACCCGGCGCCTGGATGTAAGCCATTTTCTCCTCGCCATAAAACCGCTTCACCCCGTCGACAATGTAATCCTTTTCCTTATTTCTCGATGCCGCACCCGGGTTCGTGATGATGGCGCAAGCCCGCGTGCAGACCGCCACATCCTCCACGAAGCAGGAATCCGGGAAGTCCTCCAGGGCCTCCAGCACCAGGACGTCCACGCCGCAGGCTTTCAGTGCCTCAATGTAGGCGTCGTGCTGCTTGAGAGCATTGGCGTGGTCAGGCTTGCCGAGCTCCGGCGCTGACGTTATGCCTTCTGTCATAGACTTTGCTGGTCGGCGAACAATCGTGTGTTTGAACATGGTGGATGACCTCCTAAAATGGGTTGTGTTGTCTCTCAGTCCAGAAACTTCAGGGGCTTTTGTGCCGATGGTCAACCATCGGCCTCCCCTTCCCTATTCCCCCAGCGCCAATTCCAGCGCCTTCAGAATCATAGCCGGCGTGCGCTCCAGCAGATCCGCCTTCAGGACACGCTCGCTGATCTTGTGAAAGTCCTTGCCCCAAGGCCCAATGTTGAGGCACGGCATGGCATTGCGGGCGATCTCCGTGAACGGGATCGAATAAAAGTCGCCGTACAGCGGCATCTGGTCGGCCACGGCCTCTTCCAGGGCGCTGATTTCATCATGCATCAGGGCGGCATAGCTGAGATCGGAAATGCCGGTGAAGAAGGCCTCCAGATCATAATGCTGGTCGTAGTGCACTGCGGTGAATTTGTTGAGCTCAATAGTGATCTCTTCAATGAACCGCTGGTATTCCGGTCGGTCCAGGTGGGACACGCTTGGATAGTACGGCGGAACGACGCCTATGATCACGGTGGGCTGTTCACAGCCAATGTACTCGAAGATCGCGTCCAGCAGGGACCAGGTGGCGGTGGCGTTGTTGGCCTCGCCGGTGGTCAGCTTGTCGTTGGCCTTTTTCAAAGCATCCTTGTAATAAGCCGTAAATCCTTCGCCGTAGCGGTGGGTACTGTGGGCCACCAGCTCAGAAAAGCTGAGGACCACAGGCTGCCACTTGACCTCACGCCGCGGCCGGTGGGTCTGCTGACAAAACAGGTCAGACGCGCGGTTGACGCGTTCTGCCACTTCCTGCGCCGCCTCCCTGGCGGTGTTCAGCAGATACCCGGAGATTCTGTCGGGTGTGTTTGTCAGGGGCTGCACGCTGAGACAGCCAAAGGCCGTCAGCGGCATGGACACGTCGTAGGCCAGCTTGCTGTCCCGGGCCATGAGCCACGTGGGCGGCGGGGACATTTCCCCGGCTTCCGGCCGGTAGTCTCCCAGTTCCGGGTTCATCTCCGTCCGGCGCACGATCTCACTGAGGAGGTGTACCGGGTTGAACCCTTCCGCGCTTTTACCTGCGTGGGCCAGGATCCCCCGCGCATAAACAAAGGGCAGTATTTTGCCGATGGATCCACCAGACAGCATTCCGCGCTCCGGCGTTTTTCGCTGATGGGGCTCTGAGTTGATCATGAGGACGTACTTCAGGTCGTGCTCTAGTCTGAGTCGCTCCAGCAGCGGCGCTGCGGCCCGCATGCCGGCGGAGAGGTTCTCCTCATCGGAAACGGCCAGCAGGAGCAGGTTGCCCTCGAAAGACTCAAGCTTGGTGTAAGCATCCATGATGGCCATTTGAATCGCCCCGCCCCCTTTCATGTCTGCGGTGCCGCGGCCGAAGATCCATGCGTTGGATTTGAGATCCTCGTAGGCCTCGCGGCTTAGGGCGTCCGGGTCATCGAGCAGCGATTTTTCCAGGGTCTCAGGCTGGAAGGCATAGGCCTTGTGGCGCTTGAAGTCCTCGATTTCCACAACATCAAAGTGATGGATGAAAACAGCGGTCTTTCTTCCGCGGCCCTTGACCAGCGCCCAGGCGACCTGGCGGTCGAAGGGGTCATTTTTGATCTTATGAAGACCAAAGTGGTCGGTCTTAATCCGAAAGTAAGGATTCTCCTTAAAGTGACGGTGGACAAAGGCGCTGGCAGCGTTCTCGGCCGATGTGCCCGACTCGGAATTGATCGCCACGTAGGGATAAAAGATGTTTAGAATAGCCTCCGGGGTAATGACAGGATGACTGGAGGCGTTTGTAGTTTGAGGTGAGGTTGTCACAGGGTGATTGCCTCCTTTCGGTTGGATGTGAAACTGGGGGTTGATAGGCGACAGCCGCAGACACCGAGTTTCATCTGGGGTTGATGTGAAACCGGGGTTTGATAGGCGACAGCCGCTGACACCCAGTTTCTCATCCCCGCCAGATCGGTGCGGTCAGGCACGTCGGGCCGCCGGTACCGCGATAGGACACCTCTTTGCCCGGGTAGGTGTAGACTTTGGCCCCGCAGGCTTCCAGGCCCTTCTTGACAGTGTCGTTGCCCGCCACTATCACGGCGACCCGCGGTGCAAGGGCCAGCACATTGGTGCCCAGGTAGTCGTACTCGTCATCAGGTGTCTCGATCAGGGTCATACCGCGGCTTAGCAGCAGCTCACGGAAAAACACCGGCATGTACTTGGAATACACCACTGCCAGATCCTGATCCACCATGGAGATTATGCTCATGAGGTGCAGGCAGGCCTCCGGTCCGTCACCGTGGGGCATTGGCACCACAATGATCTCGTCCACAATGCCACGGGTCAGCTCGCGAAAAGCCGCAATCCCGGCGTCGTTTGTCCTGTAACCTCGTCCTATAGCCACTGTCCGGGCGTCCAGCCATACCACGTCGCCGCCTTCAATCCGCGCCGGCGCTTCAATGACCCCCAGTGTCGGCACCCCTTTTGACTCCAGGAACTTGCGGGTGGCGGCGGCCTCGTTGGCTCTCAGGGCTTTTCCCATTGGAAAATAGATGGCGCCTTTTTCCGTGACCTTCAGCGGGTCGTGAGCGTAGATGGAGTCGAGGCCCACGCTGGCCTCCTCCGGAAGATAGAGCATCTCAACGCCCTCGGCCTGCAGCGCCGCCTCGAAGACTTTATACTCCTCGAGAACCGTCGCGAAGTCCGGTGCGCCCAGGTATCCAAAGGGTTCGGCGTCTGCGTTCAGGGTTCCCTGGTCCTTGAAGGCCGCCTGGGGATGCTTGATCAGCACGGTTTTCAGCTTTCCGGTCATGGACTGGCTTCCGTAATGCATGGTAATCACTCCTTGTGTAATGTGTTGGGTGCTTGAACTATGAATGCTGTGTTTTGTATTTTTGTTGTTTTTAATATATTATATATTGATTGTGTTAATTGTAGACCATTTGTGGGCAGACGTCAAGGTGTTGTGCAAATATTCTGACAACGGAAGAAGGTGTGCCGATGGTTGGGGAACCGCGACCATCGGCTAAATCTTTGGAAACTGAGTGTTGATGAAAACCGGGTGTCTGACACCGAGTTTCATCTTTGAAAACCGGGTGTCTGACACCGAGTTTCATCCCCGCGAAACCGGGTGTCTGACACCGAGTTTCAAAAACTAAAAAGCCCCCCGGCAATCCTGCGCCGAAGGGCCTGCAATTCTGTCAAAGCTCATATCAAAGCTCAAATCAAAATTTCCATGTCCGCGTACTTCACGTTCCAGTGGACGTCCCGGACAAAGCGCCTGAGCGCCGCCTCATCCCCCGCCTCGAAGAGCTCGAGCATCTTCCAGTGCTCCTCGTTGGTCTTGCGCAGGGCGTCCTTATAAAGGGCCTCAGAGCCCGTGGCGTTGTAGGACTGCTTGATGAAGGTCTTCTTCAGGCTGGCCAGAATCCGGATCAAATCCTCGTTGCCGCTGGACTGGATGAAGGACTCGTGAAACCGGTTCTGAAGGTGGTAGTACAGGTCGTAATCCCCCTGGTCAATGGCCAGATCCATTTGCCGCGCCAGGTCCCGCATGAGCTCAAGGTCCAGGCTCTCCGGGTGCTTCAGGCAGTCCGTAGTCGCCAGTGCCTCCAGCACCCCAATGATTTCATAAATATTGTTGGCCCGCTCCAGAGACACTTCCCGCACGACAAAACCCCGCCGCGGAATTTGCTCGATGTAGCCCTCATTGCTGAGCTGGATCAGCGCCTCCCGCACCGGTGTACGCGAAATTTCCAGTGCATCGCAAATTGTATTTTCATTGATCTTCTCCCCCGGCTTCAGCGCCTTCGTGCGGATCTGCTCGGAGATGTAATCATAGACTATGTCCTTGAGAGAGCGGTAATTCAGCATAATGACCCCCGGCATGTAACGTTGTAGTTTGTATATGATTTAACATTAACATGTTTTGGCGCCTTGGAAAAGCAAAAAACTGTTTTTGCCGATGGTCGCGATGTCCAACAGAGTGATGCCGCACCCCCGTCCCCGGTTTGAAAGTTGTCCGCGTCACTGGTTTGAAAGTTGTCCGCGTCACTGGTTTGAAAGTTGTCCGCGTCACTGGTTTGAAAGTTGTCCGCGTCACCAAAATAAAATCCGTCTGCGTCACTGCACCAACGCAAACCACGGCATATACAGCAGCAGCACGATAACAGGCGTCAGAACCGTCATGACCACCCCAATTTTCAGGATGTGCCGTGGGCTGTAATGCTCAATGCCAATCAGCAGCACAATCTGCTGAAATGGCAGGAAAAAATGCAAATTGACCGTCACGTAGGACATGAACATAATGGCGATGGGGTTCATCGCTTCCCCCGCAATAGCCCGAAGCCCCGGGACCGTGATCGAAAGCGACGTCACCGTGCTCCCCACCAGCTGATGAATCACCGCGTTGAGCCCAATGATCGCCGGCACAAACCACCCCGTTCCCACCAGCGCGTCCATCCTGAACACCGAAAACATGGCCGCCGAAATCCCGCTGGACTGCATGACGCTCCCAATCGAAAATGCCGCCGTCAAAAACAACATCAGCGGAAAGTTGAGGGACTTCAGATCCTGAAACTTCAGCGTCCCCGTGAAGACCGCCAGCCCCGCCACGCATGCCACCGCCACCCAGGCGGATGAAATCCCGTGCAGCGACTCCGTCATCCAAAGCCCCACCGTCGCTAAGACCAGTGCCAGGACAATTTTCTCGCTCCTGCGCAGAGGCGAATGGCTGACAATGTGCTCAGGATCCATATCCCCTGCTTTAGCCGATGGTCGCCCAAGCGCTACCTCAAACACCTTTCTATTCATGACAATCAACAGCCATGACATGATCAGCGTCGTGACAAAACTCGGCACGGCCATCCACTTCGCCCATTCAAACCAGCTGATGTCCGTCCCGCTCATCTCCACCGCGAAGTTGTTCAGGATCACGTCCGCCGTCAAAAACATCATCAGCGTTGTCACCGCAGTGACGAAAAGGTTCAGCATAATGATTTCGCTGGTGGCGCTTGGCAGCTTATGCCGCTTGATATATTCCACAAATATAGCCGCCAGCAGGATGGTTCTGGAAAATGGCTGGGGAATTAAAAACATGAGTAAAAAGTTCGCCGCGATCCCCACCCAGATCAGGTCCATGGGCTTCCTCACGAACCGCGCCAGCAGCGTATCCGCCAGCCTCGCCGCGATCCCGGAATTGACAATGGCCTGGGACATCAAAAACGACATGGCAATGGTAATGAAATTATCCGATAGCGGAAACTTAAACACCTGCTGCAGCGGCGTCATGCCAAAAGTCGAGAACATGGCCAGCAAGAAGACCGCTGCCACCGACTGTGAAATCGCCTGAAACGCCCAGCTGAGCACCGTCAGTAGTAACGACCCAAAGACAATTTGCTGTTTGAGGTCGAGCCCCAAAGGATTAATGACCGTAAGACCTGACGCGATGGCCAGGCAGATCAAAAAAGTCTTGGTTTTCAAGTGAAGTAAATCTTTATATTTAGTTCCCGTACCCTTGGCCGGAACCGGTTCATTTGCCTTTGGAGGTTGAGCCACGTCAGAATCTTCCCTTCTCTCTGTAAAGTTCGTGTACGAAGTATGTAAAATTGTATCACGAAATGTACACTGTGAAAAGTGGGAAGGCGGTGTCTGACACCTCCTTCCTCCCATCTTTTTCCTTTGATAGAAACTCGGTGTCAGCGGCTGGTGCCTATTGACCCCGAGTTTCTCCTAATTTAAAAGGAACCAGCGCGGGGCGCCGGTTCCTACATTTAATCAATCAGTTTCGCTTAATTTCCGCCGTTCTTTCCGCCGGCATTGCTGCCATTGCCGTTTTCGTTAGCGTTTTCGTTTGGAGACTTGTCTTCTTTATCCTTACCTTCAAGGCCAGGAGCGGATTCTGGTTTGCCTTTGTCGTTTTCGACGACATCTTCACCATCGGCAGCTTCATTGCCTTTGTCTTTGGCTTGGTCTTCAGGAAGGACATCTACATCAAGACGGTTGCGTTTGATTTCTTTCATGATGTCTTTGACGGTGAGGTCTTCAACAGATATTCCGTCAATTTCTTCACCAAGGAATTCTTCGACAGCTTCGAGCGTATCAAGCGCATTAACGTTACCCTGTGACTCATACAACTTTTGCAACAAGTTGAGTTTACCAGGAGTTATGTTATAGTCGTCGCCAAGTGACTCGTTGACTGCTGCAGCCAGCTCAACGCGCTCCGCGCCTATGCCTTCAACTTCAATGTCGCCCTCAAGTCCTTTTTCTTCTACAAATGTAGTAAGGTCCTCTCCAAGCTTAACCACAATTTCACGAGTCTTCTCTTCATTTTTGTGGTTTACAGAAATGTAGACAGTTGCTTCAGCATCATCTTTGCTGATATACCCTTTGTCGATCATTGCTTCAATAGCAATATGAATAGCTTCTTCAAGATCCATGCCTTTAAGATCGAGATCAAGATCCTCAATAAGTTCAACTGCCTCATCATTCATAGCCTTAACACCAATAACTCTGTTAAAAGTGTTCACCTTGTATTCCATCCCTGGATTGACGTCGAGACTCACCGTCGCAACCGGATTCAAATACGCGTAAGATGCCGCGCCGGATGTAATCATGAGCACAGCCGCTGCTGCAGCCACCCATTTAGTTGCATTGTTGTACCATTTAGTTGTTTTCAATTCTACCACCTGTCCAATCTTGTAATTCTTATTTTCGAGAAGTCGGATGCTGCCGTCGTCTTGCAGTACAGCTGCTTTCGCTCCCCTGATCTCTGTAATGACAGCTTTCATCTGGAAGTCCCCCTTTTAATGAAGCTCATGTACTGCGATAAGTGAGGATAGTCCCCACCGACGATTTCAGTTGCCGCTATAATATACTTTCGATGACGCTCGATGATTTTTCGGGGTACCCCAGACATTTTTTCCAAACTTTTTATTGGGAGCTGGCCGTTTCTCTTTAGTTCCTGAAGCAGGACAGGTGATTCCAGGATACAATTGACTGCCAGCGCGCAGGCTGCTTTGGTTTTTTGGGCTTTTGGGGAACTATCGGCTAAATCAAAGAAAGAAAAGCCGAAATCCGAGAACCGCTGATTGGCGGCTTCGATCTCGAGCGTGATGGACTCGTCAGGCTCGACGCTGAGCTGGCGGACCACCTGGCTGCGCATGCCCTGGTCCGGGTAGGCGTCTTCCTGCTCGCTATTACTCTCAAAGACGTAGGGGTCGATGGGCACCTCTTTCAAATGCCGGGCTTCTCGCCGGGTATGGTCGATCAGGCGCCGCTCGATAACCATGGAGGCAAAGCTGTAAAAGCTGCCCTTGTCGTAATGGTAGGTCTGCATGGCTTCATGGAAGGCCTCCAGGGAGATGGCCCAGTGATCCTCGCTGTCCGAAACGTACTGTCTGGCGCTTTGGGAGGCGCCTGAGCGGTTCTGAAAGCGGCGGATGCAGTTGCGGATAAAGGCGTCATTTTCGAGTATAAAGGCGTTTGCCTGCTCCGGCGCCAGCTGTATGTCGATCACTTTTTGGTCTACGGTGCGTTCCATGGCAAACCACCTCCTTGTTGTGTTATGTCATGGCTTTCCGAATGGATTATATCATTTGTACTTGTGGATCGTCTACTACAGGGGGGTTACATTCACTTAAGGTTTTGAAATGTACAGCTAAAAGTAAAAATATTTTTACGTTTGCAGCACAGGTTGCGCCAACCTCTGGTATAATTAAGAAAAGCAGCTCTGGCACCAAATTCAACTTGGTGTCAGACACTCACTCCAACTTGGTGTCAGGCACTCACTTCAACTTGGTGTCAGACACTCACTCCAACTCAGTGTCAGACACTCACTTCAACTTGGTGTCAGACACTCACTTCAACTCGGTGTCTGACACTCACTTCAACTCGGTGTCTGACACTCACTTCAACTCGGTGTCTGACACTCACTTCAAACCAGAGACAGTCACCAACCGCAGGTCGGTGACTGTCACCCACCTCAACCCATCCCAAAACTCCCCCCATGAAAGCGAGGTCCCCCCCATGCTCGAAGCGTATTACGACGTGATCACCAAGATCGAAAATTTTGTTGATGGTCTCATGATCGTTGACGATCAGTGCCGCATCGTTTACAATAAACAATTTCTGCCTGGCACCTTTGATTTGAAGGAAAAGGAATCCATCGGCAAAACGCCTATGGAAGTGTATCCGAACCTGAAGGCGGAGGATTCGACGTGCTACCGGGCAATCCAATACGGCGAGACCACGGTGAACCAGATTCAGAAGCTCGAATATATGGGCGGCGGCGAGATGCTGGTGCTGGACAATACGTTTCCCATCATGGAAAACGGCAAGATCATTGGCGCGGTGAGCACCTCCAAATACCTGGATACCGCGGCGCTGAAGAATTTCATCGACCTGCCCAACATGACCAGTTCTCACAAGGATGGGCTATATGAGGTCAAGGACATTGTCGGCGAATCGGCGGTGATCCGCAGCCTGAAGCAGAAGCTCGTCAGAGTTTCCAAGGCAAGCGCCAGCGTCCTTATCTACGGCGAGACGGGCTCGGGCAAGGAGCTGGTGGCCCAGTCCATCCACAGCGGCAGCAGCCGGCGGGGCGCCATGTTCGTTTCCCAAAACTGCGCGGCCATCCCCCACACCCTCCTGGAAAGCATTTTCTTTGGCACGACCAAGGGCAGCTACACCGGCGCGGAGAACAAGCCCGGCCTTTTCGAGATCGCGAATGGCGGCACCCTCTTCCTGGACGAGCTCAACTCCATGGACCTCAGCATGCAGGCCAAGCTACTGCGGGCCATCGAGGAAAAAAAGGTCACCCGTATTGGCAGCCACGAGCCCAAGAAGTTTGACGTCCGCATTATCGCCGCTGTGAACGAGCATCCCCAGAGCTGCATCGACCGCCAGCTGATGCGCCCGGACCTCTTTTACCGGCTTTCCAGCGTCCAGATCAAGGTGCCTTCCCTGCGGGAGCGCGCAGAGGACATCCCAATGCTGACCGACCACTTCATCAAGCTGTTCAACCGCGAGTACGCCATGACCCTGAAGGGCGTGACCCCGGAGGTCGCCGGCATGCTGCAGAACTACAGCTGGCCCGGCAACGTGCGGGAGTTCAAGAATGTGATCGAGAGCGCCTTCAACTTCGCCTCGTCGAGCCATATCAGCGTGGAGGATCTGCCCGAGTTTATGGTCGAAAGTGCGGCGCTGGAACAGGCGACCATCGGCATATCCTCTCTTCCAACAGGCCCCTCTGGTGCACAGCCCCTTTCAAAAACCCAAGCATCAGCCGATGGTCAGCCGCCAACCCAATCCCCGCCAAATTACGCCATGACCATGCCGCCGGCGTCTGTCAGCCTGAGCGACGCCCTCGATGACTTCGAAAAGCACCTGATCCTGTCCCGGTCCGAGGGCATCCGCTCCCTCTCCGAGCTGGCCGGCCGCCTGCAGATCTCAAAGCAGTCGCTGAATTATAAGCTGCAGAAGTATCAGTTACAGATTCGCGAAAGGTAAAGACGTGCATCGAAAGCTTAAGACGTGCATAAACAAAACTAACGCCGTGCAGCCGAGAGCTTGTTCTCGGTTGAATGGCGTTAGTTTTGTTTATATAGGGCGCAGCCCTAGACCCGAGTGCAGCGCAGCGGAACGAGGGTCTATGCACGTCAGCTAGCGGCCTAGTTTCTGCAAGGGAAACTAGGTGTCAGCGGCTGGCGCCTATTGACACCCAGTTTCACTGTGCCAGCAAATACACCGGGTAAGGCTCTTCGAGGCAGTCCCGGCTGAAGTGCTCATCGCCGCTTGGGACGCTATAAGGATCCGTTACGGTGTCGTCAGTGTTTGAAAGGGTTGAGGTGGTGGGTTCTGTGACCATCGGCAGAGCTTCTTCGAGCTTTAAGAGGCTCGCGAGCAGTTTCGCCGTGCTGGCCTGGAAGGTCAGGGTGATGAAGATGGCCGCGAAGGTCACGGCGGAGATGATGCGCGCGCCCGGGACGTCTGCTGCCAGCATCATGCCGGCGAGGGCTGCGGGGATGACGCCGGTTTCGCGGACCCAGCACATGTAGAGGATCTCTTTGAGGCTCCATTTGGCCTGGCGGTCCCAGAGGACGCTGACCATGACGGACAACGGCCTGGAGATGAAGATGAGGACCGCAACCACCAGCAGCGCGCCGCCCAGGTGTGAGAAGAGGATCGAGAAGTCGATGCTGGCGCCCAGCAGGATGAAGATCATCATCCGCAGGATCAGCGTCAGGACCTCTTTGAAGCGGAGCTGTGTTTCGTATTGCTCTTCGGGCACCCAGAGGCCTATGATTTTCTTGTTGCCGCAGATCATGCCGACCACGAAGACCGCCAGGAAGCCGCTGAACTCAAAGTGAGAAGCCAGGATGTAGGCGCTGATCACTGTTGCCAGCCCAATCTCCGATGGATGCTCCGAAAACACGCCGTGCCTGCGGCTGGCGATCAGGTACGACGCCGGGAAGCCCACGGCCAGTCCCACCGCTATGCCGCCAATGGCACTGGTACCCAGTTCGAGCAGTGTGCCGCTGAGGGAAAACGCGCTGCCCGCGATGAGCCCCAGCAGTGTCAGTGTGGTGATGGCGCCTACCGCGTCGTTAAACGCCGACTCAGCGATAATGGTCTGTTTCAAGCGCTTGCTGATGTTCATGGTCTTGAACAGCGGCACCAGCACTGACGGATCTGTGGAGGCGATCACGGAGCCCAGCAGCAGCCCGGTGAGCAGGTCCACGTGCAGGATCATGCTGGCTGCCACCCCTGTAATCACCGTAGAAACCACCACGCCGATGGTCGCCAGCGACAACACCGAGAATTTGACTTTGTTGAGGACTTTGAGGTTGATCTCCCGGCCGCCGTCATACAGGATGTAGGCTGCCCCAAAGGTGAGGATCAGCTGGTTCGCCGCGGGGTACTCGTTGATATCTATAAGGTTGAACGCCGCCGGGCCGATTAAGATCCCAGCCAGAATATACATGACGACGTCTGGCATATGGATGAGTTTGCTGAGTTTAGAAAAAAGGACACCGGAAAATAGAACTATGGCTATAAGTTCGAGCATTTGATTGGTTTCAAACGCGATTGTACTGGACATGACAAAGACCCCTTATAATTTTGGATATTTCGCCCTGTCGTCTGGTCATTCAAATTGTTATTGAATGCAGATGGGCGGTTTATAATTAATGAATAAATGAATGCTAGTTGTTGATTGTTGATTGAAGATAGTTGATTCTTGTTGTTAAAACTATAACGAAAATGCAGGAATAATTGCATACCGTTTCAGAATTAACCGCCGCGACCGTGGACAAATCCGGCTAAAGCATGTCTTCTCATGATGATCACTGTCGGGCACCTCCCATTATTTTATAATTAAAACCCGCTATTTTGCTTGTTCTTAGGCGGTCTTTTCAGATTTTCGTCTGCTCGACCTTTGATATTAACGATCATACGCCTCTGCAAGAAAAATTGCAACCCCCGAAATACAAGTTCACAAATATTTAACATCTGGGAAGGTTTGCAGGTTGGTGACGCGGACAAAAACAAAATGAGTGCCTGTCACCAACTCAGAAATTGTACCAGACACATTTAATGATTAATTAAGATTTGAATTCTCTAAATTGAACCAATAATCATCCCTAATCGCCAATCCTGTATTGACGTGCTATACTTTTCCCAATGAATCATTTGGCGAAAGGAGCAGACTCATGAACATAGCGCTTTTGACTGATACCTGGCACCCCTTTACTAATGGCGTTATTACTCATATCGAAGTCCTGGCTGAGGGTCTCAGAAGCTTAGGTCACCAAGTGTTGATTCTCGCCTCCGATCCACATACCAAACACCATTATGTAGATCATGAGGGCGTGCTCCACTGTCCCGGATTTACCTTAAAACGAATCTACGGGTATGGAATTGCGTTTCCTTTTAGTTTCGAGCGTCTTAAGATCTTAAAAGCATTCAACCCTGATGTCATTCATATCCACAATGAATTTGGCATGGGCACCTTTGGTATGCTGGCTTCTCGAAAACTTAAACTTCCAATGGTCTACACCCTCCACACCGCTTACGATGACTACCTCCATTACTTGGCACCCAAACCATTCATACCGATTACCAAAGCCTTATCACACGGCTATGTGCGATTGCTGGCTAATTATTCCAGCATTACGACCGGACCTTCAGAAAAAGCTGCCGCTTATTTGAAAGCTACAAAAGTGACTACACCTTTTTACTATATTCCCAACAGTGTTGACCTTCAGAGGTTCGATACCAATAATATCGAACCCGGAATCAGACAAAAGATCCGCCATCAGTACAATATCCCCGATGGTCACCTCACCGCAATTTTCGTAGGACGCCTGGGAAAAGAAAAGAGCGTTGAAACGCTGCTGGATCTTTGGAAATCCAGTATTCAAACTAATGCTCCCTTTTGTCTTATGATCGTGGGAGATGGCCCTGAGCGGGATCACCTGGAACAAATTACGATGGATGCCGGCATTGCCCATCAGATCATTTTCACAGGCAAAATTCCTTATGAAAACATGCCCCAGTACTACGCTGCCGCCGATGTTTTTGTCAGTGCTTCCCTTACTGAAATGATGTCCATCTCTCTGCTTGAAGCCCAGGCTATGGGCCTTCCGGTACTTCAGCGACTGGATCAACAGTCCAGAAATCAGGTGATTGACCATGTCAATGGCTTTGTCTACTCAAACGCTGCTGAATTTGAAGCCCATCTGAAAGCCTTTGGTCAGTTATCTTCCTTAGAATGGCATGACTGGCAAACCCGCTGCAGAAATCACGTCGCCCGCCAAGGCGCAGAGGATCTGGCAAATCACCTGCTGGAGCTCTATCGCCAGGCATGTGGAACGAAGTGAGTGACAGGCACCAAAGTTAACTGAGTGTCTGACACCGAAGTGAACTGAGTGTCTGACACCGAAGTGAACTGAGTGTCTGACACCAAAGTCAACTGAGTGTCTGACACCAAAGTCAACTGAGTGTCTGACACCGAAGTGAACTGAGTGTCTGACACCGAATTCGAATTTGTACCAGACACTCTTTATACATTTTTAATACTTTGCTGCATTTTTTCGGGTATAATATGACCATAGAGTCATGTGACTTATGAGTCATATTGAGCATAAGAAAAAGTGCGGGATGGGGTCCCGCACCTCAAAATAGTTTCAAATATTAGATATTGTCTTTATTTCACTAAAACGAATTATTTGTCTCTACCTTTTCCACGACCTTCGTTATCGTCATCTTCATCGTCTTCATCTTCATCGTCTTCATCTTCATCGTCTTCGTCTTCGTCTTCTTCTTCGTCTTCATCTTCTTCGTCATCGTTGTGATCATCCACAAATTCAGGTTTACCTTTTTCGACATCAGGCTTCATGACTGGCTTCCCTAAGTCAGCGATCTCGTCAAGAAAATCTGAGAGTTCTCCGCCATTTTCATCTTCAAACATCAATTTCAGTTGACCAATCAAGAAATCTTCTACAGCATCCTTGTACTCATCAACATCATCTTTCTCGACGCTGTCAAATGATTCATCTTCATCCATCATTGCCGCAACAAGCGCAATCAGGTTTTTCTCGCCTACGCGATTCGGAATTCCAGCTTCTTTCAGGAGTTTATTCGCTACAGCTGGAGCAGCTGGATACATATCATCGTCCATGTCTTCTTCATCGTCTTCGTCTTCTTCGTCGTCGTCATCTTCTTCGTCAAGATCTTCCAAGTCAACTTTTTTAGTGAGTAAAAGTTCACTATCAGCATCATCATCTAACGAAATAAAAACTTTGACTTCAAAATCATCCAAAGGCGTATACTCTATAGCATCAAAAGTGTACATGTACATTATTGTGCCAAATTTTTCAACCTCTTCAGAATCATAATCACTGGACGTTTCAATTACATCTTCACCTTCAACAACCTCAACCAAAAGTTCATCTAGTTCATCGCCAATTTCCTTATCAAGCCACACAGTTATAAACAATTCATCATCCAAAATAAACGCATTGACTTGGGATTTATCCTTATCATTCGTTGGATTCCCATTTCCCGCAAACGAAAACGCAGACAACATCAGTATCATGATCGAGATCAACAATAAAGCTATAGGTCTTTTCATGTGTACACTTCCTTTCCATACAATGGTTGAATTTCTCACTTTACCGGCTATGGCCACGGACCTCCAAGGTCTGAACTTCACATTCAATGGCCCACAGACTGAGTCCTCCGCCCCCCTCTCTCGGCAACGACTTTTACATGCTTATTAATTAGTTTCGAGAAAGTTTCTGCTATTTTTGGGGTCGCCCTAAAAATTAATTGTTCAATTTTCAAAAAACGAAAAAGCACCCTTGTGTCATGGCTAATCAATCCGAAGACCTCAAACAACCAATTTAACACAAGGATGCTTCTCAACTTCCGTTATACTAAACGCTTAATAATAATCACTTTACACTGCCTTAACGTCGCCGAACCCTTCATCAAACACAGCAACAAACGCTGTTCTAACCCCTACGCCTGCTCCCAGTTATGGTAAACGTTCTGCACGTCGTCCGAGTCCTCAAGGAGATCAATCAGCTTATTCATGCTCTTGATGTCCTCCTCGTCCGTCAAAGCTGTCGAGGTCTGCGGGAGGTAACGCAGCTCGGCCATGGAGAATTCGTAACCATCGGCTTTAAGGGCATCTCGCACTGCCCCAAAGTCTTCAATAGAAGTATAAATCTCGAAGTGATCCTCCTCGGCAATGAAGTCCTCCGCGCCCGCTTCCAGGGCCTGCATCATGACCGTCTCCTCGTCCATGCTCTCCAACCGGTCAATGACCAGGACGCCTTTGCGGTCGAACATAAAGCTGACGCAGCCGTTGGTTCCCAGGTTGCCGTTGCCCTTGGAGAAATACGAGCGCACGTCCGCCGCCGTACGGTTCTGCTTGTCCGTGAGACACTCCACCAGAACCGCCACGCCGCCCGGGCCGTAACCTTCATAAGTCAGCTCCGTAAAGATGGCGCCGTCCGACTCCCCCGTGCCCTTCTTGACGGCACGATCAATATTGTCATTGGGCATATTGGCCGCCTTGGCCTTCTCAATGGCACTCATCAGCGCCGGGTTGTACATGGGGTCGCCCCCGCCTTCCCGCGCCGCCACCATGATGTACCGCCCAAGCTTCGTAAAAATCTTCGCGCGTTTTGCGTCCTGCTTGTTCTTTCTGTTCTCAATTGTTCCTATACGACCCATTTATCTTTCCTCCAGGCATTAAAATTCAACATCACATTATACCACCAAACCTGAAATGCCGTCTAGTGCCAGTGAAAAATCCAAAAACTGTCCCCTGCCGATGGTCCCCCACCAACATTTCCTCCCCCTCCACCACCCTCAGCGTTTGACACTGTGCGGTTACGGTATAAATTACAATAATGAACGAAACTTGGGTTGATTGGCGCCAGCCACGGGAAACTCGGTGTCAGACACCCAGTTTCTCAGACACCGAGTTTCTCCACAACACCGAGTTTCTTCCACCCCACGAGGAGGCACGCCCCATGGAACAAAACCAGATCCTCAGCATCAGCCAACTTAAGAAGCATTACCTCATGGGCGAAGTCACCGTCGAAGCCCTCAGGGGCGTATCCTTTGATGTCAACGCCGGCGAATTCGTCGTCATCCTGGGCCCCAGCGGCTCCGGCAAGACTACTATGCTCAATATTCTAGGCGGCATGGACCAGGCCACTTCCGGCACCGTCAACTACCGTGGTGAGATCCTCAGCGACTTTTCCGAAAAAGCGTTGACCGAGTACCGCCGCAACGTCGTGGGCTTTGTCTTCCAGTTTTACAACCTGCTGGGCAATCTGACCGCCCGGGAAAATGTGGAGCTGGCCACGGAAATCATCTCTGACCACCTCAGTGTCGACGAAGTTATGGAAGACGTGGGCCTCACCGACCGGGCCGACCACTTTCCGGCTCAGATGAGCGGCGGCGAGCAGCAGCGCGTGGCCATCGCCAGGGCCGTCTGCAAGAATCCGGACCTCCTGCTGTGCGACGAGCCTACGGGGGCACTGGACTTCGAGACCGGCATCCAGATTCTCAAGCTTCTGAAAAAGATCAACGTCAAATATAAGAAAACCGTCATTATCATTACACATAACGCGTCCATCGCGATCATCGCCGACCGGGTGCTGAAGATGCGCAGCGGCGAAATCGTTGAAAACATCATCAACGAGATGCCGATGGACCCTGAAAGGGTGACGTGGTGATGGGTGTCCTGAATCGCCGTCTCATCCGCATGATCATGAGCTCAAAGGGCCAGAACCTGGCCATTGCTATGGTCGTCGCCCTGGGCCTCATGCTCTACGTGGCCATGTCCTCGGCCATCACCAACCTGGACGACGCCGTCCAAAAATACTTCACTATAACCAATGCCGCGGACATCTACGTTGAAATCCCCGCCATCTCAGGCTCAGAAGTCAACAGCCTCCTCTCCGTCAGCGGCGTGGAAGCCGCCCAGGGCCGGGTTGTCCGGGACGTCAATTTCCTCTCTGACCAGAAAGCAGACGAAAACCAAAAAATCACCCTCCGGGTCATCTCCATTCCCGAGGATGCGGAAGACTCCAAAGATGGCATGATCCACAGCCTCTACTTCCAAACCAAGGCACAGACTCTAGCCTCAGATGATGAGGTCTTCCTGATTGAGTCCTTCGCCCGGGCCCGCAGCATTGAGGTGGGCGACGAGATTAAGATCCAGTATGCCGGCGAGGACCACGCCCTCAAGGTCAAGGGGATCGTCTCCAGCTCAGAGTACATCTACCTGATGCAGAGTGAGCAGTCCCTGCTGCCGGATTTCAGCAATTTTGGCATTCTATACGTCCGTGAGTCCTTCGCCATGCGGTCGATTGCCTCAAACGGGCAGTATAACCAGGTGCTGCTGACCGTCAGGGACAGTTTCGACGGCAATCATGAGTCCGTTCGCAAAGCCGTGGAGAAGAAGCTTGAGCATCTGGGCGCCCAGCGGGTCTACCTCAGGGAAGACCAGGTCAGCAGCCGGATGGTGCAGGAAGAAATCCGGGGCAACAAACAGACCATGTCCATTGTGCCGGTGATTTTCCTGGGCATCGCGGCAGCCATTATGTTCGTGATGATTGGCCGCTTCGTGAGGAACGACAAGGTGACCATCGGCGTGTTAAAGGCTATGGGCTATAACAACCGTAAGATCATGACCCACTACAGCCTCTACGCCGTGAGCATTGGCATTACCGGCGCGGTGCTGGGCGTGATCCTGGGGTCCCTCATGTCGGTGTACGTGACGACCCTCTACGCCACCGAGAGCTTCAATGTTCCGATCCTGGTCTTCAAGTTCCACGCCTGGATGCTGTTCGCCGCCCTGGGCCTTGCCCTCGTGTTTTCCGTTACGGCAGGCTATATGGGCGCCCGGGGGGTCATCCAGATCGATCCGGCAGCGGCCATGCGTCCTGAGGCGCCGCAGTCCGGCAAGCATATTGGCCTGGAGCACACGCGATTCTGGAATTTCTGGGTCTCTTTTACAGAAAAGATGGTTATTCGCAACCTCATGCGCCACAAGCTGCGAATACTGGTCCTATCCATCGGCATAGCCCTGACCTTTATGATGATTATGATCCCGATCTACCTTCTCAGCGCGTTCCTGGACATGTTCGAGTTCCAGTACAGCGTCATGCAGCGCATGGATTACAGCGTCAGCCTGAACGGCTTCATGGCAGACCGGGACCTGGTCCGCAGCCTGAGGGACTACGACGAGATCGACTATGCCGAGGGCCGGCTGGAATACCCATTTGAGGTCGAGAATGGCTACAGGAAGAAGGCCACCACCGTCATAGGCCTCTCGCCGGACACCAAAATTATCCATTTTTACGAGCTCAATACCATGGTGCCGATGGTCTTCCGCCCCAACAGCGTCTTCATGACCAGAGGGCTGGCCGACAACCTCGGGCTGAGGGTCGGGGACCCCTTCGTGATGAAGCCCTACCTGCCTGATCGAGAGGACCAGGTGTATAAATTGACGGGGATCATTCGCCAGGACCTGGGCTCCAACGTTTACATGCCCCTCGGCACCCTTCAGCGGGATTTCTTTGGGGAAGATGCCGTCAACGGCGCTTACATCCAGGGCGGCAGTGACGTCAAGGACGTGCTGACGGATGCCCGTTCCGTCTCCTCGTTTATGTCCAACGAGGATCTGCAGAACGCCTATCTGGACTTTATGCAGCTGACCTATATCTCGATTGGCATGATCGTGGTGATTGGCATGTTTCTGGGTGTGGCCATTGTCTACAACACCGTGGTCCTGATGATCAATGAGAGGACCGTGGAGATCGCCTCCATGCGGATCCTGGGTATGAGAATTGGCGAAGTCTTTTCGGTCATCTCCAGGGAGATCGCGGTGATCAGCGGTGTGGGGATTGTGCTTGGAATTCCGCTGGCTTCTTGGGCGCTGGCAGGCATTGGTGCCTATTTCACCACGGACCTCTATAGTTTCGCCACAAAGCCGCAGTTCATAGATTACGTCTATGCCGGCATCATAACTTTGGTTTCCATTGTCATTTCCCTCGCCCTGTCCTACAGAAAAATCATTCGCGCCAATTTTGTCGACGCGCTGAAGAATCAGGTGTCCTGATGGCCATAGATCAAAATAAAATCCCCAAGCGGAGGTGTCGAAGTTGAAAAAGAAAATTAAACTGCGCAATATGTTGCTGCTGGCTGCGGGGATCATCCTGGTGGCTGCGGGGGCGGCCTATAATTACATGAGCAGTCAGGTGAAGCTGGAGCCTTATGTGGTGACCCAGGGAGACCTGAAGGAAGTGGTCGAGGCTTCCGGGACAGTGGCCAGCCAGAGCACAGCGGTGGTCTACGCCAAGCAGGGCGGGTTTGTCAGCGAGCTGTCGTTTGAGGTCGGCGGTGTTGTGAACGCCGGCGAAACGATCGCTGTTCTGTCCTCCGAGGACCTCTACTACAGCATTCAGACTGCCCAGGCTCAGGTGAACGGTGCCCGTGCCCAGTACGCCCAGGCGGCGGAGAAGAACGATCCCCTTTTGGCCAAGATGGGCGAAACGGCGGTGGCGAGCGCCCAGCTGAACTATGATACAGCGGTGAAAGCCCTGGAGGACGTGCAGGTGCTCTATAACGCCGGCGCTGTCAGCCAGGCAGAGGTGGATGCGGCCACAGTGGCGGCTTCACATGCCGAGGCGGCGCTGAAAACGGCTCAGGATCAGCTGGCCCTTCAGAAGAAAGGGACGTCCGGCAATCTGCTGCGCTCCATCAGCGCCGGGATTACCGCAGCCCAGTCCGAGCTGAACCGCCTGAAGGCCATGGACGGGAACCGCACCATCGTTTCCGACCGGTCCGGCGTCATGACTGAACGTTATGTCTCCCTTGGGACCTTCGTGTCCCCTGGCATGCCGCTGGCTGAAATCTCCGCCCTTGACCAGCTCAAGGTTGAGTCCGACGTGGTGGCCAAAGATATCCCGAGCTTGTCCGTGGGCATGAAAACAGATTTGTATGCCGATGGTGACTTAATCGCCACCGGCACCATTACCAAAATCCATCCTAAACTGACTGAAATCATGTCCAGCCTGGGCATTGTCCAAAAGCGCGTGCGCGTTGAAATTGATATTGATGGCGATGCCGGAAGTGCCGGCGGTACCGCGCCTGGAACAAGCCTCATGCTGGGCCAGGATGTGGACGTCCAGTTCATTAAGGCCGAGAAAAAGAACGTCCTCCTGGTGGAGTCCGACTATGTTTATGAAGACGGGGATTCCAAGTACGTTCTGGTGATCGAAGATGGCAAGCTGGTCAAGCGCATAGTAGAAACCGGCCTCCAGGGCGAGCTCTATTATGAGATCCTCTCAGGTGTGACTGCCGATGAAAAGATCGTCGGAGAGATTGAGAATACGGTGTTGGTGGGAGATCGCGTATCGTGGTAGGCTCAAGAAGTGCATAACATAAGCGACGACACACGAAAGAGAGCTTGCTCTCAGTAGTGCGTCGTCGTTTTATGTTATATAGGGCGCAGCCCGCGAACTGAGTGCAGCGAAGCGAAACGAAGGACGGTGCACGTCTGGTGAAAGGGTAATTTTTTCAACTTTGAAGCGAAACCGGGGGTCGATAGGCGCCAGCCGCTGACACCCAGTTTCTGTTCAACGGAAACCGGGGGTCGATAGGCACCAGCCGCTGACACCGAGTTTCTTCCAATTAAAAAGGCAGCGCCGCGGCGCTGCCTTTCCTTGTCCTTACTCCTCCGCCTCAACAGGCGGCTTCGGTGGCATCACGCGTTTGTGTGCCGTCACATTGTATAAATGCTCAATTCTTGCCTTAGCCGCTTCGCTGATGTCTTTACCTTCAAGGTAATCGTCAATGTCGTTGTACTTGACACCCAGCTCAGCTTCGTCCGTTTGACCTTCCCATAGACCGGCGCTTGGCGCACGGTCGATGACTTGCTGAGGAACTCCAAGGACCTTTGCCCATTCGTAAACCTCGCGTTTGGTCAAGTTGGCGATAGGAAGGAAGTCGACCCCGCCATCCCCGTACTTGGTGAAGTAGCCCGTGAGCACCTCCGCTGCGTTGTCCGTGCCGGCGACCAGGTAGCCCAGGCTGTTGGCGACGCCGTAGAGCGTGCTCATTCTGAGCCGCGCGCGAAGATTGGCGTCAGTCATTCTGGCTCTGCCGTTGAGGTCGCGGTCGAGTTTGATTTTGATGTCGTCAAAAATCAGTTCGTGTGAGACGCTGAGATCCATCTCAATCCAGTGCAGGCCGCACTTCTCGGCGACCGCCCGGGCGTCAATGGAATCCTTGGTTGAGCTCTTCACAGGCAGAATGACCCCTATGGAATCCTCCGGAAACGCCCGCTTGACGAGGTTGGCGACGACAGCTGAATCGATGCCGCCTGATAAGCCTACGACGACGCCATTTTGATGGGCGTTTTGTACAGTTTCTCTAATCCACTCAACCACGCGGTCAATTTCTCTGAGGCGGGTCTCGTGGTCTTCAATTCTCGTTACCATAATGGACATTGCATTCCCTCCGTACTAAAAAATCAAGTGTTGGTGACAAGTGCCATGTAAGATGTCTGGTTTTAGTGTTTACTTGGCACTACCTTAATCATCCCAAGTACATGCGGATCTGCTATGGACAGTTGATTTCGAAGTGACTTCGGGTTTTTGCCTCGTTAGCGCTTCTATGGGTCACTGGCTGCAGATTCTCTTTTAAAATTGGTATCGGCGACTTCTAACTTTAAAGAAAAAGGCCGAGAGTGAGGTTTTTGGATGATGTGACCATCGGCAACCTTACTTTAGGCCCTATCTTATCATGGATTTGTCGAAATTTCGACTGTTTTTTATTTACAAAATAGATCGTGTCGAAAACGTAAAATTGATAGTTATTTCCCTATTTTTCCTAGTTCTACCAAAACGCAGTGATGATACACTACCAACAGCCCTTTTGCTTTTGCGTAGTTAATCACGTCGTCGTCAAAGGTACCCGGCTGGAACCAGATGTACTTGACGCCGAGCTCCGCCGCCTCGTCGATGAAGGGATAGCCGCGTTTAGGCGACACGACCATATCCACGCAGACAGGCACGACGGGCAGTGCTTTCAGACTTTCGTAGCACGGGGTGCCGTCGATCTCCTGATACATTGGATTGACTGCGTAGGTTTCGTAACCGGCAGATCGCAGCCGCATGAGGATTTTGTAGCCAAATTTGTCCATGCTTTGGGTGGCGCCAACGACAGCCCAGGTGTGCTCCGCCAGCATTTCTTTAATGTTTTCAGCCATAAGCTCAACACCCTTTCGAGATGATTTGTTCCGAAGTTGTAAAGTCTTAACATAATCCTGTCTCTTTGATGAGAAGAAGGTCTATTTGCTTTCTACCCTTAATTATGAGTTGAAAACGGGTGAAAAAAAGTGTTAAAAGTTTGGTGACTGTCACTCATTCAACTTTGGTGACTGTCACTCATTCAACTTTGGTGACTGTCACTCACTCAACTTTGGTGACTGTCACTCACTCAAATTCAGTGCCAGAGCTTCACACAATTCTGAAACAATTCAAGCGTCTCCATGCCCATGCGTCCTTAACACCGCCGGGCAGGAGATCTCCTCCAGCTCCCCCGGCACCCAGTCCAGCTGGGCGCTCGTCAGGTCGACCATCGCGCTGTGGATCGCGGCCTCTTCCTCCGTCAACACCAGCAGCTCCAGGGTCACATGATCCGTGTAAAGGGTATCCGCCACGCGGATCGTCGGATGGCCGGCCAGGTAGTTCTGCACCTTGCCGAGCAGCGTATAGTCCACCACAGCAGACACCCGGCGGTGGATCACCCTCTCAATGACGCCCGCCGCCGCCAGGCCCAGCTGAGCGCTTTGGGTATACGCCCGCACCAGACCCCCGGTGCCCAGCTTGACGCCGCCAAAATACCGCGTCACCAACACGACCACATCCGTGATGCCTTCATTTTTCAGCATAGACAGAATAGGAAGGCCCGCGGTGCCCTGGGGCTCGCCGTCATCCGAAAACTTCTGGGCATGGTATTCCGGCCCCAGCACATACACCGGCACATTGTGAGTCGCGTCCCAGTGCTTCTTGCGGATTACGGCCATAAAGGCCTGTGCCTCTTCCTCCGACTTTACCGGCTTCACGTAGCCAATAAAGCGCGACTTCTCTATCACCGTTTCCGCTGAGGCTTCCCGCTCCACGGTTTTGTAATTCAACAGTTTGGGCGATTTGTCGGAGCTACTCATCCGTGCTCACCGTCGAGTTGGAACTTTGGGTCACCATCGGCGAACCATCAGGCCTTACCTCAAAGCGCTTGTACCGCTGATAATCCTTGGCATCCAGCTCCACCTCAATGAGGGAGCCGCTTTCCACGTACTCGGTGCTCGACACGTGGTGATTGTCGCACAGATAGGAGTAAACCGCGCCCTCGGCGTACGGAATCAGCATGTGGACCTTGACGTGGCCACGGAAGATCTTGGAGCGGAGCTTCTCAACCAGCGCGTCAAAGCCCTCGCCGGTGCGCGCGGAAATCCGCAGCGCCTCGTAGCCGTCAAACAGCCCGGCCTTTGGCACCATCACCGTATCGTGGTCCTCAGGTGCCAGCAGGTCAATCTTGTTCAGGAGCAGCAGCGTCGGTTTTCCGTAAGCGTCGAGCTCCCGCAGCACCTTCTCCGTAATGGAAATCTGGTTGTGCACGTTCTCGTTGGTCACGTCCACCACGTGCAGCAACAGGTCCGCGTCGTGCACCTCCTCCAGTGTCGCCTTGAAGGCCTCCACCAGCTTGTGGGGCAGCTTGGACACGAAGCCTACTGTGTCGACCAGCACCATGGCCTTGTTGTCCTCGAACTCCACTCGCCGGTGATACGTGTCCAGTGTCGCGAACAGCATGTCCTTCTCGAACACGCGCTTGACGCCGTCCTCCACCTGGCCGCTTCCGTCCTTCTGAAGGCTGCCTGCTTTTCCCAGTACAGGTGCCCCCGCCGATGGTCCCTCCTGCACCAACGTCAGCATACGGTTCATCACGCTGGACTTACCTGCGTTGGTGTAGCCGACCAGCGCCACGAGGGGTTCGCCACCCCGCTGCCGCCCAGCTTTCTGGGTTTCCCTGACCTTAGTTTCTTCCTTGAGCTCATTGCGGATGTCGCTGATCCGTTCGCGGATGCGCCGCTTGTCGATTTCAAGTTTCTGCTCGCCGGGACCCCTGGTGCCTATGCCGCCGCCCGTTCTGGAGAGTGCGTTGCCGTAGCCGGTAAGTCTCGGCAGCCTGTATCCCAGCTGGGCCAGCTCGATCTGCAGTTTGCTGGTCCGGGACTGGGCTCTTCTGGCGAAGATGTCCAGGATGAGCGCCGTCCGGTCGATAACCTTAAGCCCTATCTCACCTTCCAAGTTTCGGATTTGGGACCCAGACAGCTCGTCATTAAAGACGATCACGTTGGCATCGTTCGCCTCCGCCAGCTGCTTCACTTCCTGCACTTTCCCACTGCCTATATAGGTCGCCACCTCAATAATCCGCTTATTCTGTACGATGGTGCCGACGACCTCCGCTTCCGCCGCCATCACCAGCTCTTCCAGCTCATGCATGGAATACTCTATATCGATTTCTTCCCGGTCGTCCCCGAGGCCGACGAGAATCGCGCGTTCAGTCAGACTGCCGGAGGTCTCGAAGTACGTGCTTTTTTCGGTTGTTGCCGCTTGTTTTTCACTTGATAAATTGAATTGATTGGATTGATCCTGGTTCATAAAACCACCTCCGACACCATTATATCACGCCAGCTCGGTTGGGGACAGGGCGTTGGTTAAGTTGGGGTCAGGTTCGGAGTTACACTCGGGGTCAGGTTCGGTAATAATTCTGCAATACAAGCCCCGTCCCCGTACGTCTTGAAAGTCTTCCCTCAGCTTTCAGTGCGCTGAGGGAAGGTTTGTCGGTAAACTTCAATGAGGCCTTGGACTTCAAAGTCGATTTTAATGGCATCCTTTGCTGTTTCGCTGTTCAAGAAATCTGGCGGAAGTTTCAGGTAAGAATTCACTTCATCCGGGGTCGCAATTTGAAGTTCCTGGCTAATCTTTGAAAGCGCGAGTCCGACTTTCTTGAAGCGTTGGAAGGTCGTCTTCTTCGTTATATTATCTCTGACTTGGTCGCGAATCGTTGGATAGTCGAGTTTGTTCATGAGACACAATCGGCCAAATACAAGGTCAAGGTGGCCTTGGATGTTGACACGCGTCTCGCATTGAGGGCGTGACAGAATGTACTCGTGGTCTCCAGGGAGCTGGATATCCTCTATGCGGTTGACATCCCGTTCACTTAGAATTTTTTGCGCGACAAGTCGTTCAACGTCCCCCATTTTGTTTACGAAATTGAGGTAGTTATTCTTTGCATTTGAAGTGCCGTCTTTGAATAATTCAAGACCCTCACTCGCCTCAAACCAGGCTTTTTCAGGCCGGCCTATATATATGTGGTGACTGCTCCAAGGATAAATCAGCGTTTCAACCATGTTGGCTGCGAGAGGGTTTCTGTGGATGTATTTGATGGTTTCTCGAACTTTTTCATCGCCTAAAATTGGATACGCCTTGAATCGATCCCCAAACAAATGCCCATTTCGCCCCATTCTCTTATTGACGTCAAAGGCAAACTTTTGGTTTAGCCATTGAATGACGCTCGAAAGGGAATTGGCGTTCATCCTCATGATCAGGTGGACATGATTGTCCATAATGCAATAGGCAAAGAGATTGAAGTCGTACCTCTGTTTCGCTTGCTTCAATAGGGTGAGGTATTTATCTTTACAGTGGTCGTTTTCGAGCAAAAACTCTTGGTTATTAACTCGACTGATGACGTGGTAAGGAACTCCCGGCTGTATCCGGCGATGACTCCTGGTAATATTGATCACTCCCATTTATGTTTTACATTATTTTACATATTTAATTCATATTATCATTCCATCTTTTGTAAATCAATGCAAATATTCTTGTCATTTTTTTACATATTTCATCAAATCTTCTCTAAGTCACTAACGATTACAGGTGTAAATGACTTATTCTTGGCTGATTCAATGACCATCGGCTTAACTATCCCTTAAGTATTTCTTTGTTAAGTGCATGATCTTGAGGAATCGTGGTATCTTTAAGATGTAAATAAGCACTGCAATTATCACCAAATCATGCAAAATCACTCACACAAGGAGTCCTGGTCATGGAGAAATTTATAGACAAACAACTGAAGCGCGTCTCAAGGCAGGAGCGGCGGCTCATGAAAGATCAGCGCGAATCCTGGATCAGTTATAGGACGCGGCCGGCCAGAGAAAAGCTGGATGCCGCCATCCCTGACAAGTTGAAATCTACGCTGGAAACCGCTTTTTACAAAGGTTTTAAATTGGTTTTTGAAAAAGGGGCGCCGGTGATTGACAAAACCTATAATAAGGAAAAGATTTTGTTGCAGCATGAAGCGCGGGATGAAATTTTTATGGACGCGCCAACGCATAGAAATTTGAATAAGGTGCACCGTCGGGCTAAGAATGCAGGCTCGGCCAATACGCTGATCACTGCGGTTGAGGGTGGGGCGCTGGGACTGCTGGGCATAGGGCTGCCTGATATCCCGCTGTTTATTGGGATGCTGATGCGAACGCTGCATGAAACCGGCTTGAGTTATGGTGTGGATACGGATCTTTATGAGGAAAGAATATATGCCCTTTTGCTGATTTGCGCGGCGTTGACAGAAAATGAGGAGCGGCGAAGCTTTAACCATAAGATTCTGCTTTTTGAAAAGCGGCAGCAAAACGGCATATCGCTCGGGATGAATTTGGAGGATCAGATTAAAGAAACGGCCGCAGTCCTGTCACAAGCCTTGTTGACGGCGAAATTTGTTCAAGGTCTTCCGGTGGTGGGTGTTGTGGGCGGTGCGGTGAATTATGCTGTAACGCGTAAGGTTTCCAATTTTGCTCGGTTGAAATATAAGAAGAGATATTTGTTGGCAAAGATTAACGAATAGAAGAATGGCGTGATTCCTTAATTGGGGATCACGCCTTTTTTTGTGGTTTGATTAGGCAAGCTCTGGCACCAAATTCAACTGAGTGTCAGACACTCAACTCAACTGAGTGTCTGACACCCAACTCAACCGAGTGTCTGACACCCAACTCAACCGAGTGTCTGACACCCAACTCAACCGAGTGTCTGACACTCAACTCAACCGAGTGTCTGACACTCAACTCAACCGAGTGTCTGACACCCAACTCAACCGAGTGTCTGACACCCAACTCAACTCAGTGTCTGACACTCAACTCAACCGAGTGTCTGACACCCAACTCAACTCAGTGTCTGTCACCCACCTCCCCCCACCCACAATTCCATTAAATTTCAGTGACTTTAATGCCGCCTCAGACCATTATATGGTATAATTACGCTGAAATTATAAGGAGGATTTACATGGACAAAAAACCTACAAGACCTACCGGCTCAGCACGTCCAGCCAATCCACACAGGACGGAAGGCAGAAATGGCGAGGGTGCGTCAAATAACGGATCGACCAGACGGTCATCAGGAAGTAAAAAGAAACCAAAAAAGCCATTACGCAAACGCATCTGGAAAGCCATCTTCAATCTCATGATCTTATTCGTCATCCTGGGCATGATTGGCGCAGGCATTGCCTATGCCTATGCTAAAAATGTCGTTTCTGACCTGCCACCCATTGATCCCTCAAAAATCAATGAGCTACTCGGAGAGAACTCTGTCATCCTGGACTCCAACGGGGAGCTGATGGAAACCCTTCAGAACGACGGCCTCAGAACCATCATCAAATATGAGGACATGAGTCCCAACCTGATCAACGCCTTCGTTGCCGTTGAAGACAAAACCTTCTTCGAGCACAACGGATTCAACTACGTGCGACTGGTCGGCTCTGTCGTCAACAGTGTCACTAAGGGCGTCCGGATTCAGGGCACCAGCACCATCACCCAGCAGCTCGCCAGAAACCTTTACTTAGTGGAGAGCAAATCCGCGCGCACCCTAGATCGTAAAATCAAAGAAGCTTATTATACCTTGGAGCTCGAAAAACTGCTCAACAAAGAACAGATTATCGAAGCCTACCTGAACACCATCTGGCTCGGTGCAGGCGCTAACGGCGTTCAAGCCGCGGCCAAATCCTATTTCAGCAAAGACGCCAGCGAGCTCGACCTAGTCGAGTCGGCCATCCTGGCCGGTATCCCTTCCAGCCCGGCCAACTATACGCCAATGCTGCGGCTCGAAAAAGCGGATATCTCTGACGGCAGCCGGATCATTGACGATTCGGACAGCCAGTACACCCTGGTTTACAATGACACCGCAGAAAAACGCTACAAGACCGTCACCAAGCTCATGCACGAAAATGGCGTGATCTCCCAGGAAGAGTACGACAGCATCAAGGACGTCGACCTCTTCGAACGCATCAAGCCCAGCAAACAGAGCAATGATGACATCAGCTCCTACTTCGCGGATATGGTTCGCGACGACGTCCTGGACGGTCTCATGACGCAGTATGGCTATACCAAAGAAGAAGCCACCAGCATGCTCTTCACCAAGGGTCTGCAGATCCACACCACCATCGACCTCGAGCTGCAAAAAAAGCTGGAGGCGACTTATGACAAGTACTACGACAGCATGCCAAAGGTCGTCGTCCGCTTCAATCCGGGCGGCAACGTCATTACACCGGATGGCCGCATTCTTCTTTATAAGTACGAGAATCTCGTCAACGACGCCGGACAGCTGGTGATCCCGGATGGCGACTACAAATACGACGACTGGGGCAACCTGGTCATCTTCAAGGACCGACGCTTCAATCTCTACGCCAACCGTCAGGACGGCAAGCTCGTCTCCGTCCAAATGGTCATCAAGAACGTCTTCAAGGCCAGCGAGCTCAGTTCCAGCCCGAGCGGCGTGAAAAACATCTCGAACTTCAAAACCTACTCCGGCCGGGAAGTAGCCATTCCCCATGAGGTTAAGACCCTGGACGAACAAGGCAACCTGGTCATCAGCAAGGACTTTCTGACCAAGAATCCAGAGTTTTTCATTCCTGGCGACAACAACGCGCTTCTGGTTGCCAAAGACCATTTTGGCTTCAGCGATCAGGGCATTGTCCAGCCTCAATCCTCAACGGTCATCATAGATTACCACACCGGCCAGCTTAAGGCAGTTGTGGGCGGCCGCAACATCACCGGCCAGAAAATCTACAACCGCGCAGTCAATCCGCGTCAGCCCGGTTCCTCCATCAAGCCGCTGGCGGTGTATCTCCCGGCTATCGATACGAAGAAGTTCACCGCAGCCAGCATTGTGGATGATGCCCCGGTCTATCTCAAGGGTGGCACGGACCGCTGGCCGCTGAACTGGTATGAAGGCTCGACCAAGTATTGGGGTCTTCAGACGATTCGCGAATCCGTCGAATGGTCCATCAACGTCAACGCGGCCAAAGTCGCGCAGGCAGTGGGGCTTCAGACCTCTGTGGATTACCTGAAAAAGATGGGCATCACCAGCGTGGTGGAATCCGGAGCTTATAATGACATGAACCTCGCCGCAATGTCCCTGGGCGGTATGTCCATGGGTATTTCCCCTCTTGAAATGGCGCAGGCTTACGGGTCCATCGCCAACGGCGGCGTTCTGAATAAGACGACGACGTTTACGAAGGTCATCGACAACCGCGGCAATGTCATCCTGGAAAACGAGCCGCATCTCACCCGCGTCGCGGATGAAAAGGCCGCCTACATCATGCAGGACATCCTTCGCACAACGGTCACCAACGGCCTTGCCAAAGTCGCCGCGATTCGAAACGGCAACACCGGCATTACTGTCGCCGGCAAAACCGGTACGACCTCGAATCAGATCGACGCATGGTTTGTCGGATTCACCCCGTACTACACTGCCAGCGTCTGGTTCGGCAACGACGTCAACATGCCGCTGGACCAAGGCTCAAAAGTCGCTGCCCAGTTCTGGAATCACGTCATGACCACCGTTCACGAAGGCTACGACAACCGTGATTTCAAAGCAGTCGACGGACTGATTACCCTCGCGGTAGATACCAAATCCGGGATGCTCCCATCTGAGCTGTCAGCCCTTGACTCGCGCGGCACGGTCAAAAATGAAATTTTCATTCCGGGTACAGAGCCTACCATCGTGGACAATATTCACGTCGAGGCGCAGATCTGCAAGGAAAGCAACTTGCTCGCCAACGAATTTTGCCCTGTGGAGACTGTTGAATCCAGAGTCCTCGTCCAGCGGCCAATCCCGCTTTCCCCGGAAGATCTCGCCTTTGTCAGAGACGCGGCCTTTGAGCTTCCTACGACCCCTTGCGACATTCACAGCGAAGCGACTTATGTCCCGCCTGCCCAGGCACACATTACCCCTATGGGCGACGGCCGCTACTATGTCATCCTGCCATTCCAGCTTAAATTCCTGGATGGGTCCGTCTTTACCGCTCCGGTGGATTCCATCATCAACGAAGACCTCTCCATTCAACTGCCGGATGGCACGATTCGGGAGCCAATGAACTTCCAGTATCCGCCGGATATCGAGACCCTCCTCGGCCCGAAACCGACCACGAACTCCGGCTCCAATGCAGAAGGCAGCCCGGCAGCCGTTCAGCAGCCGAGTGCGGATGAGCTGATCGACGAGGTCGACAGCGCGATCAACAACTAAAAATGCCTCAAAAAATTAATTATGCCGATGGTTATGGAAACACAACCATCGGCATAATTTTTAGTTTTTTGAAATCACACCTGAATGTACCGGTGATCTTTATCAATCAGATGCACGCTCACAAGCGCCCCAAACTCTCCCGCCAGCGCTGCTGCCAGCTGATCCCGGGCAGCGAGAACCTGATCCAGGTTCTGACCGCTGAAGCCGTCCACCGGAAACAACACATTTCTGGAATCCTGTGTGACCTTGCCCCACTCGGATTGCCGCCAGATCCACCGGCGAGTTCTGACGCGGCTGGAATCGCCGTAGATGAGCTCTCCAGCGGGTAATACCTCTTCCTGATCTGAGCCCAGGGCTACGAAGGTCTCTCCCTCCCTGGAGAAGCGCACCTCGAAGTCCCCGCCCAGCTGGTCCAGGTCGTGAGCGCCCATGGGCACCGCGAAGTTCAGGGAGATGCCGTTGACCAAATCGATCACCGGGTGAATAAAGGGAAGCGCCGCACCGTTCAGCACGCGCTTGCCCATGGCTTCAATCGAGCTCGGAAAGCGGTTCGGGTTGATACCTATGGTCTCAAAAGCCTCCCTGTACGGCACCAAATCCGGATGCGCCTTATAATCACAGTGGCAGTGCCGGTCGCGAAACACCGCTTCGCCGGAGCGCAGCACATCCTGAGGCATGTGCGTGTGTCGGTGGACATCGATCCCGCGGGCGACCACGACGCCGACTACGTATTCCGGCAGTTTCTCAAACACTGCGTCTTCTACCATAAACTTCACTGCAAACGACTCCTTTCGGATTTAGTCTTTTTTAGGTTCGGCCTGCTGCCACCTCTGAAAACGCTGTATTTCTCTCCCCTCAAAAGCCCGCTGGATCAGGCCTTCCACGTCCAGCTTCGACTCTGAGGCTTCAATGTGATTCAGCTTGGGCTTCGTGACCACCTTGGACGGCAGGAACACCGTGCAGCAGTCCTCAAAAGGCAGGATGGAGGTTTCATAGGTGCCTATGGTTCTGGCCACCTCTACAATGTCATTCTTGTCGTACGCGATCAGCGGACGGAAGACCGGCAGGTTTACCCGGGCATTCGTTACGGTGAGGCCTTCTATCGTCTGCGAGGCCACCTGGCCAATGTTCTCGCCGGTGATCAGCGCCTGTGCCCCGGTCTCCAGGGCGACTTGCTCTGCCAGAGCCATCATGAACCGCCTGGAGAGGATCGTCATTTCTTCCTCTGGACAGTTTTCCATGATTGCCTGCTGGATTTCCAGCAAATTGATGGAGGTGACTTCAATGCTGCCCGTGAAAACCGCCAACTGTCTGGCCAGGTCGTAGACCTTCTCCTGGGCCCGCTCACTGGTGAACGGATAGGAATGGAAATGGACTGCGGAAAGCATCACGCCACGGCGCGCCATCATCCAGCCGGCCACTGGGCTGTCAATGCCTCCGGACAGCAGCAGAACCGCTTTGCCTGCTGTACCGTAGGGCATCCCACCATGGCAGCGGATTTCTCTCGAATAAATGTAGGCTCTGTCCCTAATCTCGACATTGACCAAAAACTGGGGCGCGTGAACGTCGACCTGCAGGCCTTCCACCTGGCTCAGCAACACACCGCCCAGGGCTTTGCAGATCTCAGGAGAAGTCATGGGGAAGCGCTTGTCGCTGCGTCTGGCTTCTACTTTAAACCGCGTCATGCCCGTCTCGGCCTTCAGGGCTTTCACCTGAACAGCCGCTGCTGCCGCGATTTTCTCAAAGTCAGGATCCACCTCCACACCAGGGCAAAGAGCCACAAGTCCAAAGACGCGCTGGGCTTTTTCCAGCACCTCGGCCTCGTCTTCCAGGTCGTAGTTCATGTACATGCGGCCGAATTCCTTGGCGACCTTCACGTGCCTGATCCCTCTGACTGCCCCTTTGAGATTGTCCATCAGGCGGTTTTCGAAGAATTTTCTGTTTAGTCCTTTTAAGGTGATTTCACCGATCTTGACAAGTGTAAAGCCTCTTTCACTCATAGTTACCTTCTCCTCATGATCCGTCCCAGGGAGGTGCTCGCCTGTCGGATGATCTTAATAGCTTGGTCGATGTCGTCTTCTGTGGTGTGAACGCTCAGGCTGAACCGCAGCGCGCTGTCGATTCTGGCTTCCGAGAGGCCTAGGGCCGTCAGGACGTGGGACGCCTTTCGGTCCTTGGAATGGCAGGCGGAGCCGCTGGAGACGTAGACGCCCTCCTTCTCGAGGGTGTGCAGCAGCACTTCGGATTTCAGACCAGTGAATGATGCGTTGATCACGTGGGGCGCTCCGTCAGCCGGGCTGTTGATGACGACGTGCTCTATGGAGACGAGTCCCTCCCAGAGGCGGTCTCTCAGGGTCCGGAGGTGGGTGGCGGCATCCATGGGCAGAGCCTTGAAAGCGGCCTCCATGCCCAGGATGCCCGGCACATTCTCCGTCCCCGGACGGATGCCCCCCTGCTGGCCCCCGCCGAAGACGAGGGGCTTCAGACGGATGCCCTTGTCCCGGTAGAGGAATCCAATGCCTTTCGGACCATGAATTTTATGGGCGCTGGCGGTGAGCAGGTCGATGCCCATGGCGCGCACGTCAATAGGCAATTTTCCAATGGACTGGACCGCATCCACGTGGAATACCGGAAGGTCGTCTCTGTCACGGACAGATCGCAGACGGCCCTTGAGGTTCGCGCCCAGGTCAAAGATGGCCCCTGTCTCGTTGTTGACATGCATCAGGCTGATCAGCCCGGTCTCGGGTCTGACGGCCTCCAGCACCTGCTCCGGCGTAATGGTGCCGTTTGTGTCAGGTTTCAGGAGCGTCACCTCAAACCCGCGCTTTTCCCATTCCAGGACCACCTCCAGCACGGAGCTGTGCTCCACGGCGGAGGTTATGATGTGGCGCCGGCTTGGCCGCAGGAGTGCCGCCACCCCCGAGATGGCCAGGTTGTTGGCCTCTGTGCCGCCTGAGGTGTAGAGGATCTCCCCTTTGTCCGTTGGCGCTTTGATCGCGTTCAAGAAGGTCAGGCTAGCGGCTTTGATCCGCTTCTCCGCCTCGAGCCCCTTCCTATGAAGGGACGATGGATTCCCATACCACCCCGCCAGTGCCCCATTCATTGCCTCAATCGCCTCTGAACACACCGGTGTGGTCGCGCTATGATCAAGATATATTTCATGATTTTCTCTATTATTCATAAATTTCACCTTCCCTAACTTAACTATTATACCGTAAGGTGGGGGTCAGGTACAAAGATAAATTTGGTGTCAGACACCGAGTGCGATTCGGTGTCTGACACTAAGTGTAATTCAGTGTCTGACACCAAGTGCAACTCAGTGTCTGACACCAAGTGCAACTCAGTGTCTGACACCAAGTGCAACTCAGTGTCTGACACCAAGTGTAATTCGGTGCCAGAGTGTTGCAACATTTCTGTAACATTCCCCCCTAAGCCCCAACCCTCCCATCCCACTTCTGCAACATAATCCCGCAATAATAATGACCTGCTCCTCTAGATTTGTTATACTTATAGAGGTCTTATAATTTATTTGTTATTCAGCATACTGTTGAGGGGGCATTTCCTTGAAGAAAGTCGCAGTAGTCTTTACCGGCGGTACCATTTCCATGAAGGTCGACAAACGCCTTGAAGCCGCTATACCCGCTATGTCCAGCCAGGAGATCCTGTCCATGGTCACTAATATTGACAAATTCGCGGATGTGGAAACCATCACCTTTGGCAAATTCCCCGGCCCGCATATGAACCCGGATCGCATCATGGAACTCAATCAGCTGGTGAAAGCTCTGATCGCCAGAGACGACATAGACGGCGTCGTCATCACCCACGGCACCGACTCCATCGAAGAAACCGCTTTCTTCCTCGATCTCAGCCTGCCGGACCACAAGCCCATAGTCATGGTCGCCGCCATGCGAAACGGCTCCGAGCTCGGTTACGACGGCCCAAGCAACCTCTCAGCCGCCATCTGCACCGCCATCTCGGACCAAGCCCGCGGCAAAGGCGTCCTCCTCGTCATGAACAACGAAATCAACTCCGCCCAGGAAGTGACCAAAACCCACACCATGAGCCTGGACACCTTCAAATCTATGGAATTCGGTCCCCTGGGGATCATCGACAACGACGAGGCCATTTTCTACCGTGACATCATCCGCCACCCCCACATCGACACCGACTTCTACGTCAAAGATGTCTACCTGATCAAAAGCGTCGTGGGCATGGACTCCGAATTCATCGACTTCTGCATCGCAAAAGGCGCCAAAGGCATCATCATTGAAGGCATGGGCCGCGGCAACCTCCCGCCTGAAATGGTACCCGGCGTTATGCGCGCCATCGAAAAAGACATTCGCGTGGTCATGGTCTCCCGCTGTCCTATGGGCCGCGTCTACGACTCCTACGGCTACGAAGGCGGCGGCAAAATGCTCCGCAACGCCGGCGTCATCTTCGGCGGCAACCTCAACGGCCAAAAAGCCCGCATCAAACTCATGCTGGCCCTCACCGTCTATCACGACCTCGCCAGCATAAAGCAATTCTTCGAAAAAGATCTCTACAGCAAGTAACTGATTAAAATAGTACAAAAAAAAAGAGAGCCAAGACCGTTTTTGCCGATGGTCATGGCTCTTTTCACTCCATCACAACCAGCCCTATTGGCCGGCGTCACATTTGGAATAACCCCTGCGGAAAATGACACTTTTGAAGCCTATGACAACTTGCGTCAATGAACTATAGCTTTTACCACCCATGATGCCAGGGGCACCTTTTGCCTTATTGCGCCTCATACGCCAGCTTCACGCTCTTTGACACCAGCATGGTCACAATAAACGCGGCCAGAGTCCTGAGACCCAGCAGCAGCCACCCATTTGCGCCAACGGCTACAAACAATAGTGTGTCCTCCACAACCGCATGACAGCACGCCAGGAATATGGACACCAGCGTCAAACTGCGCAGGTCGATCTCGCCTTCCTGAGCGCTCTGAATGATGACCCCGGACCCATAAGCCAACCCAAAGATCAATCCAACTGCCAAGGGAAACGCTGCGGATCTCTGAACCCCCAAAAACCTCGTTAATGGCCGAAGTCCCGCAGAAATAACATCCATGACTTTGTATTTTCGAGCGAACTCCATTACTATCATCAAAGGAAAAACTATAATTGCGATGCTCCAAACAGACTTCAGAGATCCAAACACCGCTTCCTTCAAAACCTCAATTACATTAAATTCAATCCCCATCTCAACGCGGCCCCCTATATCGTCAAATTCAGCAAAATACCCGAAATTACTGCCAAGCCAATTCTGACTGACAAAATCATAGGGATGCTGACCCCGACCCGTTTCGAGACAGCTGTCTCTACCAGAAGTGAATGCGAAAACGACAGCATCACTGCCATGATGGTAATCTGCTTCATGGTCAGCGGCAGTGTGGCCATGACCCCAATCCCTGCGTACAGATTAAGCAGGTTGCCCATGACCATCGCAATAGCCGCCTCTCCAGGCAAACCAAAAAGTTGCATCACCGGCTCAAACAAAATGGCAATCCAGCCGATGACTGGGGTATACTTAAGAATAGTGATAATAATATAAATTGGCACAATGACCTTCGCCAGCGTCCAAGTTGTCTTCAGACCCTTCATAGTACCATCTCTCAGGGTAGACATAAATACGTTCATTAAACCACCTGCTTTATTAGTTTCACTTTAACAAAGGAGCGAGCGCCATGATGAACACTCAAAAGTCCTTACAACCCAGCAAAGAAAGTCACTTCATCGCCAGGCACCTGGAAGTGGATTCACCCATTGTTTTCTTCGACATCGAAACCACCGGCTTCCACCGCGATTATTCCAAACTCGTTTCTATCAGCCTCATTGAACTCCATCAGGATCAACTGAATTATTACTATTTTTTCAATGAGACAGGTAAAGATGAAAAAGACATTCTTACTGCAGCACATACACTGCTGTCCTCAAAATATCTCATTTCCTTCAACGGTGACGCCTTCGATGTGCCCTACCTGATGCACAAATATGCCAAGCACGGTCTGACTCCGCCACTTACAGTCGCTCGCAATTTGGATCTTATGAAAGTCGCCAAAGCAAGTCTTCATCTTGATAGCTATAAACTGAAAAGTATTGAAACCGCCTTGGGCATCCTTAGAACGGACACACTCACTGGTCTCGACTGCATTGATGCCTATAACAACTTCCTTGAGACCGGCGACCGCAGCTATGCAGACAAGATCGAACTTCACAACGAAGAAGATACGTTAAACCTGCTCGAATTGACTTATCGATTATTGGAGCACCACTCCGGCGTCGTAGAGCTTTACAAGCCTCATTACTTTGAATGGCGCGATATGGAGCTCAACTTAATCTCGCTGAAATTGCAGGGCGATTTCGCCATAATTACTTTTGAGCCTGATAAAAATACTGAAGAGATGCACTGGTATGATGACCGCGGTCATATCTTTAAGACACATCTAACTGGAACCATGCCCCGTCTGGAAGTTACAATTCCAGTTGAACACCATAGTGTCGATGGCTTTGACTTAAGTATTGGTCTCTACCTTGAAGGACAATCCCGAATGCGTGTGCTCAGCGTGGATGGACATCCACTTTACGAGAACATGCCTAACCTTCTGCGGCACATGGATCAACTTATGAGTTCGAAGCAAAAAATTGTTTTTGGTTAAACCCATTACCAGTGTTGTGTCATTCCAGAAATGAGCAAAAGCCGCTCACGGAATCAATTTCGCGTGAACGGCTTTTTAGTGGTGCCCAGAGCCGGAATCGAACCAGCGACACGAGGATTTTCAGTCCTCTGCTCTACCGACTGAGCTATCTGGGCAGAATGTAACAAAACCATCTATTTCGATTGAGTTACAAGGGTTTGTTGGTGGGCATGGATGGACTCGAACCATCGACCTCACGCTTATCAGGCGTGCGCTCTAACCACCTGAGCTACACGCCCACGAGCTTAAAGTGTTAATGGTCGGGGCGGCAGGATTTGAACCCGCGACCCTCTGATCCCAAATCAGATGCGCTACCAAGCTGCGCTACACCCCGACATATTAAATTAAATTGGCAGGGGTGATAGGATTTGAACCCACGGCACGCGGTTTTGGAGACCGCTGCTCTACCAGCTGAGCTACACCCCTAAGTACGATACTACTTTTGCGCTAATGGCGGAGAAGGAGGGATTTGAACCCTCGCGCCCCTCATCAGGACCTACTCCCTTAGCAGGGGAGCCTCTTCAGCCTCTTGAGTACTTCTCCATAAATTGGCGGAGGGGGTGGGATTCGAACCCACGTGGGCTATTAACCCTAACGGTTTTCAAGACCGCCCCGTTGTGACCGCTTCGGTACCCCTCCAAGTTGTTGGTGACCCAACCGCGGCTCGAACGCGGGACACCTTGATTAAAAGTCAAGTGCTCTACCGACTGAGCTATTGGGTCATATAATGTTTCGGTTATTAAATTGTGTGGCTGGGGATGTAGGACTCGAACCTACGAATGACGGAGTCAAAGTCCGTTGCCTTACCGACTTGGCGAATCCCCAACGTTGTAAGACTACATCATAAAGTAGTTGGAGCGGGTGAAGGGGATCGAACCCTCGCAACCGGCTTGGGAAGCCGGGGCTCTACCACTGAGCTACACCCGCAGGGTTTTACAGTGGTACGATAATTTGCAGAATTGATGGAATTACATTACTGAAGGTGGGTTTTCACTTTTTGTGAAAACTGCTTTTTGTGCTCTGCGGTTGATACCCCGCATGCGCTAAAAAGCTTATTAAGGTAATTTTTCTCTCCTTCGGAGAGAAACCGTTTTTTCAAAAATTCGTTTGGTGCCACGAATTTTATGAAAAAACTAATTTGGTGGGGGGAGAAGGATTCGAACCTTCGAAATCGTAGATAACGGATTTACAGTCCGTCCCCTTTGGCCACTCGGGAACCCCCCCATGTTTTAAATTGTAATTGGCGACCTGGAAGGGACTCGAACCCTCGACCTCTAGCGTGACAGGCTAGCGTTCTAACCAACTGAACTACCAGGCCGTGGTTTCTTACGGCTTCCTTTTACCTCGCGTTTGAGATGACGCGGATATTCTTACCACCATGATCTTACCTCTAGAACAAGGTAATTTCTTTTCCCTTCGGGAAAAGACAGTTTTTTCCTCAGCGGCTAATGCCCCGCATTCGGAAAAAACTAATATGGTGGGAGCTACAGGGATCGAACCTGTGACCTCTTGCTTGTAAGGCAAATGCTCTCCCAGCTGAGCTAAGCTCCCGTATTAATGTAGTTTTTTTCTCCTTCGGAGAAAAATCGCTATTTCAGAAAGCGGTTGATGCCCCGCTTTCTAAAATAACTAACGTGGTGACCCCTAGGGGAATCGAACCCCTGTTACCGCCGTGAAAGGGCGGTGTCTTGACCGCTTGACCAAGGGGCCGAAATTTTAAAAAATGAAATTGGTAGCGGTGGGCGGAGTCGAACCACCGACCTTCCGGGTATGAACCGGACGCTCTAACCAGCTAAGCTACACCGCCATATTGAGAATTGAAATGGTTGCGGAGACAGGATTCGAACCTGCGACCTCCGGGTTATGAGCCCGACGAGCTTCCATCTGCTCCACTCCGCGACGAGTGTGGTACATTGTTTAATTACTACTTGAAAGGTTCTTGGTGCCGGAGACCGGAATCGAACCGGTACGGTCTTTGAGGACCGCAGGATTTTAAGTCCTGTGCGTCTGCCAGTTCCGCCACTCCGGCAAGAAATGGCTCCAAGGGTGGGGCTCGAACCCACAACCTACCGGTTAACAGCCGGTTGCTCCACCATTGAGCTACCTTGGAACGTGAGTTACCAGAAGTAACGTTTTAGCGTCTCTAGCTGTAATTCGTGAATCTTCTGATTGAAGACCTGAATCTTCAATCAGAGGATCCATTTACCCGGCGACGACTTACTCTCCCAGGGGGCTGCCCCCCAAGTACCATCAGCGATGAAAGGCTTAACTTCTGTGTTCGAGATGGGAACAGGTGTGGCCCTTTCTCTATTGTCACCGGATCGCGACGAGAGGCAGTGCAGCTTGCTGCACGTTCGAGGAGCGGTTTTTCACCAAAGGTGAAAAAAATCACCTCAGCGTGTTGCGACATTATTGATTTTATCAAGGTTTGAAGCACTTGTCAATCAGTTTTTACTGGCATTTTATAATCTCTAACAACTTTTTTATCAAGCTGATTAGTTGATATTAAACGCACGCAAAAACGTGTTCACACCTTCAAAACCGCATACGGAAGATTACTCTTTATATCAGTATAAACCTTGATCAAGCCCTCGACCTATTAGTATCTGTCAGCTGAAAGCGTTACCGCTCTTACACCTCAGACCTATCAACCTGTTAGTCTATCAGGGGTCTTACTTCTTTCGAATG
>WXFH01000001.1 GCA_009881125.1 Acidaminobacter sp. | reverse complement strand
CAAGTTACTTCGCTGACTTCCGTTATTTCCATAATCAGAAATCACTTCGCCGGTTCCAAGCAGAACCGACTTTTTATTTCAGAATTTTGGGTTGTACACTGTTTAGTTTTCAAGGATCGAATGTGTCTTACTTGTCTTGCGTTTGCTCACCTTTGAATCGGCGACTTTTTAATTATATCTATGTCCTACCCCCACGTCAACACTTTTTTCAATTATTTTCGAAATTTATTCGTCAAACCGCTGTATCCTCTCAACAGACAGCGTTTCACCAATCCATGATTTTACCGTTGATTTACATAACTTTTGCACACATTACAATTTTCAACTGGGAAACTTCTTCATCTTGTGATAATATGGTAAAAATTTAATAAACGAAAGGTGTGAGTTTTATGAACTATATAGTGGTTTCTCCAAGCTTTCCCGCAAATTTCATTCCGTTTTCTGTCGCTCTCAAAAACGAAGGGGTTAATGTATTAGGTATAGGGGAAGATGCTTACGATACGCTTCCCGCTGAATTAAAGGCAGCACTGACCGAGTACTACCGTGTCGATTCCATGGAAGATTATGTGCAAATGTTTAAAGCTGTCGCTTTTTTCTCCCACAAATACGGAAAAATTGACAGAATCGAATCCCATATTGAGCATTGGTTGGAATCCGACGCGAGACTCAGAACGGACTTCAATATCCCTGGTTTTAAAACTGAAGACATGAGCCGGGTCAAATACAAATCCGGCATGAAAAAAATCTTTAAAAAGGCGGGGCTTGAGGTTGCGCCAAGCACTTTGATTGGCACCATGAAAGACGCGGAAAAGTTCATTAAAAAGCATGGTTACCCCGTTATTGTTAAACCAGATTGCGGCGTCGGCGCAATGGGGACACATAAAATTGACTCAAAAGAAAAGCTTGAAGCTTTCATGGCACATAGAGACGCTGTCGATCCACAGACTGTTTATATTATGGAAGCGTTTATAACCGGCAACATTTATTCTTTTGATGGTCTGATCGATCAAAACGGTGAGATCGTTTTCCATTCCTCACTGGTTTATGGTGCGGGTGTCATGGAATCCGTAAATCATGGCGATGACATGGATTTCTACATTCCGAAAAAACTGAATGAAAAAGTCGTCGAAATGGGCACAAAAGCGATCCACGCCTTTAAGATGAAAGAGCGCTTCTTTCACCTTGAGCTCTTCGTCATGCCGGACAATGAGATCATTGCACTGGAATTGAACGCAAGACTCCCTGGCGGTAAAATAGTAGATATGTTCAATTATGCCAACGACATCAATATTTTCGAAGAATATGCCAACATTGTCACTAAGAATGTCTTCGAAGCGCAGCTGACACGTCCGTATAGCTGTTTCTACATTGGCAGAAGGGACGGCATGAATTATAAGCATTCTCTGGAGAATGTTCTGGAAACTTATAAAAACGAAATCGTGCATCACTATAAAGTTGAAAAGATTTTTTCATCTGCTATTGGTGATTATGGCATCATCTTTAGGACCGCGGATCATGAGAAAGGCCTTGAAATTCGACGTGAAATACTCGCCAAACAAGCGTAAACAGCCACAATAAGCGCGAGTAAGTGTAAGTGACGTTGTAATGGCCATCGGCAGCAATCTTTTATAATGAGAGGGACCCGCTATGAACGACTATTCACAGCCAGATTGTAATTTCCTGCACCGTTTTTACTCCAGGGCTCTTGACAACTTCAGATCACTTTACATCTACTTGCCGCCTTCCTACCGACTCGAAGCGGAACGACATTATCCGGTCCTCTACATGCACGACGGGCAAAATATCTTCACCGGCGAGTCTTCCTACTCAGGCATGGGCTGGGAAATCCACCAGACGGCGGACGAGCTGATCCGGGGCGGCGCTATGGAAGAAATAATCATTGTGGGCATTGCCAACATTGGTGAGGCGCGCCTCAGCGAATATGCCCACTACGACTACCACTCCTTTGGAAAGAACGTAAAGGGCCGCGGCGCACTTTATGAACGCTTTGTGCTGGAGGATGTCATGCCGTTTATCGAAGCCAATTTCAGGGTGATGACCGGGCCTGAGAATACGGGGCTCATGGGGTCTTCCATGGGCGGACTGATCACGTTTATGATGGGTACCCATCGGCCAGATGTCTTCGGTAAGCTTGGCATTGTCTCACCCTCTTTCTGGTGGAGTCCCAAAGACCTGCTGCCCTATGTGGACAGTCTTGATCCGGCAGGTATGCCTGAGAAATTGTGGATTGATATGGGTGATGCTGAGGGCGGACTCAAAGAGGGTTTTGACGTGGTTCTGGGTCGACTGCTTGAACTGCGTGACCATTCGAAATCCAACTTTGAAATGGAAGCTTGGATCGTCCCCGGCGGCAAGCACAGCGAATACGACTGGCAAATGCGCGCCCACTGTCCGCTGTTGTACCTGTTTGGCGACATTGGGGCGCCCGCCAACCTTGAGCTGCATGCACCGGACTCAGTCATCCAGGGTGATCTGACGCATTTTCTGAGACCTGTCCTGGCCTACGACAGCGGCTTCTGTGTGACGCCGTTTGATGCCACATGCTGGTCAGCCTCACCTGAAATATTGAGTCTGGGCTGGGATCTGCAGCTTTATCCCAACGCTGTTGGCACGGCAGTCTTGCATGGATCTTTCGATAAGTTGAAAGCCGCTTGTAAATGCAGCGTCATTGCACCTAAAAAATCAAAACGGGAAGCCGGACGGCAGCGCAACAGGTAAAATCGTCCAAAACCTCGCTCGCTGGCCCCTTCGGATGACTGCCGCGCCTAGACCACCCCACTGGTCACAACACGAATCACCTTGCGTGTTTCTTAAGCACAAAAAAGCCGCTCATTGCCAACGACTATCGCTGGTGATGAGCGGCTTATATTTTACCTTATTTTAAGTCTGGCCCTTCAGCCTGCCTTTTAGCGTGCTGGCCGAAGTGTCGCTGCAGCTTTGGCACTATGCTTCTTCTTCCTTTGACTCTTCCGCGCCTTGCTTCTTACTTCCCGATTCCTGTTTGCCGATAGGCTTCATAGTTGGGAATAGAATAACGTCGCGAATGGAGGCTGCGTTCGTCAGGAGCATAACCATGCGGTCGATGCCAATGCCGAGGCCGCCGGTTGGCGGGAGTCCGACTTCAAGAGCATTGAGGAAATCTTCATCCATCATATGCGCCTCTTCGTCGCCGCCTTCACGGGCATTAACCTGCTCTTCAAAGCGCTCGCGCTGATCGATAGGATCGTTGAGCTCAGAGAAGGCATTCGCAATTTCCCACGTGTTGGCAAAAGCTTCAAAGCGGTTGGTGATCATTGGATTATCAGGATTGCGCTTCGCCAGAGGGGACACTTCAACCGGGTGGTGCGTAATAAAGGTCGGTTGAATGAGATGCTCTTCGCAGAAGGTTTCAAATGCCTCGTTGATGACATGGCCTTTTTTCATGCTGCTGTCAACGTCAAGACCGAGCTTTTTGCCCAATTCACGCGCCTCTTCATCCGTCTTGACTGTATCAAAGTCAGCGCCGGCATAAAGTTTGACCGCTTCCGTCATAGGCAGCCTTCTCCAAGGTGGCGCAAAGTCAATCTCAATGCCCTGATAATTGACCTTGGTTGTGCCGTTTGCCTGGACGCAGCAGTGGGCGACCAGGTTTTCCGTCAGTTCCATAATATATTGGAAGTCTTCATAAGCCGCGTAAACTTCAATTGCAGTGTACTCCGGATTATGCTTGATAGACATGCCTTCGTTCCTGAACATTCTGCCCATTTCATAAACCTTATCAAAACCACCTACAATGAGCCGCTTCAAATAAAGTTCGTTGGCGATTCTCATGTACATATCGATATCCAGGGTATTGTGGTGCGTAATAAAAGGTCTTGCCACAGCGCCGCCGGCAATCGTTCCGAGGATTGGCGTGTCGACCTCGAGGAAACCTTCGTTGTCGAGGTACTCCCTGACCGCTCTCAAAATTTTATTTCTTTGAAGGAAAGTCTTCTTGACCTCAGGGTTGACGATCAAATCCACGTATCGCTGACGATAACGCGTATCCGTATCTTTCAGACCATGGAATTTTTCCGGCAGGATCTGAAGGGATTTGCTGAGCAGCAGGATTTCTGACACACGGACAGAATCCTCGTTCTTCTTGGTCTTGAACACAATACCGACAATGCCGACTATGTCACCGATATCATACGTAGAGACAATCTCATATTCCGCTTCGCCTATGGCATCTTCACGAATATAAGATTGAATTCTGCCATCCATATCCTGAATATCAAAGAACGAAGCACGGCCCATGGTTCTCTTCGCCATAATGCGACCGGCCATGCGCACTTCCTTGCCTTCAAAAACTTCGAAATTATTGTGAATCTCTGCGCTCATAGCAGTTCTTACAAACTTTTCGTGGATAAAAGGGTCTCTGCCCATTTCGCGGAGCTTTGCGAGCTTATCCCGTCTTACCTGCAGTACCTCGCTTAAACTCAGTTCCTCACTCACGTTCTGCCACCTCCGACTATCTTCCGATCTTCATGATCTGGAATTTTGCGAACCCATCCGGAACCTGAACCTCGATCGTTTCGCCAACACGTTTGCCGATCAGAGCTTTCCCGACAGGAGACTCATTGGAAATTTTATTTTCATAAGGGTCTGCTTCTGTTGGCCCTACAATTGAATACTCCATCACTTCATCAAATTCAATATCTTTAACGGTAACCATAGAACCTACGCTGACTTCATCCTTTTTTATCTCTGATTCATCGATCAGCTTGGCGTTGCCAACGATTCCCTCGAGTTTCATTATACGCTTTTCAAGCTCAGCCTGTTCATTTTTTGCCTCATCATACTCAGCATTTTCGCTGATATCTCCGAAGGCGAGCGCGGCCTTGATCTTCTCCGCAATTTCTCTTCGTCGAACGGATTTAAGATGATCGAGTTCTTCTTCTATTTTTCTGAGCCCGTCTGGTGTCATGAGTACTTCTTTAGACATCATCGCAAGTCACACCTCTCCATGAATTGATTCTCTACAGAGAAAAATGCACCGAATGTTCAGTGCAGTTGCAGTAAAAAACTCTTTAACCTTTGTCATTTCAAGCATTCAGCCTAATTAGAGCGAATGTTCGCAATAACTTATTTCACTATTATATTGAAGAAGACATTTTATGTCAAGGATTGCTTCTTTTTATAGCACTGTTCCATAATTGTAGCCTAGTCGTACCGTGGCTCTACTTTGTCAAAGGCGGCCTATTCACTCGGTGCGCTTCTGAGAATTTGAATCACTCGATCGGGATCTTTCTCCACATTAATCAGAGTTCTTAGTTTGGCGGCGCCATGGATGCCTTTCAGATACCACGCCGCGTGCTTACGCATTTCAAGGACGGCAACATGCTCGCCCTTTTCCTCGATTAACCCTAAGAAATGGCGAACAGCAATTTCTATACGTGCTTTCTCGGAGGGCAGCTCCGGTACAGGCCGGCCGAGCAGCGCTGCTTCCGCCTGCCCCAACAGCCAAGGATTGCCCTGAACGCCCCGCGCCGCCATGACCGCGTCCACGCCTGTCTGTTCCACCATGCGAAGGGCGTCTTGATAGACAAAAATGTCCCCATTTCCAATCACAGGTACCTTGACCGCTTCTTTAACTTCCCGAATGATTTCCCAGTCCGCTGTTCCGGAATAAAACTGGTCTCTGGTTCTGCCGTGGACCGTAATTGCCGCAGCCCCCGCAGCTTCCATGCGTTTTGCGAATTCTACCGCGTTGATTTCCGAAGTGTTCCAACCTTTTCTGAACTTAACCGTGACAGGCTTGGATGAATTGCGGACCATGGTCCTGACAATGGCTTCAGCCAGCTCCGGGTCTCTCATCAGCGCAGAGCCTTCCCTGTTCCCAACGATTTTGGGCGCAGGACACCCCATATTAAAATCGATCACCGAACAGGGGTGTTCCTGAAGGGCAATTACAGCTTCCCCAAGGGCTTCAGGTTCTGAACCAAACAGCTGAATCGACAGCGGCATTTCCTCAGGAACTGTCACCAGCATCTGAGCGGTCTTCTTGTCCTTAAAGCCCATGGCCTTTGCGCTGATCATTTCAGAGACCATCAATCCCTTGAATTGTTCTCTGCAGATTTTTCTGAAAGCGAGGTCTGTGATCCCGGCCATTGGCCCGAGAATCACGGGGCTTTCGATTTCAAATGTACCAATCTTCAACAAAGCATCCCCCGTTAATTCTTGTCCGTATTCATGTGGTAGATCATATTGAGCCCTTCCAGCGTCAGGAATTTGTCGACCGTCTCGATCCACTTGGACTCTGTCGCAATGAGAGATGCAAGTCCCCCCGTCGCGATCACACGCGGATTTTTCCATTTCATCTCTTGCTTAATCCGCTCGACTATATAATCCACGGAACCGACATAGCCGTAGATGATGCCAGACTGAATGCTCTCGGCTGTATTCCTGCAGACAACCGTTTCCGGTTTGATCAGCTCAACCCGCATCAGTTTGGCAGTTTTCTCAAAGAGGGCATCGCTCGAAATCTTGATCCCGGGCATGATCGTCCCTCCGAGATATTCTCTGTTTTCGGTAATGGCGCAAAAGGTCGTGGCAGTTCCAAAATCCACGACTATGGCCGGTCCGCCGTATTTCTCAATCGCCGCTACGGCATTGACAATACGGTCCGCGCCGACTTGCTTCGGATTGTCATATTTAATATTGAGACTTGTCCTGATGCCGGGGCCAACCACCATGGCTTCTGTGTTGCAATACTTAATGGCCATGTGCTGCAGTGAATACATGATCGTTGGAACAACGGAAGAAATAATGACTGCCTTCACATCCGCCAGCGACAAACTTTCATATTTAAATAACTGATCGACAAAAATGCCAATCTCATCCGCGGATCTCCCTTTGTCTGTAGACATACGCCAATGCGTAACCAATTTATGATCTTTAAACACACCTAAAACAATATTGGTATTGCCTACGTCAAATGCCAGCAACATGGCTTTAACCACCTTTATGCGTAAAAGTCAAGGCCTCTGACTGAGACCTCGCCAAAATGTATGAGGTCGCGTTCTCCATCCGGATAGACAACCAGCAATTCGCCTTCCTTCGTGATGTCAATAACGCGTGCAGTTCGATTCTGTTTGCCCACCAGGCGGACTTCTTTCCCTAATGTGGCTGATTTTAAGCGATACACCTGGTGCATCTTTTCCAGCGCTTCGTTCTGTGTAAGTGCGCTGAGATAGCGCCCAAACCTACTGACCAATTCAGCGAGCAGCATTTGACGGTCTATGCGCCTGCCCGTCAGAATATGCAGTGAAGCGGCTTTCTCTTTGATATCATCAGGGAATATAAATTGATTCACATTGATGCCAATACCAACTACCAGATAATTAACCGCAGTCATTTCCGCACTTAATTCCGCCAGAATACCACATACTTTTTTCCCTTGAATGACCAGATCGTTAGGCCATTTAATCAGTGTCTCCAGGCCGGTTACGGCTTCAACTGCTTCCGCAGCTGCTACTGCTGCGATCTGCGTTACCCGTGATGCTCTGGAAGGCTCTATGTCCGGCCGGATCAGCAAACTCAAGTAAAGGCCTGTCCCCCGCTCTGACATCCAGTGTCTTCCAAGGCGGCCGCGCCCCGCGGTCTGCTCCTCCGCTACAAAGAGTGCGCATTGTCGCGGATGCTCCTCCGCGAACCGCTTGGCTTCGGAGTTTGTCGAATCAATTTGGTGAAAAAAGAAACCCACATCCAGATAGTCTGAACTTGCGGCAATTGAGGATACCCCCGTGGGTCCCAGAGCATCCGGTTCTTCTACCAGCTCATAGCCCAGTCTGGGACTCGAACGTATGATATAACCTTCTGCTCTCAGCGCCTCAATGGCTTTCCAGACCGCAGTCCTGGAAACGCCAAACTGTCCGGATAGATCCTGACCGGAAAGTGTCTTCCCCTTATGCTGTCTGAGAAGTTCAAGAAGTTTACCTTTCAATTAATCACCCGCTTTGTTCATACTGCTAACAATAGTACACTGTTTCAAAGAAAATTTCAATGGATGTCAAAAGGACTGCTGCGGAATGAATCGAATCATCCCGCAACAGTCCCAAAGTTTCAATTCAAAATGCATTTATTATTGGAACAGCGTCAGCAAAATACCGGCTGCAACCGCAGAGCCAATTACGCCTGCGACGTTTGGACCCATGGCGTGCATCAGAAGGAAGTTGCTTGGATTCTCTTTCTGACCGACGACCTGGGAAACACGCGCTGCCATTGGTACTGCAGATACACCTGCGGAACCGATGAGCGGATTGATTTTTCCGCCGGAAAGCTTGCACATAACCTTGCCAAGTACAACACCCGCAGCTGTACCGAAACCAAACGCTACTATACCCAGTATGACTATAGCAATGGTCTGAAGATTGATAAATTTCTCAGCGGTTGTGGTCGCACCAACAGAAACGCCGAGGAAGATGACGACGATGTTCATCATGGCATTTTGTGAGGTGTCCGAAAGACGAGGCACGACGCCGGACTCTCTGAACAGGTTGCCCAGCATCAGCATGCCGACCAGCGGCGCTGCAGGCGGGACGATCATGGATACAAAGACTGCGACGAAGATCGGGAACACAATCTTCTCCATCTTCGAAACCGGGCGAAGCTGCTCCATCTTGATCATGCGCTCTTCCTTGGTGGTCAGCGCTTTCATGATTGGCGGCTGGATGATTGGCACCAGTGCCATATAGGAGTAAGCAGCGACCGCTATTGGGCCGAGAAGATGCGGCGCAAGCTTCGACGTCAGGAAGATCGCCGTTGGACCATCCGCGCCGCCTATGATGGCAATGGAGGCTGCTTCTTGGGCATTGAATATTCCCGACGCGATCGCGCCAATAAAGGTGATAAAGATTCCGAACTGAGCCGCCGCGCCAAGGAGCAACGATTTAGGATTCGCTATGAGCGGACCAAAGTCCGTCATGGCGCCTACGCCAAGGAAAATCAAAGGAGGGAAGATGCCCAATTTGACACCCTGATACATGTAATAGAGCAGTCCGCCAACTTGACCATCTTTACCCGGATTCATCATATCCGCCAAAGGGAGGTTCGTCAGCAGCATACCGAAAGCAATTGGTACCAGCAGCAAAGGCTCAAAGCCCTTTTTGATCGCCAGATAAAGAAATACAAAGGCGATACCCATCATGACCAACTGCTGCCACGTTATGGCAACAAAGCCGGTACTCTGCAAAAATTCAATTACCGCATTAAACATTTAGTCATCTCCTTCCAAAGGGATTCTTTCGTTACGCGATGACGATCATAACGTCTCCGGAATTCACGGAAGCTCCCTTTGAAACGCTGATTTGAGCAACTTTACCTGCAACTGGAGCCATGATCTCGTTTTCCATCTTCATGGCTTCAAGAATCATCAATACGTCATTGACTTTGACTGTGTCACCTACTGCGACTTTAATGTCGAGAACGGTGCCCGGCATTGGAGCGCTGATGGTGGAGCCGCCTGCAACAGGCGCTGCTGCTGCAGCCGGAGCTGCAGGTGCTGGAGCTGGAGCTGGTGCCGGTGCTGCCGCAGCAGGTGCCGGAGCCGCTTTTGGTGCTGCCGCTGGCGCAGCCGGACGCGCAGGCATTGCTGCTGCCACGCCTCCAATTTCTTCTACTTCAACTTCATAGGCTTTGCCATTGACCGTGATATTAAACTTTCTCATGAAAGATCCTCCTCGGCTATTGTTCATTCTTTTTTTTGTTCAGGTTTTTTTAATTCAGGGCAACCCGCGGGTTTTCTAGAACCTGCTGCCCATCTGCTCTGTTCGTCCAACGCGCGACCAGGTCGGCGTTTGATCCGGGAGCTGTCTGACATTTCTGACCACGATGTTGTGCATGGACGTGTTTAGGGAGGCCGCTATAGCAGCTGTAAGGACCGCAATGAGATTTTCATCTTCCTGAGACGCCTCGGCTGAGACTGCAGGAGCAGGAGCAGCAGGGGCAGACGCCGCAGAAGGCTTTGAAACCTCCACCGTCGCAGCCTGAGCGATCTTGTTCTTATTCTCAATGCCCATGATGATTTTTGACATCAGCACCGTCATGCCCCAGATGGCGATCAGCGCGACAAAGGTTATGCCCATGCCGAGCAGCGTGACAAACAGGGACGTAATGATTTTTTCACCAAGACCTATGGCGCCGATGGTCTCCGGATTAACAAAGTTTTCAAAATTACCCATTCATATCACTCCTCGCTGGATTAAAGCGGAATGTTTCCATGTTTCTTCGCAGGGCGGGTTTCACGCTTGGAAGACAGCATATTCAGTGCATCCGCAATACGAGGACGCGTTGCAGCCGGTTCGATGACATCATCGACAAAGCCGCGCTCTGCTGCCTTGTACGGTGTCGCGAACTCATCTGTGTATTCCTGTACCTTTTTAGCGCGCTCAGCTGCGGCATCCGCTGCTTCTGAGATCTCTTTGCGGAAAATGATGTTGGCTGCGCCCTGAGGTCCCATTACCGCGATTTCAGCTGTAGGCCATGCGAGAACCAGGTCGGCCCCAAGATCTTTGGAGCACATAGCCAGGTAAGCGCCGCCGTAAGCTTTTCTGACAATCAGGGTAATCTTAGGCACGGTCGCTTCGCTGTATGCATACAACATCTTAGCGCCGTGACGGATAATGCCGCCGTACTCCTGATTCGTTCCAGGAAGGAAGCCTGGGACGTCGACTATGTTGAGAAGCGGAATATTGAACGCGTCACAAGTGCGGATAAAGCGGCCGGACTTGTCTGATGCGTTGATATCAAGGCAGCCTGCCAGGAACTTTGGCTGGTTGGCAATGATACCAATGGATTGGCCGCCAACTCTGGCAAAGCCGGTAAGTATATTTTTAGCGTAGTGCGGCATGTATTCCATGAAATCGCCATTGTCGACGACCTGACGGATGATGTCGTGCATGTCGTAAGCCTTGTTAGGATTGTCCGGCATCAAGGTATTGAGAGCTTCAGCCAATGTGTTGACATCATCACCGGACTCAAACACCGGAGGGTTCTCCATGTTGTTGGACGGCAGGAAGTCGAGGAGTCTGCGAATCTCTGCGATACAGACTTCATCATTTGCCGACATGAAGTGTGCGACACCGGAGATGCTGTTGTGGGTCATGGCGCCGCCGAGGGCTTCTGCGCTGACTTCTTCGCCTGTGACTGTCTTGATGACCTGAGGACCTGTGATAAACATCTGGGACGTCTGATCCACCATGAACGTAAAGTCTGTCAGTGCAGGTGAATAGACCGCGCCGCCGGCGCATGGGCCCATGATGGCTGTGATCTGTGGAATAACACCGGATGCCAGTGTGTTCTTGAAGAAAATTTTTCCATAGCCGGAAAGTGCGTCGACCGCTTCCTGAATACGAGCGCCACCGGAATCATTGAGGCCAACCACAGGCGCGCCAACTTTAAGAGCGTTGTCCATGACCTTGCAAATTTTTGCGGCGTGCATTTCGCCGAGGGAACCGCCTACGACTGTGAAGTCCTGCGCATAAGCGTAAACCAGTCTGCCGTCGACATAGCCGTAGCCTGTGACAACGCCTTCAGCCGGCGCGTCGACGAGTTCCATGCCAAAGTTGGTGCAGCGGTGTTTCATGAAAGCATCGAGCTCAACAAAAGTGTTCTCGTCAAACAGGAGGAGCATGCGCTCGCGCGCAGTCAGTTTACCGCTTTCGTGCTGTTTCTCGACGCGCTTTTTGCCGCCTGCTTCGATGATCTTTGCTTTTCTATTGCGCAGATCCTCTATCTTATTGATGGACATACCGTATAACCTCCAGTCGATTTTTACTCGTTGCGTTCGCTGAGTTCAATCAGAACACGGCCTGTGCTCTTAGGATGCATAAACGCGATTTTCGCGCCGCCGGCACCGTAGCGCGGTGACTCGTCGATCATTTTGAGACCTTTGTCTTTCATGGCCTGAATCGCCTCTTCAATGTTCTCGACTTTGAACGCGATATGCTGGATGCCTTCTCCGTTCTTCTCGATAAACTTTGCGATTGGGCCATCCGGGGAAGTAGATTCAAGGAGCTCAACTTCAGTATCGCCTACAGGAAGAAATGCGACTCTGACCTTTTGCTCTTCGACAACTTCTGTTCCTGCAAGTTCAAGACCAAGCACTTCTGTGTAAACCTTAACAGCCTCGTCAAGATTGCTGACAGCTATGCCAATGTGGTCAACTTTTAAAGCCTTCATGCCTGTTACCTCCAATTCAACATTTTCAAGCTGGTTTACTTTCTAAAAATCTTAACCCGTTTTGTTTAGAGCACACTCTGAATCAACTCTTCTGCTGCTGTCAACGGATCGACGACGCGCGTCGCAACGTCCATAGCCAACTGCTCGACGCGCTCTGCCTTGACATCATGATTCAGCAGCTGCTCGACAATACGGGATTTTACCATTTCCAGAAGTTCATTTCGGGCATTTTCAGCCCTTCTCAGCATAAATTTGCCGTCTTCCATCATGTAATGCCGATGGTCTTCAATCGCAGCAAACAATTCCTCAATACCTTTGCTGTCTACAGCGACAACCATTTTGACCGGCGGTCTCCAGTCTGCGTGAGAGAAGTCAAGCATCATCTCAATTTCCCGCGCTGTTCGATTCGCTCCGTCGCGGTCCGCTTTGTTGACGGCGAAAACGTCTCCAATTTCCATGACGCCGGCTTTTATAGCCTGTATGTCATCACCGAGGCCCGGCACACTGACCATAACGGTCGTGTCAGAGTTCTTGACAATGTCCACTTCAGACTGACCAACACCTACGGTTTCTATGAAAATATATTCTGCGCCATAAATGTCCAGTATTTTCACTGCGGCGCTGGTAGCCTCGGAGATCCCGCCAAGATGTCCTCTGGCGCCCATACTTCTCACAAAGACGCCGGGATCTGTCGCCAGATCCGACATGCGAACGCGGTCGCCCAGGATGGCGCCTCCGGTAAATGGACTGGTTGGATCCACTGCTATGACGCCAACCTTGGCGCCTGTTTTTCGAACATGCTTGACAAGTTTGTCCGTCAAAGTACTTTTGCCAGCGCCTGGAGGCCCCGTAATTCCAATTACGTAAGCCTTCCCGCTCTGGCTGTACAATTGACGCATGATCTCTTGTGCTTCCGGATCCTTGTTTTCCATCATGGAGATCAGGCGCGCAGCCGCGCGCCTGTCTCCCATGAGCAGCCTTTCAGCAAGTTCCATGTCATCACCGCTTATCGCTTGATGTTGTTTCGAATGAATTGAATAGTCACATCTGTAGGCGTACCCGGAGTAAAGACCTCAGCAACGCCGTGCTCTTTCAGGAAAGGGATATCTTCTTGCGGAATAACGCCGCCTGCGACGAGAAGGACATCATCAGCGCCTTCTTTTCTAAGAAGCTCTGCAATTTTAGGTATCAAAGTGCCATGGGCACCGGAAAGAATGCTGACTGCGACGCAGTCGACGTCTTCCTGGATGGCTGCATTTGTGATTTGTTCCGGGGTTTGTCTGAGGCCGGTGTAAATAACCTCCATACCTGCATCTCTAAGTGCTCTCGCAATAACCTTGGCACCGCGGTCATGTCCGTCAAGGCCAGGCTTTGAAACCAATACTCTAATAGGTCTATCCATGATTGATCCTCCCATTCCCTTCGATTACAGATTTACGCTTTGCTGATATTCGCCAAAGACTTCACGCATTACACCGCAAATTTCTCCGAGCGTCGCGTACACGCGAACCGCGTCGAGAATGAAAGGCATGACATTTTCAGTGCCTTCGCAAGCTGTCTTGAGTGCTGCAAGTGTTGCTTCAACCGCTGCATTGTCACGCTTGGCACGAAGTTCAGCGAGTCTTGCTTTCTGGTTTTCACCGACAGAAAGGTCAACGCGGAGCAGGCCTTGCGGTGCAGCTTCTTCGACTTGGTATTTGTTCATGCCTACGACAATGCGCTGGCTGGATTCAACTTCTTTTTGGTATTTATAAGACGCATCCATAATTTCCTGCTGGATATAACCGAGATCGATCGCACGCGGCGCGCCGCCGAGCTCGTCGATTTTGCGGATGTAAGCCATGGCTTGCTCTTCAATTTCTGAAGTTTTAGCTTCAATGTAGTAAGAGCCGGCAAGCGGGTCTACTGTATTGGTCACGCCGCTTTCATAGCCGACGATCTGCTGCGTTCTGAGTGCAACTTGTACGGAAGCTTCGGTTGGGAGCGCCAGTGCTTCGTCTTTTGAGTTTGTGTGGAGGGACTGTGTGCCGCCAAGGACGGCTGCCAAAGTCTGGATTGCAACGCGGACAATATTGTTGTCAGGCTGTTGAGCTGTCAGCGTAGAACCGCCTGTTTGCGTGTGGAATTTAAGTGCCATGGATTTTGGATCTTTTGCTCCAAAACGATCTTTCATGATTTTTGCCCAAAGTCTTCTTGCCGCTCTGAACTTAGCCACTTCTTCGAGAAGGTCGTTATGGGCGTTGAAGAAGAAGGAAAGTCTCGGTGCGAAGCTGTCTACGTCGAGGCCGGCTTTGATTGCCGCTTCAACATAAGCAATACCATCAGCAAGCGTGAAGCCGACTTCCTGAGCTGCCGTAGAACCCGCTTCACGAATGTGATAGCCGGAAATGGAGATAGTGTTCCACTGCGGGACTTCTTTGGAGCAGAATTCGAAAATGTCAGTAATCAGTCTCATGGACGGATCAGTTGGGAAAATGTATGTGCCCCGTGCAATGTACTCCTTGAGGATGTCATTCTGAATTGTGCCGCGGAGCTTTTCTGCTGAAACGCCCTGCTTTTCGCCTACAGCTATGTACATGGCAAGAAGGACAGAAGCTGGCGCATTGATAGTCATAGAGGTGGAAACCTTGTCAAGGGGAATACCGTCGAAGAGTATTTCCATGTCCGCAAGTGAGTCAATAGCGACGCCAACCTTGCCAACTTCACCCTCTGAAAGAGAGTGGTCTGAGTCATAGCCAATCTGAGTAGGAAGGTCAAATGCGACAGAAAGTCCGCTTGAACCTTGCTCTACGAGGAACTTGTAACGCTTATTGGATTCTTCTGCAGTCGCAAAGCCAGCGTACATACGCATAGTCCAGAGCTGACCACGGTACATGGTCGGCTGAACGCCGCGTGTATACGGGAATTGGCCTGGAATGCCGAGATCTGTCTCATAGTTGAGCCCCTCAACATCAACCGGTGTATAAAGTCTGTTGACTGGTTCGCCAGAACCCGTTTCGAAGACCTTATAGCGTTCAGGACGCTTGGCGAGGGAAGCTTCTGTTTTTTCATTGTAAGCATTGACTTTTGCTTTTAATGCGTCAATCTTTTCCTTTTCGTACATGCAAAATTTCCTCCTCTTGATTGCTCGGTTTTTAGAATATCAGATCTTGCAGTTTCGTCAAAGTCATGAAGCATGGAATTCAGGCTGAGTCGGTTTAATAACAACGCCACTTGCTGCGCTTGGCTTAATTTATTTAACCGCTGCTCCCGACTTGAAACAGACACGCCTTTCAGAATGATCCTCGGAGCATTCCTCCCTTTGTTATGTAATCTGGAAACTTATAGATTAGTGACAATAAAAAAAGTTAGATTCCAAAAAAAGCTACAATAAAGCATAGCCAATCGGTCATCTAACTGGTGATCCTCAGGGTGTGAACAGAAGGTCATTCTGCCCAATTGAAAATCAAGTTAAATTTCCAGGCGTCTCTGAATTAGGATTCGCTGAGGACCTGCCTGTACTTCTCGTATGCAATTTTAATTGCAGAAATTAACGCTTTTCGGGCTGACCCGAAATATCTTTGCGTTAGGACTTCTTCAATTTCTGTGATGTGATCCAGAGACTTCCCAACCAGCAATTCTTTTATGAATTTTTTGGCGAGATCCGTGACTAAAGAGCACTCAGCGTCCAAAATCAGCCCGGTATCCCTGTCGACAATCATTCCGACAACCATGACCGTGTACATCTCTTCAGCTGTTATACCTTGAGGCAATCTGGCATATCCCGAGACGAAAATTTCGGATGTTTTCATGCGCGCACCCACCAAAAATGAAATCTTACTTTCATATTAACATGAGGTTTTGATTTTGTAAATTTAATAACAAGGATTTCAGGACAAAATAATAAAAAAAAATCCGCATATTTCAACGCTTGTATACAATTATACCCGTATAATTAGAAAAAAGGCACATTTGCAGCCAATTTTGCAGGATGACTTTATGTTATCCTTCAGCAAAATGAATGCCTGTGCCTTTTTTAATGATTTTGTGCTGCCGATGGTCACTTGCCATCCTTTTAGAGCCTAACCCGCCATCGGCATCCTATCTTGCAACGCCGCTGTCGACTGCAGCCTTGCGCACTGCATCCGCGACATTTTTTGCAACCTGAGGATCAAACGCTTTTGGAAGGACGTATTCCGGAGTCAGCAGATCCTCGTCCACGGTTGCCGCTATGGCTTCCGCTGCCGCGATCTTCATGGCCATATTGATGTCGCGGGCCCTTACATCCAGCGCGCCTCTGAAGATGCCTGGAAAAGCGAGTACGTTGTTGACCTGGTTCGCAAAATCAGAACGGCCGGTACCAACGATATAAGCCCCTGCTTTGAGTGCCTCATCCGGCATAATTTCCGGAATAGGATTCGCCATAGCGAGTACGATCGCTTTGTCCGCCATGGCGGCAACGGCTTCCCCATTTAGGATATTCGGACCGGAAACGCCAATAAACACGTCCTTGCCGCTGAGAACCTCCGCCAGTGAGCCCTGCTCATCCCGCTTGTTCAGGCGAGGCATAAGCTGACGCTGGGCGCCATTGGCATGATCACTGAGGCTGGACAGCGCGCCACGGCGGTCGCACACCACAATATTGCCCACACCGCGCTCGAGAAGGAGCTCTGCAATAGCAAGTCCCGCTGACCCAGCGCCGCTGATGACGACATCCAGTTCTGAAAACTTTCTGCCGGTGAGTTTGCAGGCGTTGATCAAAGCGGCGAGAACGACAATAGCCGTTCCGTGCTGGTCATCGTGGAAAACCGGAATGTCCAGTTCCTCTTTGAGTCTGCGCTCGATCTCAAAGCAGCGCGGCGCGGAAATATCCTCCAAGTTGATGCCGCCAAACACCGGCTCAAGCAGCTTGACCGCGTGTACGATCTCGTCCACATCCTTGGTTGCAAGGCAGATTGGAAAAGCGTCGACATTTGCGAACGTCTTAAACAGAATAGCCTTTCCCTCCATGACCGGAAGCGCAGCTTCCGGGCCTATGTCGCCGAGGCCGAGGACTGCTGTACCGTCTGTCACCACCGCAACGAGATTGCCTTTGCTGGTATAACGGTACACCTCTTCTTTGTTTTCAGCAATTTTTCTGCACGGTTCAGCCACACCTGGCGTATAAGCCACGGATAAGTCCACGCTGTCCGCAACTTCTACCTTGGACACCACCGCAATTTTCCCTTGATGCTTCTCATGTAATTCCAACGCCATTTGATTATAGTCCATCATTTAGCCACCTTTCTCTTCTGAAAACCTCATGAATACCTTATCTCATTCATATTATGATTGATTATGCAACCCGTCAAGCGTTGCGCATTGTTTTTTTGAAGGGCAGGAAGCTGGTATTGGGAAGTTGGCGTCAGCGGCTTGCGCCTATTGACACCGACTTCCACACTGACACCGACTCACATCCCGATTCAACTTAAAGCCACAAAAAAGAAGAAGGCAACCTGCTAATCAGCTGTGCCTTCTTCCAAATAGTAAATTAACGCTGCGGTTTAGTGCTGTTCATCTTCCGTCTTCTCCGTTGTCACCGCTTGAGCAGTTTCGGAGGTCTGCTGCTCTGACTCCGCTTCAGACTTTGGTTTCGAATTAGCTTGCTCTTGGTCCGCCGGCTTTTGCGCTTCTTCGCGCGCTGCCTTCAAACGGTTCTGCTCCGCTTCATAAATAGCGATATCCTTCAGACGATCCGCCTCTAGCTGTTTCTCTTCATGCTCTTTCTTCTCCCTGAGCGCTTCAAACCCGGACTCGAGCGCAATGCTGAACTCTTCGCCATTTATGGTTTCGTACTCGAGAAGCGCATTCGCGACTTGGTGAAGCTTGTCAATATTCTCGCTCAATATGCGCATAGCCTCGTCATAGGCGTCGTCCACCAAACGTCTGACTTCGCGGTCTATATCCGCCGCTACTTGCTCAGAGAAGTTGCGGCGCGTCGTCATGTCGCGGCCGAGGAATACCTCTTCTTCGCTGCCGTAGGACATGGAGCCAAGATTTTCGCTCATGGCGTATTTCGTTACCATAGCCCGGGCAATGTCGCTGACCCTGGAAAGATCGTTTTGAGCGCCCGTGCTGATGTCATGCAGGATGAGCCTCTCTGCCACACGTCCGCCCAGCAGAACGATCAATTCATTTTCCATATGGCGTTTGGTCATATAGTTTCTGTCTTCCTGTGGCAGCTGCATTGTAAAACCGCCCGCCCTGCCATGTGGAATGATTGTAATCTGCTGCACCGGATCCATTTCAGGGATGATCGCTGCCAGTATGGCATGACCCGCTTCATGGTAGGCTGTGAGGCGACGTTCTTTTTCACTGATGACGCGGGATTTCTTCTCAACGCCTGCAATGACTTTGGTTGTCGCTTCTTCAATGGTTCTCATTCTTATTTTGCGCTCGCTCTTTCTGGCTGTGAGTATAGCGGCTTCATTCAAGAGGTTCTCAATATCCGCCGGCGTAAATCCAGGTGTTGCTTTTGCCAGTGTCTTGAAGTCGACATCATCAGCGACAGGCTTGTTTCTCGCATGGACGCGAATAATCTCCTCTCGCTCCCTCACATCAGGTCGCCCTACTGTGATCTCCCTGTCAAAGCGGCCTGGTCTCAGAAGCGCCGGATCCAGGATGTCAGGCCGGTTTGTGGCTGCCATCAGAATAATGCCTTCGTTCTCGCTGAAGCCGTCCATCTCTACGAGGAGCTGATTGAGGGTCTGCTCGCGTTCATCATGGCCGCCGCCAAGACCGGCGCCGCGCTTACGGCCAACCGCGTCAATTTCATCAATGAAAATAATGCACGGTGAATTTTTCTTTGCGTTTTCGAAGAGATCTCGAACACGGCTCGCGCCGACGCCCACAAACATTTCGACAAAATCCGAGCCGCTGATGCTGAAGAACGGTACCCCGGCTTCACCGGCGATCGCTCTGGAAAGATACGTCTTACCGGTACCCGGAGGTCCAATCAGCAAAATGCCTTTTGGGATCCTAGCGCCAAGCTCAATATATTTCTTTGGATTTTTAAGGAAGTCCACCACTTCGTAAAGCTCTTCCTTCTCTTCCTTAAGTCCGGCTACATCTGCAAACGTAATCCTCTTGGAGTTATCCTCCTTGATCATTTTCGCACGGCTTTTTCCAAAGGACATAACTTTGTTGCCGCCGCCCTGGGAATTTTGCATGAACACAAACCACAGAACGACTAAAATCAACACGCCAAAGATCATAGGCAGCAGGGACAGAATCCACGGCTCCTGAGCCGGCGCCGTTCCGGTAACCTCCAGACCTGCTTTGGTCATGGCGTCGAACAAGTACTTTCCAACATCTTCAGACAAAACAGAAGGGATGTACGAATAGAAGACCGCGTCATCCTGAAGTGTGCCCTGAACGCTGTTGTTCTCAACCAGATTGATGGTTTTAACTTTTCCTTCTTCAATACTGCTAACCAGTTCCGTCAGCGTCAGATTCACAATTTCCGTTTCGGTCGTTGGAATCACCTGTCTCGCGATCATCAGGATCAGCAGGAAGACAAATATATAAAACGCTGCGTTTTTAAACATCTTTCGCATATAATTCCTCCTAGAGCTTAAGTGCATACTCGTCATTCTAACATATTTTCAACATGGGAACAACTCAGACTGCCACTCAAAATATTGAGTTTTACGCCTTTCGCCTGAGCGTCAGCCAGCCGATTCTGACTGTCGACTGTCCAACTCGGACTTCTTCAGACATACGGTACCCGTATACCCAAATGATCCGGTTCTCATCACATACCAGAGGAATTTTATGTCTCTGTGCCTCAGGAATTTTTTCATCAATCATAAAACGCTTGAGTTTTTTGCTTTCCTTCATGCCAAAGGGCTTGAAACGGTCACCAGCTTCACGGTACCGGACGCGCAGCGCACCCTGAATCGCATCTAGATCCACGGCAATCCCGTTCGAATTGACTCGCCTCAGCGGCCACTGCTCACGCGTGAGGGGCTCTACGAGCACTTCCCACTCCAAAGGATTTTCTTCGCAGTGTGAAAGCTGCAATCCCAGCGCCGTCTCAGAATCATTCAGACACTCAGCACCCAACCTGCGCATCCGCAGGACGTCATACACCCGCTCTGCCTCCACGACGCCTAGCTGAAGAGATTTGCTCCCCTCATGACGCATAGCCAGCTCAAGCGCGGCTTCAGTGTGTGCCTGACTGAAATCCGTCAGGACCCCGCCGCAGGCCTCCCTGGCAAGATGCCGGATCAGCCTTCTTTTCAAGGCGGGTTCATACCCGGAAAAAGTCTTTAACGACATGCCGGCTTCATGCTTCGAAGCGCTGGCCCCTGGCAGTCTGATCGACTCATACGCTTCCTGAGTCACGCGTTCGAGAAGCCGTTCGTCTTCCCTGAACAAATCCGCAGTTCTGGCCAAAGTGTCCGCCAGCCTTGGATTAAAATGGGATTCCAAATAGGGAATGACCTCCAGTCGGATTCGGTTTCGTTCGTAATCCGCCTCCAGATTGGTGTGATCCATCCTCGGCTCTAAATCATTCAGGCTGCAATAAGCCTCAATAGCCGTCCGCGGGACCTCGATCAGCGGGCGTATAATACGTCCGTCCCTGACAGGCAGGATGCCGCCGAGCCCTTTGAGCCCGGCGCCTCTGAAGAGCCGCATCAGCACCGTCTCACACTGATCGTTCAGATTCTGGGCCACGGCAATTTTGGCACAGCCCTCTTCCAGGGCGACCTGATCGAAAGCCTCGTAGCGAAACTTTCGTCCCTCCATTTCAAAGGAAGCCCCTGATTCCCGGGCCAAAGCACTGATATCCGCCTCAAACAGATAAAAGGGCACTTCGTGATTCAGACAGAAAAGCCGGACAAAAGCCGCATCCGCATCTGCCGCCGCGCCGCGGAGACCATGATGTACGTGAACGGCCACAAGTCTCAAGCCCCAGCTTTCCCTGAGCGTCAGCAGCGCGTGCAGAAGCGCCAGCGAATCCGGCCCTCCGGAAACCCCGACTACGATACTTTCTCCCTGTTCGAACATCTGATAGCGCTGATTCGTCTTGATCAGCTGCGCCACCAAATCGACACCTAAGACTTCACTTTCGACCAACGCGACTTCCACCTCTGCAAATAACTCATTCCACAATCCACTTCATCTTACCATGTCCAGTAAACTTTTTCAGGCCATCCTCCAAGATTTCACCAAATCTTAAGAAATAGCACTTTAAGTGCCTTATTTCACGCCCAAGAGCCTCAGCTGCCCGAAATTGAAAGCACACCCACGTCCAGCGTCGGAGCGCCAAAGGCACTGTTTCCGCCAACAGACTCAAATTTCAGATCGTCCGCTGCCGCGCGAATCCCCTTAAGCAGTTCAAAAAAATTGCCCGCTGCCGTAATCTGCGTCACCGGCGCGCCAATGCGGCCGCCCTCTATTCTAAAGCCCCTCGCTGAGAGGGAAAAGTCACCCGAGATGGCGTTCAGACCCGCATGAAGTCCGTCAAACGCCGTAATCAGAAGGCCGTCGCCTATGTCGCTCAAGAGACCGTCGGCAGAGACCTGTCCTGGCTCGATATAAAAATTGGTGGGGGCAATCCCCACACTGGACTTGTAAGAACCCCGAAAGCCGTTCCCAGTAGGTGGCACGCCGGATTTCGCAGCGGTGCGCAGATTGTGGAAATAGGTCGTCAGAACGCCCTGATCCACCACGCGCTTGAGCTGTGTCGGCACACCCTCGCTGTCAAAAGGCGCGCTGGCCGGACCATCCTTCAAATGGGGATTTTCAATAATCGACAGGCAATTCGACGCAATTTGTTCGCCCAGCTTGCCTTTCAGCGCTGACAGCCCCTTTTCCACCGCCTCGGCAGAAAAAATCGACACCATAGCTTCAAAAAGGCTGACTGCTGCGTCATAACGCAGCGCCGTCCTGTACTCGCCGCTCTCCACAGACGCCGCGCCCAGCATGGCCACAGAAGCTTCTGCTGCCTCCACCGCCACTGACCTGAGCAGATCCCGGTCAAAATGCCGCATGAGCGCAAACTTGTGCTCATTGCGGGTCTCCTCGCCCTGCCGGACAATTGGCGCAAAGACTGAATAAGCCAGGTCGCTCTCATGTTCAAGATCAAGTCCCAGCGTGTTTCGGATTGCCACCCGCCCGCGGCCTTCGCTGTAAAGATTGTAGCTGACCTTGCTGATCAGCGGAAACTGAGCCATGATCTCCGCTTCGAGCTCAATCAAAGCCTGGGTTTTTTCGGCCGGCTCTACGTCAAAAAAGGTCGAGGCGGTCTTTTCGACTACCGGGTAGGACGTGTTGGCCGATGGTCGGTAGAGTACCGGCTCAAGCTCACTCTCATTCAAGGCGGCGTTATCTCTGCAGCTCTTCAGAAGCGTCTCCAGATCCGCCTCTGTCTCTAGAATTTCCGTAAAGGCGTAGCCCATCTTTCCGCCGTGAATCCCCCGAACGGAAACCCCTGCAGAACTGGCCAGGTTGAAGGTATCGATCTCACCCTCAAAAACTTTTACACTAAAGTGGCTCCCGCTCTCGCTGTAAACCTCAAGGGCTTCAAAGCCGTAATCCGAGGCTCGGCGCAGCGCTTCCTCCATCCAGAATGTCTTCATTTGCTTTCGCCTCCATTTCTGCCGCCCACAGTAATTTCGCTGACACGGATGGCCGGCTGGCCGACAATGGCCGGAATGGAACCGCTGGACGAACCGCACATACCATAGCCGTAAGCGAGATTGTCGCCCACTCGGTCAATTTTTTTGAGGATCTCGCTGCCCGTGCCAATCAGCGTAGCGCCTTTGACCGGCTCAGCCAGCTTTCCACCTCGGATCATATAAGCTTCATTGACTGAAAAATTGAATTCGCCAGTCGCGGGATTAACAGAGCCGCCGCCCATACTGCTGGCATAGAGTCCGTAATCCGTCTCGGAGATCATGGTCTCAAGCTTTGAGGTTCCGGTTGCTATAAAAGTATTGCTCATCCGGCTCGTCGCCGCGAATTTGTAGGATTGTCTCCTGCCAGCGCCGTTTGACGGCAGCCCAAGTTTCTTGCCGTTAAAGCGGTCCACCAGATAGGATTTCAAAATTCCATTTTCAATTAAGACGGTTCTCTGAGTCGGGGTTCCCTCGTCATCTACATGACCGCTGCCCCATCCATTCACAAGTGTCCCGTCGTCAATTGCAGTAACCAGCTCTGAAGCGATCTGCTCTCCCATTTTTCCGTTATAAACCGAAGTGCCTTTGGCAATAAACGCCGCTTCCAGGCCATGACCACAGGCTTCATGGAAAATGACGCCGCCAAAGCCGTTGTCGATAATGACAGGCAGCCGTCCGCTTGGCGCATGCTTGGCTTTCGCCATGGTCACTGCAATTTGAGCCGCCTTCAGGGCCAGTTCGTCCGGATTCACATCCTTGTAAAGCTCAAAGCCGGAAAGCCCTCCCAGGTTGTGGCCGCCGGACTGCATTTCGCCCTCATGCTCTGCGACACAGTTCACCGACGTTCTGGTACGAACCCGGCGGTCCTGGGTCAGCAAGCCCTCAGAGTTGGCAATTTGAACGCTTTGGTCTTCATCCATATAGGTGACGACCGTTTGCCGAATCATGGGATCATAGGCTGCCGCCCTTGACGAGAGGTCTCTGATCCACTGGAGTTTGACTTTAGCGTCAACCGTTCCGGGCAACGCCCTGAAATGATGACGGGGCTCATACGCCCTCTGACTCAGTTTTACCGCAGCTATAGGGTTATTTTGTCCGGCCATGGCAGACAGACTCTTTGCAAACTGAATCAAGGCGGCTTCCTCTGTGTCTGAGGTATAGGCGTAAAAGCTGTTGATGCCTTTGACAATCCTCAGTCCGAGGCCGTACTCACGTCCCCCCAGGGCATTTTCAAGCTTGCCGCCAATCATTTCAAAATGGGTTCTGTTTTTATCTTCCACAAAAATTTCCGCGAACTCTCCACCTCTTGACAAAGCGGCTTCGAGTATACGTTCGAGCAGAGTTTGCTGCAGCACTTTGAATCCTCCTTAAGACTTATGGTTATCTATTTTTTCACATTTATTTATTACAATTTAATCCCATTTACTTCTATGGTATAATTGTAACACAAAAAACCAACCTGCGAGGAGGGTGAATCCACTTGAGCAACGAGGTAAATAACAGCAGTGATTTCACCTGCAAGACTTTCACCATTCGGGAGCGGGTCGATCAGTTGAATAATCAGGCTGAATTCATTGAACGGACGACGCCTGCTGAGACGTTGAGATTATCCCAAAAAGCACTCCAAATGGCCGCTTCTATTCATTATCCCAGCGGTGTCGCTAAAAGCCTTTATCTGATTGGCAGAGGCCATCTGCGGCTCGGAAGTCTGTCCGATTCTGAAGAATTTCTGAAAAAGGCCTACGATCAGGTGAAGATTCTGAACGAAGCCAGTCTGGAAGCAGATATTTTAAATGCCCTGGGGATCGTGAACCTCTACTTTAAGGTCTATGATCTAAGTTTCAAATACTTTCAGCGCGCCCTCACGCTATGTAAAAAAATAGAGGACCCCTCCATTGAAGCTCGGGTTCTAAACAACATCGGAGAGATTTACAGGGAGTTGAAGGACTACTCAAAAGCCTTGGAATATTATCAGCTCAGTCAGTCCGTTCACCTCGAAGTCAGCAGCCCCATCAACAAATCTGTGGCAGTTTCCAATCTCGCAGGTCTTTATCTTGAAATGGAGGACTACGATAACGCCACCCTGTACATTGACAATGCAATCCAACTTGCCAAAGACGAAGAGAATCTCATGATCGAGTCTGCCTGTTACCATTACGCAGGTATAGTCGCCAGAAAAAAAGGCAATTACGAGGAATCTCTGACTTTCTTGAAAAACGCCTTGAAATTGAATCAATCCACTATGGAGATGATTCACGAAGCTGAGGTCTTAATCGATTTACATAGAACGTTGTTTGAAAAAGGCGAGCGAAGCCGGTCGCTGAAGGTGCTCTTTGACGCCCAGAAAATAGCTCAGAATCTCAAATCTGAAACGCTGCTCCTCCAGGTTTACAATGAAATGATTCCCGCCTGTGAGGCCCTCGGCAATCTGGAAGACGCCCTGGCCTATTCCAAAAAGCGCCATGACTGCATCCAGGCAATCGAAAAAATCGAGTTGGAACAACGACTGCGCGGCCTCAATATCCAGTTGGAGGCGGATACCTCCTACCAGGAGAAGGAGGCTTACCGCAAGCTCAGCCAAGAACTCGAACAGAAGGCCAAAGAACTGGAAGATCGTTCCAACGAACTTCAGGACGCCTATCACACCCTGAAGGTCATTAGCGAGATTGGAAAACAGATCACTGCAGTCCTGAGTCTGGAAAATATTTTCACCATCATACATCAGCATATTACCGACCTTATGGTCGCAGATCTCTTTGGCATTGGTCTCTATAACAGTGAAACGGACGCCCTCCACTATGACTACCTCATCGAAGACGGCATCAGACTGCACAATGTCCAAATCCCAATAACCAGAGAAAACAGCTTTGCCGTCTGGTGCTACAGGAACCGCAAAGAAATCATGGTCAATTCCGCCGCCGGCATCCTACCGGATTCCGTGAGTAAGTTTTCCTCCAGCTTTGGCTCTCTGATGCCCGCCATTATGTTTCATCCCTTGATTGTCGAGGACCAGATCATTGGGATTATCACAGTCCAAAGCCGAACCTGCAACGTGTATACCAGACAAACGCTGGAAACCCTCAGCACCTTGTCTGCTTACCTTTCCGTCGCTATACAGAACGCTCAGAAGTCGGAGCGTTTACACCTTGAAATTCAGAATCGAGAGGCGGCGCAGCAAGAGCTTTCAAAGCTCAATCAAGAATTGTCCGCACTGTCGGAAATGGATGGCTTGACCGGGATCGCCAACCGCCGCCGCTTTGATGAGTTCTACCTGCAGGAGTGGGGCCGTGCTAAACGAGCCAAGGAACCGCTGACGCTGCTTATGATTGATATCGACTACTTCAAGCAATACAATGATACCTATGGTCATATCACCGGTGATGAGATGATTATTCGCATCGCATCCCTGATCAGCCAAAATGTGAAGCGCACCAGCGATCTGGTCGCCCGGTACGGGGGAGACGAGTTTATTGTCTTACTCAGCAACACAGACGAACCAGGCGCCCTCAAAGTCGCCAGCAGCATCCGCAGCACGCTGTCCAGTGCCGGTATCCTTCACGAACGTTCTCCCCTTGGCGGGGTAGCGACACTGAGCATTGGCATGTCAACCTGCATTCCCGGCGCTTCCATGTCACTTGCCGAGCATATACAGTCAGTGGATGCCGCCCTTTATGAAGCCAAGCAAGCCGGACGCAACCGGATCGTGGCTTGCAGCATGACTGAAAAGCGCTTTACAGAATACGCGTCTTAGAAAAAGGTTTCTGGACGGTCACAGCGAGATGCCCGCCTCTCACAAACCTCCTATGACCACGTAATTTTTTCCAATAAAATTTAATGTTATTCGAGCCCGATTTGCGGTTGACGCTGATCGGGCTTTCTAATATACTTACACATTATTAAATGTTTTTTCAGTTCGATCAATGACGCACCCGTAAGGGTGAAAGCCAAATTGTTTTTGATAGCCTGAGAGTGGTGGGTCATCCGACAACGGGGGACCTCTCACTCTTTTTTTGTTGGAACTCAACATTTCAGGTGATGTTTCGCACTCAACATAATTAAAGGGAGGCTTATTCAAATGACAACCAAGTACATCTTCGTCACAGGCGGAGTGGTCTCATCCATCGGCAAAGGGATCACTGCGGCGTCGCTGGGAAGACTGCTGAAGTCCAGGGGTATAAGCGTCGCGATTCAAAAGTTCGACCCCTACCTCAACATGGACCCCGGCACCATGAGCCCCTATCAGCACGGTGAGGTCTTTGTCACGGAGGATGGCGCCGAGACCGACCTGGATCTGGGGCACTATGAGCGCTTTATCGATCTCAATCTGACCAGAAACTCCAATGTGACGACCGGCAGGATTTATTGGTCTGTCATTTCCAAGGAGCGCCGGGGTGAATATTTGGGGGCGACCGTTCAGGTCATTCCCCACATTACAAACGAGATCAAATCCTGGGCCTACCGGATTGCTCAGGACGCCGCACCGGAGGTGGTCATTACGGAAATCGGCGGCACCGTGGGCGACATTGAGAGCCTCCCTTTCCTTGAAGCCATTCGCCAAATTCGATATGACCTCGGCCGTGAAAATGTGATGTATATTCATGTGACCCTGGTCCCCTATCTGGAAAAGTCCGGCGAGCTGAAGACGAAGCCCACCCAGCATAGCGTCAAGGAGCTGAGGGAGATCGGTATACAGCCGGACATGATCGTTTGCCGGACGAGCGTTCCACTGTCAAGTGAGATCAAAGAGAAGATCGCCCTGTTCTGCAACGTAGGCTCAAAGGACGTCATACAGAATCTCGACGCTGAGACCCTGTACGAGGTGCCGCTGAAGCTGGAAGAAGAAGGGCTGGCAGAAAAGGTCTGCCGGCGTCTGTCCCTGTCCTGCTCCGAACCGGATTTGTCGGAGTGGAGAGCTATGGTCGACGCGGAGAAGACCGCCAGTCAGCATCTGCGCATCGCCCTGGTCGGAAAGTACGTCGAGCTCCACGACGCCTATCTTTCCGTGGCGGAAGCGCTCAAGCATGCCGGTATAGCCAACCGGACCAAGGTCGAGATCGACTGGATCCACTCAGAGCTGGTGGATGCTGAGAACGTCAGGGAAAAGCTGGCTGATGCCGATGGTCTCCTTATACCAGGCGGCTTCGGCGACCGGGGGATAGAAGGAAAAATCACAGCGATCCGCTATGCGAGGGAAAACAAAATCCCATTTTTTGGCATTTGCCTCGGGATGCAGCTCGCAGTTATAGAATTCAGCCGCAACGTTCTTGGACTCAAGGACGCCAACTCCTCGGAACTGAATCCATTGACGCGGCACCCTGTCATAGATCTGATGCCAGATCAGTGTGGCATCACAGACAAGGGCGGCACCATGAGACTTGGACGTTATCCCTGTGTTGTTAAAGAAGGCACCAAAGCCTTTGATGCCTATGGCAGCACATTGATTCACGAACGCCACCGACATCGATATGAGGTCAATAACGACTATCGGCCGCAGTTGGAATCCCGCGGCATGGTCTTCAGTGGCTTGTCCCCGGATGACCGGCTCGTCGAGATGATCGAGCTGCCTGACCACCCTTGGTTTGTCGCTGGCCAGTTTCATCCCGAGTTCGTCTCAAGGCCGACCAGACCTCAGCCGCTGTTCAGGGATTTTATCAAAGCCGCCAAAGGATTCCTGCTTAAAAAGGGTTAGGCAGCGGATTAAAAAAGCATTAAGTTTGCCGGATAGCCATTGCAGAATATATATTTTCATCAGATACTTAGAGTATAAATACCAAGGTAAAGGAAGGGATCCACAGTGAAAAAACTGGCACCCATTGTCATTACAGCTATACTCATTGGCTATCTCGCCTTCTATCTTTGGATTCCGTTCAATTTAACAGTCGGACCGGAGCCATGGTTCGGCAAGATCATAGCTGCCGCTGTTGGTGCCGGTGCCGTCGGCATGATGACCGCCGCAGTCTACACCCTCATCATTCGTCTCAAAGAAATTGACAAAGAGGAGAAGGATAAAGATGATCTTAGTAAATACTGATTTTATTACAGGAAAAGAATTGGAAACCCTCTCTATCGTCAAAGGGTCCACTATCATGTCAAAGCATCTTGGCAAAGACATTATGAGCGGTCTGAAAACGCTGGTCGGCGGCGAACTGACAGAATACAACGACATGATGAATGAAGCCCGGGCACTGGCCACCAAACGCATGGTCGAAGAAGCGGCAGAGATGAGAGCAGATGCCGTCATCAATATCCGCTACGCGTCCAGCGCCGTAATGCAGGGTGCGGCAGAAGTTATTGCCTACGGAACAGCTGTAAGATTCAAATAAGAATCAGGACTCACATATTACATAAACAAAAAGGAAGAAGGCCGCCGCCTTCTTCCTTTTTGTTTTAATTTAGGCTTGCTGAACAGATCAAAATAAATTTATGACAGCTAAGTACTTGATTCGCATTTCAAGATTTGGATAGAAATCCATTCCTCTGGAGTATGTACTAATAGTTTTGAACTTGAGGCGCAGGTCGTTCTTTGTTTAATTTCTTCACGGTGACCAAGTTAAGGACAATGCCCGCCAGGCACATTAGAATGGCAATAATAAAAGCGAGTGAATAATCACCATTATTCATAATTTTTATAACAGCAGCCATACGCGGCCCTATAAAAGCTGCAAATCCATAAGCCAGGAACATAATCCCAAAGTTGATGGGAAGGTTTTTTGATCCAAAAGTATCCGCAGTTAAAGAGGCGATCATTGACATAAAACCGCCATAGCAAGTGCCTATGAACATAACCATCACTACAAAAAGATATTGCCCTGTAAAGTAAATCAAACCCAACAGCGAGAGGGCTGTAATGGCATATAAAAAATTAATCGTTTTCAGTCGGCCAATCCTGTCAGAAGTCCATCCCCAGAATAGTCTGCCAAGAGTATTACACAGCGCTAGGAATCCAAGCATAGCCGCAGCTTTCTGCGGCGTAAAATTCATGATTTCCTGAAACATTGGGGAGGCGTGTCCAATAATCATAACACCGGAGGTTGTCCCCGTTGTAAAGATCCCTGCCATTAAGTAGAATATCGGATCTTTCAGCATAGCCTTCCAATCCTTATCTGCTCCGGTAAAGGCTGCTGTGGTTTTCTTGGGTGTCCATCCCTTAGGGGCGTAGTCTTGCGGCGCGGTATCAATGAGTAACGAAAGCCCGCAAATAATTATTATGAAAGCAGTGCCAATAATCCTAAAACTAGGCATAACACCAAAATTCGAGATCAGTGCTGCAGCCAGCGGGGCAATGATGACCGCGCCACTGCCCATGCCAGCAGCCATGGCACCAGAACAAAATCCGCGTTTATCCGGGAAAAATCTGACCATATTGGACAGACTTCCTGAATAAACAATGCCAACACCCAGTCCAACGCCTATGCCATAAACTAAATATAACTGGGCAAGAGATTGGATTGATCCAGAAAAAAATACTGAACCACCCAAAAGAAGACCCCCTGCGAAAACAAGAGCACGCGGTGATATATAAGCTTGTGCCATACCAACCAATGCCATGGGTAAAGCGGAGACCCCCATGACCAAAGTGTACGCCAGAGATGCCTGAATCGCATTCCAGCCAAACTGTTGCATCAAAGGGTTTTGGAAAACACTCCATGCATAGCCAAAGCCAACGCAAATATTTATTACAACACCAGCGATCAGCATGATCCACCGTTTAGATTCATAATTCATGATTATTGCCTCCTGATCTTTGAGCAGTTCCTAAATTAGTTGTCCTCTTCACCTTGCATTTCTGCGAGCGCTTTAAACAATTCCACCGCAGTCTCGATGATTTCATCATTAAAATCATATTTAAAGGAATGTATGTTAGGGTAATCCATTCCATTGCCAATATAACAAATCGCGCCTTTAGTCTCCTTAAGATAATGACCAAAATCTTCAGAGCCCCGGAACGCCTCCGCCATTTCCACAACTTCAAAGCCCTTGCTGTCAGCGGCTTTTCTGATCTTGTCCGAGCTCTCTTTGTGATTAAAAGTCTCCGGGAAGTAATCCTGATAGGAGAAGCTGACCGTCATTCCCTGGTCTTCTGCCAGTGAGGATGCCAGCTTCTCGAGGTTTTGCTGCAGCCGGTCCATTTCCGCCTCATAAAGCGCGCGGATCGTCAGCAGAAGTTCCCCCCTGCTGGCATTGACACCAAACGCTTTCTCTCCCACATTAACCTGGATGACGGTACAAAGCACCATGCCCTCATTTTTTTCCGGTGCAATAAAATCAGGAATAGCGTCGATAATTTTCGCAAAGGCAAACGCCGGATTGACACCTTTCTCGGGCTCGCTGGCATGAGAAGGTCTTCCCTCCATTTGAATGATCATCCCTTTTGAAGCGCAGTTGCTCGCGCCATCAATGACATTAATGGATTTAAGGGCCATGCCGCTCATGTTGTGGTAAGCAAAGATTTCTTCAATGCCGTTTTCTTTTATGAACACAGCACATTCCGCCGCACCATCGCCGGTTTCCTCCGCGTGCTGGAAGAGAAAGAAGATATTCTTGTCAGCGCCCTTTTGATCTATTTCCAGAGCAAAGCCCGCCAGTGAAGCAGAATGACCGTCATGGCCGCATTTGTGAGAAATGCCGGGAAAAACAGAAGCATGAGGCAGCTCAATACCCTCGTTCATCTTAATGGCGTCGAAGTCCGCGCGGAATGCTATGTTCTTTTTGTGCTCACCTGCACGATACACGGCATAAAACCATCGGCCGCGGTCAATGATCTCCAGTTTTGTATTGGCTTTGAGAAAATCGATCAGGTGCTGCTTTGTCCACGTTTCATGATTGGAAAGCTCAGGGTGCTGATGAAGCTCGCGGCGCAGCCCTATCACCAGCGCCAGGTTCTGTTGTTCCAAAATGTCCAACTCCTTTATTTTCGCAAATAGTCTTTTGACCGGAATAGTTTGTGTGCATTAATTTGATGCTTACTAATGCAATATCGATGCCAATATAAAACTATTCCTCTTACGGCAAAGTTTCGCGAAAGACCAAGTCAGCCACTTATTGGCCCGCACCAGCCAAGCACTCTGAATTTGCAGGTGTGGCAGAGTTTGAGGCGCACGCACAAATCATTATTGTGATTGATTTCCTTTCATCTCACATTGTGGCTCATTGGATGAACTTATGAAATTCTGCCACTTCGTAAAAATGGTTATGTTGATTGTAAATTTATTTTTACAATTCAAATACCGAAAAGAACGCATCTTGCGATACTAATGCGCGATCACCCTGCTCATCATTCCCCCTTCCGCCTCACGCCAAAAAAACTGAATCCACAAATCCGGACTCAGTTTAATGTCACCCCTAAACAGGCTGCTAGGTCAGCGGGCCCCCTTCTCCACAAACCTGACCTTTGCCTTCATGAACCGCCTGATGATATGCCGCTCCTCATTAAATTCCCTGGACTCTATGAATAAGTTCGAAAAGGTCTCCCACATGAAAACCCATCCCCCTACAAACAAACCGTCCTCCATGATCCGGACTGCCAGCGTGTCCGCCTTAAAAGGCCCCATATAAGCAATGATGAAGAAAAAAATACCAAGGGCAAAGTATTTCATGGCTTCAAGCCGTTCCTTCTGAAGCTTTTTCTCATTTCGTATCTCCATATAGTCAAAATGGTGCTTCAGTGCACTGACTAAAATCTGCTCTTTTTGAGCATTCTTAAGGGATGTCGGAATGAAAAACTCAAAAATGATTTCATCGCGTTTCGGTATGTCTTCAACCGAATCCCACAAAAAGTCCAGAAACTCGTCTTCAATGTCCCGCATTTTAAACGGGGACGGGTCCCAGTCGTCAAAAACATCATCATAACTGTCCAGCCAGATCGGAATGATATAAGCGTCCGTCTCCTTGTCTCTGTAATAATTTTCAGTGAGCTTCTTCTTTTTTTTCTTCAGTTTCATCCGGATCACTCCATTCACTTCCGAAGTACCTCTTGAAGACTTTTGCCGATGGTCACCTGACCATCAACCTTACTTCCTCAAAATCTTATCCATGACCTTTCCCTTTGCCAGCTCATCAATCAGTTTATCCAGGTAACGTGTTTCGCGTACAATGGGATCCTCTATCTCCTCCACCCGAACGCCGCAAATCACACCTTTGATCAAATCCCGGGAAGGATTCATCTTTGGCGCCTGCGTAAAAAAGGTCTCAAAATCATTTTTTTGTTCAATTTGGGCTTCCAAATCCTCCAGGCTGTACCCTGTCAGCCAGCAGATAATTTCATCCACCTCCGCTTTGGTGCGCCCTTTTTTCTCCGCTTTAGCAATGTACATTGGATAGACGCTTGCAAAGGTCATTGTATAGAAACGATTTTTGTTCATTCTCCTACCTCACTTATAGGTTTTTGAAATTGGTTCTCATTTTACAATTATTGATACCCACTTGGTTTTGGAAGTACCCTTCCGGTCTTATTTTTGTCAAATAAAAGACCATTGTCAACTGACTAAACCCAAAATCAAAAGGGCTTAACACAAATTGACAATGGCCAAAAGGGGAACAAATTAGTGTCAGGTCGCAATCCCGGCTGTGAACATTTTCGCATTCACAATCTGCCTCTCGACCTCCGTAAAAGACGTACCTCCAAAACTATTTCTGTTGGCGATACAGTTTTCAACACTGAACTGGGACAAATTTTCAAGCTCGACAGGAAAACCAACTTGAATCAAATCAGCTTTCCCAACCTCCTCAAATGTCATCCCTCTGCTTTCGCAATATTTGACCAGCCTGCCGACGATCTCATGGGCCTCCCTGAATGGGATTTGCTGAAGGACCAGAAATTCTGCGAGATCAGTCGCTTCAATAAAACCTTTTTTCAGCTGCGCTCTCAGCACGTCCTCGTTGAATGTCATATGCTCCAGCATTCTGGCAAAGATAAACAGCGTCCGATCCAGCGTGTGGATGCTGTCGAAGAGCGCTTCCTTATCCTCCTGATAATCCTTGTTCAGCGTCAGAAAAGTACCCTTGAGCACCGTCAACAGCGTGACCAGGTTTCCAATCGCCCTGCCGGCCTTGCCTCTGACGAGTTCCGCAATATCCGGATTCTTCTTCTGAGGCATGATGCTGCTGCCTGTACAGAAGCTGTCGTCAATGGTAATAAAATTGAATTCTTGAGAGTTGAAGACAATGATCTCCTCTGCAAATCCGCTTAAATGGGTCATACATAGCGCTGCGTTGAAAAGGTATTCAGCTATGCCATCCCGGTTCGCGACAGTATCCATCGCGTTTTCTGAGGTTGCTGCAAACCCCAGCAGCCTGGAAGTGATCATGCGATCCGTCGGAAGCGTCGTCCCCGCCATAGCGCAAGCACCGAGAGGATTGACATCCAGTCGTCTCAAGGATTCCTGAAATCTCTCCACGTCCCGCTTCAGACCTTGAAAATGGGCCATGTAGTAAAATCCCGCCGTAATGGGCTGAGCATGCTGCAAATGCGTAAAGCCAGGCATAATCTTATGAGCCTCTTCCTCAGCTTTGATGGTAATGACTTCCAGCAAATCTTTAAGATGGCCAATAGTCTTCTTCACCGCATCCCGCAAAAACAGCGTTTCGTCCACGGCATTCTGATCATTTCGGCTTCGGGCAGTATGCAGATACTTTCCGGCTTCACCGATCTCTTTTATGAGCTCCTTCTCGATGATCATCATGATGTCCTCATCAAGAAAACTGAATTCAACCTCATTTCGGTCCAATTTATTCTCAACAACAGCCAGACCCCGAAGAATTTCCTCGCAAATGTCATGGCTCACTATGCCTTGCTCCGCCAGCATCCTGACGTGAGCTTTACTTCCCATAATACTGTATTGGTAAAGTTTGTGATCGAAGCTGATGGATTCGTTATAATCCGCGGTAAAGTGCTCCATCTGCTTTGAGAACCGTCCACCCCAAAGGTTAGACATGCAGAACGCCTCCTAGGCCGGTGTCTTTCGCCGCCCGTTTATTGTGACAAACAGAATCTATTGTTCACGGCTGATAGCCACAAGGGGATCGACATATGGGATACCATGCTTATCCGCTGTTTCTTTCAGCGTCAGCATGCCTTTGTAGGTCGTTAGCCCGCGCCTCAAATGAGGGTCTTTTTTCAGCGCCTCCACAATGCCGTGATTTGCGATTTCCAGCGCATAGGGCAGCGTTGCCGCGGACAGCATTTGCGACGCCGTCTCCGCGAATCCGGACGGGATATTGTCCACCGCGTAATGGAGGATTCCTTCTTCAAAATAGATCGGGGCGTCATGAGAGGTGCTTCTGCAGGTTTCAATAGCGCCTGCGTCATCGCAGGCGACATCAATGATCATAGCCCCGCTCTTCATGAGCTTTAAATCCTCTCTAAAGACCAAATGGTCCTTTCGAGTCTTAGGCCACAGGATGCAGTTGATGAGCACATCCGTACGCTTAAGGCAAGTCTCTAAATTTTCCCTGTTCGAATACAACAGTTCAACGTTGACCGGCAATTTAGCCTGTGCATTTTCCATTGCTTTTTTACTGATCTCCAGCATGGTCACCTTATTGCCGAAGGCCGCGGCAAGCTCAGCAGCCCCAATCCCCGACCATCCACATCCAATTATGGTGATCTCGGGTGTTGCTAAGCCAGCAACTCTACTGAGCAATAGCCCTCTGCCCCCATGAACGCTTTGAGAAAAATGAAGCGCTGCCAAAAACCCACCTTTCCCGGCTAGTATACTCATGGGTGCCAGCATTGGGAATTCCCCGCGCTCATCATCCACGTCCTCATAGCACAGTCCGGTTATGCCGCGTTTGAGAAGCTCTTCTGTCATTTCCCTGTGCGCGTTTGAATGCAGATAGGACAGCACGATCTGATTTTCGTGAAGCAGATCATATTCCGAAGCCTCTATTTCCTTAACCTTGTACAGTATGTCGCAGCCTTCGTAAAGCGCCTCTCGAGGCGTTATCTGCGCGCCGGCTCTGACATACGCCTCGTCTGGATATCCGCTGCCAAGACCTGCGGAAGGCTCCACAAGCACAGTATGTCCATTTTTCACAAACAGCGCTGCTGCAGAAGGTATCGCGGCAACGCGACATTCATTCTTCTTGATCTCTTTAGGTATGCCGATGATCATTGTTTCGCTCTCCCGTCTCAAATCAGCCAGTCATGACACCCATGACAGCCTTTGGTTTATCTGCCGTTGACAATATAACACGCCACAAAATGCTCCGGCGATGTCTCAACAAAGTCAGGGTCGCGCTGCGAACACTCAGGAACCGCATAGTCACACCGGGAGGCGAATCGACAGCCGGGTTTTACATTAACCGGACTGGACACTTCCCCTTTAATCAACTGGAATTCCTTATTGCGCATCCGGATATCAGGCTTTGGAATAGCCGCCAGCAGCGCTTTGGTGTAAGGGTGCTGCGGATTTGCAAACAACTCGTCTGAGGTCGCTCTTTCGACACATTTCCCAAGATACATGACCATAATGTCATCAGAGATGTGTTTGACTACAGACAGGTCATGGGTCACGAACATATAAGCCAAGCCTAGCTCATCCTGGATATCCATCAAAAGGTTCAGGTTTTGCGCTTGTACGGAAACATCCAGCGCTGAAACCGGTTCATCGCAAACAATGAATTTCGGATTGAGTGACAACGCCCTTGCTATGCCTATGCGCTGACGGCGTCCGCCATCCAGCTCATGGGGATAAGAGTTCGCGTACCGCCTGGCCAGACCAACCATGTCCATAAGACCCGCCGCTTTGTTAAAGGTTTCAACCCTGGATTTGTAGAGTTTATGGATAAACATATATTCTGAGATGATCTCTATGACGGATTTCCTTGGATCTATGCACGAATAGGGATCTTGAAAAATGATTTGCATATCCTTTCGTACGGGTCTCATCTTGCTGACTGAGTATTTAGTTATATCATTTCCTTCAAACAGAATCTGTCCGGAGGTCGGCTCAAGCAATTTTAGGATGGTTCTGCCCAGCGTAGATTTTCCGCAGCCGGATTCCCCTACAACACCCAGGGTTTTTCCTGCATAGATCTTCATATTGATGCCATCCACCGCATGGAGATTCGAACCGCCTTTTAACTTAAACAGCTTACGAAGCTCTACAGTTTCAAGTAAAGGTACAGTCTGATTATCATTCAGCATTTAGATCCACACCTGCCTTTGAATTGCCTGCCGCTTCAGAGAATAAGTAACACCTGATCTTGTGAGTCCCCTCTTCAAAAACACCCGGACGCGCTTCCAGACAGATCTCCATTTGGTGATTACAGCGCGGAGCGAATACACACCCTTTTGGAAGATTTGTCGGGTCAGGCATAAGCCCTGTAATAGGATTAAGGCGATCAGATTTAATATCGAGGTTCGGAATTGAATTGAACAGCCCCACCGTATAAGGATGGTGCTTGTCTCCTAAGAAAATATCCTCAGCAGTCCCCGCTTCGATAATGATGCCGGAGTACATGACCGCGACATCATCACAAGTTTGGGCTACGATTCCCAAATCATGGGTGATCATCAACATGGAAGTCCCCAGTCTGTCACGCAGTTCCCGGATCATGGTCAAGACTTGAGCCTGAATCGTGACATCCAGTGCCGTTGTCGGTTCGTCCGCGATCAACAGTTCAGGCTCACAGGAAAGCGCCATGGCAATGACCACGCGCTGCTTCATCCCTCCGGAAAACTGATGCGGGTAATCACCGCTTCGAGAAGGCATGATGCCTACCATATTGAGTGTGGCCGCGACGCGCTCGTTGATCTGTTCTTTTGACATGTCGGGATTATGCAGCTGAACCGCTTCCGCAATTTGATCACCTACCGTCAGAACAGGATTCAAACTTGTCATAGGATCTTGAAATACCATTGAAATTCGGTTTCCCCGTACGGACTGCATGTCGTGCTCGCTTTTTTTAAGGATATCTTCTCCATCGAAATAAATCTCACCCTGCAGAATCCGGCCGGTGATGGATGGCAGGAGTTTGAGAATCGACAGCGCTGTCGTCGTTTTTCCCGCACCCGTCTCGCCGACAAGACCCAGCGTCTTACCTTTTCCAATAGTCAGATCCAGACCATTGACAGCTTCAACTACCTCGAGATCCGTTTTGTAAATAACCTTGAGGTCTCTGATTTCAAGTATGTTTTGGATTTCTGTGTGCGCCATGAATAAACCTCCCGGCTATGATTTCAGATGAGGGTCCAGCGCGTCGCGCAGGCCATCTCCCATTAAGTTGATCGAGGCAGCGGTAATAACAATGGCTGCCGACGGAAAAAACATCAGCCATGGTGCCGTACGCATAAATTCACGCGCTTCAGAAAGCATCAAGCCCCACTCAGGCTGTGGAGGCGGCATTCCAAGTCCAAGAAAACTCAGCGTTGACTCATACAGTATAATTTTCGCGACATTTAAGGTCGTATTGACAATGATGACACCAACTGCATTCGGGATGATGTGCGACAAAATAATCCTCGTACTCCCCGATCCGCCGGCACGGGCAGCTTCAACATAATCCTGCTCCGCGAGATTCAGCACCTGAGACCGGACTAAGCGCACATAGTTTGTAAAATAGGCCAGAGTAAGCGCGAATAAAAGGTTGGTGAAGTTCGCGCCCAGCGCATAGACTACGGCCATGGTAAAGAGAATATCAGGTACAGACATAAAGATATCCAGGCTGCGCATGATAAAACTGTCCACTTTGCCGCCAAAATATCCGGAAATGGCGCCGAGGGCACTGCCCAGCACGGCTGACGAGAAGGTAGCCAGCAGTGCTATACTCAGCGATGTCCGTCCGCCGTGAAGGAGTCGCGCGAAAGCATCCCTGCCGTAGCCATCCGTTCCGAAGAAGTGTTCTCGAGAAGGCGCCGCCAGCTGTTGGGAGAAATCCTGTTTTATGGCGGCTTCATACGGCACGATAAAATCCGCTGCCAGCAGCATTATTGCAATAATCGAAAATAAGACAAAGCCAATAACTGCGCCCTTGCTTTTACTGAACCTCCGCCAAATTTCTTTGGTTTGGCTGGGGCGCTTGAAGCTATCCACTGTCGTGGACTCGACCTTTTGATGGTTCATTTTCATTTCCACGATAGTCTACCCCTTTGTATTGGAATATTTTGCGCGAATGCGAGGATCAACAAACGCATAGATGATGTCCACAAGCAGCATGACAAGCGTGAAGCATATGGAGATGAGAATTGTGCCCGCAATGATCACCGGCTCATCCTTGTAAGCAATGCGGTCTACAATCAGACTTCCAATGCCGGGTATTGAAAATATTTTTTCCGCTACAACCGCGCCTGCAATCAAAACGCCCAAGCTCAGACCAATCTGTGTGACAACCGGAAGCAGTGCATTCCTCAGCGCGTGTTTCCATACTACCGTCCGCTCTGCGGCGCCTTTAGCCCGAGCCGTCCGAACGTAATCCTGCCGGATCGCTTCAAGCATGGAGGATTTAGTGAAACGCATGTTTTGTGCTGCAGGCGGAATAGAAATTGCAAGTGCCGGCATTATGTAGTGTTCAAAGGAACCAATACCATAGGAAGGCAGCAAATTCAGCTTTAACGAGAAGAAATACAAAAATAGGAGTCCAAGTACAAAAGATGGGAACGCTGCCATAAAAAAGGCTACTAATGATGGGACCGTATCCCAAAGAGAATACTGTTTGACAGCGGCATAGATTCCAAAGGGAATCCCCACTGAAGCTGCAATGAAAACACCCAGAAATGCCAGTTTTAGAGTTTCAAGGAATCTCGGCCAGATCTCATCAAACACCGGCTGTTTTGTCAGGTACGAAAACCCAAAATCCTGATCTATGACCATGGCTTTAACATAGTTGAAGTACTTGATTGGAAATGGCAGATTATAGCCCAGCGCTGCATTGTAGGCATCTACGTCAGCCTGAAGGGCGCTTGTTCCCAGCATCGCCCGGCCGGGATCTCCGGGTGTGATGCTCATGACGGCATAAATAATCAGCGTGACGCCCAATATTGTCGGAATAAGAAACAGGAGTCTCTTAATGACATATCTGTACATAATCGAATCTCCTTTATAAAGTATGGCATCCCCACACATCAACCACGGGAATGCCATACTTGTCGATGATAGTCTGTATTTTTTCTGCTGACTACTTTAGATTATTCAACCCATTTAAAATTATAAATATGGTAGTAAGTTGGGGATAATCCGCCCGGATCCAGCTTGGATGACCATACGATCCCAACCGGATTGTGGTACAAAGGAAGAATCGTAGCAGAATCCATGACCATTGACCAGAGCTCTGTGTAATAGTCAAGGCGCGCATCGACATCCGCAGTTGAGACGCCAAGGGCGACTAACTCTTCGAGTCTCTTATAATCCAACGGACTCTTTTCATCTGCGTATTTGACAACGTACATGCCAGTAGACTCTGAATGGACCTGTTGTCGGATATTATTGAAGTCATAGTTTCCGCTGTCTCCAAAAATACACATATCATAATCTTGTGCGTAGAGCTTAGGTGTGACCTGTGCTGCCTCAGCAACATAAATCTCGCACTTTAAGCCAACTTCAGCCAGATTTGCCTGGATAACTTGAGTTGCTTTTGCTTTTTCAGCTGTTGCTGCGCCGTAAGTCATCAGCGTGCCAACATCAATGCCTTCTGCGATTTGCGCATCAGTGAAACCAGCTTCTTTAAGCATGGACTTAGCTTTTTCAGGATCATAGTCATAAATCTTGAATCCGCCATCTTCAAATGAAGGTGATGTTGCAACATATTCGTGAGGCATATATTCATAAGCTGGCGCTCCGTAGCCGCTGGCTGCAGCTGCGTTAATGTTGTCTTTGTTGATTGCGTAGAATATTGCTTCGCGAACTTTCAAATTTCCAAGAATATTGTTGTTTGTTGGAGAGAGATAGTTGATTGCCATGAAGCGAATGTTGTTGCCTTTTGTAAGTGAGTTGTTTTCACCTGAAGCAGCTACCAGAGATTCCCACTCAGAGAGCGGTGCATCTGGTAAGTATTCAAGTTCGTCGTTCTCAAACGCAATAACCGCAGCTGCGTCATCAGAAATGACGATGTATTCGACGTTTTTAATATTAGGTACACCTTTCCAATAATTTTCATTAGCTTTTAACTTTAAGCCGGATGCCACATCATACTCCGTGATGATGTACGGGCCTGTCGCTGCAGTGTGCGGCACAGTACCAAATGCTTCGCCCTGCTCTGTGACTTCTCTTTCGCTTGAGATCTTGATAGACCAGAAGGTGTGTGAGATTGCGGAGTAAGGGTAGTCAAGCGTGAAAACAACCGTCTTGTCATCTGTTGCTTCAACAGATTTGATCATAGATGTAACATAGTTGAAACGGGAGTTTTCCATTGCGCGTTTGTAGCTGAAGACAACGTCAGATGCCTTTAAAGGATCTCCGTTCTGGAAAGAAGCGTCTTGCAGTGTAACTGTGTAGGTCAAGCCGTCGTCGCTGATGGCCACTTCTTTGGCAAGCTGGTTCTGATAACCGCCGGCTGCTTCATCAATTGTGTAGAGACTTTCAAAAACCTGTACCCACATGATCTGCATGTCGAAGGTGTTGGTGGTTGCTTCCCAATCTGTTGACTGGAGTGAAGCGGTCTTCCTGATGGTCAGAATCTCTTCATCAGGGTTCACGGCCGGCGTTTCAGTACCGCCTGGTTCCTCACTTGGCTCAGTTGTCTGTCCGCAGCCTGCCAATACAGACACCAGCATCAGGAACATAAGTAAAAGTGACAGTAAGCGCTTTTTGTTCATTTGTTTTCCCCCTTTAATTATGATCAACATTCATGATGGTTATCATCACGATGTTAATTCAAACTGAAACATACTTCATACCACGGATGAAGAACTATCACAAAATTCTGTTTTTTCAGCTTATTGAGAATCTCTTTTCAGAAATGCAGTCATGCAGTGCACAGAGCCTTTGCCCTTGTTCAACTCCGACAAATCCAAAACATCAACTCTAACTCCGGCCTTTTCCAGCAGTTCAACCGTTCTCGGCGAGCCCACAGTCGTCACGACATGGCCGGGCTCAATGGCGACAAAGTTCACGGAGTAACCATATTTTGCCTCCGTTTGGGAAGGTGTCTCGATGATTTTATACCCTTTCTTTTTGAGAGTATCCACCACAATGTAAGGAACCTGGCTGGAATGGATCACTGCTACCTCAGGTGAAGCCAGATTGAGCAGTCCATCAATATGCGCATGCCCATAGGGAATCTGCATTGGGATAATCTCTGTGACACCCTGGCGCCTGAGCTCATATTCCATTTGATCATAGCCTTCACGGTTGGCACGAACACTGAGTGACAGGATGCAGGTATGACGGTCGACCCACATGGCATTGGCGCCCTCAAAGATCCCTCGGCCAGAAATTGTTCTGACGATAGGAACGCCAATTCTTCCAAGTGCCTCAGAAACGTAGCGCTCTTCGCCCCGTCGTTCTGCCATGGCCAGTCTGCAGACAATAGCGCCCTCAGGTGTCATAAACAACTTATCGCGGCAGAATACCGCGTTAGGTCTGTCTTCTCGAACCTTTTCCGTGTAATAAACCGTCACGCCTTGAGCTCTGTAATATTCCGCCAGCAGATCATGCTGTGCCTGAAATTTGACAGGATCCACGGGCTCCCTGAAGCGGACCTTGTCAAAGTCAAAGCTGCTGAGCTCATTTCCAGGCCTGTGCAGCAGTACTGCCCGAAGTCGGTTGTACTCTGATGCGCAGCCCCAGTCTCCACCCCAGTAAGGCACCATGTCTTCTTCAGAACTGGTTTCCAGAGCGAACCAGCGTTCACCCCTGATGGCCTGAAGATCCGGCAGCGGCTTTCCTTCTTTGACAAGTTGATCGAAATCCAGAACCATGTCGCTCATGACAGCCTCCTCATTTTTAATAACGGATTAGAGCTCTATGTAATTTTTTGAACGTGAACTGGTTGCATTTGGTGCCAAATCCAGCTTCCTGTCCTGAATGCCGAGAATTATCTCAGGCTGGATCCACGGCTTTCCTTGAATTGCAGAAGTTTCTTCGTGGGTCAGGTAGCCTTTATAGGCAGTGAGGCTCCTCCGATAGTAGCCATCCGCCACACACGTTTCTTCGACACCATTGTTCAATATGCTCAGAATTAAAGGCAGCATGATGGCAGCATAAGAGACAGAGGTACTGTAGGCAACAGCACCAGGGATATTAGACACACAATAATGAACTATACCATTCTCAACATAGCGAGGATTGTCATGATGGGTCTCATGGCTGCTCTCAATAGCACCCGGATCATCATTGCTGATGTCAACCAATACAGAACCCGGCTCCATGAGCTTCAGCATCTCTCTGGTAATGAGGAAATCTTTTCGCTGCTTTGGCCATTTGACACAATTGAGCACCATATCCGTCTGAGGCAAAACAGATGCAATCGTTTCCTGATTACAAAACATGGTATTGATTTTTCCGTTGTATTTCGCAGAGGTGGAGCGCAGCACGCCCACATTTATATCCATAACCGTACAGTTTGCACCCAGTGCGTATAAAACTTCCAGAGCGCCCTGTCCGACGATTCCGGCGCCCATAATGAGGACGTTCATGCCAGGCGCACCAACGAAGCCCCCAACATACTTTCCTTTTCCGCCGTTGATGGTCAGCATGGATTCCAAGCCGAACAAGGCGCCTTGTTTTCCCGCAGCCTCACAATTCGGCGAGCCATAGCGGTGGGAATCTTCAGCCGTAAAAGCGATACATCCGCTTTTCAGGATTGCGTCTACCTCTTCAGGGTGTCCCGCTGGATGGATGCAGCCCAGAAGGATTTGATCTTTTCTGATTAAATCAAATTCAACCGGTTCAAATTCTTTGACTTTTGCTACCATATCACAGCGCCGATACATTTCTTCCATGGTATCGACAATCTCAGCACCTGCGTCGCGATATTGATCATCTGTAAAATTCGACCCTAATCCGCAGTTTTTTTGAGCCAGAACCTGATGTCCGGATGCAACAATGCTGCGAACTTCCATTGGGGTGCAGATGACTCTGTTTTCACCTTCCTTTATGTCCTTAAGAATGCCGAATATCATAATAACCCTCCTGCGTTTTAAGTTATGAATCAATAATAAACTGACGGTTTTGTATTTTCAGATATTTTAACGACGTTTATAGATAGAGCAATTATCATGCCATACAATAATACGCGTTTTTTTGATGTTTTTTGTATTTTTTAGGTTTATATGGCTTTTGTTAAGCCCAATAAGCCTATTTATGCTTAATAGTGAATTCTTCGAGGAAATGGACAAAACTTTAAAATTATGGTAAATAAAAAATGAGGTGGCACACGCATGATATTAACCGTCTATGGAGCAATGAAAATGGAGGCACTTCTTTTTTGCTGCACTGATTTTAAATAGTGACCCGGAGGGATGAAGATGTACGAAATCCAAGTTCTAACGCACGAAGATACCGAACGGCTGCTCACCATGAAGGACGTAATCTCCCGTATTGAAGGCGTATACACGGAAAAAGCCAACCACACCGCCGCAGTTTGGCCCATGGTTTTCTACGAATTCGAGCCAGGCAAAGCAGACATGGACATCAAATCCGGCTGTCTCAGAGAACAACAGGTCTATGGGTTAAAACTCGTCAGCTGGTTTGGCGACAATCCCCCAAAAGGGCTTCCCGCTCTGACCGGCGCCATATTGCTCTTTGACCTTTCCACCGGCAAACCGCTCGGCTTGATCAACGGAGAGCATGTGACCGGCATGCGTACAGGCGCGGCAGGTGCCATAGGCATTAAATATCTCGCCAGAGAGAATTCCGAAACCTTGCTGATGGTTGGCACAGGGCATCAGGCGGCTTATCAGATCACGGCAGCCATCGCAATTTCCGATTCGATCAAGCGCATCCTCGTTCACAGTCCCTTGAACCCGGAACATGCTGCTCAATTCTGCGAATCCTTTGAGCTGAAAGGCGCCGAATACCAAGGCAAAACAGCCGCCATCCTCAAAGGCCGCGGCATCATACTGGAACCGGCGCTCAATCTAGAGGCTGCAGTAAAGGAAAGTGATATCATCATCACTGCGACGCCTTCAAGGCTGCCGCTTATCATGAAAGATTGGGTCAAGCCAGGCACGCATTTCAGCTGCATGGGTTCGGATATGCCCGGCAAACAAGAAATTGACGAGAACATCATGGGCATCGCGAAAGTTGTTGTGGATGATCTGACACAGGCTATGGCGGTTGGGGAAGTTGAGACGGCAATCCATCGGAGAATTCTTTCCAGTGATGAGATACTGGGCGAGATTGGCGATCTTATAACCGGACGGATTCATGGGCGAACGAGCGAATCGGACATCACTGTGTTCGACTCCACCGGTATTGGTCTTCAGGACCTTGCCACCGGCGCTCTGGCGCTTGAAAACGCTGCCGCTGGCGAGCAGACTCCAACTATTGGTACTCGCGTGGCTTTCTAGCGAATACCAGCAAATTTAATTGGATCAAGGAGGAAAAACTTTGAACATTAAACCTTTTGGCGTAGAAAGATGGATGGATCTCTACGAGACGACATGCAAATACAATATCGCGGAAACTTGTGTCGACTCCATGTCGCTGAGAGATCTGGAGCAGCTTGTCGGTGAGCCGGGTACGCTGGACAGTCTGATTTTTAATGAACGCATGACCTATGGCGAAATCCCGGGAAGTCACAAGTTCAGAGAAGGTGTAGCCAGTCTGTATAAAAATGTGGAACCCGACCAAATCCTCAGCACTAATGGCGCTATTGGCGCGAATTTCCTCGCCCTGTACACCCTGGTCAATCCAGGAGATGAGGTCGTCGTCATCGTTCCGACCTACCAGCAGCACACCAGTATTCCCGAAAGCCTTGGCGCGAATGTCAAAACAGTTTGGCTCCAAAGAAACAAAGGATTTCAGCCTGATTTGAACGAGCTTAGGGAAACGGTGACACCGGAAACAAAACTGATTTGTTTCAACAATCCCAACAATCCGACAGGAGCCCTGATAGATCCTGAGACAATGCAACAGATCGTGAAAATCGCCAGAGAACAGGATGCCTGGCTATTATGCGACGAAGTCTACCGACATCTGAATCATGACGACGAGTATGCCCCTTCTGTTGTGGATCTTTATGAGAAGGGCATCAGTACCGGCAGTATGTCCAAGGTCTTCTCACTGGCTGGTCTAAGACTGGGATGGCTCGTCGCGCCGAAAGAGCTCATTGAGGCTGCCTATGACATTCGTCACTATAATATGATCAGCTGCGGAAAAATTGACGAGATAATTGGGGCTTTCGCCCTGGAACACAAAGATAAAATTATCGCAAGAAGCAGAGCTATCCTTAAGGAGAATTTGGAAATTCTCGATGAATGGATCTCCAACGAACCGCACATCGACTATGTACGGCCAAAAGCCGGTACGACCGCACTGCTTTACTACGACATGGATCTCTCCTCCACAGAACTGTGCCACGACCTTATGGCAAAGGAGGGCGTCATGCTGACGCCCGGGGATTGCTTCGACATGGGCAGATGTTTAAGAATCGGGTACGCCTTCGATCCAAAGGATTTGAGAGCAGGTCTGGAAGCCTTCGGCAGATATCTCAGAAAGTATGATCACACAGAAGCATAATGCTTTCGTGCACGTAGTAAAATATTCCCGATTAAATAAAAGCGCGTTCCCGGGAGGGACGCGCTTTTATGCGTTGATTGATTAAATAATAGCGCCTCTTATTCAGATTCTTGATGCAGACTTCAGGGTTCCAATATCCTTCAGCAAGTCAACGCCGGCCAGCGTGATCCGGCTGCCGCCTCTGCCCTTCGCAGACTTTATGTACCCCATTTCGCTCAAGATTCTCAAGCCGTTTCGGATTTCAGTTTCCGTAAAGTCATAACCATGCTGGGTCAGAATTTCCTCCAGCTTGATTCGCCCCCACTTCTGGCGCTTATCCTGTTCAGTGCTAAGTACAGTTAATATCCCTTCAAACATTTCAAATTTCTTTCCTTCTCTCAGGAGGAACAACATGTTGTTTTGGTGCTTCTCGACAACCGGTTTGACTGAGTAATTGACTTCTGAAGCTTCCTTTTTCAATGTGATATAGTCAGGCAAATCGTCAGTGTCGATATAAGTCTTATCTTGGCTGCACAAAAATTCCGAGGCGTTGCGAAGCTCACGTACATTACCCGGCCAATCGTAATCGCAAAGCAACTCCATTGCCTTAGGTGAATACGTCCATTTTCCGCACATTGCTTTCATAAAATGATCCAGCAATACCGGAATGTCCTCTTTTCGTTCTCTCAAACCAGGCGTTTCCAAGGGTAATACGTTCAGTCGGTAGTATAGGTCTTCCCTCATCTTTTTGTCTTGGATCATTTCCTTAAGATTTCTATTGGTAGCTGCGATTACACGTGTATCCACGTCAATCAACTTAATTGATCCAATCCTGGCGACTTTTTTCTCTTCTAAGACACGGAGCAGTTTACTTTGCAGCGCCATAGGCATTTCTCCAATTTCATCCAGAAAAATTGTGCCCTTATGCGCAATTTCAAACAGTCCCGCTTTTCCGCCTTTCTTTGCCCCTGTAAAGGCGCCCTCATCATATCCGAACATTTCACTTTCCAGCAGATTTTCAGGGATTGCAGAGCAGTTCAGCGCCACAAAGCTATACTTGCTTCTATGTGAGGCATTATGGATGCTCTGGGCAAAGACTTCTTTGCCGGTACCGCTTTCCCCTGTGATCAGCACCGCAGCGTCGGATCTGGCTATACGCTTTGCGCTTTCTATGCATGCTTTGATTTTGGCACTTTCTCCTTTGATGTCGCTAAAAACATATTTCGCCTCATGACGACTCCCTGAGATTCTTGAGCGGATTGAATGCTGTCTGTCCTCCAGCTCTTCGAAATTCCTCAGAGTAATAATATTTCCCCGCTTCAATTTGTCCGAATAAATCGTCGAAACCTTGATAACCAGATTCACACCGTCAATAGCGACGATTTTTTCAGTGGTCTTTTGCGGCATGATGTCATCACCCAGCTTCAGTTCAGGAAGAATATCCGCTATGGCAAATCCTTCTATAATTCCGGATTTGTTTTTGAGCATGTTTTTCGCTTTCTGATTTGCCAGGTAGATTTGGCTCGTCAGATCCGTGAGAATGATGCCATCCTCCATTAGTTCTATCAGTGCTTTGATCTGATCCAGAAGGTTCTCGTTTTCCCCCAGCAGTTTGGCAATACCTCCGGAAGTCAGTACGACATCATTTTTTGCTTTTCTGGCTTCATCAGAATTGAAAATACCGTCAATTTCCATCTTTTCAGCGAGTTCAATCACACTTTCGATATCCAGTACACGTTCCCCAAAATTTATGACTCGTTCCATGCCTGGCGGCATCATTTGCATCTCATTCGGTGTTATAGCAATCACAATGCTTTTATCTCTCGTATCTTCATCCCCATAGTAGGGGACCAAATCGAGATTTTTATATCCGGCTTCATAGATCTGGGTAATGACCTCCATACACTTTCTATAGTCGATATTGACCAAGAGTATTTTTTCACTTGCCGGCAGATCCTTAAGCATATCAATCTGTTCTCTGCTCAAAGTAAACCGCAGTGCTTGAAGCACAGAGGACTCTCTTATCTTCTCGTAGACTTTCTTAAAAACCGTGAAGCCTGAGATTGCAATGTATTTTTCGCGGATATAGTCCATGCGATCAATCTCTCTTGCCGAGTAGGCATTAAATTTCGCCTGATTCCCAAGATACACTTCAAGGCACGCTTTAATGAAATCCGCATAGCTCTGCTCAAACGCAATGACTGCGACCTCTTTCATCTCACACAGTTTCCTTTCTCCAACACACTGACGTTGTTTTGACAGTCGCACAATTCCGACTATTCATACTTCAATTTTGAATGAAAATTCCTGTTTGGTCAAGGCAGATGTTATTCAGGTGGCAGAACCGGTCATTAATGTAGCTGCTTGCGAACTGGAGACAACCTGGAGACAAACGCCAAAAAACGAAAAAACACCAGATTCTCAACTCGCAAGAATCTGGCATTTCCAATGGTTTGAAGTGGAGCCGGCAATGGGACTCGAACCCGCGACCTGCTGATTACGATTCAGCTGCTCTACCAATTGAGCTATGCCGGCATGACCAAAGAAATCAAAAAAATGGTAGCGGTGGGCGGATTCGAACCACCGACCTTCCGGGTATGAACCGGACGCTCTAGCCAACTAAGCTACACCGCCAAGGCCAGGATTTGAAGCCACTTCCCCAGTGCCTGGTAAACACATACATTATATTACACGATCCCAAAGATCACGTCAAGCCAGTATTTTTCCATTTTAAAGCCCATTGCAAAGCTGCCGTCTCTATCTTTCTCATTTTTAAACTGATCATTTGTTAGTTTAAAGATTCAGATAGCCCCTTGATACCAGCAGTCCTTCAAGGTTGTCATAGTCACTGACCCCATAGCCCGTCATGTCAAATGTCTTTAAGATGGTTTCCAGCACCAGCGCCCCTGCAATAATGATATCCGCACGCTTAGGCTGTAGTCCCGGCACTTCGCGCCGCACCTCAAGCGGCATTTCCGAGAGTCTGAGGATCAAGTCATCCAGCCCCCGAACGGAGAGTTCGAAGCCTTGAATGCGTTCCCGGTCATAAGCTTTCATGCCAAGCGCAATAGCGCCAAGCGTTGTTGCTGTCCCCCCAATCCCCACGGCTGACTCAGGCCTATATCCGATTACAAGCTCGCGCCAAGCATCCAGATGTTCCAGTGCGTCACCTCTAAGCGCGTCCACCTCTGACATAGTTGGCGGATCACTTTTTAGCCACCGCTCAGTCATCCGTACAGCACCGAGAGGAAGCGACACCTTGTGGGCGATCCCCTCAGAATCCCCCAGAATGAGCTCTGCGCTTCCGCCGCCAATATCTATGACCAGCACCCGACCGGGATGCGTCAAGCCGGCTAAGACCCCTTGGAAGCCCAGTACGGCCTCCTCTTCACCGCTGACAATTTCAACGGGAACGTCCGTCTCAAGCTCAACACGTCTGGCAAAGGCATGACCATTGCCCGCTTCGCGAACCGCGCTTGTTGCAAAGGCGCCCAATAAGCGGGAGCCGCGACCATCGGCCAATGCTTTGAACGCGCGGACCGCTTCAATAGTCTCATCCATGGACATCTGCCTGAGCAGCCCGGTCTGATCCACGCCTGCTCCTAGTCGTGTCATACTGAGCAGTTTCTCAGCACCGACCAATTTTCCGCCTTCCAACTCTGCCATAAGCAGACGGATCGAATTGCTCCCCATATCAATGACCGAGATTTTCTCCACACCGATCCACCTCATCTCATATTCAACGATAAAAAAAATCGCCGGTCCAGGCCGGCGAATTGCATTACTTTGTTTTCGTGCTAAAGCCGTTGCCTCTGCGGCTCGACTTGGCATTCTTTTTAATGCCTTTAAGTTTGTCATCCGAGTCTTTCATAAAGCTCGTCAGCATATCTTCAAAGCCACCGCCCGAATTGGTTCGCTCGGACCTAAAGTTCTGTGGTTTTGGTGAAAAGTATGGTGCCGGACTTGAAGGACGATTACCTGGACGCTGATCTCTTCCTGATTCAGAAGATCTTGGCGCGTAGCCCTGTGATCTCGGCGCGTTACCCTGTGGTCTTGGCCCATTGCCATGTGGTCTTGGCGAGCCGCCTTGTGGTCTTCCCTGATAACCTTGGCTTGGGGCAGCAGCCGGAGCGTTTTCCGGTTTAGGCATAGCCTGGCGAATAGACAGACTGACCTTGCCTTTTTCATCAATATTGATGATCTTGACCTTGACCGGTTGTGATTCCTTCAGGAAATCAGAAACATTCTTTACGTAACTGTCAGCAATTTCTGAGATGTGACACAGTCCTGTTTTTCCATCCGGAAGCTGTATAAATGCTCCAAAGCTGGTAATTCCGGTGACAACCCCATCAACGATTTTTCCGATTTCAACAGCGGACATAGTAATCAATCATTCCTCCTAAATGTTTTGTTCCTTCCAATTATAGTGAAAGCAAGTCGGACTGTCAACCTCGGCAGTCCTGAATTTTGTAAATTTTGTTCACGACCCTTACTATTCCTGGATTACATAGATAATCTCGTTCGGCATAACCATTTTCAACTTTGATCTCGCAATTTTTTCTATATTATCCAGGCTTTGTGACGCTTTCAGGTCCTGCTCAAGTTTCTCTTTTTCTTCACTAAGCCGCTCGATTTCCTGATTCAGCCGCACCTCTTCAACCTTGAGATCTCTTAGCCTGATCTCCTGATTGATGACGGTGACGACAAAGTAGATCGAAAATGCAATGATGAACAGGACGAGGAATTTATGCCTGAGCAGCGGATTCTTTTTTTTGACCGGCTTCATGGGATCTCCCCCCTGCAATTCTCTGTTTCAAGAGGTTATATTCGATGTACTAATTCTCATCTAAAATGCGGTACATTTCCTTGGCACTATCCTTGGTGACATGCTCCGTGAGCGCCAGGACCTCAACTGTTATGTAGTTCTCACCAATTCTCAAGGTAACCTTGTCCCCTACAGCGACATTGGCGCTAGGCTTGACTTGCTTGCCATTGATCTCAATGCGGCTTTGTTCGCACGCATCCTTGGCCACGGTGCGGCGCTTGATCAGGCGGCTGTTCTTTAAAAACTTGTCGATTCTCATCTTCTCCAGGTGCCTCCATGCTCGTGGTAAAAAAAAAGCAGCTTGCCAGCTGCTTTTTCTTATAGTGACTACAGATTGACTAATTCCTTAAGCGCTTTACCGGCTTTAAATACAGGTGCCTTCGATGCTGGGATCGCAATCACTTCTTCTGGATTTCTTGGGTTTCTGCCTTTTCTTGCTTTACGCTCTCTGACGTCAAACGTGCCAAAGCCGACGAGCTGTACCTTATCGTCTTTTGCAAGCGCTTCCTCGACGCTCTTCATGAATGCGTTTAAAGCAGCCTCAGCGTCTTTTTTAGTCAAACCGGACTTTTCTGCCATGCTTGTTACCAATTCAGCCTTGTTCACTAAAAACCCTCCTCATCTAAGTATTTCGGCTCGTTATAAGCTATTACTATCTTATCCTGTAAGTACCTGTCATTTCAAGACATTTTTTAGGATTTTGCCTACAAATCGTTGATTTTTGCACGATTCCAGAGGTTATCCATCTCTGATAAGGATAAATTTCCCAAACCTCGGGCTTTTGCTGGCTCACTTTCCTCAATTGCTTGGAAACGCCGGATAAATTTCTCAATGGTTTTGTTGAGCGCCAGCTCCGGATTGACCTTCAAAAAACGGCTGACATTGATGACCGCGAACAATAAATCGCCAACCTCACCGGACAGCTTCGACTCATCGCGCTCTTCAGCGTTCATTTCCTCCAGCAGCTCATCGATCTCCTCATGGATTTTCTCAAAGGCGCCCTCGACATCCGGCCAGTCAAAACCGACAACCGCCGCTTTTTTCTGAGCCTTGTAAGCCCTCAGTGTCGACGGAAGTGCCATAGGCAGCTGCTTCATGGCCTCTGTCACAGACTCAATGGCTTTTTCTTCCCGCTTGATTTGCTCCCAGTTGGTGACAACTTCCTCCGCGTCCTCCACGGAAAGCTCCCCAAAGACGTGTGGATGCCGATGGATGAGTTTCCTGCAAATACCCGAAATAACATCCGTGACGTCAAAATACCCGTTCTCTGCGGCGATCTCGCTATGGAAGACCACCTGCAGCAGGACATCGCCAAGTTCCTCTTCAAGCGCCGGCAGATCGTCATTGTCTATAGTGTCCACGACTTCATAAGCTTCTTCAATCAAGTACTGCCTCAAGGACTGGTGCGTCTGCTTGCGGTCCCAGGGACAGCCATTTACATCTCTGAGTCTCTTCATAATGGCAACCAGTTCGCTGAACCTATAGCGATGGTCCACCTTAGTGTCAATTCTCGGAATCCACAGCGAGGTCAGATGATCCAGGGCATCCAGATGCTCCGCTCTATCCAGCTGGTAGAGGGGAATCCGCGTGACTTTTTCTTCCCCGGGAATACCTGCCGCCCTGACTATGAGTATGTCGTGGTCATCCGGATAATAGTCCATCAGCCTCAGCTTGACCATGGAGCCAATCGCCTGGTCGTAGACCTGGAGAATCAGCAAGTCAACCGTTTGCACTATTTCAGTGTTTTCAATCTTAAAAGCGTCCAGAATGGACAGACCGGAGACGGGATCGATTTTTAAAGTATGAATCATGGCATCCAGAAAACTGGTACCATGGACAAAGTCGAGCTCAATGCCATGAAGCGGTGCCAGTTCAATCAACCGCTCCACCGTATTTTCCGCCACAAAGGGACTCCCCGGCACTGCATACACAATATCTTCGTGCATAGCGCGCTTCAGAAGGTCTGAAGCAATGGCTTCATAGACCTCGTCAAAGGTCTCGAACTGCTCGTAATAATCGTCGTAGGACTCAAACCTGCAACCCAGTTCCTCCAGCGGTTTGACTACCGGATGCCGGGCTGTACGCAAGCTGACGACGGCTGCATTCTTTAAGGTTTCAAGGCTTTTAATGGTCATGAAATCCAGCGTACCCGGGCCCATGCCCACTACGGTGATCTTCGCCATAATCAGGACCTCCCGTCTTTGCGGATGCGCAGTTTCGCGCCGAGCTTTTTAAGCTTTGTGCCGCCTGGCATCATATCCATGTCCTCATCTGTAATCGTTTCCGTCACGAAGAGCATGATCAGGTAAACAAAACCACCCAGCAAAATGGAAGCGACTGTAGCCAGGCGCCCTGGGAGAAACATCGTGAACAGGGCATAGGAGGCTACCACGACAAGACCCATGACCACCGTATCGATGATCGGGCGTGTAAACACCTTGGATATATTGAGATTGATTTCCTTACGGGTCATGATATAGACGACGTTGAGGATGGCTGCTACAGCAAAGGCCGTTACAGTCGCAATGGCAGCGCCGAGGACATTCAGGCTCGGAATGCTGACCAGCGTATAGTTGAGCACAAGCTTAAAAACTGCGCCGGCCATGAGAAAGATCGCCGGCAGGACAGGCTTGCCAAAGCCTTGAATAATTCCGGTCGTGATCTGGTACAGTGACAAAAAGATGATCCCCCAGCCGTAAACCGCCAGGATTTTTCCCGTGGTTACCCAGACATCCGGCTGATTGAAATAGAGAAGTCGAATAATTGGCTCCGCCAGGAGGGAGATGCCCGCAGCCGCCGGCAATCCAATAATCATGGCCAGACGCATGCCCGTCTCCACATTGTGGGTCAGACCTTTGTTGTCGCCCAAAGTTTTGAGATTCGCAATAGCAGGCACTATACTGATCTGTACGGCAGCGGTAATGACCTGCGGCAAATTGACAATGGACTGCGCAAAACCGGAGAGCTGCCCATAGAGAGATTCCGCATCCGCGCCGCTGAATCCAATCTCCTTGAGCCTGACAATGACAATGGAGGCGTCGAACAAACCCATTATAGGCATGACCGAGGCGCCGATGGTTATAGGAATAGCGATCATGAGAATCTCGCCGAGGACTTTCCAGAACGACTCGTGCTCGCCGGTGCCCTGATTAAAATCAATCCCGCTGGTTTTAACAAATTTTCTGTACATGTAATAGACCGCTGCAAACCCAATAACGGCCCCCGTGGTGGCGCCAAAGGTAGCGCCGGCCGCCGCAAATTCAAAGCCGGACTGAAGAAAGACAATAGCGAGTCCAAGACCGCCGACAACTCTGAACAGCTGCTCAATGACCTGGGAAATGGCGAAAGGCTCCATCATCTGACGACCTTGGAAGTAGCCGCGGTAGACTGCCATCATAGACACAAAGAACAGCGCCGGGGCAAGGGCGCGCATAGACATCAGCGAGCCGTAGTTTTCGTTGGCTTCCGTGATCCATGGTGCAAAAATGAACAACAGAAGGGCAGAAGCAGCGCCTATGACGAGCATGAGGACATTGGACACTCTGACAATGCTCATGGCCCCTCGTTCATTGCCTTTGGCCAGACGTTCTGAGACAATTTTGGCTATGGCGGTTGGAATTCCGGCTGTGGATGCCGTTAAAAGCATAATGTAATAGGCATATGCGCCCTGATAGTAGCTCATCCCCTTGTCGCCAATGATATTCCCAAGAGGAATCCTGAAGAAGGCGCCAAGAACTTTTACAAGAATCGCTGCAGCGCCAAGAATCGCGGCCCCGCGTATAAAGGTGGATGAACTGTTTTTCTTACTGTCGGGTGTAGGCATGTCGATCCCTCCGTGGATTTGCTGTGACTATTATATCACGAAAAAGGGATTGAATAGTCGGCCTAGTCAATCCCTCAGGTCTTTCAATTCAAAGTGCTGTGTTTGATTTGCCGGTGACCGCGTCTGATCTTCCGGACTATTTAATACGCTCTGGAAAAGTGTCAACTGTGGCTTCAGCTTTTAAAGCGTCAATCTTCGCCAGATAGGCATCTTGAGCGATATTGCTCAGCAGTGCCGATTTCTGAATCTCGATCTCCTGCTCTGAAGCGCCGTTCGCTTTCATGGTGTTGAGTGTTTGGACGTCATGCACCTTAATGATGTGATATCCGAACTGCGACTGGATTACTTCGCTAACCTCACCTGCTTTTAAAGCAAAGGCTGCTTTTTCGAACTCTTCAACCATAGTACCTCTTCCGAATAATCCAAGTGCGCCACCGGTTTGAGCTGAGCCTGTGTCAACAGAATACTGCTTTGCCAGTTCAGCGAAGTCTTCACCCGCGGCAATTTTTCCTTTGATCTCATCTGCCAGGGCAGCTTCCGCGACCAAGATATGGCTGGCATCGACCTGGAGCGGGTAGGTGTCGTACAGATTTTCAAGGTTGGCAGTGTCACCTTCTACTTCTGTATATACCAGGCGCTCGAATTCTTCAGTATAAAGTTTGGATTCTATCTGGGATTTTATATAAGCTTCATCTATGCCGTTTGCCTCATAAAACGCTGTCAGATCTGCGTCCTCTGCCGCTGTTTCCATAAATGCTGTATAGGCCTCTTCAACCTCTTCTTCACTGAGTTTATAATCCGTGGAAGAGACATGCCCAATAATGAGTTTTTCAATGACCATGGCTTCAAGGATCCGCTCGCGGATCATGTCTCTGACTGTCTGACCCTGAATTTCCTGTGTCCAGATGGTATCCCCGTAAAGTTCATTATAACTGCGCTCTACCATGGCGAACGCCTTGTTGAACGTCTCGAGATCCATAACTTCACCATTGACAACAGCAACCGCATTTTCAGGCACCACCGCACCGCTGCTGTCTTTTTTCTGGCAACCCCCTAGTGAAAGCGCCAATACCAATATCAGAGCCAGTGTCAGGCTCAATGATCGCTTTATGGTTTTCAAAATTTACACACTCCCTCATTATGTTGACTCGAACTCGATTATATAACAAATCAGTTCGTGTTCATAGAGATTATTTTTAACAATAAGGTTTCAAGTTCTTTCGCCTTATCTTCTTTTGTAAGCTTTGGCTGGCTGAACTTATACTTGAAATAAGGCTTTCCGCTCATATTGAAAGCAATTCTGCGCCCGTAGACCGCCGAGGCTTCCGCCACAACCTGAATCCCCATCCGCTCATTGTGCTGGAAGTTCGCGATCACGTGATCTTCTCCTTCGCGGATCAGCCGGATACCCAGCCTTTGGGCCATGGCTTTGACGTGGGCGATCGCCAGAAGGTTGTACACTGGTTTTGGCAAGGTACCAAACCGGTCTTCAATCTCCTCCTCAATGTTAAAGCGATCCCTCTGATCCCGAATGGCAGCGATCTTTTTATACAGCTCAAGCTTGTGGTCGCTGTTGGCCACATAATCATCAGGGATAAAAGCATTAATGGAAAACTCAATTGTGGTCTCAAACTGTTCTTCCACGGTCTCGCCCTTGATCTTTCGAACATGCTCCTCCAGGAGCTTGCTGTACATTTCATAGCCAACCTGAGACATGTGCCCATGCTGATCTGAACCCAAAAGATTGCCTGCCCCCCGGATTTCAAGATCCTTCATGGCAATTTTGAAGCCCGCGCCCAGCTCCGTAAACTCCTTAATTGCTTTCAGACGTTTTTCTGCCACTTCTGTCAGCACTTTGTCCTTCTGATACATCAGATAAGCATAGGCTATTCTGTTGCTTCTGCCCACCCGCCCTCTCAGCTGATAGAGCTGGGACAGGCCCATTTTATCCGCGTCATTGATCAGGATGGTATTGACGTTGGACATATCCAGCCCCGTCTCAATAATAGTTGTACTTACCAGAACGTCGAATTCGTGATTCATGAAGGAGATCATCAGATTCTCAAGCTTATGCTCCGGCATCTGTCCATGAGCATAGTCAAAACGAACTTCAGGCATCATCTCTGACAGCCGTGCCGTGATGCGGTCAATATCCTGAACCCGGTTGTGAACGAAGAACACCTGCCCGCCCCTGTCAACCTCTCTCAGAATCCATTCCCGAATCAAGCTCGCATCATATTCCACCACATAGGTCTGAATAGGATACCGGTCCTCAGGCGGATCTTCGATTAAGCTCATATCTCGGATGCCGGAAAGTGACATATGAAGGGTTCTAGGTATAGGTGTGGCAGTCAGGGTAAGGACGTCAATCTGCGCCTTGAGTTTTTTGATGGATTCCTTATGGCGCACGCCAAAGCGCTGCTCCTCATCGACCACCAGGAGCCCAAGGTCTTTGTAGACGACATCCTTGGACAGTATTCTGTGAGTACCCACGACAACATCCAAAAGTCCCGTTCTGAGATTGTCAATAATTTTATCCTGCTGCTTTTTCGTCCTAAAACGGCTGAGCATCTCCACTTTGACGGGATACTTTGAAAACCTGTTTTGCATGGTGTTGAAATGCTGCTGCGCCAGAATCGTGGTCGGCACCAAAAAGGCGACCTGCTTCCCATCCATGACCGCCTTAAAGACTGCTCTAATGGCAACTTCGGTCTTCCCATAGCCAACATCGCCGCAAAGAAGCCGCTCCATGGGTTTTGGCGTCTCCATGTCCCGCTTGATCTCCTCGATGCAGCGGAGCTGATCCGGCGTCTCCTCATAAGGGAACATGTCCTCGAAGTTTTTTTGCCAGTCGTTGTCCTCCGCGAAAGCATATCCCACAGCTTTACTTCTGGCAGCGTAGAGTGCCACGAGTTCTTCCGTCATATCTTCAATGGCTTTCCTGACCTTGGCTTTAGCTTTGGACCACTCTGCGGTCCCCAGCCTGGAAAGTTTGACGCTGGCTTCCTCCGCACCGACATAATTCTGGAGGGTGTCCATATTTTCCACCGGCACATAAAGAAAGTCATCTCCGGAATATCCTATTTTAATGTAATCCCGCTTGAGGCCATCTACGGTAAGCTGATCCACGCCAATATAGCGTCCTATGCCATGAGACTCGTGAACGACGAGACTACCGACGGTGAGCTCATTAAAGCTTTTTATCATCTGTCCCTTGGATTTAGATTTGGCTGTGCGGCGTTTCTGTGGTGCTCCAAAAATCTCTCTGTCTGTCAGCAATGTCATTCTGGCGCTCATCAGCTGAAAACCGGCCGCTACGGTCCCCAGGCAGACAGAAGCTCGGCCAGGTTTTAATTCCGGGGCTTCAGTCCGGTAAACATCCACGAATAGGCCTGCGTTCTGAAGCTCCTTTGCGACATTGTCGCGCCTGGACTCACTGGACAGCGCCAGCAGAACACTTTGTCCATGCCCGAGCCAGCGTTCCAAATCTGTGATCAGGAGTTCCATTTTACCGTAATAAGGTGCGCTCTCCATGGTCTCAAATTTGACGCGTTCACCCGCGACAAAATCCGGTGTGCGCTTAATGAGCGCATCCACCGTTAAAAGCCGCGTATGCCGCATATGATCAAACATCTGGTTCAGTGCCGGGATCCGCTGCGCCATTTCAGGGAGCGTTCTGCCGGATTCCAGATAATTTTTAAAATTCTCAAAAAAACCTTCATAGGTCATTTTATAGCGGTCGTGAACTCTAGCGTCGTCGAGGATGATAATCAAATCCTCACGGCCAAAATAGTCCATTAAGGTAGAATACGCCGCTTCGAAAGCGAGTGGATAATACTTGTCGTGATCATCAGAGGCATAACCCTGAGAAATGGCCTCTCTCACCTCTTCGAGGTGGGCTAAATATTTTTCATCCAAATTCTTCTTTTTGATCCTTTTGTCCAGTTTGTTAATAATGGCTTCGGCAATCTGCGCATTGAGGACAAATTCCGTCGCAGGTCTCAGCCTCACCGCACTCAGCTTTTCAACCGATCGCTGGGACTCAGGATCAAAAGAACGGATGGAGTCAATTTCATCGTCAAAAAACTCGATGCGCAGCGGTTCTGCACGATCCACCGGAAAGACATCGAGGATTCCGCCCCGGACAGAGAATGCCGCCGGACTCTCGACGATCTCCTCTCTCATGTAACCTAGGCGGCCGAGTTCTTGAACCAACATTGAAATTTCCATGGTCTGGCCCACTTCGAGCCGGATTAAGCCCGCAGCAAACACATCCGGCGGCGCCAGCTTGGTCGACAACGCTTCGACCGGCGCGACATAGACCATGCCGTCTTCGCGGTCGAGCAAACTGCATAAGGCAGCGACCCTTTGGTCAATAACGCTTCTCGAATGAGCGAAGGAATCGAATAAGGCCAGCTCTCTCGCCGGGATATAGACCGCATCCTCGGAGAAGCCGGCGTACTGGTCCAAGAATTCCCTGGCCTCACTGTCATTAGGCGCTATGACGAGCATCCTGCCCCTCAAATCCTGACGCAGCGTCGCTACCAGCGCGCCCATAGCCCGGCTGTTCAGTCCGTCGACAGAAATAGTCCGGACCTCTCTGTCATAAGCGTCCATGAGCGTGCGGTATTCTTTTGTACTGGCTAAAGCCTGCAGTAATGCCTTCACTTCAATCCCTCTTATCCTTTGACATTATGGCGGTTCATGGCCAGGTCCACGCCGCTGTCGACGATGCAAAGCGCGGCGTCTGCGGCGCTTTTAACGGCTTCAATGACCGCAGGAACCTGTTCTTTATCAAATCTGGACAACACAAAATCCGCCATAATCCATCCCGGACCAGGGCGGCCAATGCCAATTCTTATACGCGGAAAGCTTTCATCCGTCAGTCTGTAGATGATGTGCTTCATCCCATTGTGTGAGCCTGCGCTGCCGCTCTTTCGGATGCGGATTTTCCCAATTTCAGTGTCGAAGTCATCATAAATGACAATGAGATTCGAAACAGGAATGCCATAATACCGCATCATGTCGTGTACCGCTTCGCCGCTGAGGTTCATGAAGGTTTGCGGCTTTGCCAGGATCACCTTATGACCTTTATATACCGTTTCACCTATCAAGGCTTTGAACTTGATTTTGGAAACCTTGACGGACAATCGGTCTGCGAGGACATCAATGGCTTCAAAGCCTACATTATGCCGTGTCGCGTCATATTTCTTCCCCGGATTGCCAAGGCCTACGATCAGATACACTTTTACTCCTCCTACTTATGAGACAGCTTCATTATAACAAAAAAATGGCCGGAAAAAGAAGTCCGGCCCAATTGTCGTCCTATTGAATTACAATTAATTTTAGTCAAACAGCTTAGACACTGAATCATTGTTGAAAATTCTGCGAATGGATTCTGCGAATAATCCCGCTACAGAAAGTTGGACCAGATTGTCAAGTTTGTCGCGATCCTTCTGGTAAATGGTGTCAAGCACAACCAGTTCATCAATGCCTGAATCTTTAATCCGCTCAATGGCAGGACCAGAAAGAACGGCATGGGTGCAGCAAGCGTAGACGTCTTTCGCGCCAAGACCTTTCAGCGCTTTTGCTGCATTGACGATAGTCCCGGCGGTATCGATCATGTCGTCGATCAGAATGACATTTTTACCTGAAACATCACCAATGACGTTCATAATTTCGCTCATGTTCGCTTTTGGACGGCGCTTGTCAATGATAGCGATTGGCGCATCCAGCATTTCCGCAAACTTTCTGGAACGTGCGACGCTGCCCAGGTCAGGCGATACAATGACAAGGTCTTCAATCTGCTTCTTCGAGAAGTAATCAGCCAGTATAGGACCACCGACGAGATGATCCACCGGAATGTCAAAATAGCCCTGAATCTGAGCCGCGTGGAGATCCATGGTCAGAACGCGGTCCGCGCCGGCAGCTGTCAAGAGGTTGGCGACGAGTTTTGCGCTGATTGGATCCCGGGCTTTGGCCTTTCTGTCCTGGCGCGCATAGCCATAGTAAGGAATGACCGCGGTGATTCTGCCTGCTGATGCGCGTTTGCAGGCATCAATCATGATCAGAAGCTCCATGAGAAAATTGTTGACGTTAGGAATGCTGGTGGACTGAATGATAAAAACATCCACACCGCGAACTGTCTCGTTGATATTGACAGCGATTTCGCCATCACTGAAGCTGGTTACCTCAGCGTCTCCCAGCGGAAGACCGATTTCCGCGCAAATATTTCTCGCAAGCTCAGGATTTGAGTTGCCTGAAAAAATCTTGATCTTTTTGCCTTTCGTGTGCATGTTGACCCTCCAGTCAGTCTTTTTGCCTTCCGGATCTCTCTGTCTCCGGAAATGGCTTATTTTAGGTTGTTCGCTCAACGGTTTTTTCGTTTGACCCAGCCTTCAATGTTTTTCTGCTTATCTCTGGCTATGGCGAGTGAACCACTTGGAACATCTTTGGTAATGGTGCTTCCTGCAGCGACATAGGCGCCTTCACCCACAGTTACAGGAGAGATCAGGTTGACATTGCAGCCAACAAACGCGTCATTTTCCACAACAGTTCGGTGCTTCTTCTTGCCGTCGTAGTTGACGAAGACAACGCCGCAGCCAAGATTGACATTTTCTCCGACATCTCCGTCCCCAACGTAGGTAAGATGGGAGATTTTTGCGTCATCCCCAATATTGGAATTCTTGATCTCGACGAAGTCGCCTACCTTTACGCGCTGGCCCAGGACAGAGCCCGGTCTCAAATAGGCGTATGGACCGACGGTTGAATCATCTCCCACAGAACTCTCAATACCCGTGGAGTCTTTGAAGGTAACGCCATTTCCAATATGGCAGTGCTTCAGTCTTGCGTTAGGCCCAATTTCACAGTCTTCCCCAATAACCGTGCCCTTTTCGATAATACAGCCCGGATAAACTACCGTGTCGCGACCGATGACAACGTCCGCGTCTACATAGACCGAAGAAGGATCAATCATGGTCACGCCCTCCAGCATCAAAGCTTTATTGATGCGCTGGCGCAGCAGCGTTTCACATTCGCTGAGCTGGACTCTGGAATTGACGCCGCTGATTTCTGAAGCATCCTCTGTTTTGTAAGCACCGACTCTCTCCCCGGACTCACGCGCCAACTTGATTAAATCCGTCAAATAATATTCACCCTGGGCGTTGTCATTTCTAATTCTCGGGATTTCAGTCAGCAGCGTTTCGCGTTTGACGACATAGACACCGGAGTTGATCTCTTTGATGCGTTTTTCTTCAGCAGACGCGTCCTTTTCTTCGACTATGCCGAGTACATTGCCTTCTGAATCCCTTAGAATCCTGCCGTAACCATAAGGCGATTCGAGTTCAGCTGTCAGCACGGTGCATCCCGCACCTGATTTTTCATGATACTGAACGAGCGCTTCCAAGGTCTTTGATGACAGGAGCGGCGTATCACCGCAGAGAATCAGCACGTGTGCCTCGTCACCAAGTGCTTCAAGGGCGATGGAGACCGCATGTCCTGTTCCAAGGCGCTCAGTCTGATGGGCATAAAAAACTTTCCGCCCGCTGAGGGCCGCTTCGACCGCTGACTTGCCGCTGCCAACGACCAGTATGGTCCGGTCTGAGCCGACTTTTGCCGCGGCATCCATAACGTGCTCCACCATAGCTTTACCCGCAACGCGATGCAGTACTTTGGGGAGCTTTGACTTCATTCTCGTCCCCTCTCCGGCTGCGAGAATAATTGATGCTAAATTCATGCCTTTCGACTCCTTATATCTTAAATTATGATTTTTTGATCCGTTTGAACGCTTTTCAAAGGGATTATACCATATTTTTAACAAACCGCGGTAACAGAAGAAATAAATCCTGAAGGGCATAGAAAAAAAATACTGAAGCAGGGCTCATGTTAGCCCGTGCTTCAGCACAGTCCGTTCCATCCTGAGCCGCAAGTTAGCGCGTCAACTCATTTCCACGGAACGCTTAAAGGTCAGTCAGTTCTTCCGCTTCATCAAATTCTCCGATGGTCTTCGCGCGGTCATACTCCGCAAAGATCACGTCCTGAAGCATTCTACGCGTCTCCTGGTTGATAGGATGCGCAATGTCACGGTAGTCGCCTTCTCCGACTTTTCTGCTCGGCATGGCGACGAATAAGCCACTCTGGCCTTCAATGATCTTGATGTCGTGAACGACAAAGACATCATCCAGTGTCACCGACACAACGGCCTTCATTTTGCCTTCATCCCGCAGTTTGCGAATCCTGACGTCAGTTATTTTCATCCTCTCGAACCTGCCTTTCGCTCTGTCTGAGTTAACGCTGGTACCCTGTAAATTCTAAAACTATATCCTACAACAGCGGAAAAATTTCGAAGTACAAGGCGGAGAAAGCAGCGATACTAAGCAGTATCGCGGATGACGACAACGCCGGACTGCGAAATTTTAACCTGTTGCAGTTCTAGTTTTTGTGTTTACAGGGTGCTTGAACACGTCCGATACTAATTCAACACTGATGCCTGAAATCCTTCAATAATAAAAAATTTTTCGAAATATTTTAAATATTGTGTTACATTTTTTACCGATGGTTCCTCAGCCGACCATTATTGTTTCAGTCTGACAACGATTTCCTCTCTTGAAACCCGATCCAGCGTCAACAGCGCCGTATAGTCGCTCACCATTTTATTCGCGGGCTCCGCAGTCTCCAGGAGTACGCCGACGCCTTCCACCACACTGCCAAGCTCATGGACCAGGTCTATCAGACCAAGTACCGTACCGCCGGCACGCATAAAGTCGTCAATAATTAAAACTTTGGACCCGGGCTTTATGGCGTTTTTCGAAACATACATGGTTTGAATCTGCCCTGTCGAGCCTGAGACATAATTAATGCTGATGGTCGCACCTTCTGTGACACGGTTTTCGTTGCGCGCGACAACCAGCGGACAGTTCAGCCCGTTTGCCGTCATCATGGCCAGCGGGATGCCCTTGGTCTCCACAGTCAGCACGTAGTCAATCCCTCTGTAAGAGAACATCTCCGCAAAAATCTCCCCGACATCCTTCATAAAGTATGGATCGTACAGCAAATCGCCTATGTAAAGGAATCCGCCCGGAATAATCCTTTTAGGATCACGCATTTTATCTGCAATTTGCTCCAGTATCTTTGTCCTGCGCTCCGGCACAACTACCGGAATGTATTTGACTCCGCCCGCCGCGCCTGCGATGGTTTCAACACGACCAAAGGACATGGTCTCCATGATTTTTTTGACGATGACGAGATCTTCACTGATCGTCGACTTTGCTGCATTAAACAGCTCCGTAAAATAACCCAGAGTGAAGATCCTGTTTGGTCTGTCGCAAAGTACTTTCACTATAGCGCCAATCCGTTCATTGCGTTTCAGCTTATTATCCATGAACGCCCTCCAACCGAATGTTATAAAGATTTATCTTTAGTTTATTCGCTTTTTTTGAGGATTTCAAGAAGGACTTTACTTTAATCTTCGTATTTTCAGGTTATTGCACGTTCTTTTTTGCTTTTTTTGAACTTCTTACCTAAGTCCATCGAAGAATTATCGCAGAATTATGTTGACCGCAGTTCAATACTATGTATTCTTCCCGGTTATTTATGGTATAATGTCTTCTGACCTTTTATTGATTAAACCACCTTACTTACTCGCGACTTCAGTCGAGGGAAAACGGTGCCTGATGTATAGAAATGTATTTAATTGTCCAAAACGAGGAGAATCGATATGTTGGAATTGAATCCTTTTAATAAAAAGTACCACCTGATCGGCATTGGCGGTGTTGGCGTCAGCGCTATTGCTGAGATTCTGAACAACCGCGGCTATCAGGTCTCCGGATCTGATTTGAAGCACAGTACGCTGACTGACAATCTGGAGCAGAAGGGCATCAAGATTTACTTCACCCACGAAGCCTCCCATGTGGATGATGTGGACGTCGTCGTCTATACAACCGCTGTTGGGGCTGACAATCCAGAATTGGCACGTGCCATTAAGCGCGGCATCCCGTGCATCACCAGAGCGGATATGCTTGGCATCATCATGCGTGAGTTCAAGCTAAGCCTAGCCATTTCAGGGTCACACGGCAAAACCACCACGACCTCTATGGTATCTGTAGTCCTCAGTCAGAGCGACCTGGATCCGACGCTCCTCATCGGCGGAGAAGTAAAGGAAATTGGAAGCAATGCCCGCGTTGGCCATGGGGATATTATCGTCACAGAAGCCTGCGAATATAAAGAAAGCTTTCTCAGTTTCAAGCCAAAGATTTCCGTCGTTCTCAACATAGAAGCAGATCATTTGGATTATTTCAGAGATCTTGACCACATCAAGGACTCCTTCAGACGCTATATTTCCGACACACCGGCAGATGGTGTCCTCATCCTGAATGGAGATGATACGAATTGTCTCGAAGTTGCGGATGCTGCCAAATGCCGCGTTATAACCTTTGGGCTCTCAAACACTTGCGAATATCAGGCGACCGACATTGAATTCACTTCGTCCGGATTCCCGAGGTTCAATATCAACCACAAAGGCAAAAACCTCGCCGCACTGCATCTCGAAGTGCCAGGAAGACACAATATCTACAATGCTTTAGCCGCGTTTGTCGGATCGACCTATGTTGGTATCCCGGTTGAGGATGCCGCACTGGCACTCTCCAGATTTAAAGGTGCCGTACGCCGCTTTGACCACTTGGGCGAAAAGGACGGGGTCAAAATTATCGACGACTATGCGCATCATCCTTCCGAAGTCAAAGCGACTCTGAACGCTGCGAAAAACGTTCCCCACAAACGAATTTTCTGTGTGTTCCAACCACATACTTATACGCGAACCCATGAGCTGTTGAATGAGTTCTCAACGGCCTTTGAACAGGCGGACGTCGTGATTATCACGGATATTTACGCTGCCAGAGAGAAGGATACCGGGCTCGTCCACTCAAGGGATCTTGCAGAAATGATTAAGACTTCAGGCAAAGAAGCCTACTATATTTCATCCTTTGAAGAAATCGCCTCCTATCTGAAAGGCCACGCTGCTTCAGGCGACCTGGTTTTCACCATGGGTGCGGGCAATATCAACGAGCTTGGAAAGTTAATGCTCGAATAGATTATTCAAGAAGGAGTCCAATGCCAATTTCAATTGAAATTGGCATTGGACTCCTTCTTTATATCGAATATTAAATTTCAAACTTAAAACGGGTGCCCACTAATGGAGCACCCGTTTATTGCTTTAATTTTTATTGTCTTCACTCTCTTCAGATCCAGCGCCAGCTTCCGCTTCAGCAGCTGCCGCAGCCTCCGCTTCAGCTGCAGCATCACTTTCAGGGGTGCGTTCGTAGATGCCTTTCATTAATTCGTAAGTCTGCTCAGGATCGTGGAACAGGTAGGAACCGCCATTTTTCATGCCGACTTCACCTGGTATAGTCGTGGACTCAAGCTTCGAAAAATCGACGCCAATGCCCACCGAAGCCAGGTAAACCATATCTCCAAGATTCATATCTGTTTCAAGGTAATCAAAAACTGTTTTGATGACCATGGGCAGTTTTAGACCAATGGCTTTCTTGGCCAAAGTCACGACAAAATCCTGCTGACGCCCAATTCTTGGTAAGTCGCCCTGGCCTTCAGAACCGTTGTTTTTACGCCATCTGAGATATTCGACCGCTTCCTCGCCGTTTAAGGTCTGTAAGCCCTTATCAAAATGAATGTGAAGCGGCGGATCCGCATAAGGATCATCATAATCCATGTCAAACGGCACATCAACTTCAATGCCCTTAACGACGTCGACCACGGCCTCAACGGCTTCATAGTCGAGTTTGACGTAATGATGCACCGGCACGCCCAGGATAGCGCTGACCGCCTTGGCTACGCCAGGGGCACCGCCGTCATCCCCTTTGAAGCCATAGACCGCGTTGATCTTTCTTAGATCCGCTGCATCCTTGCCTTCAATGTGAAAATAGGTGTCCCGGGGTACTGAAACAATATTCCCAAGCTTATGCTTCGGATCAAAGGAAAGCAGCATCAGCGTGTCACTTCGACCGCCGTCCACGCCCACAAGAAGCACATTGATCCGCTTACCATCTTTGACCATTCTCTCCAGTTCGTTGGATGGTTCCTCCTCAGCCAGATCACCGGGATTCAACGGATCGACCTCACTTCCTCCGCCCGGGGTATAGAATTTTTGATAGGCAAAAATTCCACCGGCGAATATGAGTGAAAACGCGATAAACGCGATAAAAAATACTTTGACATAGTATCTCATTGAATTCCCCTTCCACGGCTCAAACAGAAACTGAAACCGCCAAAAAATCACTATTCATATCATACCACAGAATTTTTTTCAGGCAAGTGTCCTGTATACACTAAAACCAGACATACTACTGGTTAAAATTTCGCATTACAGCGTTGTCGTCAATCACGATACTATCCAGTATCGCTCATTCCTCCGCCTTGTTCCGCGAAATTTTACCGCAGTATTATGTTGTAGTTTTAGTATTCACAGGACACTAGGGGCCAGCCAAAAATTAATTCTTTCTTAAGAACCTTACTTCCCGCTGTAATCGTAGAAGCCCTTGCCGGTCTTTCTGCCTAAAAGTCCCCCTCGCACCATTTTTCTCAGGAGCGGATGCGGGCGGTACTTCGAGTCGCCAAACTCATTGTAGAGGACCTCCATGATGGCCAGATTAACATCATTGCCTATGAGATCCGCCAGCGCCAAAGGTCCAATGGGATGATTTGCCCCCAGCATCATGGCTTTGTCTATGTCCTGAGGCTCCGCCACACCGTCTGCCAACACGCCTATAGCTTCGTTGATCATAGGTATCAGGATCCGGTTGACGACAAACCCAGGCGCCTCTTCCACGCGGACCGGTTCCTTGCCCATGCGCTCGGACAGCGCTTTTATGGCCTCATAAGTCTCAGGCGAGGTCGCTATGCCGCATATGATCTCTACCAGCTTCATCAAAGGCACCGGATTAAAAAAGTGCATGCCAATAACCTTGTCTGGTCTATTGGTTGCAGAAGAAATTTCCGTGATGCTGAGAGATGAAGTGTTGGTTGCCAGAATAGCGCTTGGCTTTACAACGCGATCCAGTGCTGCAAAAATCTCCTTTTTGATCTTCATATTTTCAACAGCAGCTTCAATAATCAGGTCACAATCAGCCAGGTCCTCATCCTCTGTGGTCCCGAATATTTTGTGGAGCAGGCTTTCCATTTGCGCCTGATCCATTTTTCCCTTTTCGACGAGTTTGGAAAAGGTTTTGTTAAGCGTTGCAAACGCCTGATCCAGAAGCTGATCATTAAGTCCCTTCACAACAACGCGCTCGACGTCGCTCATTGCGACAGCCTGAACAATGCCAAGACCCATAGTACCGGTTCCAATTATCCCTATTGTTTTCATGCTTGTCTCCCCCTAGCGGTGCTTTGCAGTGTATTTTGATTTATCGACAAACGCCTTCATAGCGCCCTTTTGATCTTCGGTAGCGAAGGTCAGGCCAAATACAGCGCTTTCGTAAGCGCAGCCCTGACCTATTTCAAGATCCAGACTTTGACGCATGGCTTTCTTGGCATACTTGACCGCCACCCATGGGTTGGCAGCGATTTTCTCAGCGAGTGCCAAAGCCTCCTCCATTAACGCCTCATCCTCGTAGACATGGCTGACCAGCCCAATTCTCAGTGCTTCCTCAGCTTTGATTAACGAGCCCGTCAAAATCAGCTCCATGGCCGATGCCATACCCACCAGCCGCGGCAGCCGCTGGGACGCGCCAAATCCGGGACTGATCCCCAAGGTAACCTCAGGCTGTCCCATCTTAGCGGACTTGCCGGCAAGGCGCAGGTCACACGCCAGCGCCAATTCGCATCCCCCACCTATGGCGAAGCCATTGATCGCAGCTATTACAGGCTTTTCAAGGGTTTCAATCCGGGTCATCACCTTCATGCCCAGTTCGGAGAAGCGCTGCCCCTCTTCAGGGGACATGACGGACATGGCCTGAATGTCAGCGCCCGCCACAAAAGCTCTGCCTGCTCCTGTCAATATCACTGCTCTGGTCTCAAGTGCCGAGTTAAGCTGCTCCATGCACTCGTAAAGTTCCTCAAGCACAGCTTCATTAAGCGCGTTCAGCACCTCAGGCCGATTCAGTGAAACAACCGCGACGGCATTTTTCTGTTCGACTTTCAAAAATTCATACGACATAATGTTCCTCCCTTTACAGTGATCTATTCAAAGCTTCGAGTAAAAACCCGAAGACAATGGCCGTGATCCCAAGCAATCCCGGCAATACGCCAAAGGACTCGTAGGTTTTGGCATTTTTGGGTTTTGCGCTGTCCGAATCATACTCCATCTTCATGTAGTATTCAAACCGCTTTCTCGGTGTGCCCACCAGCATGGCCGACGCGTAAAGCAGACAGAGTACACCCACCGCAAACAGAACGACATAAATGCCCTGCAGCAGCTTCAGTTCTGTCAGCAGCGCCGCCAAAATCCCGAGAACGACCGACGCACCCAGCATAATGCCGGTGAATTTAAGGTAAGACTGCAAGAACGCCATCCGCACAACTCCTTTACAACACCATCGGCAAAAAGCCTGTAATGGCCTGTCTACCACATTATACACCACTTCCGTGCCAACCGCGAGGGAATCTTGACAGCCTGGCCATGGGCTTGAAAGACAAAGGGGACGCGATGATGCCAACCTGAAAAAACTAATGACCTATGCTGAATCTTTTACCGATAGTCACAAAAAGATACAATTTTCTGACATCGGCATTGCATTTAACGAAGCGATTTTGTATGATAGTTGAAAATGTGTCACCGACGGCTGTTCCTGCGCCTGATTCAGCGGACATAATACACAGATCAACAGGAGGTTTAATTATGAGCAATTCATTCAGCATGGTCGCGCCGCATTCCAAGCGACCCGTCGTTCCTGATGTCATTTTTGGCACCGGCCGGGAGGCCCAGGACGCTGAAGCAAAGTACGGTTTTGAAAAAGTCATCAATTCCACGCTGGGCGTTTTGATGGACGACAGTGGTCAACTAGCGTTCCTCCCTACCGTCATGGAGCGGCTTCACACCTTGCCGGATTCCGAGCTGGGGGCCTATGCGCCTATCGCCGGTCTGCCGGATTATTTGAGCGCCGTTCAGGACGCGTGCTTCAGAGGCCATAAACCCAACGCTTATTCCGAGGCTGTCGCAACCCCGGGCGGCACAGGGGCCATCAAGCATGCCGTCTGGAACTACACGGAAATGGGCGACGAGATCCTGATCGCCAACTGGTACTGGGCACCCTACAAGACCATTGCCGAAGAGCACGGCCGCCGTGTCAGGACTTTCGATTATTTCAAAGGAGACGGCATGAACGTGGACGCTTTCAAAGCCGCAGCTTCAGAGCTGATCGCAGCCCAGGAACGCGTCCTCATCATCCTTAACACGCCTGCTCACAATCCGACGGGCTATTCCATCTCTGACGGGGAATGGCAGGAAATCATGGGCTTCCTCAGGGAAAAAGCGGCGGATCCTTCCAAGAAAATTATCCTCATGGTCGACGTCGCCTACATTGATTTCGCCGGCAGCATCGACGCTTCCAGGGACTTCTTCAAGCACTTCGGGGACCTGCCGCAGAACCTGCTGGTCCTGACAGCCTTCAGCCTTTCCAAGGGCTACACCATGTATGGCATGCGGGGCGGCGCTATTATCTGCCTTGCCGCCACACAGGATTTGGCTATGGAATTCAAAGACGTCTGCGCCTATTCCAACCGTGCGGCCTGGTCGAACGGCACACGCGCCGCCATGCGGGTTCTGGCGGATATTTATAAGGACCCTGCGCTGTTTAACAAGGCCGAGGAAGAGCGCCAGGTCTTTAAGGCGATGCTGGACCGCAGAAACGCAGTTTTCATGGAAGAAGCCAAAAAGGTCGGGCTCGAAACATGCCCGTTCAGAGATGGCTTTTTTATCACAATCCCATGTAAAGACCCAGCTTCAGTTTCAAACGCGCTTAAAAAAGAAAACCTTTTCGCAATTCCGCTTCAAGGGGGACTCAGATTCGCGCCTTGCGCGGTTTCGGAGGAAAAGTGCCGCGTAGCGCCAGCAATGATTAAGAAGTACGTCTAAGACTCAAGTTATTGAAGCAGGAGCCTGACGTCAAATAAAAACAGTCCAGACATGTGAAAAAGCGGGCCGCGGCCCGCTTTTTGTTTTTGTTTAATTCATGTCATTGGGATCAAAAACTTGAGGATCACAATGAGCAGCTTTAGCCAAAGTGGAAATTGGTATCAGATCCCTATTTCCTTTTTCAAAAATCTAGCGCCTTCCCATCCACAATCACATAGAGCATCAGCGCAACGGTCCCCACCGTTATAAAAATGTCCGCTATATTAAAGACCGCGAAATTGATCAACGTGAAGTCGAAGAAGTCGACCACGTAATTGTAGCGCATCCGGTCGATCAGATTGCCTAAGGCGCCGCCTATGATCATGGCCAGCGACAGCAGGAGAAGCACTGAACTGCCGTTCTTGATCTGACGGTACAGCAGCCCAATCATGAACAGGATCACCAGCGAAGTGAAGATGATCAGGATCAGCTGCTTATCCCTCAAAATACTGAACGCCGCGCCGGTATTGCGCGTAAACGTCAAATGAAACACATCCGGTATCAATTCAATGGAACGTACCGGCAACAACTTGCTGATCGCCAGCTGCTTCGACCACTGGTCAACGGCAATAATGACGATAATCAAACCCCAATAAATCATGTTTCCCTCCTTGTTTGCTATTGCAGCGGCGACACCAGCCTGCCCACAGCTTCAAGCAATTTTCTGCGGAACGGCCTTTTCTTGAATACGTCATAGTCCAGCAATACGCTGTCCTCCATGTCTCTGTAAAAATCCGCTTCCAGCCTGCGCACCACTTCCGGATCGTAGATAAAGGCGTTCACCTCAAAATTCATTTCCAGACTGCGAATGTCCAGGTTGGCTGTGCCAACAGTTGCCGCCACGCCGTCCATGAGCAGTACCTTGCTGTGAATAAAGCCGTTCTGGTACTCGTAGACTTTGACGCCGGCCTCCAAAAGCTCCTCTATATTATCCTGCGTCGACCAGAAGACAAAGAAATGGTCCGGCTTTGACGGGATGATAATTCTGACGTCGATCCCGCTGAGTGCCGCGGTGATCAGCCCCATTTTCAGGCTTTCCTCGGGCACCAGATAGGGCGACGTGATCCAGATCCTGTCCTCTGCCGAGGAGATCATGGCGAAATACGCCTGCAGGATCGTCTTCCAGTTTGAGTCCGGGCCGCTGGAGATCACTTGGGTCATGGTCTCGCCATAGTTAGAAAGCTTCGGAAACATTCCCTCAGGCTTGACATCCATACCCGAGACGAAGGCCCAGTCGTTCAGAAAAATGTCCTGGAGCGAGTAGACCGATTCGCCCTCCATCATGATGTGCGTATCCCTCCAAAAGCCCAGATGCTTTTTGCCCAGATACTCATCTCCGACATTGTGGCCACCCAGGAAGCCCGTATGGCCATCCACAATGACTATTTTCCGATGGTTTCTGTAATTCAGCTCCCTGGACAACACCGGAAAGGTCACCGGAAAAAACGGGCAGACTTCACAGCCATTGTCCTTCAAGTCTTGAACGTAGCCTTTTCCCAGCTTCCAGCACCCTACGCTGTCATAGATGAGCCGGACACGCACGCCTTCCCTGGCCTTTCGGATCAGAAGCTCCTTAAACTGGTTGCCCAGAATATCATTCCTAATAATGAAAAATTCGACATGTACATGATTCCGGGCCTGTTCTATGCGCTCGAAGATGCGCTCAAACGTCGCCTCTCCGTTGGTCAGAATCTCCACCCTGTTGTTGATGGTGAAGGGCGAATTGGAATTTCGAAGCAGCAGATTGATCATGCGGTTATTGACAGCGTCCGCTTCACCTCGGAACAATTCAATGTAGTCAATGATTTCCTTCTGAATTTCGGCGGCATTTTCCATGTTGGACCTCGGATAGTCACCGCTGCGCTTTTGCCTCACCCTGTATCTGTCGCGATAGTGCCCGCCAAAGAGAATGTAGAAGACAAATCCCACAAAAGGCAGCAAATAGAGCACCAGCAGCCAGGAGATGGTCTTGGACGGATTCTTGTTCTCAATCAAAATAACAATGCCCACCAAAAAAATATAGATGGCAAAGCCCCAGTTGATAAAGGTTTTGAGCCCCCCCAAAAAAGCCTGCTCAAAGAAGGCGCTCTGCATCAGTAGGACATACGCTTCAAAGACCAAAGCGCCCACAGCAATCAACACCAAAGCGACGATGCTTCTTCTCAGGATTTTGTCCATGTCTATTCGCAACCTCCTTCGTTTGAATTCAATTATGGTTATTTCAGAGACTTGAGACTGATCTCCACATAGTGGATGGGCATGCCCAGCCTGGTGAAACGATCCTCATACTCCGTCGTGATGATGCCCTCCGGCGCGCTTCGCTCGAACTTGCCCCGCGGCAAAATGCCGTGCAGGTCGAGGGAAAGGTTTCTGAGCTTGAGGTTCAGGTCGAAGCACTGATTGAGGGTGAATTCAAAGAGGTCGCGGTTGTCGGTTTTGACGTGCACCCAACCATCGGCAGACAAAATCTTTGAATAGCTCTTCAGGAACCTGTGATGGGTCAGGCGGCGCTTGTCGTGACGGCCTTTGGGCCACGGATCGCTGAAATTCAGATAGAGATGCGACACCTCATCCGGTGCGAACCACGTGTCCAGCTCTCGAATATTCCCGTGGATAAACCTGATATTGGAAAGGCCCTGAGCTTCCGCGCGCTCTATGGCCTGCAGGATGACTTCACCCTTGATTTCCACCGCCACAAAATTGAGGTTGGGGTAACGGGCTGCGAGCCCCGTGACAAACTGGCCTTTGCCGCACCCCAGCTCAAGATGGACAGGCATATCATTTGAAAAGGCCTTATGCCAACGGCCTTTAAATTCTTCCGGCTTTTTGATTAACAATTCACCTTTGACCGACAGTTTCTCGTCCGTCCCGGGCTTTTTTCTCATACGCATGTTGAATCCCTCCAGAGAGATTATACCACAACCCTTTGACAGGTAACACCTTGGCGCCTTCAACTTCAAGGCACTTATTAAAGACACCGCTCAAAGCAAAAGGAGCGCGCCTGCGCTCCCTGCAAATACGTGTTTAATTCCGGATCTTCAGGCACCGCCATGGAGCACCCTTTAGTCTTCCGTAAAAATTCTCGGATTATCGCTGAACAGCGCAAGACGCTCTGCCTCTTCCCGGGTCAGTTTCCCCTGGTCGCGGAGCAGCTCCAGCAGCGTCGGGTAATCCGTCAGGGTTTCATAAGGCATATTGCGCTCTGCTAATCTGAGCTTCATGGACTCAAAGCCGTAGTTGAAAATGCCGTATATCTTGAGCACCTCCAGGCCCTCCGCCTCCAGCGCCTCAACGCATTTCAGCGAGCTGCCGCCGGTGGACAAAAGATCTTCCACGAGGAGCACGCGCTGCCCAGCCTTGTAAGGCCCCTCGATCTGATTACCCTTGCCGTGCTCTTTCTGGCTCGAACGGACATAGACCATGGGTTTCTCCAGAATGTCGCTGACCCACGCGCCATGAGGAATGCCTGCAGTTGCTGTTGCGGCGACAAGGTCGAAATCCGCCCCGAAATCTGCAGTCATCTTCTGCGCAATCCCCCGGGCAATGCTCTTTCTGATGTCCGGGTAACCAATGACCAGCCTGTTGTCACAATAAATTGGGGACTTGATCCCGGATGCCCAGGTAAACAAAGCATCCTCTCCCCTAATGCTGACAGCGCCTATGGAAAGCAGCATTTCCGCATAGTCCTTGCCTGATTTTATGTCCATTTCCATCCCTCCACGTGATTCATTCTTTTTTAAGCCCTGCCGATGGTCGCAAATTCAATCTGGATCTCATCGGCCAACAGGTGATTCATCATTTCAACGCGCCTGACGTATAACTGTTGCCTGCGTTCCAAAGGAGATATTCATCCACCCCGTTTGCCTTCAACGCCTCAATTTGAGCCCTGAGTTCAACTTCACCATAGCGGATGTGGCCTCTGACCCAGGTTGCGGTAAAGTCCTGAATCCACGGGCGGAGCGTGCCAGGCGTTTCTATGTTGAGGTTGCGGTCCAGGGAATCCTTGATCCCCTTATCAATGACGCCGTAGGGGTTTGCGTCCGGAACAGCAAAGCCGTAATTGCCCGGACCATAATGGCTTGGGTACATCATTGGACAAAGGTAGTCTACGACATTGGAGATGGCTTCCCAGTGCTGTCCTATGCCGACGTCATTCTGGGAGGACGCCGCCCAGCCAAAGACGTCTGCTGCCGTATAGACGCCAAGAGGACTCAGCCGTTCGTGGGCATAGACGAGAAACTTCTGAATGGCCGCGGTTTTGGTCTCATTTTCGGGATTTCTGTAGTCCAGAGAAGCGTCAAGCTTGCCGCCGTTCGACGCCGGAAAGCGCACGTAGTCGAACTGGATTTCGTCAAAGCCGAGCCTCGCCGCCTCTTCCGCCACTGAAACGTTATAATCCCAAAGCATGCGGTCGTGAGGGGATACCCAAAGAATTTTATCATTGCCTACATAGGGCTGACCGGTAGCGCGGACCGTGATCGCGCGTTCAGGATGTGCCTTTGCGAACTTTGGCGATTTGAAGGTGACAATTCTGGCAATCAGGTAAATGTCCTTTTCCTTCAGGCGCTTAATGAAGGCTTCCATGTCCTTGATATAAACTTTATCGTTGACACCCGGAACGAATTCTTCTGCCTTATCACTCTTAAAAAGCAGGTGTCCGTTGTCGTCCAGAACGTCAATGACAAAAGCATTGATGTCCGTAGTGTCCGCCAGCTGAATCAGCTGCTCAAGCTTAGCACCCGCCGCCGAATGTCCGGTGACGTAGACCCCCTTGACCTTGACCCTTGGATTTTCAGGATATTCATAAGGCCGCACAAACGCCTCGTAGTCAGCACCCGCGTAAGGTGACTGGATCAGCTCTGACCTGGAGGCCGCGAGTCCGTTGGAATCCATCCATCCCAGGGTTGCGGCATCCTCATAAGCCCGCTTTACTTGAAGCAGCTCGCCTGACCCATTAGCCGCAGCCTTCCTGCTCACCACGTAAAAGGATGTACCTTTCTTAAAGTTGCCTGCAGCGGGCTCTGCCAAGCTTTCAGCGGCATAGACAGACTTATTGTCTGCCTTGACATACACCGTATTCTTTAAAATCTCTTCTCTCAGCTTCGCCTCTAGAACTGCACGACCTTTATGTATGGCATCCCGGATATTCAGGTTGCTCGCGATCAAGGCATGTTCCGCAGTCGTTATGACCTGGCCGGATTTAAAAGCATCCCCAAAACCGTTCACCGCCTCCTGAGCCGGAGTCGCGCTGCATGCGCCCAATGTCAGGACTGCGAGCGCGCCGGCCAAAATACCAACACATCGCCGGTATGGACGTTTTTGCGCATCCGATTTTCTCACTTCACTACTCAATTTAAACACAGGCCACCTCATCCTTGACTACAAAACTGAAGACAGGAAACACTTTTCAGGCTTCCTGCCTTCAGATGGTGTAGTTAATTTCTTATGTCGTTGCAGGTATGATCAGCTATAAACTTCTATTAAAAGATTGGGCACATGCTCTGCCGAACCTGCTATTTCGTTTAAATTTTATCATACCCATCCCATTTCTGTCGATGGTCATTCGTTTGTTTGTTTTACATAATCTTTTTGTCTTCCATTCACTCATATCACGCGACCTTTTCCGTCAGCACCTTTTGTCGATGCTATTCAATGACGATGACGGAAGCTTCGCCAATATTAATCCAGTCATACAGGAATTTCGCGTGGCTGGTGTAGTTCCTCACACATTTATGGGATCGCGGTACAGTTCCAAGGCCTGAAGAGAATTCTATCATGCCCGGATCCTTATAGTCGACGATCCTGACTGCAGTCACCGCCGGCGTGACAACATTGCCCTCAGCGTCGTAAACAGCCGGCGAGATGACGACGCGCTGTCTGACCAGCGTGTAGTTGACCGGCACGCCGTGAATGAAGGCCCCGCCATTAAAGCGGATGGCATAGGGCGCATACCCTGCAAGCTCTTTGGTCTCGTCATCCAGATAAAGAAACTTATCTCGAGTGTAGATCGCCATAAAGTCCCCAAGGTCTGTTGGATAGCGATACTTGTCCTGGGCGCCTGTCGTCGCATAAACATAGGAAATCATATGCCATTTGCCGTCGATTTTCTCGAAGACGCCTTCGTTCTGATTTTTTCTGTCAATGACGATAGTCTGCTTCAGTTCCTGAATCGAATTTCTTTCGGTGATATACTTCTTAGGAATATAGAAGGTCTCCCTCAGGTCAATGACATTGACCTTGTAGAAGCTGCCAGACTCACCCAAAATGTCCACCAGCCGGCCGTCCTGGATATATCTGAAGGTCGACGACGTGTTCGGCTCCTTATAGCCGGGTGCGGCTTGATAGCGCTCGATACCGTAGTTGTCCTGGGCATATTGTCCCTGGAACAAAGGCGGCGCGCCGTTAACATTTCTGAAGTTGTCAATATAGCCCGTTCTCTTTCCGTTGACATTCTTTTCAAGGTGCAGCAGCTCAGCAAACATTTTGTCAAACTGGAATTCCCTCTTCGTCGCAAGATCCGCTGTGATGAAGCCAAAACGGTTCATGCCGTTGACGTCTTTCCAGTAGACGCGGTACCAGTAAGGACTGCTGGTGCTGCTCCACTTGCGGCCTTCCACTTTTTGAATGACTGAAATTTTTTCGTTGAGCTGAGCTTTTTTGATAATTTTGCCGTCGAGTCCGGGTTTACTGCGGATGTTGGTCGTTCCGTTCAACATCACGACGTAGTGCTCCGGCGCTGGGTATCTGTCATATTTGAGTGTCACTGACAGGTCTTCGGGCAGTTGAGAGTAATAGGTTTCAAGGATGGTATAGGGTTTCTCTGCATCAATGTCAACACCATAGGCATAGGTGCTGCTGATCGCCATGACCAATAACAATATGGCCGTGATCAGGATTTTTGGCAGTTTATGCGTGTGCCGTTCTGATGCGGTGGTCTTCTTTAGACTCCAGGTCATCATTGCAGCAATCCTCCTTTTGCCTGTCTTCCCGGGACACCAAATGGGCTCTGAGACTGATTGTTTTCAAACTGCAGAATTTCAGGTTTTTAGTATTAAAGAAATTCTAAAACTTATAACAGCCTGCGATCCAATAGTCTCCAGGAATCATAGCTTTTTCAGCGCACTGCGTTTCACCGACAAGCCAGTTTCCGGAAAAGCCCTTGCTCTTCATGGCGCTGTCCAGATAGAGCATAGCGATTCCGGCGTCGATCAGACCCGTGTGCGCTTCGAGAGTCTCGTTGCGCTTCATGGCCAAAATCAGCCTGTCTGGTTGTAAGACGAATCTCCACGGCTGTAAGTTCCCCCAGGATGGCGCAAAACGCATATAGAAAAATACTTCTTCGAAGCCTAGCTGCTCAATCTCATCCAGCGACATGATATTGCCGAAGGTTTTGTTGTATACGATTTCGCTGATCGACAACCGGTCGCTGTGAGACTCATCCTTATAGGAGGCGTCGATGTACGGATAGCCAAATTTAGTCAATGCAGAAGCTGAATGATCCCCTGAAGCGTCGTAAATCCTTGAAAGTCTGGTGCCGCCCTTTGGTTCGCCAAAAGCGAGGATGGACGCGACTACCAGTTCACTCTGAATCCCTAGCTTCTCTTTGACAAGGTCACTTTTTGCTGCCGTCTGAAGCCAGCAGCTTCCAAGATCAATTTTGGTAAGTTCGAGGCTTAGCCACTCTCCCGCGTGCCCTGCCGCAATGAAATTCTCTTCGCGGTCTTCACACATCATGACGAGATAATGAGGCGCTTTGATCATAATGCCGTGATATCCTACAATACCGTCAAGTGCTTTATAAACACTGCTGCCATCCTGAAGAACGCCAATTTCGACGGTGGCCGTCTCAGTGAGGGGAGGTATGCTCGTGATGGTCTCGCGGACATGATTCATTATATTGGCGGATAGTGCTGCATCTTTGTACTCGCGAATCGTTTTGCGTTTTTCCATGACTTTGATCATTTTCATCCGAATCACCTCATTAAAGTATTCATACACTGTACAAAATTATACCATAGTCCTTTTAACTGGTGTGAAAATGTTCCGTTTAAGATGTAAAAACGGGAATTTCTCTGTGTACTGGGTATAACAAATAGCGTAATATCATTTTACCGAATTTTTGTGTTGTACTCTACTTTTTACCCAATTCACACAAAATTATTGACTATAATTTGAAAGGGGCGTTTATGGTGAAAATCAGATTTCTTGGCGCTGCCGGCCAGGTCACGGGCTCAGGGTGTTTGCTGGAAGGCGCAGGACATAAGTTTCTCGTGGATTTTGGGCAGTTCCAGGGGGATGAGATCATTGTTCGACAAAACTACCAGCCACTGGATTTCAAAGCATCGGAAATCGATTTTGTCATTCTGACCCATGCCCATATCGACCACTCCGGACGCTTGCCTCTCCTTTATAAGCAGGGTTTCAGAGGCAAAATCTTCTGTACCTATCCCACTGCAGCGCTCGCAGAAATCCTCATGAAGGACAGCGGAAAAATTCACGAGGAAGAAAACGAATGGGAAAACAGAAAGCGGATGCGCGCCGGACTTGACGAGGTCGAACCCCTGTATTCCTTTGATGACGCGGAGGAAACCGTTCCCTATTTGTACCCTATGCCTTACAGAAAAAAGCACCAGGTATCTGAAGCCCTGACCTTTGAATACTTTGATGCCGGTCATCTCCTCGGCTCATCCTCTGTCAGGATTGAATGGCTTGAGGACGGTTTGCTGAAATCTATTCTCTTTTCAGGTGATCTTGGCTCAGGCAATAATCCTATGCTCCCTGCCGCGGATCATCCTGAACCGGCACAGGCCGTCGTCATCGAGTCCACCTACGGTCTGGAATACCACCACAACACGCGGCGCCGGGCTTCGCAGCTGGCGGAAATCATTGAAGAAACCATGGAGAAGGGCGGCACAGTCCTAATCCCATCTTTCGCAGTAGGCAGAACGCAGGAAATCATTTTTGAACTAAAAGCCCACTATGTCAGTTTAGACCGACTGGATGACTTTTACGACATCCCCATCTTTGTAGACAGTCCGCTTGCCATTCACGCGACCGGGATTTACGAAAAGTTTGCCGACTACTACAGGCCGGAGGTCGCCGCAAAAGTCAAGAGTCCCGAAAATCCTTTCGATGCGCCTAATGTCACCTATGTCTCTGAGCACGAAGCCTCAATGGCACTGGACCGCTCACCCAAGTCTAAAGTTATTATCTCCGCCAGCGGCATGTGTGAAGCCGGCAGAATCCGCCACCATTTGAAGCATTATCTTTGGAAGCGAGAGACCACGCTGGTGTTCATTGGATTCCAAGCAGAAGGTACTCTGGGTCGGGCGTTGAAAGATGGCCTGAAGGACATCCACCTCTTCAACGATCCTATAAAGGTCAATGCCCGCATCGAATTCGTCGAAGGTTATTCGGGCCACGCGGATCAGGCCGCCCTGGACAACTGGCTGGAGCCTCTCGAGCCGCATTTGAGCCACCTTTTCATCAACCATGGCGAAGCCCCAAGAAGCCATGCCTTCGCTGAAGAAATGGAAAGCAGACTGCCAAACACCCGTGTTATTGTGGCGGATCCGAAGGAATTCTATGAAGTGTAAAGCCAGATAGTTCGCATAGGAAGACGCAGGTGGTGAAAGCCGCCTGCGTCTATTTTGATGTGAAACTCAGTGTTGAAACTCGGTGTCAGACACCGAGTTTCAACACTGAGTTTCATTTGGAGCGGAAAACCACGAATGGAAGAACGGATCGATAGGCCGCAGGCCGCTGTCACCAACTTCCATGCGACCTTGTCATTTTGTATATCCTTTAACAAAATTGAACAACCCTTCATTTTATGATATACTGCTTCCTTGTTAAGACAGCAAATTAATGCTTTATTACAGGAGGTGCAGGATTATCAACCAGAATGAAAGACAACAAATGCTTGCGAACGCGCCCATCGGAAAACTGCTTTTAAAGCTTTCCGTTCCTGCGACATTGGCCATGATCGTCAATGCGCTATATAACATCGTGGATGCCATTTACATTGGTCAAGGCGTAGGATTTCTGGGGATGGCCGGTCTGACTGTGGCTTTTCCCATTCAGATGTTTATCCTCGCCGTCGGTCAAATGGTCGGCATTGGCGGCGGCGCGCTGGCGTCCATCAGCCTTGGAGAGGGCGACAGCGAGAAGGCGGACAACGTCGCCGGCAACGCTTACGTCCTCATTGTGATCCTTGGCGTGCTCATCATGATCGTCGGATCGCTCCTCCTTGACCCCATTTTGAAGCTCTTCGGCGCTTCAGTTGACGTACTGCCCTACGCGAGAGACTACATGTCCGTCATCTTCTACGGGGCTGTATTCTTCAGCTTTTCAGTAGTCGGCAACAACATAGTGCGCTCTGAGGGCAACGCCATGGTCGCCATGGTTTCCATGATGATTGGCGCCGGCCTGAACATTATCCTGGATCCCATCTTTATCTTCGCCCTGGACATGGGGATCCGCGGCGCCGCAATCGCGACGATCCTTTCGCAATTCGTCTCCTTCATCTACCTCTTGATCTACATGTACAGCGGAAAAAGCATTTTTGCGATTAAACCCCACCATCTCAGACCCCATGCCGCTTATATGTCCGAAATCCTGCAGCTTGGCTTCCCGGCGTTTTCCCGACAGGTTGGGGGGAGCATTCTCGCGATCTTCCTGAACACTTCCATTGTCCAGTACGGCGGCGACATTGCACTTTCAGCCTTCGGCGCCATCAACCGCATCATCTCTTTTCTGTTCATGCCCATGTTTGGTGTCCTTCAGGGCTTCCAGCCTATCGCCGGCTTCAACTTCGGCGCCAGACGCTTTGACCGCGTCAGGGAGTCCATCAGGATCGCGCAAATTGTGCTCATTGCAATGTCCAGCTTTGGCTGGCTCATAGCCCAGCTTTTCCCGGCACTCATCATGAGGCTCTTTACGCCTGAGCAGGAGGTCATTGACATTGGAGCCAAAGCGCTTCGAATCATCATCGCTGCAATTCCTTTTGTCTCTATCCAAATAATGAGTGCCTCCGTCTATCAGGCCCTTGGAAAAGCGAAGCCTGCGCTGTTCTTGTCGCTCCTCAGGCAGTTCATTCTCTTCATTCCTTTGATGTATATTATTCCAGCCGTGACGGGACTCGGCCTGACGGGCGTCTGGCTGACTTACCCGGCAGCGGACGTCATCTCTACCATAGTCAGTATCTTCATGCTGTCTAAGCTCTACCAGCAGATGAACGCTGCCCAGGCTTCCCAGGAGGAGGCCTTGCCGCCACAGGTGTAAATTTGGCGCATTGAACCTGCCTCAGCCATCGGCCGCTGAACTTAAAAAAACTACCCATTATTTGGGTAGTTTTTTGTTTTTGAGACTAGTGTCCAGTGAATTCTTAAACTATAGCATAGTACAGCGGTAAAATTTCACAAAACAAGGCGGAGAAATGAGCGATACTAAGCAGTATCGCGATTGACGACAACGCAGTAATGTGAAATTTTAACCTGTAGTATGCCTAGTTTGAGTGTTTACTGGACACTAGTCCTGATCTTGAGTGTCGCTGTTTTTCCCGGTTGGTCCTTTTTTGGTGCGGCCTTTTCCAGGCTGGCCATAGACGACCCTTTCCAGGTAGAGGCCATGGGCCGGCGCGAGCTCACTCGAAAGGCTGCGGTCTCCTGTCTCCAGCATAACCTTAGCCTGTTCGGACGGAATCCGTCCAAGGCCAATTTCAATCAGTGTTCCGGTAATTTTGCGGGCCATGTTGTGAAGGAAGCCATTCGCCGTGATTCTGATCTCGACGCTTTTGTCCAGGGTATGGGCTGTTGCAGGATTCAGAGCCTGATCTGCCACCAAAGGCCTGGCTACGATCTCCAGGCGTTCAATACTGCGGACCATGGATTTTTTCTTCGATTTGGCTGTGGTGAAAGCCGTAAAGTCATGTTCCCCCACAAACAGCTCCGCGGCACGGATCATGGCTGCCACATCCAAAGACTCTTCCAGATACAGGCTGTACCGGTGGCTGAAGGGATCCGGAATCTCTGTGTTGAGAATCTTGTACAGGTAAGTCTTTGAGACGGCAGAGTAGCGCGCGTGGAAGCTCGGATGAACCGCCTCCAGCTTCAGCACCGCCATGTCCTCCGGCAGATAAAAATTCAGGTCCTTCAGAACCTCTTTCACATCAAAAACTTTCTCGGCTGAAAAAGTCGCGACCTGGCCCAGCGCGTGAACCCCCGCATCCGTCCTTCCGGCGCCTTCAATTTCAATTTCTTCCACCAAAATTCTGGACAGTGCCGTTTCAAGTTTCCCTTGTATGGTCTCTGCTTTCAAATCCTCTCCAAGCCGCTGCCAGCCTTTGTAGCGTTTGCCGTCATAAGCCAGGTCCATTCTGTATCTTTGTGTCATAGTCATACTCCTTTTTCAGTTGTGGAGGGTTGATTGCGCCGCCCGTGCCGGCTTCCGAGGATCAAGGCGTAAATCACCGTGACCACGGGGAACAAATACAAGAGAAAACTGTATTTGGCATATAAAGCCGGCGTGATTCCTGTCAAGCCGACTATGATGATGGTGTTGACGTTCCAAAACTGAAGAGGCGCCATGATCACGCCTGTGTCTGAAACTGTCCTGGCGAGATCCGCAATGGTCAGACCACGGGATTCAAAGGTGCTCCGGAGTGATTTGACAGGCAAAAGGATAGGCAGCGTCTGATCGCAGGACACGCTCAGGAACAGAATGCTCAGCAGCCCGGTCTTGATCGTAAGCCTGCCGGGACCGTCCTGTTCCGAGATGACCTTGTTCATCATGGGTGCCAGCGCGTCCGTTCGCTCCAGGATCCCGCTGAAGGCGACCGCGCAAAGCACGATTAAAAGCACCTCCAGCATAGGCGCGATCCCTCCGCCCTTCAGTATATCCGCGAGAAGTGGCGCGCTTTCGGGAGAAAGCCTGTAGCCTTTTGCCAGCCAGGTGATGAGCTCCGTCACCCCTGCCCCCTGTACCAGAATAGCGGTGAGACTTCCAATCAAAATACACACGAGCATGCCCACATGAATTTTAAACCCTTTAAACGTCATGCCAAGAAGGATGGCCGGTATGAGGAACAGCAGCGGACTCATGACGTATTGCTCAGCTAGGGCCGCCCGGAGCAACTGCGTATCCACCACCGCTGAGACTGTTTCCGACGCGCTGCCAATCCAGGAATATAGAAGGATGCAGAGCAGGATCACCGGTGCAGTGGTTCTGAGTGAAGCTCTGGCGTAAACCTTGTAGGGCAGCTTTGCCACGCCCAGCAGCAGATTGACCAGCCCGTTGACCGGTGACAGCTTGTCCGCGATATAAGACCCTGAGAGAATCGCGCCCAGGACCAAGGGCGGTTCAAAACCAAATCCACTGCCAATACCCATAAGTGCTATGCCGATGGTGCTGAGCGTACCCAGCCCAGTACCCATAATCATGGCGACGATCAAAGTAATTAAAAAGGCCGCTGTCAAAAAGGTCTCCTTTGCAAACCAGTCCAGGCCGTAATAAATAATGGCGGGTATGACACCGGACGCAATCCAGACCGCAATGGAAATGCCCATCAACAGAATGACAACGTACACCACCGTACATCCCCGTACTGCGATCATGGCCGCTTCTGCCATTGACTTCGCAGAAAAGCCTTTTCGGCTGAAATAGATTAAGAGTAATATGATTGCCGTTGCAAACCCAAAAAAGAGCGAAATCTTCAGGAGGATTGCGCTGACAATGCATAGGACCACCATTGACAAGGTGATCAGGCTGTCCTGAAATGTCAGCATGGCGGCCTACTCTCTCAGGGTTGCGACTAATCGCTTTGGATTTTCAAGGGTTTCCAGTACGTCAATGATATCCGTAAAAAGTAGGTCCGCATCCATCAGTGCCCGTCGCGCAAGGCCCTCTGCACCTATGACCGCGATCCCAAGAATGGATTCCTTCAACATAAGGCTGTCATTGTTGCCGTTCCCTACCGCAATGGTGCGGTCTGTTCCCAGTTTTCTCAGGAATTCGAGTTTCTCCTGAGTCCCGTGATCACTCTCAAGGATGTGCACATCAATGCGGCTGCCTTCAAATGCTTTTTTCACAGTGCCATAGGTATCCGCTGTGAGGATGTGAATCTTGACAGTGCGTGACAGTTTCTGAAGGCGCTCCATGACGCCCTCAATGAGCGCGCCGTCCTTTGCTACCGTGCCGTTGTAATCAAACACGACATTTTTAAAAACAAGTTTGCCATAAGAAGGAATATCTACTTCCAGCATAAAGGACCTCCGGTTCATGGAATTTTTGAAATTTACAGGCCTTTTAATGTCCTGCCCGTGCCAAGTTGGCTCAAGTACTGATTAAATCTTTCAAAAAGAGGTATAAATAATGGAGGAGGTGATCAGAATGTCAGACCTTTCCCTGGGCCCAAAAAAAGAGGCCAATCTGTCACTCGACGTCAGTAAGGATCAGAGCCGCAGCGCTGTCAAAGGCAAAGTTCTGGCTGTGATCAGCACCGCCCGTAGTCTGACTCTGTCAGACGGGACCTCCGTCTCTTGCGGTTATCATCTGTGTGAGCTCGCAGACCTGCATAAAACATTGATCGACGCCGGCTATCAAGTCATGTTTGCCACGCCTGACGGAGACACACCACTGGCAGATGCCGTGGGTGTCGCCTCCTTGAAGCCCGAAGAACGCAAAGCCTATGAACGCTATGTAGACGGACTGACGGAACTGCTGATTCCTTATAAACTTTCTGATATCACTGAAGAAATGCTCCTTCACCTTCATGGGCTGTTTCTTCCCGGCGGCAAAGGTGCCCTGGCTGATCTGCCTAACCAGAAGGACTTGAAACGCATTTTGAAACACATGAAAGCGCATATGAAGCCTATTGTTGCCATTGGTCACGGCACTGCAGGACTGATTCAGGCGCCGGATCCGGATGAAGCATGGCTCTTTTACGACTACGAAATGACTTGCTTTCCAAAGGCGTTGGAAGAGCGGCTCGCCAAACGTCAGGCTTTGGCGTCACCCGCTTTCAGCCTTGAGGAAGAACTGGATGAAATGGGTGCGGAGCTTCGATTCCACCGACATTATACCCGCGAATTCATCGTAGAATTCAAAGAGCTTTTAACCGCTCAAAACAGCGCCTCCGTCATCAGCTTAGCCAAGCTGGCCATATGTCATCTGAACAGAAATCTTAAGACGCGAATAGAGCTGAATCACTGACAGCACAGATGTGCTGCAATTTATCAGCACCGCCAGACGACCACGCCTGGCGGTTTTTTAGTTCTGCACAAAACCACAAACGCCTCACTACAAACGACTTTTCAACAATATACTGCGGTTCAGGTCGCGGTCTTCAATAACCCAGTCACCATTGACACATTGTCTGAGGGACTCCAGGGCCTGCTTCCAATAGTCAAGGGCAGACTTCCTCCAAACCTCGACCGCCTCATGATCGAGTTCGACCGCAGCACCCTTGGACAGCTCAAACCTTGCAGTGTCAGGATGCACCATCAGGTGAATCTCCGTGCAGTATTGGGTTCTCGCAGCACAAGGCATCATGTGGAATACCACAGCATCTTTGAAGGTATTGCCCTGATCATCAGTGGAACTCCATAAGCACTCGACTTTTTCTCGGGGCTCCATACCAACGAGCTCTAGCTGATTCATTTCGTCCTTCAGCCATTTGCCCATGAAGTCCTCATGCGTCAGCCAGCGTTGAGCCCTATTGAGCTCGCAGAACAGACGAATACGGGTATGTATGAACATGGTCAGCCATCCTTCCGGTTTCTTTTTGCCTCTTATTAGTGTAACATAGTTGCGTAAGAACATTCAAAAAATCTCCGCTCGAACACTGTAATTTCCAGACTCACAACATACTTTAACGGAACCTTTGAAAGGAGACGCCGCCATGACCTTCAAAAAACTGATCTTTGATCTCGACGGCACACTCATTGAGCCCAAAACCGGCATCACTCGTGCGATTGTCTACGCGCTCAAACACTATGGCATCGAGATCCCCGAATCTGACTATGACGCTTTGACACCCTTCATTGGTCCGCCGCTGACTGAATCCTTCTCGCGCTACTTTGGCTTTGATGACGCCAAGGCCAGGGAAGCGGTCGAAAAGTACCGGGAATACTACTCTGTGACCGGGTTGTTTGAATGCACCGTTTATCCGGGAATCCCAGAACTCTTAAGGCAGCTTCATCAGGCTGGCGTCCCTGTTTATCTTGCTACTTCAAAGCCCCAGATCTTTGCAGAAACCCTGCTGAAGCACCTCGAACTGGATCACTATTTTGCTTTAATCGCCGGAAGTACCCTGGATCACACGCGGGACCAAAAGTCTCAGGTCCTGAACTGGCTGCTGAGCCAGGAGCATCTGAAGCCGGAGGAGTGCCTTATGATTGGAGACAGACATTATGACGTGGAAGGCGCTCGGGCCTGTGGCATCGACACCGTCGCCGTAGGCTACGGTTATGGCAGCCGGGAGGAGTTCGACCTTTGCGCCCCCGCTTACCGTTCAGAGACTGTTGAAGCCCTTGCCGAACTGCTTCAGCAGCTGACGCAGGAGAATTAAAATGCACGGAAGACGGTGTCAGACGCAGCCTTCCTCAGCGGCCTGCAGCCCATCAACCCCTTCTTCCGCCACAACATTTAAAAACCCATCCCGGAGCTCCGGGATGGGTTTTCTTTTATCTCAGCATTTCAAACGATGTCAAATGGTAGCTGGATTAAAACTCCATTTTCGCCATACGGACGTAGCCGTCATAGCGATCTTTAGCTTCTTTTGCAGCTTGCTCGAAGAGTTGATCAGCAACCTCTGCGAACTGGCTCTTGAGGGAAGTGTATCGAACTTCGCCCATGAGGAAGTCTTTAAATTCAACCGTTGGCGTCTTAGAGTCGAGGATGAACGGATTCTTTCCTGCTTCCTTGAGGCGTGGGTCGAATCTCCAGAGGTGCCAGTAGCCTGCGTCTACCGCTTCCTTCATTCTGTTTTGCGTCTTGCCCATGCCAGCCTTGATGCCGTGGTTGATACATGGCGCGTAAGCAATGATGAGGGATGGACCGTCGTAGCTTTCAGCTTCGATGAGGGCTTTCATGAACTGGTTCTTATCAGCGCCCATTGCGACCTGAGCGACATAGACATAGCCATAAGTCGCTGCGATCATGCCAAGGTCTTTCTTCTTCACGCGCTTGCCAGCTGCGGCAAATTTAGCGATAGAAGCCGTTGGGGATGCTTTGGAAGCCTGGCCGCCTGTATTGGAGTAGACTTCTGTATCAAAGACGAGAACGTTGACGTTTTCGCCGGAAGCCAGAACGTGGTCGAGGCCGCCGAAGCCAATGTCATATGCCCAGCCGTCGCCGCCGAGAATCCACTGGCTGCGCTTGATCAGGAAGTCTTTGTGTGTCTCGAAGAATTCGAGGATTTCTTTTGCTTTTGCGTCTGTCACGCTGTTGTCATTGAGGATTTGGAGAATGCCCACTGCAGCTTCTTTTGAAGCTTTGGCGTCTTCCATGCCCTCGACCCAAGCTGCGAATGGCGCCTTGACAGCATCGTCTACATTAAGGCCCACGAACTCAAGGGCTTTGTCTTTCATGAGCGTGCGAACTGCAGTATTGCCAAGGACCATACCCATACCAAACTCTGCGTTGTCTTCGAAGAGGGAGTTCGCCCAGGAAGGACCTTTGCCTTCTGCGTTTTTGCAGTAAGGCGTGGAAGGCGCGGAGCCGCCCCAGATGGAAGAACAGCCTGTTGCGTTGGCAATAGACATTCTGTCACCATAAAGCTGAGTGACAACCTTGATGTAAGGTGTCTCACCGCAGCCTGCGCAAGCGCCTGAGAACTCGAAGAGCGGCTGTGCGAACTGGCTGCCTTTAACTGTATTGGTTGCCATGAGGTCATCCTTGACAGGAAGCTTGACAGCGTAATTCCAGTTAGGGATTTCTTTGTTGACTTGAGTATCGAGCGGCTTCATGACGAGGGCCTTGTTCTTGGAAGGACAAACGTCGGCACAGTTGCCGCAGCCCGTACAGTCCATAGTGGAGACCTGAATCTTGTACTGAAGCTCTTCAAAGCCTTTACCCATAGCTTTGATGGTCTCAAAGCCTTCAGGCGCGTTCGCCTTCTCTTCTGAAGTCAGAAGGAACGGACGGATAACCGCATGAGGACAGACGAAAGAACACTGGTTACACTGGATGCAGTTTGCTGCCTGCCACTCAGGAACCGTCACTGCGATGCCGCGCTTCTCATAAGCTGCGCTGCCCGCTTCAAAGGTACCGTCTTCAGCGCCGACAAAGGTGCTGACAGGGAGGTTGTCGCCTTCCTGGCGGTTCATAGGAATCAGAATGTCCTTGATGAAGCGCGGAAGCTCTTCTGCAGCGCCTTCTGCTGCATCCTTGGCATCTTTGAAGGACTCCGGAATCTCAAATTTGACGAGCTTCTCAATACCTGCGTCAACAGCCTTGTCATTCATGGCGACGATCTTATCGCCCTTGCTGCCGTAACTCTTGACGTTGGCTTCTTTGAGGTAACTCACAGCATCCTCGACAGGGATGACGTTCGCGAGCTTGAAGAACGCGGACTGCATGACCATGTTGATGCGGTTGCCGAGGCCGATTTCTTCCGCGATTGAAGTTGCGTCAATAGTATAGAAGTTGATCTTCTTCTCATAGAGGTAACGCTTCATGGCTGCAGGGAGGTTAGCTTCAACTTCGTCGCCTGTCCACATGCAGTTGAGGACAAAGTTGCCGCCCTCTTTAAGGCCCTTGAGGAGATCATACTGATAGACATAAGCCTGGTTGTGGCACGCAATGTAGTCCGCTTCGTCGATCAGGTAAGTGGAGCGGATTGGCTCCTTGCCGAAACGAAGGTGGGAAATCGTGACACCGCCGGATTTCTTGGAGTCATAAGAGAAATAACCCTGTGCATAGAGGTCTGTCTTGTCGCCGATGATCTTAATGGCATTTTTGTTCGCGCCAACCGTACCGTCAGAACCAAGACCCCAGAACTTGCAGCGCACTGTGCTTGGAGACTCTGTGACGATGCTCTCTTTGCACTCGAGGGACAGGAACGTCACATCGTCATTGATGCCGATTGTGAAGTTGTTCTTAGGCGCGTCGCTCTTGAGGTTTTCGTAAACAGACTTGATTTGGGAAGGCGTCGTGTCCTTGGAGCCCAGACCATAACGGCCGCCGACGATTTCCGGTGCATTCTCAGTGTTGTAGAACGCGTTGCGGATATCGAGGTAAAGAGGCTCGCCAAGGGAACCCGGCTCTTTAGTTCTGTCGAGAACCGCAATTTTCTTGACGGTCTTTGGCAGGACTTTCATCATGTATTCAGGTGCGAACGGTCTGTAAAGTCTGACTTTAATGAGGCCGACTTTTTCGCCGCGGGCATTTAAGTAATCAATAGTTTCTTCGATTGTCTGTGTGACAGAACCCATTGCGACGATGATGCGGTCTGCATCCGGTGCGCCATAGTAATCGAAGAGATTGTATGTTCTTCCTGTGACATTGCTGATTTCTTTCATGTAATCTTCAACAATGCCCGGGATCGCTGTATAGAACTTGTTGGAGGCTTCCTTCGCCTGGAAGAAAATGTCCGGATTCTGAGCCGTTCCGCGCGTTACCGGATTCTCAGGATTGAGGGCTTTCTTTCTGAACTCTGCAACCGCTTCTTTATCGAGCATTCTGTCAAAGTCAGCGTAATCGATCATTTCAACTTTCTGAACTTCGTGTGAAGTTCTGAAGCCGTCAAAGAAATGAAGGAACGGAACTTTTGACTTGATGGCGCTAAGGTGCGCAATACCGCCGAGATCAACTACTTCTTGAACCGAACCTGACGCGAGAAGCGCGAAGCCCGTCTGGCGTGCTGCCATAACGTCTGAATGGTCGCCGAAGATGGAGAGCGCATGACCTGCGAGGGCACGTGCACTGACGTGGAAAACGCAAGGAAGAAGCTCACCGGCAATTTTGTACATATTCGGGATCATCAGGAGTAAACCTTGTGATGCTGTGAAGGTCGTCGTCAGCGCACCAGCCTGGAGTGAACCGTGTACGGCGCCAGCGGCACCAGCCTCAGACTGCATTTCAGTAACTTGAACGCGCTGTCCGAAGATGTTTCTCATATCATGGGCTGCCCATTCATCTACGAGCTCTGCCATGGTTGAAGATGGCGTGATTGGATAAATGGCCGCAACTTCAGTAAACGCATATGCGACATATGAAGCCGCGGTGTTGCCATCCATGGTTTTCATGACTTTCTTACTCATCGACAACTTGCCTCCTAACTTTTTGTGTGAAATGTTTTGGTTTTCATAACTCAGTATAGTATACAATATACACTCTGTCAACGCCGTTTGTTAAATTGTATACAATTATTCATATCGCTATAACACAGTCGTACCAACGCTTATAAAATTTCAAGCCCTTCCACAGAAATAAATTTTTAGATTTTTGTATACAGTATACATCTATTTTGTCTGCCCGTTATTTCTTAGACACTTTCGCACCGGGTTCTGAGATAGGTTTTCCCCAGTCCGAAGGTTCTTTCAAAAGCGTCTGCCTCTCTCCAGTCCGCCATCGAAAGCCATTCCCTGTCCTCATCCCCTTCATGACCGCGGCGGGTCGCTCTCAGCAGAAGATTTTTCGGCGTATGTGTCATATCGATAAATTCCAGGATCTGAACGTCGTATCCAAGGGTTTCCATGACTATGGCGCGGTAGGCGTCTGTCACAATCCCCGTCATTCGCTCCCGCAGAATACCGTGTCTGAGAATAGGGTCCAGCGATTCGTTATGAAGCCTGTCGTGCAGCTCATGCTGGCAGCAGGGCACACTGAGAAGCGCCGCTGCCTTCCAGCCTATACTCTTGACTATAGCTTCATCCGTAGCGGTATCACAGGCGTGCAGCGTCACGACCAGATCCACCGCGCCTTGTTCATCATGGTCTCTGATATCTCCGACTTCGAAGCGCAGACCCTCATATCCCAGCGCCTGCGCAGTCTTATTGCAGAAGGCGACAACATCCGCCTTGAGATCCAGGCCAATAATGGACACTTCAAGGCCAAGTCTTCGGGTAAAGAAATCGTACATGGCAAAAGTCAGATAGGCCTTTCCGCATCCAAAATCGACAATTCTCAGCGGCCTGTCACTTTTAGGAAGCACCTTGAGAATATCCTCAACATACTCCAGGAATCTATTAATCTGTCTGAATTTGTCATACCGGCTTTTGACGACTTTGCCCTCCGGCGTTTGGACACCCAGATGAACGAGATAACCCACCGGGATCCCTTCCTCCAGGATGTAGTTTTTTTGCCGATTGTGACTTAAATCCACAACGCGCCCGCCCTCCCGGTCGTCCAGCTTTTTCACCAGGACGCGGCAATTGTCAGCAGAATTGGAGAAAAGTTTGACATCCGCTCTTGCAGTTTTCAGATCCAGCTGCTTAAACCTGGTCTGCATCAGCAGTTCAATCTCTTCAAGAGCTTCCGGTCTGTCGAGATTCTTGTGGACCACCTTGTTCTTTTCGTGATACTCAAATTGAAATTTTATTCCGGCTTTGATTTTGACCAGCTTGACAATGACCTTCACAACTTCTGAGCTGGTTTTCTTCCCACTCAGCGTTCCTTTGACCAGCGCCTCCTCCCGGATCCACTCTTCAAGTGCCGCTCTTAACTTATTCACTTTATGCCACCCCGTTTTCCCAGATCTATGCAGCAGTTTCATCCCAACCTCCGTCAGAGGTCAGCTTTTTCTTCTATAAAACTCTCTCAAAACTCAGGTATAATTATATCATAATCCAATAGTAAGAATGTTTTAATCGTTTTTGTAATGGATATATATGGCCTATACAGCATCATGAGGGGGGTTCGTCTTTGTCGGAGATTCTTGGAATCAAATTTATGAAACAGTCATTGATGCGTAAAGTCCTGTACGCATTGGCACCGATCATTCTGGCATCGGTCTATTTTTTTGGGTGGCGCTCACTTCTGCTGATTATGGTCAGTGTCTTTTTTGGAATCCTGGCAGAATGGACTTTTAAACGCAAGTCCAAAAAACCTGTCACCGAAGCCGTGTTCGTCACCGCCGTTCTCTATTCACTCACGCTGCCGCCCGCAACGCCATTCTGGGTTGCCGCAGTAGGCATCATCTTTGGCGTCGTCTTTGGCAAGGAAGCCTTTGGCGGTTTTGGCCGCAACGTCTTTAATCCAGCGTTGGTCGGACGGGCCTTCGTCTATGTCTCCTTCCCAAAATTCCTGACGACGGAGTGGAACATGCCGGCGTCCGGACTTCTCGGAGGTTTTGGCACTTACCTGACGCCGCCTGTGGATGCACTCAGTACCGCTACACCTCTGATCACGTTCAGATCCACAGGTCAGCTTGCCGAGTATTTTGATGTTGCTCTAGGACGCGTCAGCGGATCTCTCGGCGAAACCAGTGCCATTCTCATCATTTTGGCGGGCATCTACCTGATCTATACCAAAACGGCCTCTAAAGAAACTATGGGCGGCGTACTTCTCGGCTATCTCGCAATGAGTACGACCTTCTTTGCCATGGGCGTCTCCCAAGTGCCCCATCCCCTATTCGGACTGTTTTCCGGGGGTCTTCTCTTCGGCACCGTCTTCATGGCCACAGATCCAATCTCCAGTCCAAAATCCATTGAAGCCAAATGGATCTACGGTATTCTTATAGGTGTTGTCACTGTCATTATCAGGGGCTTCGCCCTCTTTTCCGGAGGCATCATGTTTGCCATTCTGATAGGCAATACCTTCGCACCAATCCTGGATGAGCTCGTCAAATATCTTAAGAGCAGAAAATCCGCCAAGGCCGGAAACGGGGGCGAGAAAGTTGGCTAAAAAGAAGAAGAACACCAAACAGATTCTCTATCCTACACTGGCTATGATTGCGCTGACAGCCGTACTGACTCTGGCGCTCGCCCTGATGAATGACGCCACCAAGGAGCGTATTGCAGATCTCGAAGCGCTCAAGGTACAACGCACCATTCTATATGTTTTGGATGTGGAAGTGGATCCAGAGGATTACAGCGCTGTCGTCAGCACTTATGACGCCATGATTTCTCCTGCGTCTCTTGGTGCTCTTGAGTATTACGAGGCGCGACAGGGCGACAGCTTGATCGGCTACGTCTTCCCAATGAATGGCGCAGCGCTATGGGGCAGTGTCAAAGGCTATATTGCAGTTTCACCTGAGTATGACAAAATCCTGGGTGTCGACTTTGTCTCTCACTCGGAAACACCGGGACTCGGCGGCAGGATCGACGAAAGCTGGTACAAAGAGCAGTTCAGAGACATGCCAATACCTGAGGACGGCGGGCGCGTCGTCATTTACAAGCCTTCAGACGGCGGCAACGCAGATTCCATCTCCGGTGCCACGCTGACTTCCGACGCGATCCGAAAGCTGATAGACAGCACCATTGAACGCATTCTCCAGGCAGAAAGGAGCGGTGCATAATATGGCTTCAAATGTCAAGAAACTAGCAATTTTGGGCATGTGGAAGGACAATCCGGTCTTTCGCCAGATCCTGGGCATCTGTTCCTCCCTGGCTGTCACCAACCTTATGATGAACTCCCTGATCATGGGGCTGGGCCTGATGTTCGTCACTGCCTTCTCCTCTTTGACCGTATCCCTGATTCGTCAGTTTACGCCAAAGCATATCCGCATGATGGTGCAGACCTTCATCATTGCGGTTTATGTCATTATAGTCGACATTTTCCTGAAAGCTTATCAGCCTGACATCAGCGCCGCCCTTGGACCTTATGTCGGACTGATCATCACCAACTGTATTATCATGGGCCGCTGTGAAGCCTATGCGCAGAATAACCCGCCTCACCTTTCCTTCCTGGACGGGCTGTTTATGGGCGCAGGTTACGCTGTTGTGCTCCTGGTCATTGCTTTCTTCCGCGAACTCCTGGGCTTCGGTTCACTGTTCGGCATCGAAATTTTAGGCAGCTGGTGGGTGGACTGGACGCTCATGATCATGCCTCCGGGCGCGTTCTTCATGCTTGGCATTCTGATCTGGGTCACAAAGAATATGTTCCCTGATACGAACAAGGATGCAAAAGCCACAGAAAAAGGAGGCGCAAAAGCATGAGTGAAATCAATCCTATCGTCATCTTTTTCGCCGCGATTTTTACCAACAACATGATCCTCTCCAATTTCCTGGGCATGTGCTCGTTCATTGCGGTCTCCAGCGAGATCAAAACCTCCCTGAGTCTGGGACAGGCCGTGACCTTTGTTCTGACCTTCACGACCCTGCTCAACTGGATGGTCTACCACTGGCTCCTCGTGCCCCTTGGCCTGGAGTACCTGAGGTTTATCATTTTTATCATCGTCATTGCCGCCTTTACGCAGCTGGTTGAAATGATCATAGACCGTTATTTCCAGTCTTTGTATTACGCCCTGGGCATATTCCTGCCGCTGATTACAGTCAACTGCGCAATTCTCGGCGTGTCGCTCTTTATGGTCATCCGCGACTATACGCTTCTGCAGTCCATGGCTTTCGGCGTAGGCTCAGGACTTGGCTGGACGCTGGCCATTGTCACTCTTGCGGGCATCAAGCAAAAAATCAAGAACAACCCACTGCCGAAAGGCCTTGAAGGCGCCGGGATCACGTTGATCATCACCGGGATCATGGCGCTGGCCTTTATCGGTTTTTCGGGTATCGTTCAAATTCAATAGAAGGGGGGCGCTTCCAACATGAATGAAATTATTATCAGTGTCCTCTCAGTCTCCGGTATCTCAGGGGCGCTCGCATTACTGCTCTCCATAGCTAATAAGACCATCGGCAACTATGGGGAAATGACTTTGATCATTAACGACGAAAAAGAATACAAAGTGGATGGCGGCAGCTCGCTGTTGTCAACCCTGGTGGATGAGGAGATTTTTATCCCGTCCGCCTGCGGCGGCAAAGGAAGCTGTGGCTACTGCAAAGTTGAGGTATTGGAAGGCGGCGGACAATTTTTGCCTACGGAGGCCGGCTATGTCACACCCGCGGAGCAGAAGAAAGGGATCCGGCTTGCATGTCAATGCAAGGTCAAGGAGAATATTAAAATCAAGATTCCTGAGGAACTCTTCAATGTCCGCCAATACGACTATAAGGTCGACATGCTGAAGCTTCTGACACCGACCATCATGCATGTGGGTCTTACGCTGCCTGAGGAGAATGAAATCAATTTTAAACCGGGTCAGTACATCCAGATTTTGACACCGGTCTATAAGGAAAATGACGAGGAAGTTTACAGGGCCTACTCAGTCGCTTCCAATCCAGTGGACAAGCACAAGGTGGAGCTGTTCCTGGGCTACATGCAGGACGGCAAATGCAGTACTTATATCCACAAATACCTGAAAGAAGGCGACAAACTGACGGTGGTCGGACCTTTCGGAGATTTCCACTATCATGAAAGCGACCGGGAGATCGTCATGGCAGCGATCGGAACCGGCATGGCACCTATCATGTCCATTCTGAAACACATGGTCGAAATCAAGAGCGAGCGGAAAGCGACCTTCTACTTTGGCGCGCGAACCGGCGAAGACCTCTTTATGATGGACGAGCTCAGGGAAATCGAGGCGAAGCTGCCAAACTTCACATTCATGCCTTGCCTGTCCAGACCGCGGCCTGAGGATAATTGGACTGGCGAAAAAGGCCGTGTCACCGACCTGATCGAAAAGTACATTACAGACGCCAGCAACATGGAAGCTTATCTGTGCGGCAGCCCGGTCATGATCGACGGTGTTGTGGATCTGCTCAGACAAAAGAAAATGGCTGAAGAGCACATCTATTACGACAAGTTTGAATAAGTGACCGGAGAAGACTTTTCAGAAACCCCTGAATCAAAAAGTGGTATAATAAAATCGGCAGCGGCCAGTCCGCCTGCCGATTTCTTTCATCTAAAAACCTGAATTGGGAGGGCTTTGTCCATGCAGCAATTCGATCCACTCATAGACAACATGAAAGAAGAACTGATCAAGACGACTCAGGAATTAATCCGTTTCAAAAGCGTCAAGATGCCTGAAGAACCTCATATGCCATTTGGACCGGGCATTGACGCCTGCCTCGATTATGCCCTTAAAACCGCAAATGCTATTGGTTTTGAAACCCGCAATGTCGACCATTACGCTGGCTATGCAGAAATGGGACAAGGCAGGGACATGGTCGGCATCCTCGTCCATCTGGATGTTGTACCTGAAGGCGACGGCTGGACCCACGATCCTTATAGCGGTGACATTGAAGACGGTAGAATTTACGGCCGCGGCATCAATGATAATAAAGGTCCTGCCGCGGCAGCCTTATATGCCATGAAAGCCGTCAGGGACTCAGGACTGACCCTATCAAAGCGCGTCCGCCTCATTTTTGGCACAGATGAAGAAAGCGGCTGGGGCTGCATGGACTACTATAAACAGCATGAAGAAGCCCCAACTATAGCGTTTTCTCCGGATGCGGATTTCCCTGCGATCCATGGCGAAATGGGCATTCTCGTCTTTGACCTGGTCAAGACTTTCAATGAGCGTCTCAGTGACGGCGGAATGCGCCTCGTCAGCCTGAGGGGCGGCAACCGGCCCAACATGGTACCCGACTATGCAGAGGCAGTCCTTGAAAATTACAAGCCTTCCGAAGACCTTCTGAATGCCTGGAATACCGATTCCGGCGCTCACGTCACCCTGGAAACCGGTGCTGACGGAACGACTGCTACTGTCAAAGCCTACGGCACCTCGGCTCACGGCAGCACCCCTTGGAAAGGGCGTAATGCCATCTCTGATCTGCTTGGATTCCTGGATTGTCTGGATCTCGAAATTGGGGATCTGACCAATTTTGTCAGATTTTACGCGGCCCAGATAGGCAGCGATCTGCACGGTGAGCGCATGGGCTGCGCCTTCGAGGACGAGGCTTCCGGAAAACTCGTCTTCAATGTGGGCATTGCGGCATTGGACGCAAGTTCAGGTTCAGGCACCCTGACAGTCAATATCAGATACCCTATCACGGCAGATGGCGACGCTGTCCTTCAAGGCGTCCGTGAAGCTGCAGGCCTATGGGGCTTTGAACTGGCGAATCTTGAGCATCAGAAACCGCTCTATGTGCCAAAGGATCATCCGCTTGTGGCTTCGCTAATGAAAGTGTATCAGGCCTACACAGGAGATGATGGCGAAGCCGTCACCATCGGCGGGGGTACTTACGCCCGTGCCTTTGAAAATGCGGTCGCCTTTGGACCCATGTTTCCGGGCATGGAAGAAACCGCCCACCAAAAGGACGAATTCTACGGGGTGGAGGATTTGGTGCTGATAACGAAAATATACGCGGCGGCCATATACGAGCTGGCGCGTTGAAGCGAACCGGATGGATTAAGCTATACCCGGCGCTGCGCCATCAACCGCCGCCGGCAGCTGATCCAACAAAAACGCAGAGAAAGACGGCAATTTTTAAGCCGTCTTTCTCTGCGTTTTTATGTTTATAGCGACTCACCGAGAGTCTTAAGATAATCCCGGAATCGATCCTTCACTTCGCTGTGGCGCAGCCCCATTTCCACGGTAGCTTTCAGGTAACCCAGTTTATCCCCTGTGTCGTAGCGTGTCCCCTCAAAGTTATGGGCGACAATGCCCTGGTCCTCCAGCAGACCCCTCAGCGCGTCTGTCAGCTGAATTTCGCCATTTTTGCCCGGCTTGGTGTTCTGGAGCTTGTCGAATATCTCCGGCGTCAACACATAACGCCCCAATATGGCGTAGTTGGATGGCGCTTCCTCCAGCGCCGGCTTCTCCACAAGGCCTCTGACACGGAGGTCCCGGTCTTTGATCTCTTCGACGTCCACAATCCCGTACTTATCCACCTGGGACCAGTCCACAGGCTGAACGCCTACTACGGAACACTGATACGTCTCAAAAGCGTCGATCAGCTGCTTGGTGCAGGGAATGTCGCTGTCGACTATGTCATCTCCCAGCATGACCACGAAGGGCTCATTGCCCACAAATGTCTTCGCGCAAAGCACGGCGTGACCGAGGCCAAGGGCTTCCTTCTGCCGGACATAATGCACATTTGCCAGATTGGAGACGTCCTGGACAATTTTAAGAAGCTCTGCTTTGCCCTGCTTTTCCAGGACAGCCTCGAGTTCAGGGGTGTTGTCAAAATGGTCCTGGATCATGTCTTTCCCGCGACCTGTAATAATCAGAATGTCTTCTATTCCGGCAGCAACGGCCTCTTCAACAATAATCTGAATGGCCGGCTTGTCAACTATGGTCAGCATCTCTTTGGGCATGGATTTGGTCGCCGGTAAAAACCGCGTGCCGTAGCCCGCAGCAGGAATTATCGCTTTTTTAACTTTCAACGGAATAACCTCCAATTTATAGTGTGATGGTGTGCCGCGTCTATAAGTATAACCCTTTCACTAGGGTTTTCAACCCCAAATTGGTTAATCCTTCCTGTCCGTCTGACAACCTGCTTTGTCTACTTTTCTTATTGTTGGCCTGCATTGTCTTTTGGCCGCCCATCCGACACACACTCCAGATAAACCTGTTCGGTGAGTTCCGCCGTCGCCGCCCAGCTGAAGCAAGTCTCGACATAGCGGACGCAGCGTCGGCGCATTTCTTTTTTCCCTGGCCCGTCCAAGCTAAGGATCTCCACAATTTTCTCCGCTAAAGCAAAAGGATCGTCCACCGGTACCAGGCGTCCAACTTCCGGCGTTATTATGTCGTCAAGTCCTCCTGCAGAAGTCCCCACCACCGGCAAGCCGCAAGCCATGGCTTCCAATGCTGCGAGGCCAAAGGGCTCTGACCTGGACGGCATAGCAAACACGTCGCTGACACTATAGAGCTCGGCCAGTCGCTCCTGTGTCTGGTGCCCCACAAACCGGATCCCTTTCAAACCCAGCGCTTCTGCCTGAGCCATCAATGCCGGCTTCAACACCCCGTCACCGGCAATAATGGTAGCCACTTGGCCTTCAAGGCTCTGTTCATACCCGGCAGCCGCCGCCAGCAGGACATCCACGCCCTTGAAGGCCACCAGCTTGCCGGCGAAGCAGACGACATGTCGAGGGGGCCTTTGAAATCCGAGATCTGACAGCAAATCCTCTCTGGAACCCGTCTTCTTGTGAAAGACACCTGTATCACAGCCGCTGTAGATCAATGTCCGGCGCTTCGCCGCCAGACCAAATACCGCCTGAAAATCCGCATCTGCCTGCCTGGAAATGGTGATGATCCGGCAGGCGCCTGCAGCAGCATCCGCGGCGTTTTTTCGATACCGCTCGTCCCGCCTGTAGCCCATGAGGTCGGTACCATGTGAGGTTATCACATAAGGCCTGCCCGTTTCCCGGACCAGATCCGCCAACACCCAGACATGTCCTGCATGGATCACTTCAGCTTCAAAGGTCTCCAAAATCTCAGAAAGCCTCACTCTGAAGGCCTCTCTGTAGGCGTCGATCTGCTCCTGGTCCATGTCGTAAAAAGTGAAGTGGCTTCTGGGATGCGTCGTAAAGCATGGGAAAGGAAAGCTGAGTGCTGTTGCTGCCCGTGGTTCCTTTTCCACCCCCATTTCCTCAAACAGCACTGTATGGGTGATGAATCCCTCGCCCGAGGTATCTGCTGACTTATATTCCGGCACCAGCACCTGAACCTCGTGCCCCCTCGCGACCAGGGCTTTGGCGAGATTTCGGGTGTACACCCCGCTGCCGGATCCCTCAAGAGGAAAATGGTTAATCAGGAGCAGCTTCATGGCCTTCCATGTTTTTAAACCGGACGTCATAACTTTGCGCCTCCCGCCTCTGCTTCCGCCTCTGCTCCCTCCACCTGCCGAAGCCGCCAGGCGCCCTCCACCGCTTTGTGCCAAAGCCGCTGAAGGGTGTCATAGGCTTCCAGGGCAGCTGGCAGCTGATCCAGCGCGGCCTTTGCTGCCTCCGGCAGCTTCAAAAACCTGTCATCACCAAAATAGGCTGCCGCTGCGTCAACACTGCGCGCCAGACATTCAATCTGCCGGTTGGAAATTGCCGCCGCATCTTTTCCGTCAAGGGCATTGAGAATGGGATTCCGGCCGATCCATCCCAGGCAAGTCGTATAAAAGCGGTCCCTGATCCCTTCGTCACTTAACAAATCAGGCACCTCTGGAAAATTATCAAAAGTGTCGTGAAACAGCCTCAGATCAATGTCAACAACTTTCCATTTTCCATCTGCCGCCAAGGATTTCCCCAGCAGCGTATCCTCCCCCCGGGTGAGCCACCATGTCCCTTCAAAGTTATAGGCCGTCGAAAAAAACGGCAGACACGCTCTGAAAATCTCAAGCCGCATGGCGACGTTGCCTCCGAGAATCTTGTCGGTCGAAAAAGGCTGCCTGGCTGCTCCGGCATCAAAAGTCAGCGCGTGGTGCTTACCCGAGTGCCGGACAAAGTCCAGGGCGCCCTCCTTTTGGAGGCCTTCCAGAAAAATGTCGAGGCCCTCGAAGGACATGGGCGGGATTATGTAGTAGCCCGAGTAATCGCTGGTGGTGACCCCGACCATCGGCAACCCCGGCTCTGTTAAAGCCGCCAGGTGGCTGCCAAACACATCCGCTTCTTCGAAAAAATGCTGGTGGGGTGTTCCGCTGAGAAGCAGCGGTGACACATCCGAATCCGCGAAGAACAAAACGTCCCCGCCCGCTTTAATGGCTGCGAGGATTACACCGTTGCGGTTGGGGCCGTAAGGCATGCGGCCGCTGCGTTCGAATGAGGAATGGGCGAACAGGGACGACGCTTCAGCCTCTGTCAGACCTAATCCGACCAGCTCTGCCATTCTGGCGACCGGACGTTTCAGGTCGATTACCTCAAGGGGCGCATGGGCTTCTATGGCTCGGACCGCAGTGGGGTCGATCTCCCCCGACACGGAGACTATGACGCGTTCAATCTTTCGTTGATGGCGGGCGGCGTTGCTGAGAAAGGCGACTATCGGCCCGGGGTCCGTGAGCTGGCGGGCGATCATGCCAAAGATGATTTTCAATGTGAACGAGCCTCCTTGATGTGAGGGATGGGTGGCAAAAGAGGACGGCCGGGGTGTTTAAATAAGGCAGGGTCAAAGACGCCGCCGCCAAAGAAGCTGGAGCGAGGAAGCCGGCGCAGGCACCCTCTTCCATACCTTATGGTGAAAGACGGTGAAGGTGGATGACCGGGTCAAAGGCGCAGCCGCAGACACCCTCTTCCATGATATAATGAGAATGGTTTAACTCTATACCTGCGCTGTATGCTCAAACGTCAAGGAGGTGCTTTCATGTCAAACGCTGCTGTCATAAAGGTTTCTGTCCGGGAACTCGTCGAATTTACCCTGCGCAGCGGCGACCTGGACGCCTCTTTTAAGTCCAGCATACGCGCCCAGGAAGGCACCCGCCTTCACCAGAAGGTGCAAAGGAGTAGAGACGCGGATTATCAGGCGGAGGTCCCCCTCGCTGTCAACCTCACTCGGGATGGCATCGAGCTAAGGCTCGAAGGCCGAGCCGATGGCATCTTCGAGGAAAACGGCACCACCTTTGTCGAGGAGATCAAAAGTACACTGACGCCGCTGGACAAGCTGAGAGAAGATGACCGGCCCCTTCACTGGGCACAGGCTCAGTGCTACGCCTATATCATCTCGAAGGAAACCTTATACCATGGCAGCCTCAAACTGGGCATACGTCTGACCTATATCCATGCCGAAACTGAGGAAATCCTGCAGTTTGACAAGCCCATGACCAGCCAGGCGCTTTCCGACTTCATGGAGGACCTGATTCAGCGCTACCTGAAGTGGATCAAGTGGCAGCGGGACTGGCGCCTTCTGCGCAATGCTTCCATAGCCACTTCAGTTTTCCCTTATCCGGCTTACAGAACCGGTCAGAGAGAACTCGCAGTCCGAATCTATAAGACTATTCTATCAGGTGGAAGAATGTTTGTCCAAGCGCCGACCGGCACCGGGAAAACCATGTCCACCCTGTTTCCGACCATCAAAGCCCTTGGGCTGAACCACGCGGACAAGCTCTTTTATCTCACCGCCCGCACTACAACCCAGGCCGTCTGCGCCGACGCCCTCTCTCTGCTCAGCTCGGGCGGCCTCAGACTTAAATCCGTAGTCCTGACGGCCAAGGAAAAAATCTGTTTTCTGGACAAGCCCTCCTGTAAACCCGAGGACTGCCTCTACGCCAAGGGCCACTACGACAGAATCAACTATGCCCTTATGGAAGCCTTGGAAGGCCACGATATCCTGTCCCGGGAGAGCATCAGCGACATTGCCGCGCGCCACCGGGTCTGCCCCTTTGAAATGGCTCTGGATCTCACACTTTGGGCTGATCTTGTGCTCTGCGACTATAATTACGTCTTTGATCCCCGCGTCAGTCTCAAACGGTTTTTCGATGTGGACCTGGGCGCCAGCTACGTCTTTCTGGTGGATGAAGCCCATCATCTGGTGGATCGGGCAAGAGAGATGTATTCCGCAAGCCTTCAAAAGACCGCCGTCATGGATCTTAAAAAGCGTCTGAAGAAGCCGGCCCCCACCGTCAGCCGGGCTATGGACAAAATCAATACCCAGCTGGTCGCCCTCAAAAAAGAGGCGGCAGACCGGCGCTATACCACCTATGAGGACATGCCCGAACCCCTTCTGGCCAGCCTGAGGCGCTTCGAAGAAGCCGCCCAGAAGTTCCTGGCAAAATCAGAAAAGAGCAGTATAGACCCTGATCTCAAAGACGAGCTGCTGGATTTTTACTTTGACGTCCTTGGCTTTCTCCGTATTTCCGAGCTTTACGGTCCGGACTTCATCACCTATACGGAGTCCTGGAAGAACGAACTCCAGATCAAGCTCTTCTGCCTGCATCCTAAGCGGCTTCTGAACGACGCCCTCTCCAAGGGGAAAGCCGCCGTACTGTTCTCAGCGACACTCCATCCTCTTCCCTATTTTCGGGATGTCTCCGGGGGAAGCAGGGAGGATCTGTGCCTGCGGCTGCCCTCGCCTTTTGACCAGTCCCACCTGGGCCTCTACGTCTACAGCGCCCTGTCGACGCGGTACAAGGACCGCCTTCAGACGACCGCCAGCCTGGCAGAACTCATTCATACTGTCGCTTCTGCCGGCCGTCCGGGGCACTACCTCGTCTTCTTCCCCTCCTATGAATACCTGCGGCTGGTCCTTTCCGACTTCCAGGCTTTGCTCCAAGACATCAGCGCGTGCACGGACCCGGATGCCGGCCTCACCGTGGACGTTCAGCAGCAGACTATGGACGACGCCCAGCGCGAGTCCTTTATCAAGAGCTTCGACATTTTGCCCCGGCAGAGCCGCGTCGTCTTTGCGGTCCTCGGCGGCCTGTTTTCCGAAGGCATTGACCTCACCGGCGACAGGCTCAGCGGCGTCATTGTGGTGGGCGTCGGCCTCCCGCAGCTCCATTATGAAAATGATTTGCTCAAAGACTTTTACGAGGTAAACACCGGCGACGGCTACGGGTTCGCCTATCAGTTCCCGGGCATGAACAAGGTTCTCCAGGCCGCCGGCAGAGTCATTCGTACGGAGACGGACCGCGGCATAGTTCTCCTCGTCGACGACCGATTCACCCATAGCAGGTACCGCAAACTGTTCCCGCCGGAATGGTCTCACGCGGTGACCCTCCATTCCCCTGAGGCTTTGGCCGGCGCGCTGAAGACCTTTTGGAGCAATGGGTAATCCCTAAAAAAGAAATTTTTGCCGATGGTCAACCGCCCCACAATTGGCCGGGTTTTCGAAATGTGACCATCGGCAAACCTCTTTATAGAAAGCTTTTACTGAAGCCGCCTCCAGAATGCAAAAATCCCCTGTCCACGCCGACGTTTAAAGTCGCTGCCACAGGGGATTTTTTTGTATGCGCTTGACGTACACGAAAGTACACAGAGGACTGGTGCTAATCGTTGAAAGCAACGTATTTGGCTTCAAGCTTCAGGACTTTTTTGGAATAGCCCGTCGCGTAGGTCCCATTGCGCTGATAGTAACGCGCCAGGTTATACGGTCCGCGGTTGTATTCCGAAAGGATGCGGTGAAAATTGTCACCGTAGGAGTCCTTCAGAAACGCCAAATAAGTCGCTGCCAGTCCTATGTTGTATTCTGGTTCAAAAATTCTCTTTGGATTGTAATCAAGTCCGATCGCGTGGCCCATATCTTTGGCCAGCCACTTTTCCGTGGGTGGGATGATCTGCATCAGCCCCCGGTCTTGATGGGTTCCTACCTCAGTGGGGTTAAAATTGCTTTCTGTCTCGATGATTGCCAGAATCAGAGATGGCTTCAGACCGAACTGTTCCGCATAGCCGACAACGACTTGCGAAGTTTCAAGGTCCAGCGGAGTCTGTTCTGCAATCGCCTCTGCCTTTTGCTGTAATTTTTTTAAGGTAAGCGTCTCAGGATCCTCAAATTGGATAGCCTCATCAACCTGATTCGCCATGACCGCATAGAGGCGGTTGGCGGCTTCAAAATCGACGGCGTCAAGATTGGACGCGGCTTCAATTTGGATTTCCTGTGCCGAAGTTGTCAACAAAGATCCCAGAATACGTCCCTCGTTATTTAGATGGGCAGGCCCACCTGTCAGCGCCGCAGACCACGTGATCATAAGACCAAGCGCGGAGGCGAACACCTCTCTATAACCAGACATGTATTGGTTCAACACCTTTCAAACATATGAAATATCTATGATCAACATTAAACCCGGGTCATCTTCATAGGACACACCCTCGGATTTAACAGTGACCCGATTATATCACACTGTTACTTTTTATCAACCGTGCGGCACCAGGTGTTAACTGGGAAATACTAGGTTTTTTGTGGTAAATGCATTAAACAGCATACATATTTTAGTTTATTTTGTTATTATTTTACTTATTTTATCTTGCTTAAATACGCAATTTTGGATTTTCATTTTGTCGGCTGTTCCACATTTTTAGCGGTTTATAGGACCATTTTACCCACTCGGCCTCCAAAAACCTCGAATTTTGTCGTTTCACATGCCCACTTAGCTAAATTGGTCATTTTGGATCATGGTTCCGCCCTTTTAATCCATTATTTTACATTTCTAAATGGTAAAACAGCTTGGCAGGTGCCGTATTTTCCATTATATGTTACGCTTTTTATAACTTACTTACAACACCGTTTGACGAAAGACGGAAAAAGGTGTCAGACACCTTCTTCCATCTCCCGCAACCTATTTCTCCTCACTTAAAAAGGCAATTGGCGTCCCGCGCCAATTGCCTTTCCCAGCTTCACGCCTGTTTACTTTTCCGCCCGATGAGCCGCAGGCAGGAACAAGGTTCCAAGATGCTCGCCGGCCATAATTCTGTTGAGCACTTTGTCCGTTGAGCCGTTGGCTATGATCATATACGCGCCGCCCTCCAGGGCAATTTCCGCTGCCCTCAGCTTGGTCGCCATGCCGCCGGTGGCCAGGTCAGAGCCTGCGCCTTTGGCGAGTGCCTTCAGGTCATCATCAATACGCGTCACCGTCTGGATGAGCGCCGCATCTTCATTGGCGCGGGGGTCGTCGTTATAGAGACCGTCTATGTCCGAGAGCAGGATCAGGAGATCCGCATCAATATTGCGACAAACGTAGGCTGACAAGGTGTCATTGTCCCCCACCTTGATCTCGTCGACAACGACGGCGTCATTCTCGTTGACAATTGGAATCACCTGCATGCCGAGAAGTGTATTGAAAGAGTTCCGGGCATGCTGTCTGTGGTTTTCATTTTGAAAGTCCACGTTGGTCACCAGGATCTGTCCAATGATCTTTCCATACTCACTGAAGAATTTCTCATAGAGGTGCATGAGCACCCCTTGGCCGACTGCCGCAGCGGCCTGCTTTTCAGGAATGGTCTTTGGCTTTTCCTTGAGGTTCAGCTTGCCGACACCGGCACCAATCGCGCCCGAGGTTACGAGGATGACCTCATAGCCCTGATTCTGCATATCCGCCAGCTGGCGCGTCAACAAATCGATCTGATTGAAGTTCATATGACCTGTAGGGTGTGTCAGCGTTGAGGTCCCGACCTTGACGACCACGCGCTTGACCCTTTTTAACATTTCTTTTCTTTCCATAATTTCCACCTCTGCCTTTTTCACTTGGATGTCTGTGTCTTTGAAAACTCGAATCCCAGCGGTTCGACGTGCATTGCCCTGTAGAGCCGCCTTTTTTCTCCCGCCCGGAGATGGTAGAGCTTGGCCCGGTCTGTGAGATTCAGGACCATGGGCATCACATCCCCAGCGGTAATCCTCAGGCCGCCGAGACCGCAGGCGACTTCATCAAAGGCGCTTCCCAGGTCGCCGCGCGTCATGGTTCCCAGGAACACCACCGGCACGGATTCGCCGGAGTGAATCAGGCTGCCGCTGCTGGCGGTGCTGTGATCCCCCGTGACAATATACAGATAGTCGTCACTGGCGTGCAGCGCCTCAAAAGCCTGATCCAACGCTTCGAGGACACGGACTTTTTCTTCCGGTTTTTTGGTATGGGCCGCCGTATCCGGCGCCTTTGTATGAACGTGAATGTAATCGTAATCGAGCTGATGGCTCAGCTTGACCGCCTCATGATAGTCCCCGCACTCGTAGTAATCCATTTGCAGGGAAGCCGCGACACCTTTCAGCAGCTTGCTCGACGCTATGATCGCGCTGCGCATGCCATTTCTGAGCTGGAACGCTTCCGGCAGTTGCAGCCGTCCGGCCCATTTGGTGAGCATGAAGTTGCCTGGAAGCTGGCCGCACGCCACCCTCTTTTGGTTGAGTTCGGAGGTTCTCAGGCGCCTGTGAACCTCTATGAGGTACCGGTTGATCCAGCCGGCCAGCGCCGACGCTTTTTCCGAGGCCGTTTCGAAAGGCTTGCATGCCATCACCTGCTGCCCCTCATAAAAAGGGTCCGTATCCGAGACCTGTGGGTCGAAGTGGGCAGCGCAGTCCCTGAGAATCAGAAACCCATGGCTGTCGTGGGAAAAATGCCACTCCGCGCGAATGCCCTCGAACATCTCGGGCAGCGCCGCAGCAAGGATTTCAGCGGCCTGCCGGTCGATCCCGGGCGTAAATCGTTCCTGAATGATAAAACAATTATACCCCTCACGGGGCGGTTCAGTTTCCATACTTGAGTATACCATAGCCGTACTTGGGCGTTCCACAGCCGTACTTAGGTGTTTCTGGGCTGCACCCGGACCCACTGTGGCCCAGGAGGTCCGAAGAACAATGTCCTCTGGCGAGAGCTCAAGACCTTCGCCGATGGTATCTATAACCGCCCGCCCCGGATATTCTTCAGGCTGGTAGCCAAAGAGCAAATAATGGGCGTGATCTGTCCCCAGCGGAATTCCGGGTCGGAAAGGCACCATCAGGCCCGTTTCGCCCGCTTTGGCGATTCGGTCCAGATTAGGCAGCCGCGCCGCCTGCAGGGGGGTCAGCCCGCCCAGGGCTGGCTGGCCCCGGTCACCGACGCCGTCCAGCAAAAACATAATGGTTTTAATCATGGATTGAAAATCCCCTTCACAGCATGCTCGAGTTCTCGACGGTCATAGTCGAAGCCTGTGCCGAGGGCCCTCGCCACCAAGCGGTGCACGGGACCGAGATAGTCCGTCAAGAATGTCGCGAGCGCAGCCGGGTCATAGTCCACGCGGCCGTCTGCCAGCTTGTAGTTGCCGCTGAAGGTGCACTCCGGATGGTTGACGCCTTCCTTCCACGCCCAACCAATCATGGTCTCGACAGCATCCCCGTCAGACAGATCCCGAATGGGCTGGAGAAGCTGCACGCCTTCGGCTCCGATCTCACCGCTTAAAAAATCCAGCACCTGAGGCAGCTGATTCAGCTTGACCCGGCCGTCGTGACTCTCGCGCTCGCCGGAGATGATAACCTTGCCAAGACGCTTCGCGAAAGGGAGCTTCAGCAGATGAAAATAGGCGTGGCAGCCTATGCAGGGCGTATAAAAGCCAAACTGACGGGTGAGCTGCGCCACGTGTCGACCGTTGATCAGACCCCAAAGAAAAGGATCGCTGTAAAAGATCAGATCGCCGATGGTTTTGGCACCCCCATAGCGGGCTTCGATTTCCGATCGCAGGTGAGCGTGATTTTCCAGAAGGTCCCGGGTATCGCCATATTCAGTGCCCGCAAAACTGGCCACGGGCAGCACAAAGTCACAGGCGTCGTGTTCAAACGCCGCTATGATGGCCGCAACGCTGTCGCGCCCGGAAAATTCGCCAACCCAGGCGTGGACTGGCGCGGACTGGATCGCCGCTTCAATGATTTCTGGTTTAGTGTTGAAATAAATCACCGGGACCACCTCTTTCTATTCAACTATCATACCGCATTGAAGGCGCCTCGAAAATACTTTAATGCCTGAAAATTCAATTTTCTGATGCTTCTGAGCATTTGAGGCTGCCTTATTTCACACTTACACATTGAACATGACGCGCTCGGAATTGAACATTTTTCTGATGACCGCAACCAGAATCGCCAGAAAAACAAGGGAAACCGCTGTATTCAGCGCCAGCATCTGCCAGGTCATCTCATAGGACAGCGACATTTTCATGAGCATGACGTTGCCGTAGATCGGGATGCCGAATACCCACAAGGCCGGCTGCCCGGTGCCAAAGGTCGTCAGGACCCCCAGCAGCATGACCAGCATGTAGACCGGAGTAATGTATGTGCCGGCCTCCTTGACGTTTCGAGCGTAAACACTGACCAGGCTGATCAGCGCCACGTAGAGCATGGTCAGCACAATGGAGATGAAGAGCAAGGCGGCAATGTAGCCAGGAGAGATCATGAAGCCGGCTGCAGCTGCCGCCCCTTCGCTTTCGGCTTCAGGATTGCTGAATAGAAAAGTCGCGAATGGTGCTGAGGCGACCATGCCAATCATGGTAGATATGCTGCTGAGAAATGCCACTACTCCCAGGCTGAGAAGCTTTCCAAAAGCAATGGCCTCGCGGCGCACCGGCGTCACCAGCATGGTCGCCATGGTGCCCCGCTCTTTTTCTCCGGCAATGGCATCAAGTCCGACGCCCATCCCGCCTGCAAAGAGGAATATGGAGAGCAGCAGCGGCAGGAAGCTGCCTATGCCTTTCCCGGCGACTTTCTTGGGATCTGCCACGACTTCATCTGAAGTCTCAAAGGCAGTCAGGTAGCTCGCGTCTCCAAACCTTGCGGTCAGAACACCGGCTTCGTAGTCCTCCAGGAGTCCGTTCATCAGCCTGCTTCGAGCGTCCACCGAGTAATCCTCAGCGGCGTTGTAGTAGATTTTTATCCCTGGCTGCTTTGTCTCACTCTTGTAGTTGATGAGCTGCGTGTCAAAGCCTTTGTCGAAGGCTAAAACGGCGTCGAGCTCCCCAGTGAAGAGGAGGCCCTTGAGTTCCGGAAGGCGTGAGGCATCCGCCAGCTGAAGGGTCATGTCCTCCTGAGGATGATGTTCAATATAAGTGGCAAAAGAGGCCGGCGCGTCGATTACAGCGATTTCCGTCTGGTGTTCCTGACGGTCTTCGACCATGCGCGTGATCATGACCCCCATGACGCCATACAGCAGCGCGATGGTCAACGCCGGCATAATAAAGGCTGAGATGACGAGCCTGCGGTCGGTGAAGACGCGGGCAAGTTCCTTGCGCAGGACGGTCAGGATTTCGCGGTTCATGAGATCACCCCACTAGCTTGGTCTTCCAGCTCTTGGCGCTGATAGAACCTGAAAAAGGCGTCCTCGAGGTCCAAGATTGTGTCCGGGACTTGATCCTGGGTTTGGCTTCCGGCGGCTTTCAGAACATCCTCCAAGGTGCCTTGGGCGACGATCCTGCCGCCGAGGATCACAGCGAATCGATCACAAAGTTTCTCAGCGACGGACATAATGTGCGTCGACACAATAATTGTTTTTCCTTCTGCCTTCAGACTCATCAGATAATCCGTGACCGTTCGGGCAGTGATAATATCAAGCCCGTTGGTGGGTTCGTCGAAGATGACGACTTCAGGATCGTGAATCAAACTCACGGCAATGGAGAGCTTTTGCTTCATCCCCGTGGATAGATCGTCAATTTTCGTGTCCTGAAACCCCTCAATGCCAAAGGTTTTGAAAAGCGAGGCGGCTCGGGCTTCAATTTCTTCCGGCGCCATATTGTAGAGGCTCCCAAAATAGCGTATAGTGTAGCGCGGCGTGAAATGGCCGTCCAGCTTGAGCTCATTGGTGAGAAACGCAATGCGCTTTCTGACCTCGACGCCCTGAGCGGCTGTATCAAAGCCGCAAACGCGAATGTCCCCCTCCGACGGAGAAAGCAGCGTCGAAACGCACCGCAGCGTCGTGGTCTTCCCGGCGCCGTTCGGCCCCAGCAGTCCAAAAATTTCACCGGGCCTGGCTTCAAAAGTGATGCCGTCGACCGCGATTTTGACTTTGTCTTTTTCCTTCCGCTGACGCATCTGCCGCTTCGTCAGCTTGTATATTTTCACGAGTCCATTGACTTCAATCATATTGAATCCTCCCATCGAGGTAAATCTTGCGTGGAGCATGAAGACTATCTAAGACCATCATAGCCCCCTTGGAGAAGGATTTCAAGTTGGGGACGCGGACAAGTTTTGAGTTGGTGACAGGCACTGAGATGAACTTGGTGTCTGACACTCAGTTGAACTTGGTGTCTGACACTCAGTTGAACTTGGTGTCTGACACTCAGTTGAACTTGGTGTCTGACACTCAGTTGAACTTGGTGTCTGACACTCAGTTGAACTTGGTGTCAGGTGTGGTAACATTTCTGTAACATTACATGAGCACGCACCCTTCTTCGTACAGGGTAAGCTGCAACTCACACCAACTGACGTGCACAGTCGCTTCGCCTGTGCTTTAGTCTTTGGCGTCACCTCAACCGAGGGCTGCGCCCTAATAAATCTGCAACTCACGTCAACCGACATGCACCTCGCTCCGCTTTCAACCTCGCTTCGCTCGGTTAAAAGCTGCGCTTCGGTCACGGGCTGCGCCCTATATAAATAAAGACAAAACCGCCAATTCGAGAGCAAGCTCTCGATCTGGCGGCTTTATCTTTATTTATGCATGTCTTTGCTTTCTAATCACCCGGTACGTACGGGTTCTCAATCTTTCCATCCTTGAGGTCCTGAATGGTCGTTTCTATTGTCGCTTTCATCTCATCCGTAACGCCATCTGTCCATTGGACGTCCAGGACACCATCGGCCCAGCCAAGGGATTTGCCGGTGGCTGTCAGTTTGCCGTCAAGGAAATCTTGAACCGCAACTTTGAAGAGACCCGGGGTGTTGTAAGTGACACTTGAAATAACAGTGCCAGGCGCGACTTCATTTTGAGGTGAGATATAGCCAATCGCTTTGACGCCCTTAGTCTTAGCAGCATCAATAGAGCCAAGGCCAACCTGGTTAGCCGAGCAGAACACGAGGTCCGAGCCCGCTTCGATCATAGCAAGGGCAGTCTCCTTACCCTTTTGGATATCATCCCAAGAGTTGACATAAGTCTTGGTGACTTTGATCGCCGGATCCACTGCAATGGCAGCAGCTTCAAACGCGTCAAGGGTCCCCTCGATTACAGGGAACGGGAATGAGCCAATCGCGCCCATTTGCTTGCTGGTGGTGTTCATAGCTGCGAGAGTTCCGGCAACATAGCCGCCTTCCCACTCACGGATGCCAATGCCGCCAACGTTCGGCTCAACGCCCTCTTCAGAGTTGATGACCATGAAGAACGTGTCCGGATACTGAGGACCAATGGCTTTAGCTGCGTCAAAAAATTGAGTGCCATGCGCGAAGACGAGATCATAGCCTTTTTCGCCGTAATCTCTGAAGGTTGACTCAAAGTCTGCCTGCTGAACGCTCTCAACGTATTCCATAGTCACGCCGAGGTCTTTTTCAACGAGCTTCAGGCCTTCATAAGCTGTCGCGTTCCAACCTTGGTCATTGATCGGTCCCGGTAGAATCAGGACGATTTTTGGAGCCTCTTCTGCCGGTGTTTCCGCGCCAGGTGCTGGTTCTGCCGGCGCTGCTGGTTCAGCCTTCGGAGCGCAGCCTGCGAGGCTGGCCATGACGAGCACTGCGACCATGAGCCAAACCAACCACTTCTTGTTCACCATTGCTTCATTCCCCCTTGAAATTTTTGCGCTTTACGTGCACCCGTAAACACGCTATTTTGCATAGGCTTTTCCCAAAGCCTTTGGTGCCACTGTTTTGCCCACAATCCCCGTCAAAGCCACTACCGTCAGGAGATAAGGGAACATCAGAAGAAACTGGTACGGAATCCCAATACCGGCCGTTTGAAGCCGGATCTGCAGCGCATCCGCCACGCCAAATATCAGGGAGGCGATCAGGATGCCTTTGGGGTTCCATCGGCCAAATATAACTGCAGCGACGGCGATAAAGCCGCGTCCGGAAATCATGTTGTCGACGAACATATTGAACTGCCCCAGGGACAGAAACGCGCCGCCAAGGCCGGCGAGGGCGCCGCTGGCCAGCACGCACAGAGTGCGGACGCGGTTGACCGGAATGCCCACTGTGTCCGCGGCGGTCGGATGCTCCCCAACGGTGCGGATGCTCAGGCCCCAGGAGGTCTTATAAAGGATGAACCAGGACACCGGCACCAACAAGAAGGCTATATAGACCAGCGCTGTCTGGGAGAACAGAACCTCACCCACAAACGGCAGCGTCGACAGTCCCGGAAGTGACACCGGCGAGAACGCGTTAACCGTGATAGGCGTCGTTGTGATGCCAAACAGAGCCCGGAAGAAAAAGCTGGTCAGGCCCACCGCCAACAAGTTAATGGCAATGCCGCTGACGATCTGGTTGATCTGCACCTTCACCGTGATCAGCGCGAAAAGCGCGGCAAGGGCGATCCCGCTCAGCATGGCCACCAAAGCGCCCAGCCACTGGCTGCCGGTAAAATAGGAGCCTACGACGCCGGCAAAAGCGCCGGTGAGCATAATCCCTTCCAGTCCAATATTGACGACCCCGGAACGCTCAGAAAACATACCCCCGAGGGCCGCGAACAGAATGGGGACAGAAAGTCTCAGCGCCGCGGACAGCAAAGCGACAATAAAAGCTGCGTTCATGATGTCATTCATGCGTCGGTCCCTCCCTCTTGATATCCCTGACTCTCTTTGCGCGCTTCGCGTTCTTCGCGTTCTTCGCGTTCCTGGCGCTTGACCTTCAATCTCATTTCAAGCTTTGGCCGCATCATGTTCCCGGCGAGTACCAATATGATGATCAGCGCCTGAATGATGCTGACAATGTTGGCCGGAACACCGACCCCGCGCTGCATGGCGCTGGCGCCGGTCTGCAGCATCCCCAGCAGGATCGAGGACACGAAGACCCCACCCGGGGTCGCGCCGCCGAGCAGCGACGCCGCTATGCCGTCAAATCCCACATTTCGCGAGAAGTTGTCCATCATCCGGTGATGGATGCCGTTGATCTCCGTGAAGCCCGCCACACCTGCCAAAGCCCCGGAAATGACCATGGCCAGGATCATGTTGCGCCGTATGTTGATGCCGGCGTATTCCGCGCCGTCCGGGTTGTAGCCCACCGCCCGCAGCCTGAAGCCCAGCGGCGTCTTCCAGAGGACGACATAGACCAGAATGCTGAGAATAATGGCTACGACGAGACCAATATGCAGCCTCGTATTCTGAATCAGAAATGGAAGGAACGCGTTTTCGCCAATCATGTCCGTCTGCGGGTAAAAGCCTGCTGCTTCCCGGAGGGGCTTATCCACCAAAAAGCTCAGCAGATACACCGCCACATAGTTGAACATGATGGTGACAATGATCTCGCTGGACCCAAACACGCCCTTGAGCACCCCCGGGATGAATCCCCAGATGCCCCCCGCCACAATGGCCGCCGCCAGGCAAAGTCCAATGGTCACAAAGGCAGGCAGATGCCCCGTCTTAAGTCCCACGAATACCGCCGCCATGGCGCCCGCGAACATCTGTCCCTCGCCGCCTATGTTGAAGAGCCCCGTCCGGAACGCGAAGGTAAACGCCAGGCCCGTGAGCGCAATAGGCGTCGCCTTGACCAGCACCTCCGCAATGTTATAGGTGTTGCTGAAATTGGAGAAGATCAGATACCAATACGCCTCCAGCGGGTTGATGCCAATAAACAGCAGCAGCACGCTGCCCAGCACCAGCGCCAACAGGACGGAGACAATAGGCACCAGCAGCGAGTAGACGCTCCACCGCCGCGCGCCCGGTTTCAAAAAGGCGTCTTTAATGCGTTTGTCCAGCGCGCTCATGCGTTCACCTGCTCTTTCGTGGGTTCTGCGTTTTGGGCGGGCACATGACCATCGGCTAAAAACTCACTTGCTTTTGTCCCCTGGCCCGTCCCACGGTTTGCTGCCATGGCCTTCTCATAGGTCATCCCGGCCATCATCAGGCCAATCAGGCTCTCCTCGAAAGCTTCATGCGGTATTTCCCCCATGATCTGCCCCTTGTAAACCACCGCGATCCGGTCCGACAGCTGGTTGATCTCCGACAGCTCCGTCGAGATCAGCAGCACCGCCGTGCCGTTTTCCTTCGCCTTCAAAATCTGCTTATGGATGAATTCCGTGGCGCCAATGTCCACGCCCCGGGTCGGCTGCACCGCGATCAGCAGCTTCGGCCCCTTGTCCACTTCCCGGGCCACGACGATCTTCTGCTGGTTGCCGCCGGACAGCTTGCGTGCCTCGGACTCCCGCCCCGCCGCCGACGTCTTGATGGAGTATTTCTTGATCATGTCGTCCGCGTGGCCGTGAATCTTCCCGAAGTCGAACAGCCCGCCCTTCGTGAATGGCTTCTTATTATAATCCTTAAGGATCAGGTTTTCGCCGATGGTGAAGTCAAGCACCAACCCGCGCTTATGTCGATCCTCCGGTATGTACCCAATGCCTTTGCCGATGATTTCAAGAATCGACTTCCCCGCAATTTCCTCACCGCTGAGGAAGATACGCCCGCTTTTCAATGCACGCAGCCCCACGACAATCTCAGCGAGTTCCTTCTGTCCGTTGCCGTCAACACCCGCGATACCTAGAATCTCCCCTGCGCAGACCGATAGCGAAACGTTTTCCAGAGTGTGATTGCCCATTTCCCCTTCGCAGGTCACATGATCCAGCTCCAGGACCAGCTTGTCCCCGCAGCAGCGGCCTTCCCGGCACGCCGGCGACAGCTCCCGCCCAATCATGAAGCGGGTCAGCTCGTACTCGCTGGAGTCCCTGGTCATGACCGTATTGGTGACCTTGCCGTCCCTCAGCACCGTCACCCGGTTGGAGACCGACATGACCTCATTCAGTTTATGGGTGATGAGGATGATGGACATGCCCTCGTCCGACATGCGCCGGAGGGTTTTGAACAATTCCTCTGTTTCCTGGGGCGTCAGGACAGCTGTAGGCTCGTCCATGATCAGGAGCTTGGTACCGCGGAACAGCGCCTTGACAATTTCGACGCGCTGCTGCTCCCCTACCGAAAGCTCGGACACAAGGGCCCTGGGGTTGATCTCCATGCCGTAGCGCGCCGCAATCTCGAGCACTTCCTTTTCCAGCTGGGCTTCCTTGACCAGAAACCCTTTCTCTTTGCCCATGCCCATGATGATGTTTTCAAGAACTGTATGTACCGGTACCAGCATGAAATGCTGATGGATCATGCCAATCCCCGTCAGGATCGCGTCACGGGATGAGGCGAAGTGCCTCGTCTGCCCGTCAAACCAGATCTCGCCCTTATCCGGCCTGTATAGTCCGTAGAGCACATTCATTAAAGTCGACTTGCCAGCCCCGTTTTCACCCAAAAGCGCGTGGATTTCACCGGGCAAAACATCAAAATCGACACCCTCATTAGCCGCGAAGGTGCCAAAGTACTTGCTGATGCCTGTCATTCTCAATATTGGATCCATGAAAGTCCCCCTGACACGATTAGGTACCACCCCTGGACGAATTGTCGAAATAGGTTGAAAATTCGTAGAGTTAAGATTCTACAAAACACGAACGTTCGCCTTTGTTACTTTAGCATAAAAACCATTGGTTTGGGACAACAAATTACATTGCATTTTTATGTTTTTTACTTAAGAAGGAGAGAAACTCGGTGTCAGACACCGAGCTTCCCTCCCTAAAAAAAAGTGCCTGACACCGATTTCCAAAAAGGAAATTGGTGTCAGGCACCTTATTCTCATTTACTTCAGCACAATCCTGTGATAAATCTTCTTGCCCTTGCGGATCATCAGCGCGCCGTCTTCGAAGCGCTCAGCTCCGACGACCAGCTCGTGGCTCTCCACGACTTCGCCGCCAAGAGTGATACCCTTCTGAGCGATCAGTCTTCTGCCCTCGCCCTTGGACGGGATGAGTCCGGCAGCCATGAGCAAATCTATAATGTTCATGCCCTTGCCATCAGCGAAATCAGCGGCCGCCATCTCCGTAGTCGGCATCTCTGCCAGATCCCCGGAATTGCCGAAGAGCGCGCGAGCCGCAGCCAATGCCTTGTCCGCCTCGTCCTTGCCGTGAATGATATTGGTGATCTCGTAAGCCAAAACCTCTTTAGCCTTGTTGATCTCTGAGCCTTCGACCTCAACAAGCGCCTCGATTTCCTCCAGCGACAGGAAGGTGAGGAGTCTGAGGCAGTTCTCGACGTCCGCGTCTTCCACGTTTCTGAAGTACTGGAACAGCTCGTATGGGGACGTCTTCTCCGGATCGATCCAGATGGCGCCCGCTTCGGTTTTGCCCATTTTGCGACCATCGGAAGTCGTCAGCAGTTTAAACGTCAGGCCGAACACCTCGCCCTGATCCGCCTTGCGCACGAGCTCGACGCCCGCCAGGATGTTGGACCACTGGTCGTTGCCGCCCAGCTGCATCTTACAGTTGTAGCGTCTGTAAAGCTCCAGGAAGTCGTACGCCTGCATGATCATGTAGTTGAACTCCAGGAACGACAGGCCCCGCTCCAGGCGCGACTTGAAGCACTCCGCCGACAGCATGCGGTTGACCGAGAACTTCGAGCCCACATCCCGCAGGAATTCAATGTAGTTCAGGTGGTCCAGCCACTTGGCGTTGTTGTCCATGAAGCCCGTGACGCCATCAATGGTCAGATGGTTCTGAAGCTGGCGCTTGATCTTCGCCGCGTTCGCGTTGATCGTGTCGTAGACCAGCATTTGCCGCATCTCCGTCTTGCCGGACGGATCCCCGACCTTGACCGTGCCGTCGCCCACCAGGGCAATAGGCTTGTGGCCGTGGCGCTGCATGTGCATCATGACCATGATCTGGATGAAGTGACCAATGTGCAGGCTGTCCGCCGTTGGGTCAAAACCAATGTAGAATGTGACCGATTCCTTGCCCAGAAGCTCTCTGAGCTCCTCTTCGTGCGTGGCCTGCTCAATGAAGCCCCGCGCCTTCAATACATCAAAAACGTTTTGCATGTTAATGTGAACCTCCCTCACAAAATTGACTGATTTTAAACTTCCATGCTTCAAAAATAACAAAAAACCCTCCCGTCCTGGTTAAGGACGAGAGGGCTCGTGGTACCACCTTAATTCATACCATCCTTTTGTCGCCAAGACCTTAAAAATCAAAGCCTCTGCCGATGGTATCTTGAAGGCGTCTTAACGCGCGCCCGCGCAGCCCGGCCTGGCTCACCCCTGTTTGACAGCGGCGAAAGAAACCGTTCTGAAGCTCGGAAAACCGTAATTCATCCCATACCTTCGTCAGGTCTCGCACCACCGACCTGCTCTCTGAATCCCATGTACCGGACTACTTTGTTTCGTCACTGCTCTTTGCTCTTTAGATTAACTATGTCCCTATCCTAGCCGTTTTGCAGCCGGCTGTCAAGATGTTACTCATAGTCATCTTCAAGAACAAGGGCCTGACGTGAGAGATGCTCCTCAATTTCGCGGATCAGCTCCTCAGGGATAAACTCGATCAGTACCCGGGTCTCATAGCCCATGGCGGTCTGCCGCACGCTGACGACCTTGGCGACGACGCTGTGCACGTCCTTTTCCAAAATCATTTCAAATCCAATCACAGATCTGGGTTCTGCGCGCCTGGAGAGCACCACAGTCACAAAATTATCAAACAATGACGTCATATCGATATAAACGGGTCGTTCCACATCTGCCATCTGGCCGTTGTAGAAAATCTTCCGCGCGCCGTCACTATAAATTTCAGGAGCCTGGGACTTTTTGCCTTGTAGTGTCATATCAATCCCACCTTTTCTGTCGTTTCTGATATTTATTTACCCAGACGGAGGCGAATCACGCAGAGAAATTTGAAGTCAGGAAGGCGGGACAGCAGGCAAAACCGAGGCCGCCCTCTTCCGACAGTGCTTGAGCCGAATATCTGCGGCGAATGCCTATCACCCCGCCTTCCCCCTCTTTTGAAAAACCCCCGCCGGCACGCGCCTGCGGGGGTTCAAAACACCTTACAGCCAACCCTATGATTTTCGCCCTGCACCACTGACAGCCCTCAGCAGAATGACTACACCCACAAAGATCAGTACCACCGGCAACCCATAGAGCGCTAATACCTCACGGGAGATCCAGTGATTCTCTGCCACAAAAGTCAGCGCTGCAATGGCAAGCAGAATGGCCCCCACCAAAAGCGCCCAGTGGGCTGTTTTCGGACCGAGAACTGAACTGACCACATAAATCACCACAAAAGACAGACCAATAAAGACAAGAGGCGCCATACTTTCGAGTGACCTGGGCAGCAGATTCAGCGACTGCACCAAATCATTGAAGCCCAGGAATAAAAGGATGGAACCCGGAATCAAAAATCCAATGTTGCGGCCGCCATTCTTCTGAACCCCAAAATAGGCGGCCAGAAACAGTCCGCCCAGCACAAACAGCGTCACATCGAAATCAAAGCTGAACACGTTCTTTAAGAGCAGCAGCGCGCCTATGACAATGAACGCCAAGCCCATCCATTTGCCTTTCATGGATCCATGCACCTCACAGTTTTTTCAGGATCGTCCGCATTTTTAAGATCTGCTTATCTTTTCGAAACAAGGCAATTCCGACATAGGCAAACACAAGAAATATGAAGCCTGTCAGGATTCCCACCAGCTCAGGATTCGCCGGCACAAAACCCGCGAACACCTGCATGCCCAGGACTACGCCCAGAATAAAGACTACCAGCGGAAGCGTGTACATAATCATAGTCGATTGGATGATCGCGTGCTCCGGCGCCTCGAGGACTACAAAATCCCCTTGTTTTGCCTGAAGCGCGTTGTCCACCTCTACCACCAGAGGCGGTGTACTGCATCCGCCTGCGCAGGTCGCGCATTTGTCTCCGCAGCTCGACATGCGCGCTATTTCTATGATAGCCTTACTCCCCCGGAGTCCGACAACAAGTCCGTTTTTTTCCATTTTTAAAGCCTCCTGATTCAGGTTGATGTTTAGGAACCCCCTGTGTACGGGGTCCTATTTAAATTATACCCCTTTTCAGGAAAAAGTGTGACTTTTTTTGAGAGCGATTCTCAAATTGCTCTCACTTTTCACTCACCAACAAACGATACAGCCTTTGTCTCAGCGCGTTAAGCGCCGGATCAAACATGGATCTGCCGACCTTGGCCAGTGGCACTTCAAGCACCTCCACAATCCGCAGCGGCGGCCCGCTGACCACCACAACAGTGTCCGCCGTCAGGAGCGCCTCGTCTAGATCATGGGTGACTAAAACTGCTGTCACCTCTGACTGTGACATAATGATCCCGAAGTCCTCCATCAGCTCAAGCTTGAGCTCCAGGTCGAGCCCCTTGAAAGGCTCATCAAGCAGCATCAGACGCCGGCCGGTCGCCAGCGCCCGCGCCAGATCAATCCGGCTCGCCTGGCCGCCGCTGAGGGCGTTTGGCAGACGCCGCCTGAGAGACGTCAGGCGCGTCAGCGTCAGGCTCTCGTCGATCGCTTGCTCTCGCTGCTCCGCTGTCCAGTCCTCCGGCAAAGCAAAGGCAACGTTCTCCTCCACATTCAGCCAAGGGATGACTCGGTGATCCTGGAAGACAAAGGCCGGCCCTGTTTCAGGAAGACCGCGAAGGACGCCTTGATCCGGGAGGTCTATCCCCCCCAGCAGCCTCAACAGAGTGGTCTTCCCACTCCCCGATGGCCCCAGGAGCGCGGTGACCCGCCCCGTCTTAATCTCAAGAGAAAACTCATTCAGGATGACGGTTCCGCCCTTTTTCTTCGACAACGCTTCAGCTTGAATCATGCCGCTTCCCTCCTCTTACGCAGACGATTCAGGAATACCTTCAACCAAACCTCAAACAGCAGGCTCAGGATTAAAATCACAAAGGTCCAGGCATAAGCCTCTTCTGTGTCCAAGTATAGCTTGCTGACATAGAGCCGGTAGCCAATAGCATAACGGGGACTGGTCAGGACCTCTGCCGCCACGGTGACCTTGAAGCCAAGACCCAGGCACGTAAAGAGTGCCGCGCTCAGATAAGGCCAGACCGACCGCAGGTAGAGCTGCTTCCATACCCTGGCACGCCTGACGCCATACAGCGTCGCCATCTCCACCAATCGCTCATCCACTGCCCTAAGCCCCTGCAGTACGTTGCCCCAAACCACCGGGAGGCACATTAAAATTGAAATTAGAATTGGAACATAATTCGAGTCCACCCACAGCGTGGCCAGGACTATAAAAGACACCACCGGCGCGCTCCTAATCGCCAGCATGGCAGGCGCGATCAGCCTTCGCAGTACCGGCGACACAAAGGAAACGCCCCCCAGGATTACCCCAAGGCCAACCGCCAGAACCAGACTCATCACCACGCGATAGACTGACCACAGAACCGCCAGCAGGAAATCCTGCTCAAAAATCAGCGTAGAAAGCCTGGCAAACACGCTCAGTGGCGAAGGCAGAATCAGCGACGACCCCACGAGCCGGTACCCCGCGTGCCAGAGCAGCATCCAGAAGACAGCTACTCCAATTCCCCCCGCGATCCGGCTTAGACTTTTGCCGGTCGCCACTTTATTTCACCGTTGAAAGATCAGCAGGCGCGAACAACGCATCATCCGGCATAGCCCCGCCGATGGTCTTAGGATCATAAGCCATCATAATCTCAAAGAACGACATCAGGAACGTCTTCGAATCCTCTGCGTTGATAAAGACGATATTGGACATTGGAATAGCCTTTTCTGCGATGGCTGCCTTAGGCAGAATCCCGAACTGCTCTACCAGCAGCGACGCCGCCTTAGGGTCCGCGTTGACCTGCTCCACAGAAGCCGCGTAGTCCGTCAAAAAGCGCTGCACTGCCTCAGGATGCGCTTCCAGATAGTCCGTTCTCACGATCATACCGCCGGTAGGAAGCACCGCGTCCTTACTTTCCACTTCTGCCCAGGCCGCCGTTAAGTCTATAGCAATCTTAATATTTTCGTTGGCCATCATGGATGTCGTCACGAAAGGCTGCGGCAGCACCGCAATATCAACTTTACCCGCTGTCAGCATTGATGCCAGGTCCGCGTGCTGAAGCGAAAAGTCAAGTGTGACATCCTTTTCCGGATCAATGCCGTTTTCGGTGAGCAGGTGTTTGAAAATAAACTCCGCTGTAGTCCCAAGACCGCTGATGCCGATGGTCTTGCCCCTCAGCGCCTCAAAGCTGTCAATCGACGGATCGGTGGTCAGCACGTAGTTGACGCCCAGGGTGTTCGTAGCAATATAGCGCACGCCGCCTTCCGTCTTATTATAGAGGGACGCCGCGAGGTTGGTCGGCACTGCCGCCATGTCGACCTCGCCGCTGACTATTTTGCCAACGAGTTCATCCGGCGCGCCAAATAAGCTGAACTCATAAGGTCTGGCCTCATCCGGCCCGCCCATGAGGTAAACGAGACCCATACCCGTTGGACCTTTAAGCGCCGCTACCTTGATTGGCGTTTCAATGACTGCCGGTTCTGCAGGCGCAGGTGCCGGAGCCGCTTCAGGAGTTTCAGCCTTAGGGGCGCAGCCCGCCAAGAGGCCCAGCGTCAGAGATAATACCAACAAAAGAGCAAAAAAACTGCGAGTTCCTTTAACCTGTTTGTGAATGGATTTGAATGTCATAATGCACCGCCTTATCGTATTTGCCCCAAAGGGCCTTTCTTACAGAAAAAACGCCGCGCAGGCACGTGCAGGGCGTTTGTCTGGCAGAAGCAGCTTGAGTTTGGTTCGCTTTTATTCGACCGGCTTCAGGTAAAAGGCCGCCAGGACCCCCGGTCCGGTATGAGCGCCTATAACCGCGCCGACCTCACCAATGATAAAGGACTCCGCGCCGTAGGCTTCCCGGATCAGCTCCTGCAGCTTGTGGGCCGCTTCCAGGTCGTCACCGTGATAAATGAACACCGTCTGCCCTTTGAGATTGCCGCCCGTCCGCTCGCCCATCAGCTCGGAAATCCGTTTGATGGATTTCAGGCGTCCGCGGGTCTTCTCGAGAGGCGTCAGCTTGCCCTCTGCTACTGTCAGGATTGGCTTTATGTTCAGAAGCCCGCCTATGAGGGCGGAGGAACGTGATAATCGGCCTCCCCTGAAGAGATATTCCAGGTCGTCCACCGTAAACAGGTGCTCGCTGCGCGGAATCAGGGACTGGGCATAGGCAAGGAGCCCTTCGAAATCAGTGCCCGCCTTGGCGCGCTTCGCGACTTCATAGACGATCAGGCCAAAAGCCCCCGACGCCGCCTGGGTATCCAGAATCTCGATTCTCGCCTTGCCACCCTCCTCCTTGTAGAGGTCCCGGGCGATCAGGCCGGAGTTGTAGGTGCCGGACAGACCGGAGGAGAACGCCAGATACAGGACTTCATCCTCGTCCGAAAAGGATTTAAAGATCTCCAGGAAGGATTCCGGTGTCGCTTGGGAGGTCTTGAAGCTCTGGCCCCCGCGCATGCGGTCGTAAACCGTTTTAGGCTGAATGTCCACCGCGTCCCGGTACTGGTGCTCGTCATCATGGACGAGGAGCGGCGCGACGCTGAGATTATATTCCGCGATCAGGTCATAGGACAGGTCGGAAGCGCTGTCCGTTACGAGTCGAATCATGTGATCGTCTCCTTTCAAAAATAAGTTTTTGCCGATGGTCACCCACCCACACCCTTCAGGCAGAGGTTCAATTCTCTCGGCTTCAAGTCTTTATAAAACCATCATCACCTACCATGTTAACCATTTGTCAGGTTTTTTTCAATATCCGACAGGCAGGTTTCAAGGATTAAGTTTTTGAAGCGCTCTGCTTTGGGTAAGAATTACCAAAACACTAAAGGAGGCAACAGCATGATGAACTCCGTAAAATATAGCGTACTAACGGACAAAACACCGGCGCAGGCCATTGAGGCCCTCAAGGCGGAGCTCGCCAAGCAAAGCTTTGGGGTGCTTTGGGAGCTGGACTTCAAAGAAAAATTGAAAGAAAAAGGCATCGAAGCGGACATTGAGTTCCATCTTCTCGAGGTCTGCAATCCTTCTAAGGCAAAAGTGGCACTTGAAGAAGACATTGAAACCGGCTATTTCCTGCCTTGCCGCGCAGTGGTCTATGTCAAGGAGGGCAAGACCCGGATGGGGCTCCTCAAACCGACGGTTCTTCTGATGGAAGCCGCCAGCCCCGCTTTGATGGCTGTAGCCCACGAAGTTGAAGCGGTACTTGAGGACGCTTTGGTGAAGGCAAGATAAAAAAATTAAAATATTTTATAATAAACCGTTGACACTTCGCCCATTATGCTTTAACATTAGTTTTGTTCTGATTTGCGGGCGAGAGTGGCGAAACTGGCAGACGCACTATCTTGAGGGGGTAGCGGGCTAATGCTCGTGCGGGTTCAAATCCCGCCTCTCGCACCAAACTGAGAAAATGGAAAAGCGATCCTGAGGGATCGCTTTTTTATTTTGAAGATTGCGAATGTTACAAAATCATTACCGTCCCCAAGTTGAAAGTTGTCCGCGTCACCAACCTGAAGCTTTGTCCTGATTGCTTAAAAATGTGAAATCTTCGGTCAAAAAACAACGAAAAATGTGTTTTGAATGCGGTGATTTATATAGAAAAATGTGTTTTTTTTGATTAAAAAAACTCGAAAAATGTGGAAAGCTTGTTATATCAATGGATTCACCAGCCCTCCGAACTTCACTTCCGAACAAGTATGATTACCCCTCACAAAACACGAAAGAGGCGCCCGCGGGCGCCTCTTTTCCTTTTGATTTTTTCAGTTTTCCTAAAGCGCCGCACTCTCCGCTGCCAGAATCAGACTTGAGTCGCTTTCGCCGAGACCTAGTCTTCGGAGCTGCCAGTAGATGCCCTTTTGCTCCAGGAGCTGGTCTTCGGTGCCCTCTTCCGCGATTTTGCCCTGATCCAGGACAATGATCCGGTCAGAGCTGCGGAGGGTTGATAGACGGTGGGCTATGATGATGGCGGTGCGACCATCGGCTAAAGCTTCTAAGGAGCGCTGGACAATGGCTTCGTTCTCATTATCCAGGGCGCTGGTGGCCTCGTCGAGGATCAGAATCTCGGGATTCTTCAGGAAAAGGCGGGCAATGGAGAGGCGCTGCTTCTGGCCGCCGGAGAGCATGATGCCGCGCTCGCCCACAATGGTCTCGTAGCCCTTGTCCAGGGAGAGGATGAAGTTGTGGATGTTGGCGCGCCTGGCGGCCTCGAAGACCTCGTCGTCGGTGGCGTTCGGGCGGCCGTAGAGGATGTTCTCCTTGATGGTGCCATAGAAGATCAGGACGTCCTGGCTGACTATGCCAATCTTGTCCCTCAAAGCGCTGAGCTTGATTTTTCTGATGTCCTTGCCGTCCAGGCGGATGGCGCCTTCCTGGATCTCATAAAACCTGGGAACGAGTTGGGCGATGGTCGTCTTGCCCACGCCCGAAGCCCCCACAATGGCCACTTTCTCGCCGGGCTTGATCTTCAGGGTGAACGCCTTCAGGACGTCGCTATCCTCCTGGTTATAGCGGAAGGAGACGTTGTCGAATTCGATCTCGCCTTTGATGTCGTCAAGGTCTACGGCGTCAGGCGCATCGACGATCTCGGGGTCGGTGTCCATGATTTCCGCGAAGCGCTCAAGACCCGAAAGGCCAAGCTGCAGCTGCTGGGTGAATTCCATCAGGCGGCGGACCGGCTTGAGCATGAAGCTGACGTAGAGGATGTAGGCCAGCAGGTCCCCCAGGTTGATCCAGCTCATGAAGACGAAGTATCCGCCCACAGCGATCACAGCCAGGTTGAGGAGATCGGTGAGAAAGCCGTTGACCATCATGAAGATGCTCATTTGGAAGAAGGACTGGCCCTTGGACTCGTAGTACTGACGGTTGTAGTATTCAAACCGGTCCTGCTCGTAGCCTTCGTTGGAGAAAGCTTTGGCCAGGCGGATGCCGGTGACGCTGTTCTCAAGCTTGGAGTTGAGGTCGGCGTGTCGGGCCTTTTGGGCGCGGAAGGCCTTCAGCATGGCGACGCGGCGCCAGAGGGTGAAGATGATGAGGATCGCAATGAAAGAGAAGACGATCAGAGTCAGAGGTACGTTGATGGTCAGCAGGATGAAAAAGCTGCCCAGCAGCATGACGGCGGAGATGAAGAGATCCTCCGGGCCGTGATGGGCCAGCTCCGCGACCTCGAACAGGTCGCCGGTGAAGCGGTTCATGATCTGGCCGGTCCGGTTCTTGTCGAAGAACTTGTGGTGGAGCTTCTGCATGTGGGTGAAGAGGTCCCGCTTCATGTCGACCTCGATTCTGGCGCCCATGATGTGGCCCCAGTAGCCCACGACATAGGAGCTGAACATCCGGATTACGAAGAGGCCCAGGGCGATCAGCGAGTAGTTGATCAGCATAGCCAGGTTTTGATTGGGAATGAAGTCGTTGACGATCTGACGGGACAAGACCGGGAACACCAGGTCAATGGCCGCGATCAGAAACGCGAAGACCATGTCGAGTACGAATAAGTGAAGGTGCGGCCGGAAATATCCGGCAAACCGTTTGATCATTTAGGAGTCTCCTTTTATTACAAATTCATTACCGTCCGTCCCCAAATGGGTTTTTGTCCGCGTCACCAAGTTGAAAGCCGTCCGCGTCACCAAAGCGAAAATCTACCGCCCCAGCGCTGCCATGACAGTTGGAATCAGCCCATAAAAGCTGACGAACAGCTTGAGGCCAAAGTAGATCACAATGGCGCCGCAGACCAGGTTCACTATTTTGAGCACCTTCAGGTCGATCAGTTTGTTGAAGTGGTTTGTAACCAGGGAAAGCCCCGTAAACCAAGTCATGGACGCCGCGCAGACGCCAAGGAGAAACAGGTTGCCCTGGGCTGCCGTCAGCGTGGCCTTCATCCCGCCAAGGAGCAGCGAGCCGTCAATCAGCGCCTGGGGGTTCATCCAGGTCACCACAAAGCAGGTCAGCGCTATGGCCTGGATCGTCTTTGGCGTCCGGTCTGTTTCCAGCTTCGGTGTCGACCGCATGATACTCACGCCAATACTGACGACCATAATGCCGCCCACGAGAAGAAAGGCCGCGCGAATCAGGTCATTGGCCCCAACAAGGGTGCCCACGCCCAGAAAACATACCACCGCCAGGGAAATGTCAAAGAGAACCGTGATCCAGGCCACCATGAGCGCCCGCCATCGATCCATAGTCAGGGCGGAATTGATGACATTGAGATTCTGCATGCCAATTGGCGCCACATAGGCCAGCCCCAGCAGGAAGCCCTGAAACAGGCTATTCATCTTGATCGCCTCCCCTATTAATGACTGTCTCATCCAAATAGCCGGCAGAGGCGCCGACAGTTCCTGAACCAGCCTCATTGTCCATTTCCAGCCAGCTCTTAGGCATCCTTTCCTCATAGGCGTCCAGGAAAGAGTGCACGGCGCCGTCCTTTCGCCAGCCCAGGACCATCCCCATATCCACGTTTTCCGCCGCGTGGAAGAGGCACTTCTCCACATCCGGGTTCATGGTCTTCAGAGTCTCAAGCAGCGCCTTCAGCTCGTAGCGGCGGTTCGAAGTCCGCTTGGCGGCTACCATGCAGGCGCAGTTCAGCGGCCAGATGCCTGAGGACTGGGTGAACCTCAGGATGTCCTTTTCGCGGATGTAGTACATCGGCCGAATCAGTTCTATGCCGGGATAATTGGTGGATTTCAGCTTCGGCATCATAGTCCCGAAGGTCCCCTGGAAGAACAGGTTCAGCAGGGTCGTCTCAATGACGTCGTCGTGGTGATGCCCCAGCGCCACCTTATTGCATCCCAGCTCCCGGGCTTTCTTATAGAGAATCCCCCTGCGCATCTTGGCGCAGAGGTAGCAGGGATAATCCGACGCGAGCTTTTCAATGGATTCAAAGACCTTCTTATCAAAGATCTCCAGCTGAATCCCCAAGTGCCGGCAGTTTTCCTCCATTAGTTTCCGGATCTCCGGATGATACCCCGGGTCCATGGAGATGAATTCCACCTCAAAGGGGAACTTCTGGTGGCGCTTCAGTTCTTGAAACAGCTTTGCCATCAGCATGCTGTCCTTGCCCCCGGAAATGGCCACTGCCACCTTGTCCCCGGGCTTAAGCATGTCATAGTCGTTGATGGCCTGCACAAACTTGGACCACAGGTCCTTCTTGTAAGTCTTCGTTAGACTGCGTTCGATCTCCCGCAGCGACTTAAGCGGCCCCTCCGGCTCAATGATCTCGCAGCCCGGCCCGGACAGCCCAGGCCCCGCGATACCGGATCCAGTATCCGCCGCGTTTGAAAGGACGGTGTCTGACACCGAGTTTGTTTCGGTGTCTGACACCGAGTTTGTTTCGGTGTCAGATACCGAGTTTGTTTCGGTGTCTGACACCGAGTTTGTTTCAGTGTCTGACACCAAGTTTGTTTCAGTGTCTGACACCAAGTTTGTTTCAGTGTCTGACACCAAGTTTGTTTCAGTGTCTGACACCGAGTTTGTTTCAGTGTCTGACACCGAGTTTGTTTCGGTGTCTGACACCGAGTTTGTTTCGGTGTCTGACACCAAGTTTGTTTCAGTGTCTGACACCGAGTTTGTTTCGGTGTCTGACTTCGCATGTCCAAATACTTCTATTTCCTTCAACCTCTTCACCTCATAAAAATACCATATCTCACGACGCCAAGACGCGGCACCGGACTCAAAGATTGGCCCGGCACCGCGCGGCAGTAAAAACACTTCTCATCTTTTCAATGTTACCTGATCTCGCGCCCAAGATCAAATGCTTTCAGGTTCAGCGCCAGCGTCTTTTCCGGCACGTGAGCCTCTATGGCTTGGCGCCAGCAGTCCACCGGAATGTCCTCCAGCACTGCAGAGAGCATACCGATAGTCACCATATTCACCACTTTCAAATTACCCAGCTTCCGGGCCTCTTCCAGCGCATTGACCGCCCTGACCTCGACCGCTCTCTGGCCATCCCCCGCAATCAACCCTTCGATGTCCTCCGGATACGCCGCCTTCTCCGTAATCACAGGCACCGGCGGAATCTTCGCAGTATTCAGGATCACCACGCCGCCAGCCTTCACGAACCCGCTCCACCGCAGGCCTTCCAGCGCCTCCAGAGCCAACAGCACATCCGCGCGGCCAGGCGCAATGTTAGGCGAAAAGACCTCTTCCCCATAGCGCACGCTGCCCCATACCTTGCCGCCCCGCTGAGACAGCCCGATCACGTCGTTCGTCTTGACGTCGAAGCCAGCCAGGAAAGCAGCCTCGCTGATAATGGCCGTCGTCATGACGAGCCCCTGGCCGCCGACGCCGCCCAGCATAATGTTTTTAACCATCACCGCTTCCCCCCTTCTTCCGGAGACTTGTCCGCCGGCAGGGCTTCAACCAGCGTTGAGGCTTTTTCCCCGTTTCGGCCTTTGTCCCCGACACGCGAAATCGCGCTGACCGGGCACACTTGTGAACAGACCGAGCAGCCCACGCAAAGGTCCGGGTCAATGGAAGATTTGAGCTTTTCGATGCCGTTGTAGGCTTTCATGACTATCGGCGGGCAATTGGTTTTGACACAGCTGCGGCAGCCAATACAAATCTGCGGGTCCACGACGAAATACGGCTCGCGGATCTTGAAATTGAGGGCGCACGGCCGGGTGGTCATCACGATGGACAGCCCCTCAAACTTCAGCTCCTCCTCAATGGCCGCCTTGGCCCCCTTGTAGTCAAACTGGTCCACGACCCTGACTCTCGGGAAGCCCATGGCCTTCAGCAGCTCCGGAATGGAGGTGTTCATGTCCCAGTCCTTCGTGTAGCTGCCGGAGGTGGCGGTCATCTGGCCGCCTGTCATGGCTGTGGTCCCGTTGTTCAGGATGATCAGCGTCAGGTTGGCTGCCGGATCCAGCTGGTGCAGCAGGTTCAGCGCCCCTGTCATGCCCGAGTGGAAGAACGTGCCGTCCCCAATCACGCTGACCAGTGGCTCCGCCTTCCCGCTGAGGGACAGCGCCTTGCTCATGCCCTTCATTATGCCGATGGTCGCCCCCATACTAATAATCGTATTCAGCATATGCAGCGGCTCCAGCACCGCCAGGGAGTAGCAGCCAATATCACCAATCACGCTGATTTTGATCTTCTTCAGTATGTCAAACACCGGCCGGTGCGGACAGCCCGCGCAGAACATGGAAATCCGGGCTACTGTGTCCACTTCTCCGGCGGTCTCATAATTCGCTGCCTTAAGGACACCGGCTTTCACCAGTCCCGCCTCAATCAGCTCCGTATGCAGCTCTCCGGTAAAGCTGAAGTATTTTTTACCTTCACAGGCAATGCCGTGGATCTTGAGCTCGTTCTCAATGAACGGCGTCAGCTCCTCCAGAACCAGCACCTGCTCGTAATCCTCTGCCAGAGACCGGAGTGCTTCTATTGGCAGCGGATACACCATGCCCAGCTTGTATATGTCGACAGGCGCCTCCAGCTCTTTCAGGTTGTAGTACAATAGCCCCGAGGTGATAATCAGGGTCTTGTGCGGAGAGAGAAACTGGGGGTCAATAGGCGCTAGCCGCTGCACCGAGTTTCTCCCATCTTCCTCCCAAACCTCCAGGAAGTTGATGTCCCAACCGGAAGCATCCTCCGTCAAGCGCTCAATGCGCTTTTTCATCTCAAATTGCTTTGGAAACGTGTTGGGCGGCACCATGCCAAAATCCTCCGGGATCTTGGAAAAGCCCGAGATGTCCCGAACTTCCCGCTCCAATTCTTCAACCGGCCCCCGGCTGTGGCAGACCCGGCTTGTCATGCGGAGCATAACCGGCAGACCATAGTCCTCGCTGAGGGAAAACCCAAGCTTGGCAAAGTCCTTGGCTTCCTGGGAAGAGCCCGGATCCAGAATCGCCATATTGGCGAATTTCCCCAGCACCCGGTTATCCTGCTCGTTTTGGGAGGACGCCATGCCGGGGTCTTCCCCTGACACCAGCAAAAATCCACCCTGAATAGGCGTTTGCGTAAACGTCATGAGTGGATCCATGGCTATGTTGACCCCCACATGCTTCATGGATACCATGGCCCTAGCCCCCGTGAAGGACGCGCCAATCCCGACCTCCAACGCCACCTTCTCATTGACGGAAAACTCTGCATAGACCTCTGGTGAATACGCCCGGACCGCCTCCAGCAGCTCTACTGTCGGTGAGCCCGGATAGCTTGACGCCACCAGACCGCCGGCCTCGTAAAACCCCCGGGCCGCCGCCTCATTCCCTGTCATCAGCTTGACTTCCAAGAAGATCCCTCCCTCAAAGACTATTGCCTTAAGTTCCCTATCACGCCTGCTCAAGCACAAGAAATTTCAAATTGTATTACGCTGTCTTCCAAGTCAGAATTCGCATCCAACACAGCCAACAAATTAGATTACCCTCTGTCAAAATAAGGGCTCTTCCCCTTGACCGACAGCGGCATCCCATACGCAATCTTAACCTCAGACTCAAAAAGACCCAGCTCAACCGCCGCCTTCCCAATAGAAAACATCACCCGGTTGTCCACCCGTCGATCCGCCGCCAGTGACACCGCCGACCCCACCGCAATGCCCAGGTCTGTCACGTCGAAGGTGCAGATCCCGCCCGCGGCCTTGCTCGCCCCGCAGTCCTTATACCCGCACATCCCGCAGAGGGGCACCCCGCGCTGAGACAGCGTCGTGCCTATGAGCACCACCGCCTCCGAATTCAGAACGTTGGCCGCGTCCCGGACAAAAAACGCCGCGCCGCCCTCTTCACCAATCGCCTTCATGCGCTCTGCCAGCGGCTCCAAAGCCTCCGCCCCAGACAAAACCACCGTTTCAATATGATCCACGCCGCGCCCCTTTGGCGCCGTCTTAGCCGCCACGCACATATCCTGAGCCGTTCTCAATACCGCATCGTGATAGACATTGTTGTTTTTCACTGTTAACCCTCCCTGATTTTCGACAGCTGACCCCTCGGCCCGCCTAACCTGTTCCCTTCAAAGCTTCAGCCGATGGTCACCTAACCCAGCCACCCGCAAAATTGACATCCCGGCAAACCCTACAACCCGTAAAAGAACGGCACCAGCACCGGCACCAGGGCAGACAGCACCACCCCGCTGAAAAACGCCATGATGGCCGCCTCAGGATCTGTATACCTCGAAATCACCGGCAGCGTCGAGTCCATGGCAGTCGCCCCCGCTGGGGCAATTGCCGAATAGTGGTTCAAATATTTTGCCAGGAACGGCACGCTGATGATCGTCATGAGCTCCCTGAAGATATTGGTCATGAACGCCACCGCCCCCGTCTGGGCACTGTCCAGCGTCGTCAGCAGGATCCCGGAAAGGCTGTACCAGCCGTACCCCGCCGCTATGGCGAGCCCCGTAGATGCGGGCTGGCCAAACATCAGACTCGATACAAATCCCCCCAGAGCGCTGCCGGCAATGATCCCAAGGGGAATCGCCACCAGCATGGTCCCGTGCTTCCGGATCTCCTTAAACACCGAGAGGTTCTGGCCCACCTCGATGCCAATCATCAGAATCAAAAAATTCAGCGCCCACAGGGTGAGCTCCCCAATCAGACCTCCCGCCTCAGGCGGAAGGGCGACGTATCCCACGCCAATCCCCGCTGCGATCGCACCAATCAGCATCCAAATCATTTGTGGCGCACCTCCCGAACAAGCACCCGGCTGAGTCCGTAGACCACCAGGATGCTGAATACACTGGTCAGCGCCGCGTAGGTAAACGCCTGCATCCCCAGCGACCGAAGGTTCCCCAGAATCTCCTCATTGAGGCCTATGGACAGCCCCATGGAAAACAGCAGCAGGACGACCCCGATTTGTTGAAGCCTCCCAACCCACTTCTTCTGCCGCTCCCCAAACTTAACTACCGCGCCGATGGTCACGCCCACCGCCAAAAACACCAAAATTCGCCACATGTCAAATTTTCTCCCTATTGTTGAATTGTTACTTCTATTCTACACGAAAATTTGAACAGCGGCTTTGGAAATTTGGAGGATTTAATGACCATCGGCAAAGTCTTTGAAAAGTCTTTGGAAGGGAGGTTCAAAACGGGGCTTCTGCGCTGAAATCACCAGTTGACAGCCGCCGGAAGTCGTATATAATTTTAAAGGATGCTACTTAAGAGAAAATTTCCCCCATGCGGATGTCGCGGCGGGGGTGTGCTGCGAGGGCCTGTGCTCTCAATTATAAAGGAGTTTGAGCATGAGTATTTTGAATGTCAGAAACCTGAGCCACGGGTTTGGCGACCGGGCCATCTTCCAGGACGTCTCGTTCCGCCTGCTGAAGGGTGACCACATTGGGCTGATCGGGGCTAACGGCGAGGGCAAATCCTCGTTTATGAACATCATTACGAACAAGCTGATGCCGGACGAGGGCAATATTGAATGGTCCAAGCGCGTGCGCGTCGGTTATCTGGACCAGCATACGTCCCTGAGCCCGGACCTGACCATCCGGGACGTGCTGAACAAGGCGTTCCAGTACCTCTTCGACCTGGAGGCGGAGATGCACAGCCTCTTCGAGGCTATGGCGGATGTGGAGCCGGACGAGCTCGAGGACATCCTCGAGGATACCGGGACTATTCAGGACCTGCTGGATCACAATGACTTTTACAACATCGACTCCAAGGTGGAGGAAGTTGCCCGCGCGCTGGGGCTGTCAGAGATCGGTCTCGAAAAGAGCGTCGCGGACCTTAGCGGCGGTCAGCGGACCAAGGTCTTGCTTGCGAAGCTATTGCTTGAGAAGCCGGACATTCTGCTCCTGGACGAGCCGACGAACTACCTCGACGAGCCGCACATCGAGTGGCTCAAGCGCTACCTGAACAACTACGAGAACGCGTTCATCCTGATCACCCACGACATTCCGTTCCTGAACTCGGTGGTCAACCTGATCTATCACATGGAAAACCAGAAGCTGGATCGTTATGTGGGCCAGTATGAGGACTTCATGGCGGTTTACGAGATGAAGAAGAGCCAGCTGGAGTCTGCCTACAAGCGCCAGCAGCAGGAGATCTCCGATCTGGAGGACTTCGTCCAGCGGAACAAGGCCCGCGTGGCGACCCGCAACATGGCTATGTCCCGCCAGAAAAAGCTGGACAAGATCGACCGGATCGAGCTGGCCAAAGATAAGCCAAAGCCGGAGTTCAATTTCAAGGAAGCCAGGGCGTCCGCCAAGGTCGTCTTCAAGACCACGGATCTGGTGATTGGTTATGACACGCCGCTGTCGAGACCTTTGAACCTGCAGCTGGAACGAGGCCAGAAAGTTGCCCTGACCGGCGCTAACGGCCTGGGTAAGACGACGCTTCTGAGGAGTATTTTGGGACTGATCCCTTCCATCAGCGGAACAGTAGAGCTGGGGGATTATCTGTCAATTGGGTATTTCGAGCAGGAGATCAAGGAAGCCAACTACAACACCTGTATCGAGGAAATCTGGCAGACCTTCCCGTCCTATAATCAGTTTGAAGTGCGCTCTGCACTGGCCAAATGCGGTTTGACCAACAAGCACATCGAGAGCAAGGTGCTGGTCCTCAGCGGCGGCGAGCAGGCCAAGGTGCGCCTGTGCAAGCTGATCAACCGCGAATCCAACCTTCTCGTCCTGGACGAGCCGACCAACCACCTGGATGTGGACGCCAAAGAAGAACTCAAGCGGGCCCTCAAGGCCTACAAGGGCAGTGTCCTCCTCATCAGCCACGAACCGGAGTTTTATCGCGACGTCGCGACTGAAGTTTGGAATTGTGAGGATTGGACTACGAAGATTTTTTAGTTTTTATGATAAAATGTTTAAAGGTAAAAAATGAAGGAAGGCGGGGGCACCGCCTTCCTTCATTTTTCTTGAATTAAGTTAAGAAATTAACGTGGTGACAGTCACTCATTCAACTTCAGTGCCTGTCACTCATTCAACTTTGGTGCCTGTCACCAATCTAAATTTTGTACCAGAGCTTGGTGTAAATTTACACCTCGTTTTTTAATGGAAGGCGGTGCCACCGCCATCCTTCCCTATTTCCTTTTTCTTACATTTTCTTCAACAAACCTCATTCTCCCAAACCCGCTGATACTCATGACTGACCACCAGATACACTGAATCCAGGTCCTCGAAGGCCAAGCTTCGAAAATCGCTATAGGTAAACCTGGCGCAGACGCCGCAGCTGGAGCTGATCGTTCTCGGGACTGGCAAGAGCTTGCAAGCCTCATTCAAAGCCTTGAGCTTTCGCTCAAATTTCAAAGCGCCTGCATGGGTGTGAAAGGTGGCTACAAAATAGGTTTCCGCCATTGTCAGACCGCCTATTTGCTCGCGCGAATCAGCGTATCATCGCCATTCGGGCTGGCATCCACGTTCTTGAAGCCCGCGCTTTTCAGAAAGCGCGTCACATTGCCGAGCGCTGCCGCGTTGTCCACGAGGATTTCCACTTTTGAAGTCAACCCAGAACCCGCCACAGCCTTTTTCGTCATAAGCACAGGCTGAGGGCAGGACATGCCACGGGTATCGATGACTGCCATGTTACATCGCCTCCTTGAGTTCTTTGGCTTTTTCGGTGACCATCGGCAAATTCATGACGGAAATGACCGCCACGACAATCAAAAGCAAAACCACAGAAAATTGGCCATTCGCCGTTACGCCCTTGGCGCTGGAAGCCAGACCAAAGTTGTGGGAAATTGCCGCGCCAACGATCAGGCCAAACACCGTCACCGCCGAGTCGGAGTTGCCCTCCCCGGAGAGGATCAGCTGGCGAAGCGGACATCCGCCGAGCAGCACGCTGCCCCAGCCCGTCAGGAACAGGCCTAGGAAGTTCCACAGACCATCCGTATGGGCAATAGGCTGGCTTTCAAAGCCAAGGGCAAACGTCCCAGTCGCCAGATTTCCAATAAAAGCGGTCACGAGAATGGCGCCAACACCCATCAGCAGGTAGAAGTCCTTGAAAAGGATCGCGTCCCGGATCCCACCCATGGTGCAAAGGCGCGTCCGCTGGGCCGCCACGCCGGCAATAACGCCAGCCCCCAATGAAATCAGCAGCGGCGCGTGCAGGGATCCTGGACCCTCTGCGCTAAAGAAAACAAACGCCGGCGCTATGACGAGCAGCCCTAAAAGCCCCATCATCACCACAGGCAGCAGGCTGCCTTCCAAGGTGTTTTGCTTATAATTCCGCTTCAGGGAAAAGCCCTTATTCAGGAAGACTATTCCCATGCCAATACCGCACGCAAAGCCGGCTAGGCCTATCAGGGCGTTCAAGTCACCCGCCGCGAGGCGAAGGATCATGCGAAGCGGACATCCCAAAAAAACCAAAGCGCCTATCATGACTGCCACAGCCAAGACAAACCGCGTCAGCGGCGATGATCCCCCACGCGCCGAAAACTCCTTAAAGTACATAGCCGACCCTATGGCACCAATGACAATGCCTATAACTTCCGGCCGGATATACTGCACCACTTCTGCCCTATGTAGTCCCAGCGCCCCGGCAGTGTCCCTCAGAAAACAGGCAATACACAAGCCCATATTGGCTGGGTTCCCAAACTTGACCAGTGCCACTGACATCAGTCCGATCAGTGCCCCAGCCACAATTATACTGCTTTTTCTCATGACTTCTAAACTCCTCTCATTACCTCAATTTATTTAGTTCATTTTGTTCACAGTTACCATAATATCGCGATTACCATTTCGCATCCAATTGCAAATATAGATTGAGAGTCATTCTCGATAAAATAGTTCTATAGCAACCATCGGCAAAAATCCAGTATTCTAGAAGTAGATAAAAGAGGAGGACACACCATGCATTATTTCGACAACGGCGCAACTTCTTTTCCGAAAGCACCGGGCGTTGCCGCGGCCGTCGCTGATTATATCGAAAACATTGGCGTCAACGTCGGGCGCGGTTTTTATTCCGAAGCCCTGGGCGCAGCGGGCGTCATGCTGGACTGCCGCGAAAAGCTGCAGCGGCTCTTCAATGCCCCGGAAGGCTTTGAAACCATTTTCACCATGAACATCACCGAGGCCCTCAACCTGATCCTCAAGGGCTGCCTCAAGCCCGGGGACCACGTCATAGTCTCGAGCCTTGAGCACAATGCGGTTATGCGACCCGTGGTCTCCCTCGAGAAACGCGGCGTCACCTTCACCCGCGCGCCCTTCGACGAGGAAGGCGAGCTCGACACCACAGCCCTGCCCGGCCTGATCCGGCCAGAGACCAAGCTGATCCTGGTCACCCACGCATCCAATGTCTGCGGCACGGTGAATGACATTGAACGCATTGGCGAAATCGCAGCAGCCCATGGGATTCCTTTGGTGATCGACGCGGCCCAAACCGCCGGCGTCATCCCAATCGATCTGCAAAAAAATAAAGCCAAGGCTATCTGCTTCACCGGGCATAAAAGTCTTCTCGGGCCGCAGGGCGTTGGCGGAATGGTCATCGACAAGGCGTTCGCGGCGCTGGTCGACCCCCTGATTGAAGGCGGCACCGGCAGCCGCTCGGATTCTGAGGAGCAGCCGTCCATGCTGCCGGACAAATTCGAGTCCGGGACCCAGAACCTGCCGGGAATTTACGGTTTGAACGCCGCCCTCGACTATCTGTTCAAAACGGGCATAGATAACATTCACGCTAAAGAGATGCTCCTGACAGAGCGCTTTATGGCGGGCGTTAAAGACCTCATCGGCGTCCGTCTGGTCGGGCGGTCCGGTGTCGATAACCGCACGGCGGTGGTCTCCATTGATTTCGAGCTCCACGACAACGCGGACATAGCCTTTCTCCTCGACAGCGAGTATGACATCAAGACCCGGGTGGGCATGCACTGCGCGCCGGCCGCTCACAAAGCCCTCGGTACGTTCCCCCAGGGCACTGTCCGCTTCAGCTTTTCGTATTTCAATACGGAAGAAGAGATTGATTATTTGATTGAAGCGCTGAAAAAGATTTTGGCGTAAATCGCCCAGTGTTCCTAATGTGGCTGAGTAAACCATAGAAGTACAAAAAATAAACCCCTGCCGATGGTCGCGGTTCCAACCACCATCGGCAAGGGCTTTTTAGTTTTATCAGGCACTTCACAGCTTGGGGACGCGGACAGCTTCTGAGTTGGGGACGGTAATGTAAATGTAACATTCCACATGCGCTATCGTTCATTTTTATACCCAGATCACTTCGACCTCCGTGTCTGGTGTAAATTCAAACTCACACCACCAAACGTGCACCGTCGCTGCTGACGCCTATTGCTCCGCCATGCTGCGCTCCGGTCGCGCCCTTGCTTCGCTCGGTTATAGCTGCGCCCTATATAAACAAAGAAGACGCCGTACGGCAGAGAGCAAGCTCACTGTCCCACGGCGTCTTCTTTGTTTATGCACGTCTGTTAGCCTTTGCCCTTTCCACCGCATCCCGGATTCCTTCGTAGCCGGTGCAGCGACACAGGTTGGCGGAGAGCCACTCCCGCTGAACCGCCTCATCCGCTTCCGGATGGGCCTCCAGCATAGCCCAGGCATTGACCAGAAAGCCGGAAGTACAATAGCCGCACTGGAAGCCGCCGCACTCGATAAAGGCCTGCTGAATCGCCGTATTTTCCAGCCCTTCCACGGTCATGACCGCTTTGCCCTCCGCTTCCAGAGCCAGCATCAGGCAGGACTTCACAGGCTTTCCTTCCAGCAGCACTGTACAGGCGCCGCAGTCCCCGTTCTCACACCCCGGCTTGGCGCCGGTATGGCCCGCCGCCTGCCTGAGCACATTCAAAAGTGTTTCGGATGGCCGCACAGCCAAAGTCCTCAGCCTGCCATTGATCTCCACAGAAATTTCAGTCAGCCCCGAATAGCGGGACGCTTTAGATGTTTCAGCGGATTCAGCCTCGAGCGAACGTCCTGCTGGGCTTGCCAGCTCCTCAATCCGCACTCCGGTGCCTTTTCCTGCTCCAGTCTCAACCGGATCTCCCAGCTCCGAAAACGCCTCCACCAGATCCCGCTTCAGCAGCCCTAGCTTGTAGACCTTCGACGCTCTTAGGTCATCCACCGCCAGTTCCGAGAGCCGCTCCCAGATGACCATGGCCCGGGCTTCCGGCGACGCCTCCGCCTCAAGTCGCGCCGAGGTCTTCTCCCCGTACCAGACATACGCTGAAACCCCGCTGACCGCCACGCTGTAGGCATCCCCCCGCCGCGTCACCACAGTGTGGCAGATGGGATAATCAATATCCGTCTGCTTTTGACGCCGCCGTCTGACGTAACGCGTCTCTGCCAGCGCTGCCGGCTCCAGCTCAAACCCCAGCAAGAACTCGCCAGGCTTCAGCTCCAGCCGCTTGTGGAACACCTCCGCCATAGGCCGCTTCACCAGCCCTTCCGGCCCATTGAGCACGACCTCCGCCCCCAGCGTCAGCAGCCCCAGCGCCATTTCCCTGTAAGCCAGGCGCCCACAGATGTTCCCGCCGATGGTCAGCGTACCGCGCACCGTATGATCCGCAATCCCTCGGGCAACTTCAGACAGAAGAGTCCCCGGCAACGCTTCCTCAAGCGCCCCCAGAGCCATGCCGCCACCAATCCAAAGGGCGTCAACCGACACCGGACTGTTCCCAATTCCCAGCGTCTTATAGGCTTCAATGCCCTTTAGGTCAATCACAACGTCCGCTTTGACGGTCCCTTTGCGCATGGCAGTCACCACTTCTGTACCGCCGCTGAAATAGAGGGGCTTTTTGCCCGCCTCAACCGCCTGTGACCACAACTTGTAGGCAGCCTCCGGGTTGACCGGACGTTCAAATACAAAATCAAAGGCGATCATTCGAGGCCACCTGCCTTCTCTGATATTTCTATTTCGACTACTTCTTCAATGTTTTTGCTGGAAGCATTGTTTGGAAGGTCACCATCGGAAACAGGTTCTTCCGGTTCTTTTTTTGTGAAATCCTTGTTGCCCGCCATAGCCAGCCAAACGGATTCCGGCGTCAGCGGCAAATGATTCAGAGGCGCGCCGGACGCCCTGGACAAAGCGTTGGCAAGGGCACCGGGCATGCCAATCACAGCCTGCTCGCCCAGCCCTCTGGCCCCATAGGGTCCATCCAATTGAGGCGTCTCCAGAAACTCAATGTGATAGGTCGGCGCATCGCCATAACGCATGATCTTAAAGTCACGGAGATCATCATTCAGCACCTGCCCCCGGCTGTTGAACTGAAAGCCCTCGCAGGCCGCGAAGCCCAGTCCCATAGCCATGGCTCCGGTGATCTGGCCCCTCGCCAGGGCTGGGTTGATGACTTTGCCGGCATCCAGGCAGCAGGCCGCATTCAGGATCTTGTACGTGCCATCTTGAGGATCCAGGAGGACTTCAACCCCTTGGGCCGCCAGGGTCCATTCGAGATCCGGGTGGCCGGCACCCGTTTCAGGGTCAATTCCCGTCAGCCGCCTGGAAATGTAGCGGCCTCGTCCAATCACTTGGCCTTCAATGGCATTGCCGTTTGAATAGGTGTACCCAAGTGCCACGTCTTTGAGAAGCAGCCCCAAATGCGGCTCACCTTTGACATAAATCCTGCTGTTAGCCACCGTCAGATCCTCCGGTGGCACGCGCAGCACAATGGACGCCGTTCTCTTAAGCTGGTTTAACGCATCCTCACAGGCGTCAAGGGCTGCCCGGCCGGCCATGAACAATCCGCGGCTGGCGGCAGTTGCCCAGTCATGAGGCGCCACCCTGGCGTCTACGGTCATCTGGAGGTGAACCTGTGCCGGTTCCAAGCCGAGGCGCTCCGCGACAATTTGTGCCAGGCCGGTCTTGGTCCCCTGTCCCAGTTCCACAATACCTGTCTGAAGATTGACGGAGCCGTCCCCGTTAAAAGTCAGCACTGCGCCCGCGTCCGTGTTGGTCGGCATGGCTGGCGCTTTCCAGAGGCAGGTCACGGCCTTAGCCAGGATTCGTCCATCCTCCAGCACCTGCCTGCTGCCCTCATTCCAGTGGAGCGCCTGCGCCACTTGGCGGATGCAGCCCTTAAGGTCGCCGGTGCTTTCATCCAGCACACTTTGAACCGGCGTCGTATCGCCGGCGGTGACCGCGTTGCGCAGGCGTAGCTCTACAGGGTCCATGCCCAGGGCGTCCGCTAAGACTTCCATGGCTCGCTCGACCGCGAAGGAAGCCTCCACGTGGCCAAAGCCCCGGTAGGCCGTCGCAAAGGGATGGTTGGTATACACGCACAGCGAGTCGCAGCTCACGTGTGGGATTCTATATGGTCCGGTGCAGGAAATCGCCGCCGCCCGGCTGATGTTGACCGCGTAATCCGCGTAGGCGCCGCTGTCGAACAGGAATTCCAGGTCTGCGGCCAAAAGCGTGCCATCCCCGGCCGCGCCCAGCTTGACCCTGGCTTCCAGTCCCATGTTGCCAGGGGAGCTCAGGAGGTCCTGCTCTCTGGTGTTGACCAGGCGGACAGGACGGCCGCCAACAGATTTGGACAGCAGATACGCCAGCCCCTCCAGCTGAATGCCGGCTTTTCCGCCAAAGCCGCCGCCTATAGGCGGCGCGATCACGTTGATCAGGCCTTCCTCAATGCCAAAGAAGACACTCATCAGCCCCTTGACCACAAAGGGCGCCTGGGTCGTGGAATGGATTTCCACCTCGCCGCTGCCGTGGATGCGGACCAGCGCCGCCCTCGGTTCCATGGCCACGTGGTCGCCGGGCGGGAAGGACGTAGAGACTTCAACGATGGTTTCAGCCACCTCGAAAGCCTCTGAGGCGTTGCCTTTGCGAATCTTCGTGCGGTTCGCCACGTTAGTCCCGGGCTCCGGCAGAATCGCAGGGATGTGAACGTAATCCGCCATCTCAGGGTGGAGGAGCGGGGCGTCCGGTGCAAGTGCGGAGGAAGGTCGGTCGACCATCGGCAAAACCTCATAAACGACCTCGATCTGGTCCGCAGCCGCCTGAGCCTGACGCAGGGTGTCTGCCACCACCGCGGCCACGGGCTCGCCGTGATGGCGAACCACAACCCGGGCAAGAGGCGGCTTGTCCCCGAGATAAAGGCCAATATTTTGGGCATGGAACTCACCGGTCACCACGGATTGGACCCCAGGCATGGTGAGCGCTTTTTCTGTGTTGATTGAGAGAATTTTGGCATGGGCATGCGGACTGACCTTGACTGCGGCGTGCAGGACGCCGGCTTCCGAATAATCCCCAAGGTACTTTTGGCGCCCGGTGACCTTGTCCCGGCTTTCCTTGCGCGGGATTGACCTGCCTATTGCGTGATGCGTGTTTGCGTCGACTTTCTTGTCGTTCACTTCCCTAGCCCCTTCCACAATTGAGAATCATTTTCGCATGCTCTGGTACAATATTAAACTCGGCAACAGGTACAATAACGAACTCGGTACCGTTTACCGTAATAATTCCGCAACACCCTACCCCAGCACCAGCAGCCAGTGCAGACCGCCAATCAAGACCAGCATCCCAAAGAACGCCATTTCCACGTCCGGCACAAAACGCCCCAGCTGCACAGCCCAAGGGGGCTTGTCCCTGAGAACAAACCAGTACACCCCGAGCGCCGCCCCCACATAGCCCAGATAGGTCAAGACCTCAGAAGACAGCTTGTATAGCGGATCCAGCCCCAGGACAACGACCTCCAGCGGATACAGCACTACCACCAGCACAGTCATCATACCAATGGCAAAGGCCTTCCCGCCGAACAGCTTCATCGATTTTTCGCGAGGCCCAAACAGCATAGCAATCCACTTGGAGAAGGATACGGCCGTCCCGAGATTGATGAGGGTGAGGGCAAAAGTCACCCACCTCACAACCGCCGGTGTTAAAGGCCCACCAGCCACACTGTATTTGATCAAAGTCTTGCCCACACTGCCAATCATCCATGGCGCGCCGCTGATCGCCAAAACCCCGACCAGTACAGCCACACCTAAAAACGGATTCGAGCGCATGACCCCGTGGATCCGGGTCAGATTGCGGGTGCCGTACATGCGGGCCAGCGCCCCGGCCGCCAGGAAAAGCAGGCTTTTGAACATAAAATGGTTGAACGCGTGCACCATGCCGCCCAGTCCGCCATCCGCCAGATACATGGAAAGGCCAATCACCATCAGCCCCACCTGAGACACCGTGTGGAAAGCCAGCATGCGCTTGATGTCCGTCTGAAATATGGCCCGCCCCACCCCGTAAAGAGCCGCGCACAGCCCCAGGACCAGGGTGATCCCAAAACCCATGGAAGACCCAAACGGCGCAATGACATTGATATAGAGAAAGAGCCCCGACTTCACCACAAGCCCAGAAAGCAGCGCGGAGATAAAGGTCGGCGCATAGCCGTGTGCCACGGGCAGCCAGCCTCCAACCGGAAAGGAAGCGGTCTTGACGGCAAAAGTCGTCATAAAGCAGGCCAGGGCAAACCGCGCCCGCACAGACAGCGCCACCCCCGCGGCGGCCTCCGCCCCAAACCACGCGTGAATCCGCGTCAGGTTGAGGGTCCCCACCTCCGTATATAATGCAATGACGCCAATCAAAAAGATCAGCATCCCTACACTGTTAAAGATCAAATAATAAAGCCCGGCACGCACCGACACCGCATCCCGCTCGTAGAGAATCAGGATGCTGGCCAGAATCGTGATCACCTCAATCATCAGGTACATGGTGAAAAGGTCCCGCGTCAGATACAGCGCATAGAGCGCCCCCTGCAGCATTCCCAAAAAGAGAAACAATTTATGGTCCTCCTGATGCTGGTGCCACAGATAGCTGTAGACATACATAAACGCCACAGCCGTCATGATCAAAAAGAGCCGGCCAAAGCCCCCGGAGGCCAGCTCAATGCCTATGCCCTCCGGCCAGCCGCCCAGGACGAGGCTGACCTCCCCCTGGCGAAGCAGCCAGAACACCAGCCCACTCAGCAGCACCTGCTCAACAAAAACCGTCCGCGTGAAGCCCACCCGGTCCACCAAAAAAATCAGCAGCCCCCAGAGAAACGGCAGGAAAATCAGAGTCAGCATGAGCGCTTCCATCAGTCTGTCCTCTCAAAGGTGTCTTTGTGGAAGATGACCCGCCAGTCGAGACTCCCGTAATAGTGGAACAGCTTGCCCGACATGAACAGCCCCAGCGCCGTCACCGAAGCCCCTATGACAATGGCTGTAATCATCATGGCCTGTGGCAGCGGATCCACCATGCCCCCAGTACCCATGCCGATGATTGGGATCGCCGACCCCGTCCGGCTGGCCAGGCTCAGGAGCAGAAGAATCACCGCCGTCTGGACCAGATTCATACACAGGATGGTCTTGACCACCTGCCGGGAAGTCACAATGCCGTACAATCCAATCAAAATGACCAGACATGCCGTTACTGTCACGAACATCATAAGCTTCCCTCCTCGAAAAACATGGTGATGATGCCGCTCATCCCAAGGGCGACCTTGGCCCCGATCAGCATATTAAAAGCAATCAGAATGATGCGCTTGAGCCGCATGGCCTCCGGTGTCACCAGGGTTGCCAGTGCGCCTGAAAAGAACAATAGATGCACGACACCGGCGACAATTAAAGCGAAGAAGAGCACTTTTTCGATCCGGATCAATCGGCTGAGCTCCACGGTCTTTTGCTCCGAGATAAAATAGACCAGAATATAAGCCGTGGCCAGGACGACGCCGCCCTGGAAACCGCCGCCCGGCGAGAGATCCCCGTTGAAAACAATATAGAGGCCGAACATGAGCATGAAAGGCAGCAGCAGAAGGCTGATCACTTTCAGCAAATCGTAGCTCTGGCTGATTCTGGGTCTCAATGAATTAAACGGACTCACGGCCTCTTCACCTCATTTCAGGCAGCCCAGCCTGACTCAGGGGTCAGGCCGCTGCACACTCACGTTTCGCAAAAAAATTCAAAGTCGGCAGCACTTCAGCGTCATAAACCTCCCGCCACCACCGGGCATCAGCGGATCTCTTCATCCTTCCTGCCCATGAACAAAATCCCCGCCGTCACCACGAACAGCGTCGCGGCCTCAAACAGCGAGTCAAACAGCCGGTAGCTCAGGTATATGCCGGTTACAAGATTCTGGGAGCCCGTCTCCGGAAGCGTCTCGCCAATAAAATAATCCATGCTGAAGCGGCCATACGCCGGCGCGTTCAGAACGAAAGCCTCAAACAGGCCGTTCCCCACAAAGCCTATGGCCGCCAGGATCATCAGCCCCTTGATTGTCTCACGGGTTCTCATCTTTAACCACCTCCACCGCAATGCCGTATGACCATTTGTGTTCGTGCTTGATCGTCTTATGGGTTCTCCTCTACAAGTACCTCCTGCAGGCTTTAGCCGATGGTCATCCTGCCAAAACCCCTACCACCAAGGCTTTTCAGGCTTCCCATACATTTACGCTTCCACTTCCTCGTTCTCCGACACCCCAACACCCACGAACGCCACACCGGGCGTCTGATTCAGCCATCGCTCCAAGGACTCAATCAGGCAGTTGTTCTCATTGCCTTCAACGCGAATGAGGTCCTGAACAGGATCATAGTCAATCAAAAGATCCGGGCTGCTGGGCCGGAAAATGCCGGCCACCGTAGTCACTTTTCCCTCCAGCCCCCCGACCAGCCTGGCTTCGAGACCGTACAGGTCACAGAAACGCCCAATCTCCTCCATGAACGCCTCCAGACGCTCCGGATTCATATAGCAGTCGCATTGCTCCGAACCCGCGCACCGGACGACCACATTCAGCGTGGTCTGCTTCATGACCGCTATGGTATAGATCAGGGGCACAAAAGCGCAGCCCACGGCTATTTCCGCAAGGGCTATGTCCGGGGCGTACAGGAGCATATAGAGCCCCGCCGCCGTCAACGAAAACGCAGCGAAGTACAAAATCAGCCTGAAATTGTTCTCCGTGATCAGCGTCATGAGCGCCGCGATCAGGAGCGCCACACATAGAACAGCCATCAGTATCATCAGCGGATCCACGGATGGATTCCCCCTTTCTCAGGAAGCAGTCCGCCGCGGTAAGCAGAGGCCGCGATCATCTGATTGGAAACCGGATTGGTCGCCAGATAAAACACCAGAAGGATCAGCAGCCGCAGGGTCATGGGACTGAAGCCCAAACGGATCATCAGAGAGATAATGACGGTCAGCACTACTACGGAGTCAATTTTGCTGCTGCTGAGCAGGGTCTCATAGACACCCTCCAGCCGGAATATGCCCGCAACGCCAAAACCCAGGAAGATCCAGGCCAGAACGAGAAGCAGATCTGCAATCATTTCAGCCGCCCTCCCTTCAGGACAAAACGCGTCAGGACAATAACCGTCATAAACCCTATAATACTGTAGGTCAGAGTGATATCCAGCAGCTCGCTTTGCCCGGAATACACCGCGTACACGGTCATAATCAGGGCAATTTTAACTGCAATCAGATTGAGCGCGACCAGGCGCTCGTAAATGGTTTTGGCCAGCGTCAGCTGATAGAGAAGAAACAATACAGCAATACCAATGAGGACCATGGTCATCTCAAGCATGAGTCCGACCTCCCCTCAGCACCTGTTCATAACGGGTGTGCACCTGATGGCGGAACGCCTGCACCTCTTCCTCGCCGTCCACGAAAGCCAGGACAGTCAGCTCTGAACCATTGACTTCCACCGTCATGCTGCCCGGCGTCAAGGTGATGGCATTGGCGATCAGCGCGATCAGCATAGGTTCCTCCAGTGACAGCGTCACCGTGAACATCTCAGGAGATGGCGATCCATACACCACCCGTTTCATGTGCGCCCAGGCTGAGACAAAGATGTCCTGGCCCACTCGGACCGCGAAGCGCAAGATTCTGAAAAACCCCGTCGCCGCCACCGGCTCAAGGTTGAAGTAGTTCAGGAACCGCCGGTAAAAACTCAGCGTAATCCCGACGGCAAGGATGCCGGTCACCGTCATGCGAAGACCAAAGCGGCCGGTCAGGAGCAGCCAGAACACGAACAAGGCGCCCGCGAGGGTTAGTCCTCCCCTCGAAAGCTCACCGCGTCTTTTCTTTTCAGACTTGTCATTCACCCTTGCCTCACCACCTCTCACTCGCTTTTTAAAAAACACGCCATAAAACAGCCGCAGTTAAGTTTCTCTCAACTTACCGTCACTGATCATGGCGTGCTTCCTTTTTATTCTATTGCATCAGACATGCCTTCATGACGTCAATGACCGTATCGATGTCCTCTTTTTCAATGCCGTAATGGGTCACAAATCTGTACTCCCCATCCTCCATGCCATTGGACTTGATCCCTGCATCCATGAGCTTTTGAAGGAATGTCGATTCCTTGATCATGCCTTCTTCAAGCTTGAAGAAGACCATGTTGATATCTCTGCGGTGCTTCATAATTTCAATCCCCGGAATCTCCGCCAGGCGGGAAGCCAGATAAACCGCGTTCTGATGATCATCTTTGAGACGGTCCACCATGTGCGTCAGCGCGTAAATCCCAGCCGCTGCCAGATAGCCCGTTTGCCTCATGCCGCCGCCCATGCGCTTTCTATTCTTGCGCGCTCTTCGAATAAAGTCCTTGCTTCCCAGCAGCAGCGAGCCAATAGGCGCCGCAAGGCCCTTGGAAAGACAAATATTCACTGTGTCCGCCTGAGCCGCGACGGTCTTCGCCGGTACCCCGAGTGCCAGCGCCGCATTGAACAGCCTCGCGCCATCCAGATGCACCGGAATATTGTGAAGATACGCCAGTCTGTAAATTTCCTTCATATTGTCCAGCGTCAGCACGCAGCCGTTGCCCAGGGCGTTCTCAATGCAGATCAGCGCAGTTTCCGGATAGTGGACATCATTCAGGTCGCGAATCGCGCGACGAACATCCAGCACCTCAATCTGATTCAGGTGCACCGGCACCGTCTTCAGCTGTACCCCCGCCAGAGCGGCAGCCGCCCCCACTTCATGGGCCTGGATATGCGCGTCCTGTCCTATGATGATCTCATCTCCGCGCCGGGTGTGGGTCATGATGGCCAACTGATTGGCAAAGGTGCCGCTCGGCACGAACAGCGCCGCGTCTTTTCCCAGGAGCTCCGCCGCATAGCGCTCGAGTTCCGCCGTCGCAGGATCGTCCTCATAGACGTCATCCCCGACCTGCGCCTCAAACATGGCGCGTTTCATTTCCTCCGGCTGCAAAGTTACCGTGTCGCTTCTCAAGTCAATCCAACGCTTCGTCATTCTGCGCTCATCCTCCAAGTCATGGTCAGTTGAAATTTGGTTTGTCTGTGTTGCTTATTTGAGGCGGCGTGACCATCGGCAAACACTCGCTTTAGTCTTTCACCGCTCAAGATCAGGCATGCGTATAATGGTATATGCCGTCGATCAGGGTCCTGTTCAGGCGCCCCCGCAGGTGCAGGTACTCCAGGTGGGCCATGGCCTCGGAGGACGCGAACCACTTCTGGGCCTTGGGAAACTCGTCCCAGCCCGCCGCGCGCAGCTCCCAGTGCATTCTCGCCGCGATCTCGCGTACCGTCTCATGACCCTGCCCCACAATTTCAAAGACTTCTTTCAGCCGATGGTCATGGTGGGCCACCAGCTCATCAATCCGGCGGTCCGGATCATCAATCACGTTGCGGTGAGCGCTGTAAACGCGCTTCAGTTTCATGGCCCTCGCCTTTTCCAGCATCTCGAGGTAAACGCCCAGACTGTCGAAGCCTTCCTGCCAGTAGCTGATATTCGGCGTAATCTTGTCGAGAATGTGATCCGCGCCAAAGAGACAGCCCCGCTCGCGGCAGTAGAGGCCAATCAGCCCCGGCGTATGCCCCGGCAGGTCGACCACCTCAAGGCTGAAGCGGCCCATCTCAATGCGGTCGCCTTCCTCGACAATGTCGAGCTCCGGCGTGGACTGCGGCGCGTATTTATACCCGGGATTATCATAGTAATGGATCCCATCCCGATCAAGGTCAAATCGTTCGATCAAAGTCTTAAAGCCCTCCGCCATTTCCTCCGTACGCAGCCTGCGGATCCACCAGCTCTCGGTTTTTCCGGCAATAATTTTGGCGCCGCGGTCGTGGAGCTCGCCAGCCAGACCTGTATGATCCGAATGAAGATGGGTCAGCACGACCGTCAGCTTGTCAAAGGAGACGCCGAGTGCCTCCAAAGCACCGTAAACCGCCTCCCTGCAGGCATCCATTGCAAAGCCGGTGTCAATCATCACCGCGCCGGTGTCGCCCAAAATGATGTAGCCGTTTAAAGCTTTCAACGGGTTATTGGGCAGGGGTATGGGAAAGGTGTAAAACCCTTCTTCGAGTTGATGCATTTCGGTTTCCTCCAAGTGTCTTTATCTTAGGACGCCGTCACTGTTGTCAGTTTTGTTCGTACCATTCGTCCTATTCGTCCGTTTCGTTCTTGTCGTTCTTGTCGTTCTTGTCGTTCTTGTCGTTCCAGCAGCCTTCCCTGATTTTGTATCTGTTTTTAGGCCGTCCGACTTTTCCGTATTCCAGCTCAATTTCAAGCTTGTCTTCCTTCTCCATGTAGTCGAGATAACGACGGGCCGTAATCCTCGAAACGCCAATTTTTTTGGCCACCAGCTGCGCCGTGAAGGTTTGGGTACCAAACTCGCGGATGCATTCGCACACCTTGTCATAAGTCAACTGACTGAAGCCCTTGGTGTCGATCATTTCATGATCTTCGTCTTCCTCCCGTCCGCCACTAACGCCTTCGCGCATGACCATCTTGTCGATCACATCCTGTTCCACGTTCTCCGACTGTGTCAGATTTCGCTTGCGCAGGCGGTACTGGGATAAGGTTTCCTCAAAGCGTTTGAATTTGAACGGTTTGATCAGGTAATCCACCGCGCCGTAGCGCAGGGCTTCCTCCACAGTTTCGACAGAGCGGTCCGCGGTAATCATGATGACATCCGAACGCATGCCCTCCCGGCGAATCCAGCGCAGAAGGTCCACGCCCTTCCCTTGAGGGAAAAACACGTCCAGCAGAACCAGGTCCGGTTCTGCGATCTTCATCAGCTCTTTGGCCCGGTCCAGGGTGGAGACGCTGTCGAGAAGCACGTAGCCTTCAATTTTTGCTAAAAACCTTTCATTGATTTCTCTGACCATGGGATCGTCTTCAACGATGAGCACTTTAATCATAATCTAGTGCCCGCCCCCCTTCATAGGGTATTGTAATGCGCCATTCAGCGCCCAGTTCATTATCAAGCTCAATGACGCCGCCCGCCTCATCAATGATTTCCTTGACAATAGTCAGCCCAAACCCGCGGCTGCCCATTTTGGTCGTCACGCCTCGCTCAAATATTTTGTCCGCAATGTCCTCGCGAATGCCCGGACCGTTGTCAGAAATCACCACGTCCAGCGTTTCCTCACCGGAAGTGATGCAGACATAAATCTGCCCGCCTTCGATCTTGACCAGTTCCTCAATAGCATTCTCAATCAGATTGCCCAGCACCGAGCAGAGCTCATCCTCTGAAATTCTGTCCGGCAGCCGGTTCAAGTAGGAAGCAGGATCGATTTCCATGTCAATTTTGGCTTCCGTTGCACGGTTGTACTTTGCCAGCAAAATAGCGGAGACGTGGGTGTTCTCAATCCGGTCATTGATGATCCCAGACAAGCGCTCGCGCTGGTCTGAAACCACGGAAATGTAGTCCACCGCTTCCTCATAGGCCTCAAGCTGAATCAGCCCCGAAATGGTATGGAGCTTGTTCATGAATTCATGATTCTGAGCTCTCAGGGCGTTGGTCATTTTCTGATAGCCCGTCAGCTCCTCCGCCATGAGTTTGACCTGAGTCAGGTCCTGAATGTTGGACACGACGCCTATAAATTCTCCCCTGTGATCTCTCAGCGGTGTGTGGCTGCACAAAATAGTCTTCCCCGGACTGAGACGGATTTCCTGGTTCAGGATCGTCTCTTTTGTATCGAGGGTCCGAAGCATTTGATGGGCGTAAAGATCGCTGTAATCCTTCAGAGGCTTGCCCACATCCTCCGAGGAGAGACCCAGAATGTCCCTGGCCAATTTATTGAAGAGAAGAATCTTTCCGCTGCTGTCTATGGTTAAAACCCCATTGTTGAGACTTTGAAGGATGATGTCCCTCTGTCCCAGGAGCAGGGCGATTTCTTTTGGTTCCAGCCCAAAGATAGTCCGTTTGATGTTGAGACTGAGAATCGCTGCGCCCAGGATCCCCACCAACAGCCAAACCACCAGCGTCGTCTCGAGATTCCTGATCTGCGTCCCCACCTCTTTATAGACCGTGTCTGTCAAGAGGCCGACCAGGACAGCGCCAACCTGAACGCCGTTCTCATACACCGGCGCGAAGGCCCTTATGGCTGAGATCAGCTCGTTGCGGTCCGCAGAGACGTACGCCTCGCCTGAAGTTAAAACCCGTTCCTCGCCCCCGTTGCGATACCTCTGCCCCAGCAGATTTTCCGATGGATACGAGTACTGAATGCCCTCCATATCCATGACGATAATGTATTGAAAACGCGTCTGCTTCCTGAAATCCTCCACCAGCGTCTGAACGGTTTTGTCTTCATTCTGGTCAGCAAGCGCATGCTTGATCTCCGGAATGGCGGCCACCGTCACCGCCAGGTCCATGGCGTTGTTGCCCATCTGAGTCTCAATGGTCCGCTCCATATAACCAAAGGTCATGATGCCAATGCCCCCGACAACGAGGACCAGCATCACCGACAGAAAGAGCGCGATTTTGAATTGAAGTTTCAAGGCACGTCCCCCTCATGTCTGCTATTCAGCGTCTTCGCCGCCGGTCTCCGGTTCAGCCGCGTCCTCAGACGGAATAAGCGCTTTGTCCAAACCGTCCCGGATCGCTTTGATCAGCGCCGTGCTGGTCATGGTCGCGCCGGACACCACGTCCACCTCGGTAGAGTTATTGCGACGAACCCGTTCCGGAATGGTCTCGTAGACAATGTCGACGACTTCTCCCAGCACCTGCTTCTCATGCTCTTCAATTATGACAATGGATTCAATGTCCATGGCGGTGGTCGTCACTACCACACGGATAGGACCATGATATCCCTCGGAGACGCCTTCGTAGCTGCCGGGCACATAAATCTCCTTTTGAATCTTGCAGGCAGACAGCCCCAGGATCAGCAACGCGGCAATGATCAGCAAGGCTGCCCCGCGCCTGATCAGAGCATGGATGCCGATGGTTTCACTAACTTCAACCCTGCGTTCAAACATACCCGGCACCCCCTGCCATCCAAAAGTGTAAACCTAACAATATTTTACCACATCTTATGAACAAAATAGCAGAAAATTCTACATCCTTTGGCATTACTTGTCGCCAGCCTGCCCCCCTGGCATCACGCCGTCCAGTATATGGCACAACTTCTCTGGCCCGTACCTGGCACGTTTTTCGGAACGCCGACGTATAAATGAATTGAAAAGATTGATAATGCTAGTTTTCAACAAAAACAACTTCTTCAACTTCGTTTGGGGTGACAGGTACGGGAAACTGAAGTTAATCAGCAATTTGATGAATTGACGAAAAAAACATAACCACCAAATAGTTTGACACGTGTATAGTACGTGTTATAATAAAGGTGTGGGGGGATTAAATGAAACGAAAGCATTTACTCCGATTACTTGAGCAAGCTGGCTGGATATTTACATCCGGCGCCAAGCATGACATGGCAAAACACCCGGATCATCCAGGCGTCAAAATTCCAATTCCACGTCATTCAGAAATAAATGATTATACCGCTGCTAGTATAATGAAAAGTGCGGGACTTAAATAGTCCGGAAAGGAGACCATCATGAAATTTATTTATCCCGTAATATTCCGTACCGTCGAAGATGGCTTCTACGCTGTCAGCGTACCCGATCTGCCAGGATGTTTCACTCAAGGAAAAGATCTTCAAGAAGCCTACGAAATGGCACAAGACGCCATAGCGCTTTGGATTTGTGATTCAGAAGATAATTCAGAATCAATTCCTTTAGCATCTGACATCCACCTCATGCAGCATGACGAAAACGAGTTTATCAGTTTAGTTTCAGTGGATACAACTGAATACAGAGCTGCAATTGACAACAAAGCCATTAAGAAGACACTCACTATTCCTTCATGGTTAAATCGTGCAGCTGAAAAACAGCATTTGAATTTCAGCCAAATTCTTCAGGAAGCATTGAAAAAGAAGCTTCATATTTAGTCGATTGATCAGTGTTGATTGTGATCTTTAATATTTCGGCTTTAAATTTGCCCGCTAATAACTTAAAAGTTAATGCACATAAGGCTGCCGATGGTTATTAAACCTGCCATCGACAGCCTTTGTCGTCTGCAAGTGACCCAACAGGCTCTGCCTCTGGCGCCCTGCGGGTAATCATTTCTTCTCATCATAAACTTACACACACTCGGATTCCGCTGCGCTTCATCCTTCGCGAGTGACCCAACAGGCTCTGCCTGTTCTTTTTTCTGCCTTCCAGGCAGAAAAAAACAGGGCGCCTCCGGCGCCCTGCGGGTCTCTCTCGCTAGCAATCTCTCCCAATCAACTGATTGGCCAATTTTCTCAGCGTCTCTTTCGCCTCATGCTCCGGCAGGGCCTCAATTCTGGCCATAGCCCTCGAAGTGTAGCGGTCCGCCAGCTTCTTGGCACGGCCTACGCCGCCGCTTGACCTGACCAGCGCCAGGAGATCATCCACATCATGTTCGCTCAAGCTGCTGCTCAGCTTAGTCTCAATAGCCTCACCCTGCGGGGTCTCTAAAGCATACAGCAGCGGCAGGGTGTAGAAGCCCCTCTGCAGGTCCCTCTGCGCGCTCTTTCCGAGCTTTTCGGAATCGCCGTTGTAATCCAGCAGGTCATCCACCACTTGAAATGCCATGCCAATGTCATGGCCAATTCTGCCCAGAGCTTTGCACAGCTTCGGTTCACAGCCCGCTTCAAAAGCGCCGGCATAGAAGCTCATGGCAAACAACGCCGCGGTTTTTCCGGAAATGACCTTCAGGTAATTCTTGAAGGACATGTGGGCATTATAGCGGAAGTTGAACTGACGGATTTCGCCCATGCAGATCTTCATGATGGCTTTCGAGATATCCTGAAGATTCTCCCGGGTGTAGTCGTGGGAGGACAGCATCATGAAGCACTGACAGAAGAGCCAGTCACCCAGGTAGACCGCGTAATCCTTGCCATACTTCGACTGTACGGTTTCAATTCCGCGTCTGAGCCTGGAATCATCCACAATATCATCATGGACCAAGGTTGCCATATGCAGCATCTCAATGACGGCAGCAAGCGTCCGGATCTTCTGCGGCTCGACTTCACCAAACCTGGCGGAAAGCATAAGGAACGCCGGGCGCAGCATTTTTCCGCCGCTGCCGACCATTTCCGTCAGCGCCTCTTCAAAACCCGCGTCTGATGACTGACTGTGCTTTAGGATCAAGCCCCTGACCAGTTGAAGCTCATTATTCAATTCGGGGAAGTCTTTCCAGAAAGCGCTCATAGCTTCTCCTTACGATCTTAATTTCAATCTTTATTGTTAGCTTTGGCTTATAGCTTTATCTTTGTTATACAACCCGTCCGGGTTTTGCCTTCAATCCAGTTCAATTGTTCTGAAACAGCCGCGTTGCCTTCAGCGCCTTGAGCAGATATTGTACCGTGAGTCCGACAGCAATACCGGTCCCGATGGCGGCTAGCATGAGCATGGGCAAATAACCCAAAATAAAGGCGTTCTGAATGATAAACGCCGCCATGAGCAGCTGTCCCAGGTTATGGGCCACCGCGCCCACTACGCTGATGCCGATGGTTCCGAGATTCTTAAAATCCAGGTATACCAGCAGGGCCATGATGAAGTAGCTTAGATAGCCGCCGGCCAGACTGTAAAGGAACGACGAAAAGGAACCGACGATAAACGCCGTCATCAGGATCCTGAGGGTGACCACCAGAAAGGACTGCCTAAAAGGCAGCAAGTAGATCGCCGTCAGCGTCACGATATTCGCTAGTCCGAGCTTCGCGCCGGGCACGTTGAAATTGAAGGGAATCATCCGTTCCACCAGACTCAGGACAATAGCCTGGGCCACCAGGACCGCGATGAGGACCATAGTTCTCGTTTTGGAATGCTTACTGCGCAATGGCATCCAGACCCCCTTCAGACGACCCTTTAATCTGCACGACGACCTCATGAGGCAGGCAGACAATGGTGTCTCCCGGCTGAACCGCAGGTACCGTGTTGACGCAGATCTGATCCCTGCAGTCCGCTTCGAACATCAGGATTTGTCCATTTTCGATTTTGAGAAAATTGTACCCTTTCTCAGTCCGGATTTCAATGACCTGAGGCTCAGATAGATTCACAGTTTTAAACAGCTCGCCTTCGACGACGATTTCTGCCTCAATCACATCCGCAGACTCTGCCGCTCTGGCCTGTAAAAGTCTCATTATGCCGAGGGAACCGAGGGCCACCACGGCAAGTACAACGATCAGGATGATGTCCGTTTTTTTCATGATAAAAACCCCTGTCCTTAAGAACGTTGACATAACGAAATGTCCCTTCAAAGCAAAGGCAAACTTCAAAAGGACATTTCATGCCAGACGTCTAGCAGTGCTATTCGGTGTACAGATAATATTTTTTGACGAAACCTATCTTCTTCCAGATCTTCTTGAGGAACGGAAGGACATAGTAGTCCATGCCAAAGGTGCTGCCGGATCCGCCGATCAGCGCCACGCCGCCAGCCATGTACCAGAGCATCTCAAGCGGAGCCATGCCGGAAGCCCAGATCATGCCGCCCATGGCGATGGTCGCAATGGAAGAAACCGCCGTAAACAAACCTGCCATAAGCGCGAGGCCAAAGAGCACCTCACCAATAACCATACCGGTCTGGAACACAGACGCCAACGTTGTAAATCCGCCATCCGCCGTGTAGAAGAACGCGTCCATAGACCATTGTACCATAGAAGAGATGAATTCAGGAACAGGAAGTGCTTCGCCCCATGCAGACGCCGTTTCAGCAGCAGCGCCTGCTGCAGCAGATGCAGCCGTAGCAGCGTCAGCCACTGTCGCGACCACATTGCCGCCGCCATTCCAGGCAGGGGATGCGGTGGTGCCGCCGTCAATGACCTTCGCAGGAATCAGGAAGATGTTGGACGGATCCGCGAGGACGCCAGGCAGCTTGTGCCAGCCCTGCTCAAACCATTTCCAACCCACAAATAGGCGCAGCGGCAGGAGCCAGAAGTTTGGAGACGCTTTAGCGAAGTGACCGCCGACAAGACTGCGGTTGTCTTCAATATGGAAGATCTCATGCATCAGGTAAGTCCAGCATTTGTTGAAGCCAGCGACCTGAACGAAATAGACGAGGTTGATGAAATGCTTGACGAACATAGCGAAGAATCCGGTGAGACCGAAGAACTTGCCCGGCATACCCAAGTGGGCGACGCCTGTACGTCCGCCAATACAGACCATGGCGCCGTGGAACTCAGGCTTATAGACTTCCATTTGGCCGCCTTTAATTTCAGAGACAATATTGTGCGCGACTGTCGCTGCAGAGTGCTCAGCATTTTCAACCATCTGCGGCACCGGTCTTTGCTCGCCTTCAGGGATAAAGAAGATGTTGTCACCCACGACATAGACGTTTTCATGGTCAACGGACTGAAGCTTGTCGTTGGTAACGATCCGGTTTCTGCCCTCACGCTTGACTTCGAGGTTCGCCATAACGTCAGCGCCTTCAACGCCGGCAGCCCAAATGACAGTTCCCGCTTCAAGCCTGCCCTTGTCGCCAAGCTGTACAAAATCTTTGCCAACTTCAGTGATAGGAGAGCCTGTGATAATCTCAACGCCCAACTTAACGAGAACTTTCTCGGCCTTCTTGCTGAGGTTGTCAGGGAAGATTGGCAGTACTTTTGGCAGGGAGTCCACCGCATAAATCTTGACCTCATTAGGGTCAACATAGAAATCCTTACAGAGACGGCCCTTCCACTCTGCAAGTTCGCCGACCATCTCGACGCCCGTAAAGCCGCAGCCCACAACGACGAAAGTCAGCATTTTCTTTCTTTTTTCGAGATTCTTTTCCTTAACTGCCATGTGGAAAGTCTTCATGATATGAGCATGGATCTGAACAGCGTCGTCATAAGTCCAGAGCTGGAAAGCGTTCTCCTTTGCGCCCGAGACGCCGAAGAAAGTCGGCTTTGAGCCAGCTGCCATGACCAGATAGTCGTAAGGGTAGCTCGTGTCATCAGATTTCAGGACTTTTCCATTGAAGTCGATATCAATAATTTCATCCATGACAACTTTCACATTGCGTCCCGCAAAGATTTTCTTGAGGTCAATTCGGATTGCGTCCTCCGGGACACGTCCTGCCGCAACTTCATGAAGCTCCGTCAGCATAGCGTGATATGGTTTTTTGTCGATCAGCGTGATCTCGACATCTTCACTTTTTTTGAACTTCCTGGCGAGTTTTTTGGCCGTTAGTATGCCGCCATAGCCGCCGCCCAGGACAATAATACGTTTCTTGTCGCTCATGGTATTCCTCCCAGATCTTATTGGTTAAACCTATTATGATAAATAATTGCTAAACAACCATTTGATAAAACATTATCATACCTGTAGAAAAAATCTATAGTTTTGCCGCTTTTGTTCATTAAAATGGTTTTTGTCCATAATGTTTTTGAGTAATGATGAAACTGGGTGTCTGACACCGGGTTTCCAAAAAAAAAGTTTGGCCGATGGTCACCATCGGCCACCGCTTTGTTATTCAACGATGTGGAAATTCTTATCCGTCAGCTCAAAGAACGCCTTCGCGCCTTCCGTCATAGTGATGGACTTGTCCTCCATGACGAAGATGGCATCGATGCCATCAATGGATTCCACCAGGGCTTTGCCCTTTTCAGGCCCCAGGGAAAAGACCGCTGTGGAGAGGGCATCCGCGTCCATGGAGATATCAGCAATGATGGAGACGCCCACCAGGCCATTTTCGACCGGATAGCCATTCGTGGTGTCGAGGATGTGGTGATAGCGTTTTCCGCCCTCCTCAAAGTAGCGCTCATAGACGCCCGAGGTCACAATGGTCTTGTCAGTGATGGTGGCAATGCCCAGGTATTCTCCGCGCTCGGAGTAAGGATTTTGGACGCCTATGCGCCACGGCGAGCCATCCGGCTTTTCGCCCATGACCAGGACATTGCCGCCCAGATTTACAATGGCGCTGCGTACGCCATGGTCATACAGGATCCCGGAGACCACGTCCGCACCAAAGCCCTTGGCTATGCCACCCAGATCTATCAGCATGCCTTTTTCTTTGAGGAGAACTGTCTTCTCTGCTTCGTTCAGCTCGATTTTTGTATAGTCCACAAGGGGCAGCCGCGCGCTGATCTCCTCTTGAGCCGGGATCGCGGCATAGTCTGTGCCTATGTTCCAGAGCTTGACCAGGACACCGACGCTGGGGTCGAAGCGGCCATCTGAGAGTTCGCTGTAACGGACGGCGTTTTTGATGACCTCAAAAGTGTCATCAGAGACCTTGACCGGTGCGATGCCCGCATTTTCATTGATCTGCATGACTTCGCTCTCCGCGGGATTCGCGTCGTTGATGGTCATGCGCCGTTCGATGTCGCGCAGGGCATTAAAGCTGTCCAGGAAATAGGCTTCCTCCGCATAGTCGAAAAGCTTGAGAGAAATTATGGTGCCGAGGATGAAGTCGTTTTGCTCCACAGGCTCGGCAAGTGGGGTTGGAAGGTCTGTACCCGGCTGTTCCGTCGTTGGCTGTTCCGGAGCGGGGGCTGGTTCTGAATTCTGGCAGCCGGTTAAAGCCAGCAGTGTCATAGTAAGAACCACTATAAGAAATAAGGCCTGATGTGCTTTGTAACTTTTTTTCATATTTGGATGCCTCCGTCAATTGCGGCGTAAACGTAAAACAAGACTCAAGGTGCGTCCCTTGAGTCTTGTTCGGTTAACGTGTTTGGGGTGAACTATTACTTCGCAGTTGCGAGCGCTTCAGCAGCGAGTGTGAAGAAGTCGCCTACAGAAATGGAGACGCCAGCAATAGCATCAGTTTTGCCTTCAGCGTTGAGCGTAACTGAAGCAGGATCCTGGGATTCGAGAAGGACTGCTTCAGTAGCAGCAGCTTGCTCGTGCCAAGGTGCTTTCGCGCCTGCAACTGTCATGTCGTAACGACCGTCAGCTGATTGAACTTTCTTGGTGTCGCCGCCGTCTTTGCTGACGCCGTCCCAGTTAGCTGCAACGATGTAGCCGTTGATGACAGTAAGGTCTACAGTTGATTTCCAGCCGCTGTTAGCGTCGAACTCAGCGCCTTCAGCACGGTAAGCGCCGTCTTTGTATTGGCCTGCGCCAACCGGACCAGCAGCGAGTGCTTTTTCAACAAGTGTGAAGTACTCGATGACGTGGATGGAAACGCCAGCGATTGCATCCGTATGGCCTTCAGCGTCCTTGTACTCGATCATAGTTGGATCTTGTTTCTCGAGGAGGTAAGCTTCAGTAGCAGCAGCTTGCTCATGCCATTCAGCTTGAGCGCCGCCCTTAGCGACCATACCGTAAGTGCCGTCAGTGGAGAGTGTGATCTTGTCTGGGCCAGCGTTTTTGTTAGCGCCGTTCCAAACTGCAGATGCAATTTTACCGTCTTTAACTTCAACAGTGACCATGTACTTCCAGCCGTTTTCTGCGAAGCTGTCTTCTTGAGCGAAGTAGATGCCGTCAGCGTATTTAGCTTCTGCCGGAGTTTCAGCTGGTGTTTCAGCAGGCGCTGGAGCTTCAGCCGGCTTAGAGCAGCCTGCAAAAAGGCTGATTGCGAGCACGGACACGAGGCCGAGCGCTAAAAGTTTTTTCTTCATTTTGGTAATCCCCCTTGATTTTAGTTTCATCCTGAGTATAAATTCCTGATAAAATAATGTCAATCATTAGGGACAATTTGTTCATTTAGGTCACAAAAGTGACAAATCGTTTTTTATTTATTTTTTGCGCAGCCCTTGTATTTCAATTGTTACGGGTATTGTTTGAATTTTCTAAAATCTAAATTGTAATCATTTCAAATATCATTTCGCCCGCACCCACGCCAAATCCTCGTCCACAAAACGGTGCTTTTGGCCTTTGACGTCGAATTTCACCAGCTTGAAGACGTGTTGAACGGCAATCCCAATGCCGAGTGCCGTCAGCACGGTTCCAATGCCAATGGATCCACCCAGGAAGTAGCCCACGACCAGCACGCAGAGCTCAATGCCGCTGCGAATCAACCCAACCGGCTTGCCGGTCTTTTTCGTCAGTGCCACCATCAGCCCGTCCCGGGGACCCGAGCCCATGCCGCAGCCCAGGTAGACGTAGGACGCGAAGCCTATGATGTACATCCCCGCGAAGAGCTGAATCACCCTAAAGGGAACGGATTCAAGCGACGGCAGCAACCCGCTGCCGAAAAGCAGGTCCAGGAACACTCCAATAAAAATCATGTTGCCAATGGTCCCCCAGCCAACCCGTTCTCCCAGCTTGACGTTGAGGGCGACAATGATGATCCCCACACCAATGCTGGCCGTGCCAAACGTAATCCCAAGCGTTTGGGACAGCCCTTGATGCAGCACGTCCCAGGGCGCCAGCCCGAGATTTGCGTCCACCGTCAGGGCTATGCCCAGGGCGTAAAGAAAATAGCCAAACATCAGCCTGGGCAGCCGCTTTATATAGGTTGTTACCGGATTTGAGATCTGTTCCAAAGAGATGACTTCCTTTCATTCGTGAGGTTGGGAAAATAGGCCACTGGCCTCGCGGACGGTTTTCAGATTAGTGACGCGGACAGCTTTCAACTTGGGGGCAATAGGCTTCAGGCCGCGCGGACAACTTTTGATTCGGTGCCAGAGCATACGATAACGTTTCTCAACTGACTACAAAACCGTCTCCCCATTTAACAGCACCTTCTCCACCGACACGGAGCCCGTCGAATACAGCATCGCCGGGTAGTATAGGTCAAATTCCAAAACATCCCCCACCATCGGCCGCGCCTCGGGAGGCAGATCTGTCACATCCAAAATCAAATGGTCGCTGCTGCTGCCAATGAGCCGCAGCCCCTCATTCCTGACCAGCAGCTTCTCGTGGGACCCAATGTCCTGTTTCCCCACAGCGGCAATCGCCCGAATCCGCAGCCCCTCGTCATGGTACACCGGCACCTCGCCAAAAGCGTCCACAAAAATCTCCCCAATGGGATAACTCGGCTTCTCCTTGACCTCCACGACCTGCGCCTTCAGCGTAAACGCGTCCGCCACCACGCCCGGAAACGGTGTATTCCAGAACACCATCAGATCCCGGCCGTTCAAAATGCCCTCTCCAACCCGCAGATGGTTGATCCCCTCCGGCACGCCGCCCTTCAGCAGCAGCGGCAGCGTTGTGGTCGCGCCCCCGGACACATACCGGAGCTTCCGCCCCAGCCGCGCCTCAATGGCTCGCGCCAGCTCCACCAGCTCCGTCAAATTCTCCGTGGTCGGACTGATCGACCCGTAACACCCGAGATTCGTTCCAATGCCCTCCAGCGTCACATGCGGCATCCTGAACTCAATCTCCTCCGCCAGCGCCATCATGGCCTCAAAATCCCGAAAGCCCTCGCGAAGATCCCCCAGGTCCGCCATCAGGATCACGCCGTGCTGTTTCCCCAGCCGTCCACAAGTCTCTTCTATTTTGCCGATGGTCACGTCCTCCGAATTCAGACTGATATCCGACAACAGGACCACGTCCTCAATCTCAGACAGCATCGGGAGCCTAAGGAGCCACGTCTGAGCACCCGGCACCGCCTCACGGATCCGTCTCATCTGATCCATCCGAGACGTCGCAAGACCGGTACAACCGCCCTTCAGCATGGCCTTTCCCGCCTCAACTATAGAATTGCAGCCCTTGATCACACCCGTGATCTCAATCCCGCGCTCGGCAGCATAAGCCGTGACGCAGGCCGCATTGCTGATCAGTTTCTGAAGATCTATTTCCAATTTCGGATAATGATTTGGTGTAGTCATAAAGATCCCTCCAACTTCACAGGCTTTCCGGCAGAAAGCCAACTCATTTTTTCCATTTTACATTATTTAAAAGCCTCGGGCAAAAAATTCGAAATATTTCTGCAAAACGCGTCTTAAAAGGTCGTAATTCAGCGAAAAAAGGTGAAAGCCGCCCAATTTCAAGCTATAATCAGAATAGTCCACTCACTTTGTAATCCCGCCACAATTTCTTGTTACCTGACACGCCAAAAGGGGGATACATAAGACAACAAAATTTTCGCAACAACCCCTGAGGAGGTGGCGTCGTGCACTGGCAGTTCAAGCGTATATTGATTCTGGTGTCCTCCCTGGTGCTATTGCTGCTTACCGGGACCATCGGCTACATGCTCCTGGAAGGCATTCCAGTCTTAGACGCCTTCTACATGACCGTCATCACGCTGTCCACCGTTGGCTACAAGGAAGTCGTGGAGCTATCCAACGCCAGCAAGCTTTTCACGATCCTGATGATCTTTGGCGGCATCAGCTTCGTGGCTTACACCCTGACCTACGTCGCCGCATTCGTCTTTGGCGGCGAATTCACCGAGATCATGAGGAGGCGCTCCATGGAACATGACATCGACAACCTGAGGGACCACTACATCCTCTGCGGCGCCGGCTACACGGGGATGAGCGTCATCAAGCGTTTCCAGAAAAGCAAAGTCAGTTACATAGCTATAGAAAAAAGCGAGGAGCGGGTCAACGCCCTGCTGGAGGAAGGCATCATGGCCCTCCACGGCGACGCCACCCAGGAAGAAGTGCTGGAAAAGGCCGGCATTCACCACTCCAAAGGCCTGGTCAGCTGCCTCTCCACGGACGCGGACAACGTCTTCACAGTGCTGACCGCCAGGGGCATGAAACCGGACCTGCACATTGTGTCCCGCGCCATCAACCCCAACGCCCATAAAAAGCTGTTCCACGCCGGCGCCAACAACACCCTGTCACCCAACGAACTGGGCGGCGACCGCATGGCGACCATGCTGCTCAGACCCGCCGTCATGTCCTTCCTGGAAATCACCACCCACATGGGGGACATCATTTTTGACATAGAAGAAGTCGAAATCCCCGACGGCTGCATGTTCGCGTGGCAGACCCTGAGAGAGTCCGGCTTCAGAAGAAAAACCGGGCTCAATGTCCTGGCCACCAAAAAGCACACCGAGGATTTTGTCCGCCCAAATCCCGACCCGAGCTTCCTGGTCGAGCCCGGCGACAAGCTGCTGGTCCTTGGGCAGTTAGAGCAGATCGACAACATTAAAAAACTGATCAAACAGCCGCGTTCCTATTAGTCGTGCAAGTCTCAACCAATGATACTAAGCTCCGCTAGCAAAATGAATCCCCACAACAGGTCTAACAATTCGCCATCCAAGGAGTGTCGATGCTTCAATGACAAAGCCTAACCCGACCGAACAGACCGAGACAGCTTTCAGATCGAAAAACGACCCAAGTTCAGACAACCCTCGTGACGCCGCCATTGCCGGCAATGGCCTGAAGTACGAAAAAATTTATCAGAACATTGCCGACGCCGTCTTCATCATCAAAGTCGATGAAGGCCCCACTTTCCGTTACATAGACAGCAACCTCTACCACGAGCAGCTGACCGGTCTTGCCCGCGACCGCCTCAAAGGGAAGACGCCTCACGAGCTGCTCCCGGCGCCGCTGGCCATCACTGTGGAAAAAAACTACAGGCGCTGCTGGGACCTGAAAAGCACCATTGTCTACGAAGAGACCCTAAACCTCCCAAAAGACACCCGCACCTGGCAGACCACGCTGACACCTCTGCTGGAAGCCGGTGTGGTCCGCTACATCATAGGCTCCGCCATGGATATCTCCGGACAGAAGTCCGTGGAGCTCGCCTTCCAGGAGACCCACGAGCAGTTTGAGAGCTTCTTCAGCCTGTCCCCGGACCTGCTCTGCATTGCCAACAGCCACGGCCGGATCATGAAGGCCAACAAAGCATGGAAAATTCTGATGGGCTATGAGCCCGCCGACCTTCAGGACGCCATTTTCTTTGAGTTCGTCCACTCAGAGGACGTCGAGAAATCCATCAACGCCCTCAACGCCCTCAACCGCGGCGAATCTCTCATGGGCTTCGTCATCCGCATGAAAACCAGCTCCGGCGAGTTCCGCTACATCGAGTGGAACGCCGAGCCTTCCGGTTCCCACATCTTCGCGGCGGCCCGGGACATCACTGAGCGCAAGGAAACCGAGGACCGGCTCATGTACCTCAACTTCCACGACCCCCTCACCGGCCTCTACAACCGCGCCTATTTCGAGGACGCTCTGAAACGCATGGACGTTCCCCGCAACCTGCCCATCAGCGTCATCACCGCCGACCTGAATGGCCTCAAGCTCGTCAACGACACCTTTGGCCATGCGGAAGGCGACGAGCTCCTGCGTATGGCGGCCGAAGTCATGAAGGCCGCCTGCCGGGCGGATGATATCATCGCCAGAGTCGGCGGCGACGAATTCTCCCTGCTCCTCCCAAAAACCGACGCGGAAACCGCTGCCCACATCACTCAGCGCATCCAGTCCCTGGCCCAGGCCGCCAACACCGGCACCGTGATGCTGAGCCTCTCCATGGGCGAAGCCACCAAGTCCGCGGAGCATCAGATCATGAACCGCGTCCTCAAGGACAGCGAGTCCACCATGTACCACAACAAACTCCTCGAAAGCCGTTGGGCCAAAAACGCCCTCATAGAATCCATAGCCACCGTCATGGAAAGCCAGTCCGCCCGCACTATGGAGCACTGCCGCCGGGTCCAGAGACTCTGCGAAGCCTTTGGCACCCGCCTGGGCCTTACCCCGGAGCGGATTGAAGATCTCAGCCTCCTGGCCCTGATGCACGACATTGGCATCATGAGCGTGCCCCGGGAGATCGTCGAAAAGCGCGGCCAGCTGGACAGCACGGAGCGCGGCCAGGTCCAGAAGCACTCGGAAAGCGGCTACCGCATCGCCGTCTCAAGCCCGGACTTCACCCGCATTTCCGAGGATATCCTGAGCCACCACGAGCGCTGGGACGGCGAGGGCTACCCCCGCGGTCTCTCCCGCCGGGACATCCCCCTTCACGCCCGCATTGTCGCCCTGATCGAGGCCTATGACACCATGCGCCATGACCAGGTCTACCGCTCCCGCCTCTCCCCCGACCAAATCCAAAAAGAATTAGCCGATGGTGCCGGTACCCAATTCGACCCGCATCTGACACGGCTGTTTCTAAGTGAGTTTTTGGTGGAAGAGATGGGATAGAAACTCGGTGTCAGACACCCAGTTTCGAATCCCTAAGGGCGCCCATTTTCCCCACACAACACATCGACCCCCTTCGTTTTCAATTTCCACGAAAGGGGTCGATATTTTATTGGCATCCTTCTATACACTGACCACATTCAAATTGGATTTCTTTTCGATCTTCCGCCGATTCTTCTCCTCATACATCTTAAGGTCGATTTCCCTCAGCGCCTGCTCCACTTCCTCAGGGGTTTTGTACACAAAGGTGTCATAGCCCATGCTGACCTCCAACTTCCAAGGGTCGCCGGACGTCTCATTATACACCGCAAACGAACCCTGAATACGTTCCACCGCCTTTAGAAGTGCCATGCGGTCCTCGACCTCCATAACCACCAGAAACTCATCCCCCGCATAGCGCGCGACAAAATCCGTCTTGCGCAGGCTCCCCCGGAGGAGTTCCGCTGTGCGCTTGATGGCCAGGTCCCCAGCCGAGTGTCCATAAAGGTCATTGATCCCCTTGAGGTTGTCAATATCCAGCATCACGCCAGCGTAGATAACCTCGCGCCGGCATTCTCCCATGGCCTTCACCAGCAGGTCTATGCTGCGCCGGTTCTCCAGTCCCGTCAGCGGATCAATAAAAATCATGGCCCTTTGGACGTTGATATAGATCAGGAGAAGGGCGACAGTCTTAAAACTCAAAGTAGCCGTAGTGCCATAAAATAGAGTCTGAATCACCACACCTGCAACAGGCAGCAGCGGGAACAGCACCAGCGACCACAGCATCACCGGATTCAGACTTCGCCGTTTTAAGAGAAGTGTCAAATAAGCCTGTCCTGCTATGAGGATATTGAGCATCACCTGGGTCACAAACCAAGGCCCGCGGACGTAAACATTGCCCTCCTCGATCTGAAACAAGATCCCGGTATAGAAGTTTGCCAGGACCATAAGCATTATGACAGCGACCAGCGCACCGCGGAGAGCCACCCTAAACCTGCAGACCTCAAGGTCTTTGACAAACAAATGCTCTATGTAATCCACCCAAAGGTATAGGGTCACCGGCGCCAACGCAAACAGCAGCGAATTGCTGATAAACCCGGCAGCATACATCCACGACCCCGGACGCCCGTCTATGGCAAAGGTCACAATTTCAACAAAAGTACTGATCAGCATTAAAAAGGTCAATCTGGAAAAAAGATCTGTTGATTTGTTTCTTATCCCCAAGCTCTTTCTCGTATTGATGAACATAGCCAGTAATATCACAAACGCCAGTAGATCAACATCAAGCTGAATAAACAGATCCATCCATAACCTCCAGGCTGCGCCTTTTTATGTTTGTCTAAAGTTATTATACAATTTTGTAAAGCTCAAGACCAGAATATTAAACCAAAAAAGGAAAATTTTTTACAAACAAAAAGATCCTGAGCTGTGGCACATCAAGCGGCACCTTGAGAGAAGCTGGCGGGGCCGCCTTCCCTTTAGCACTACTTTCGCGCTTGGCTCAGGATCCATGGACTTTTTATTAAAGCTGATCTTAGACCTCTTTTAGTTTCTCCTCAGCGGCCGCTTTGACGTCTGCGACTTTTTCCTCAGCAGCCTCTTTGACTTCTTCCGCTTTTTCCTCAGCCGCTTCTTTAGCCTCTTCCACTGCGGCCTGGGCGTCTTCCTTCACATCTTCGGCCTTCTCTTTAGCTTCTTCCGCTGCAGCCTCAACCTTTTCTTTGGCTTCTTCAGCTGCAGCTTCCGCTTGATCCTTAACTTCTTCGGCTTTATCTTCAGCTTGATCTTTCAGGCCTTCGACTTTTTCTTTCGCTTCTTCCAATTTATCCTCGGCCTTGTCCTTAAGGGCCTCCGCCTTGACCTTTGCATCCTCAAGGGCATCCTCAGCTTTGTCTTTCAGAACCTCTGCCTTTTCTTTCACGTCCCCGGCAAAATCTTCTGCTTTGTCCTTCAAAACTTCCGCTTTTTCCTTGACCTCGCCGGCCAAATCCTCAGCCTTGTCCTTGACCATTTCAGCAGCTTCTTTGGATTTGTGGAACAGTTTGTCTAGAAATCCCATGGTAATCCTCCTTTAAACTATTGGTTTCCGCGTGCCCTATGTGCAGCATGTGATGTCACGATCAAAATATTTAGTCCTTAGTTTTATACCCTTATTTCAGGAAGGGTTTCAATAATTTTGAGAAAGTTGTGGAGGGAGGCAGCGTACAGTCTTTCAAAGAGGGTTTTGCCGATGGTTCCCCTCCCCGTACCTATGATAAGTTTTTGTTAGAAAACCAGATACCACGATAGAAATATAGTAGGAGGTGTCTGGCATGTTTGATAACAAT